>JAFRIW010000051.1 GCA_017432565.1 Lachnospiraceae bacterium
AAAGAAGAAACAGTTTTATGGAAGTTCAATGTCAAAGATCTCATCAGAGACCCGGGGGAAGCTCGCCTTGCTGGCACACGAACAATACCTTCGATCTCTGGCCGCTTAAGCGGCAGGAGGTGCAAGGCACCTCTTGGTAACAATTGAGCACCGCACCAGACGGCAGTCAAGGCTGCTATGGAGCAAGGCGTTGCCGGGCCTTGACTGGTGGTTGGGAAGGTGCTACTGCAACTAAGTTATAACAGGATTTAACTTTTACACCACATTTAGGACTTGACCCAGCTTGCTCATCTTCTGCAGCTGAAATGTGACCATGATTCCCTCTTTTTCCCGGATTAAGTACAATTTTTCAATTTCAGCGCTCGGAATTTCCGATTTCTGCCTCCATTTTCTGTACTCAAATTGCGAATTTCCCCGGATTATGGTCAATTTCCGGAATTTCCGATGAATGTGCAGTACGACGGACGAGCCAAACAGTGGTTGAAATGTACTACAGAGCCATTATATTATACCCCGGCGGAATTACCACTCCGCCAGGGCATTTTTCATCCTCCTGTCGATGTCGAGCCGCGTTTCCCGGCATTCGTTTTTGTATTCTTTTCCGGCTTTGAACATGAGTGAGACCAGAAGCGACGAGCCCACCGGCAGCATCATTTTGAGCATGGATTCGGGAAAGGCAAAATGTGTCCCGTGTTCGTAAATCCAGGCCTCGGAGACGCTGTCATGCGGAAGGCGCGACAGGCGCTCCATCATTCTGCGGATGTATCTGCAGGTGTCCCACAGCACGTCGTCTTCCGCGCCGATGAAAATAAGCCTGCCGTGAATGTTTTCGACTTTGATCCGCTCTTCTTCCTGAATCGGATGGCGGCGCTCGGACTCGTCAAACATCTCCCGCGCCGCAGCCTTGTTGCCGCCTGATTTTGCCTCTTCCACTAATTTCTGCCAGTACTCGGGATGCCGGTAGGCGTAGGGCAGGAACGGGAGCTGCTCGCCCTGCCACGTCACGCTGGACTCGTAGTCGCCGGGGCGCTCGGTGGCGCCGTCCAGGCCGTCGCGGTAAAAGCCCTCCATGACAAAATCCGGCGGCGAGATGGCGATGGTCAGCGAGATTTCAGGATAGTACGCGGCCGCCAGCAGCGACATCATCCCGGTGGTGGAAGCGCCGACGACACCCAGCTTCCCGCAGCCGTGGGCCTTCATGAAGGCGATCGCTGTGCCGAAGCGCTCCAGCGGATAGCTGTGGTGCCCGTAGTCCTTCTTGTCCGCCGACATTGCCATCACATGAACGCCCTGGCGGTTCACCCATTTTGCGCAGGTCCGGGCCATGTAATCCTCGGAACTGTCGCCGATCATGAGAATCATTCCTTTGCTGCTGCCCCTGGGGCAGGGATACCAGGCTCCGTTGAACCCGTCCGAATCAACTCGAAACACTTGCTTTTTCATGCTTGAATAACCTCCGTATCAATCGTTAGTATACTCTAACGCCCCGGCAAAAAACAGGGGCACTTCCGTGCCCCTGCTGAAAAATCTATTCGGCTTGATTAGTTCCCGGCTTGTCGAGTTCCCGGCTTGTGTTCCCGGTTTGTTGTGTTCCCGGCTTAGTAGGTTCTCGTCCAGGCACGTCCGTCGTAGTCAAGAAGCATGTTCGGGTTGTACATGCCGTACGCGCCGATCATCTCGCTCTCATCCGTGAAGACGACCAGGGAGCCGTCCTCGGCGATGACGTAGTTGTAAAAGGTGCCGGTGCTCGGATCGTCGGAGAAGACGACGCACACTGTGCCGTTATCGAAGACATCGATGTTTGCGGTCACGTTCTCAACCTTGGTGGTCCAGCCGCCGATGTAGGGGTTCTTCGGAGCTGCCGCGTGAGCGGTGATAGAAAGCATCGCTGTCATAACCAGCGCCGCGATAACCATTGCCGTAAGTTTCTTTCTGATATTCATCATTGCTGTCATTTCTTTTTCCTCTTTTCTCTAAGCTGTAATGCTTTGTCCTTTGTTTTTTGTTTTTGCGCCTGCCTTGTTTGTCGGCGCTGTTTGTCTTGATCTGATAAGAGATTAACAAACGAAACATCACAGAAGTGTCACATGGAAAATCACATGAAAATAAGGGGGCTGGGCGGGTGGTGCGGAGCTTCCGGCGAGTGGTTTGTGGGATGTTCCGAGGGCCTCCGAAAGCAGTTTGTGCAATAATTGTTCTCTCCTGCTGCTTTTCCGGAAAATGAGTACAATATCCCATGCCTGAAAAAACAGCAGATGTTCATTTGTTGTACTCTTCTCTTAATTTCCTTTTAAAAGAGTACAAATGAGTGAGACGTTCATCTCAGCAATTTTCGTTTTGCCGGAAAAGCAAGTAAAAAAATTGAACTCATTTGCAAGCAAATGCAGAAATGAGTTCAATCCCGATAAGCAAGTATTTTCGAAAGCAGAAATTCACATTAATTTGTTGTACCCTTTTCCCAAGATCGCCGCGGTTTGGTACAACGGGGGTGTTCGCAAGAATTCAACAACACACGATTCAGACGAAGCTCTGTAACGTCACCCGCAGTGCCGCTATGTCACCCGCCGCACAGCCTGATTACCCGCAGCGCTCCGCGGCCCAAGCGGCGCCGCAGGCAGCTTCTTCCTCTAAATCAGGAATAATAAGCTGTGCGTCAAACATTTCTTCTATGATGCGCTGCAGAAGCGGATTCCGGCGCAGGCCATTGCCTGAGCCGACAATGATAGTGCGCTCATCTTGCTCATCTCCTGTTCCGGTTTCTGAATCAACAGGCTGGCCGCCCTGCGGGTCTGTCTCAGCCTGAATGGCGCTGTACATGTCATAGAGTTCGCGGGAAATTCCCTGCAGAACGCCTACGATGAGGCCTCCGGGTGTGAAGTTTTCTTCGCTGATGTTGAGGATGCTTCCTCTCTCTTCCGGGTTCTCGCGCGTACCCTGAAACCGTGTATTCACGACAAGTGACGTCTCGAGTGATGTCTCAAGTGACGTCTCATACGCCTCTTCAGCCAGCCTGCGCATAATCTCGTACTGGCTTCCGACAGCGTTCGGACCTCCGGCATCAGATTGGCTTCCGCCATCGCAGCCTGCTGCCGCGGCATATTCCCGGAAGAATTTTTCGAGAATCGCATAGGCTCTTCCGCCGCAGAGGGACGCGCCGACACACAGGAAACTGCCGTCGATCAGCGGGCGGGTTTCGATTCCCGCCGCCTCAATATAGCGCTCGGTCATCACCGAAATCTGGCCGCCGGTCCCGATGTTGATAAGCGGAACTCCTTCCCGTAGGCCAACACTGCCCAGGAAGCTTGCCTGGTTATCGCCGATCGCAGTCGTCACCGGGATGCCCCTGAAATTTCCAAGTACTTCGATCTGCCCGGTAACTTGCGGCAGAATAGCCGGATCAATGCCGACCGCTTCCAGCGCCGCGCGGTCAAAGCAGTTGTTTCTCACATCATAGAAGCCAAGACTGGCCGCCATGCTGGTGTGCGTCAGAGGAGTTTTGCGGCCGGTCAGGAGCATGCCGATATAATCGGGGATAGTGCAGATGCAGCCATAATCCGACGGAAGCCTGTGTGTTCTCTGCAGGCACATATACGTGACCAGCCCGTAGCCGGACGCAGCCTGTATGCCTGTTGCCTCGCGGATCTGCTGCACCATTGTTTTTCCGTCCGGAAGCGGAACATTGCCCTGCTGGTCCTGCCAGGTGTAAAGCGGGCTGACCGCCTTTCCTTCGCTGTCTGTGCAGACGATTCCATGCATCTGGCCGGTCAGGCCGATGCAGCGAACATCCTGATGCTCTGAAAGCATCACATCAAGCGACTCCAGGACAATGTCAGCGATACGCTGTGGATCCTGGACGCGCTGCGCATTAACATTTGCCTGCACTGCGCTGTCATTCCCGACCGTGCGGACGGCACAGATTTTGCCGGGGCCGGCAGACGAGGCGGGTGAGCCAGATTTTGCATTCCCGCTGTCGCGGCAGACCAGGCTGATTGTAGTGGTTCCGATATCAATTCCGATAGTTTTCATAGAGCATAGTAAACATCACACGATTATCTCAATGGATTCAGCGCTTCCCTGGATGACGCCCGCGAGGTAGTCCTTCTTGATTTTGGTGATGAAGCGGGTGTCGCTGAAAAGGTGCAGGCAGGTGACGACCAGGCCGCCGACATCCAGATTTTGCAAAACCTCTTTCATGACCTGCGGGTTCTCGGGCGCGCCCATGACGGCGGCAGTGCTGCCGATGGCTGCCAGGTTGATGCCCGACGCGATCGCATTGGAAATGATCAGGATCTTCCGGGTCCGGACTTCGGAGAGGCGCTCGGATTTATTGAAAACGTTGAACTGCCGGACGACGTCGAGGGTGATGCCTTCGCCGCCTGCCGCCTGGTACTCCTCCGCGGCCATGGTCATTCTGTGCGCCACGGCGATGAGGAAATTGACCAGCTCCGCGATCGTGCCCTGTTTGACAGCGGCCTTCAGGTAGACGTCCGCGTGCTCGATGTCCAGGTCCACATCGCACAGGCTGTCCACGATTTCCGTGTTGGCAAGAAGCTTCAGCAGCGTCTGGCTCACGCCGCCCTTACTATTCTTCTTTTGGCCGGAGGCGACGTGGTAGGCCTGCTTGAGCAGCGCCAGCGCGACCGTCTTCGGGGATTCTTTGAAGCGCTCCACGCAGTGCAGCAGGACCTGTTCAAAATCCGCGTCCTCCCCGACGCAGTTGTTGCGCACATGCACGGTTTTGAAGACGTCTCTGCCCGCCACGCTCATGGTATTGGTCAAAATATTGCAGGTGCCGAAGAAATAGCCAAAATACTGATCGTGTCCGAGGGTTTTGTATTTGTGGTTGAGAATGTTCAGGTGGGCGCCGTGCTCCTCCGCCCCTTTGGTCACGTCATAGGGCGCGTAGCCCGTGATATTCGAGATATCCTCCAGCGAGGCATAGTACTCGCGGACCTCCTCGTCCTTTCCGCTTCTGTTGTCCTTCAGGAACTCGGTAATCGTCCCCGAGTGAGACGCGTGTCCGAAGCTCGCGGACTGCAGCTTCAGGCTTCCCTCCTTCGCGGCGGCCGGCGTGACGGTGACCTTCAGTTTGGGCTGAAGCACCTGCCGGATCAGCTGCAAAGCAGCGGCGATCACGATAAACCCCGCATCTGTTTTGTTCAGTTTTGTCGCCTCGGCAAAATCTGCCTCAATCTGCGTGTACTCCGCGTCAAGGCGCGTCAGTTCCTCCTCCGTCAGAAGGTCATCTGCCCGATAGGAGGTGGTGTAGCCGGCTTCGCGCGCCAGGGCAGCAAGCTCCTCATAGCTTTCGACGTCAGGAAGGACTTGTCTGTCAGGCGCCTGCGCCTGCGCCTCGTCCGGCGTCGGCGCCTGCTCCGCCCCGACAGAACTGATGCGCTCCAGGCGGCCTTCGCAGTTTCTGATCCGGTCAGCCAGAAACTGATTCACCATAATAAATTCTTTTTCGCGTGCTGAAATCATTCCGCTTCACCGCCTGTCTCTTCTTCCCCGTCGACGATGACGCAGCTGTCCAGAATGGATTCCGGCGCATCCAGCGCTACGAGAAGCTCGACGAGGTGATCCATCTTTTGCTGCAGACCCAGTATGTCCGTATCCGACTGCTCGTACAGCCCGATCAGATCCGCGTTCACTTTCTCGAGGGCAGCGAGTTTCCGCTCGATCTGCTGCTGATTGCGGTAGAGCTTCAGGCAGATTTCGTTGTACTGCCGGACGCGCTTGTTCACGTCTGCGTTCAACAGGTCGTCCAGCATTTCGGGCAGATCGTCCGGGAGCGATGCGGCTTTTTCCGCGGCGGCTTTCTTGTATTCCTTTACTTTCTCCGCGCGCGCCTGCTCCTTCTCGCGGATCGAAGAGCGGCACTCGGAAATGTAAGCGAGGATTTTCTCCCTGCTTTCCTGCGTCTGTTCTTTCGTGTCGGTGATTTCGTCCTCGTGGTTCCGCAGATACATAAGGTGCGGCAGTTTTGACGCCGCGCCGAGCAGGAGCGATTTCTTCATCTCCGGGCTGACCATCGAAGACATCTGCGCCAGATTGATCTGACCGCCGGCGGCGAGATCCTCGATGCTCCTGAGCTTTGAGACATACGCGTTGATTTCCGCGAGCTGCTTCATTGCGGCTTCGACGCTCATGACAAGCACTTTCTTTTCTGCTTCCGTTATTACAGTTTTATCCATTTACTTATTCATCTCCTGTATTGATACAGCTTAATCACTATAACTTTATCAGATTTCCACTCTGTGTGGTATTATCTGAATGTGCTCAATGTTTTGTCTCACGCACGTTCTCACGTGTGATTGCGATTCTGTCCGAGGAGATACACTGATGGATATTCGCTATTTGCTTGCGCTGCAGGAATTTCGGAACGGGCCCGGTGCCATTCTTGCCGCTTTTTTTGCCAAAATGACGTTTCTGGGCGAGCTGACCACGGCCCTTTTCATCATGGCAGCCATCTACTGGTGCATTGACAAGGAGCTGGGCACTTATCTTCTGATGGGCTTTTCCGGCAACCGGCTGGTGAACGGCGTTCTGAAGGTGACTGTCTGCGCCTACCGCCCGTGGATACGGGATCCGGCCATTGTCCCTCACGGCGATGCCATCACGACTGCCACCGGATATTCCTTCCCGAGCGGCCATACAATGAATGCCGCGACGGTGTTCGGCGGCGGCGCGGTGCGCAAAGACTTCCCCGCACGGCTTCGCATCATGCTCGGGCTGATGGTGGTGCTGGTCGCATTCAGCCGGAATTTCCTCGGGGTGCATACGCCGCAGGACGTTCTCGTGGGTATGATCGCCGGAACGCTGGTCATGTACCTGACCTACCGGTTGATGACATGGCTGGGTGATCACCCGGAGAAGAGCACTCTGGTGTGTGTGATCGGACTTGTGCTGGCGGCGGCTGTCGCGCTGTACGCGGGACTGAAGTCTTATCCTCAGGATTATGATTCAGCCGGCAAGCTGATTGTGGACGGGGCCAAAATGGCGAATGACACGTTTAAAGGCGTCGGCTGGTGCTCCGCCTTTCTCGTCGGATGGATTCTCGAGCGGCGCTTTGTCCGGTTTTCGACGGACATTCCGCTCACCGCGAAGCTGACCCGCCTCACATACGGACTGGTCTCGTACTACGCGGTGAGCCTGATTCTGGTCCCGCTCTTAAAAGACTGGATCGGCGGACCCGTCGGTACACTCGTCTCCTGCTTCCTTCAGATGTTCTACATCTCATTCTGCTTCCCGCTGGTGATCAAGTACCTGGAAAAACAGGTTCACCTCACTTCGATGTCCATCTCCGTCGCCCGCTCAAGGTAGACGCTCTCGATGGGCTGGGCGGAGATCAGAATTTTCTTCGCATATTTTCCGCCGAAGCGCCTGGCGACGGTCTCGAGCTCATACAGAGACGACAGGGCTTTTTTGCCGTCCATCCTGCCGGATTTGCAGGACATAAAGACCGGCACGTTGCCCTTCAGCGCGAGCACGTCGATCTCGTTGAGCACGTCCATGCCCGGCTGGGAATGGATCACGCCGTCCCAGTCGAGGTGAATGCCGACCTTGCAGTCGTCGTACTTGTCCTTCTCATTCACATAAGTATAAAGCTCCAGAATGCTGCCGCCGTCCCACAGGCACTGTTTCACAGCCTCGCTTTTATATTTGAAACCGAACCGTTCCTGCGTGTGCACCACATTCTCCACCAGTCCCTCCGCGGCGAGCAGGTCGAGAAGCCGGCCCAACTGCTCCGGACTGTCCAGTCTGTTTTTCGATTCGCGCAGAATCCGGATCACCTCGGGTGTGCTTCGCTCGACGCGCAGGTTGATGTCCGGCAGCAGATGCTCGCGCAGAAGCCCCGAGAGCGGATTCCAGAAATCCCAGTTTTCCTTCGCGATGCGCCAGATTTTGCCCGCGTCCTCCGCAAAATCCGGATCATCCTCTTTCAGCTCTTTGTGCAGGTCCCAGTTGATCACGCCGCCCCGCAGCTCGATCAGCCGCTCGAGGTTCAGCTCGACCCGCTGCGCCGGAACGTCCCGGCTGATGTTCGTCTTCGCTCCCGCATCCAGCTCGATCAGGCGGTCGGCGGGAATGTCGAACAGATGCATCGGCGTATCGAATTCCTGTGAGAGCATGCCGAAGGCGACCAGGATCAGATCCTCGCCGCCCGTGATGTCAAAATAAGTCTTTCCGCCGAGGCTTTTCTCGTGGCGGATTTCGGCGCGCATGGTTTTCAGCGTCGACTGGAGGTCTTTCCGCGACAGCTCGTGAAACTGCACGGTCTGAACGCCGCAGTATTTTTTCAGGAAAGCTTCCGTGACGGTCTTCCGCTTCTGAATCGTGCTGTGATAGCCGAAATAGACCACCTTGTCCACTTTGAAATGCAGACAGGTGATCACGTCTTCGATCGGCTCGTCTCCGAGAAATTCATATACTGCAATCATCCCGCTCACCCCAGTTTATCGTACTTGTCGTTGCGGCCTTTCGCCTTGTCGACGGGATATTTCCGCTCGTTCTGATCCATTTTCGCATTCACGATTTCGTCCTCGTCGAGGCCGAGGCGGTCGAGCATGTTCCGGCAGTAAACCAGAACATCGGCGAGCTCTTCCTTCACATGGCCGAGGTCATACTCTTCTTCGTCCCACTGGAAGCACTCCAGCAGCTCAGCGGCTTCAATGACGATGGATTTTGCGATGTTTCCGGGCGTGTGGAATTGCTCCCAGTCCCGGTCCTCTGTGAATCTGCGGATGCGGTCAATCGTCTTCTGTGTCATATTCTGTCTCCTTAATGCGTACCGTCTGCGGACCGGTTTCACCTGCGTCCGCAGCGGTGATTTCAGATGAGTTCAGTTAATTCAGTTCTGTAAGGGACAGAGTCCTGGGCGCCTCTGCGGGTGACGGAGATGGCGGCGGCTCTGTTGGCAAAATCAATCGCTTCTTCGACGTCTTTCCCCTCGGAGAGGGCGACGGCGAAGGCGCCGTTGAAGGTATCGCCCGCCGCGGTGGTGTCGATTGCGTCCGCGGGGATGCCGGGAATGTGGCGGATTCCGTCCTGATTTGCCAGAAGAGCGCCGCGCTCGCCGATGGTGACGAGGACGTTCCGGACGCCTTTCTGCAGCAGGGCATCTGCCGCCGCCGCGATCTCATCGATGGTGCCGCAGGGCATGCCGGTCAGGCTCGCCAGCTCATTTTCATTCGGCGTGATAAAGTCCAGCTTCGCGAAGAATTCGTCCGGGATGCTGTGGTCGGGCGCCGGAGCGGGATTCAGAATGACGGTTTTTCCTGATTTTGCCGCGAGGTCGACGACAGCCAGATTTGTCTCGAAGGGAATCTCCATCTGAAGAAGGAGGATATCGGCTTCGTCAATCGCCTTTCTGCTCCCGCTCTCTTCGAGCAGTTCCGGGGTGACGCATGCGTTCGCGCCGGCGATGATCACGATGGTGTTGGCGCCTTTGCTGTCGACACAGATGAGGGCCATGCCGGTCGGGGTGCCGCTGATCCGGCGGATGTACTGCGTGTCCACACCGGATGCACTGAGGCTGTCCAGCTGCATTTTGCCGAAATCGTCGTCTCCGACGCAGCCGAGCATGGCGGCGGTTCCGGCTTCACCTGCGAGGCGCCCGCAGGCGACGGCCTGGTTCGCGCCCTTGCCGCCGTTTAAGTATTTGAGGTCATGACCTTTGATGGTCTCGCCGGGCGCGGGCAGGCTCATTACCTGCACAGACTGGTCGACGTTCAGACTTCCGATGACGAGGATCTTGCGGTTCATGGGGATACCTCCTGTTTTTTATTGTTATTGCTCATAGCGGCTGCGGATCCTTTTGAGCTTGACGCCGCAGTGAACGAGCAGGTAAACGTAAATCACGAACATAGCGAGGAAGAAGATGCGGAAGGCGGTCCATCCTTCGCTGCCGGCGCGGAGCACGTTGGGAACCACGCAGCACAGGAAAATGATGCCGAGCGGAACCAGGCGGGTGCGTACGATTCTGCTCACCATTTCCACTCTGGAGGCGTTCTCAGAGAAGAGTTCGCCGTCCTCTTCGGTCTCGGCGGCCTGAGCGGGCTTCCTGAAGTAGAGCCAGCCGAGGCAGTCGCCGATGTATTCCCAGCCGAAGTCCTTCAGCATCTGCATATACTCCGCCGACTGTGATGAGTTCTTGTAGTCCAGCCGGTAGATGACGTCCTCTGGATCACAGGAGGCGAAGGTGAAAAAGCAGGGCGGGACCATTCTCACAAGCTTCCAGCCTTTTTTGTGCTGCTCTCTCAGCCAGGCTTCCTCTTCTTCATAATCCGCGATGGTATAGAAACGATAAAATGTTTTAAGCATCGATCTCTTCTCCTTTACTGTTCCTGTAGAGTCTTGCGATCCGCGCGATTTCCATGTCCAGAATTTCCCTTCCGAGGTCCGTGATCTGATAGAGCTTGCGCTTCTCCTCCTCGCTGTGGAAGCGGATCAGTCCGTCCTTTTCCATCTTGGAGAGGGTGCCGTACATGGTGCCTGCGCTGATGATGACTTCACCGCCGGTCATCTTCCTGACCTGCTGGCTGATCCCGTATCCGTGCTGCGGGGTCTGCAGGCAGTACAGGATGTAGAATCCCGACTCTGTCATCGGCACGTAGATTCGTCTGATTTTGTCATCCATAAGTTTCTTTTGTCCTCTGTTGGCTGTGGTTTGTTTCGTCCGGCTGGCGTCCTGGCCTGCCGTTTGAGCCTGTCGTTGATAGTATTTCAGTTCGATGCATCGAGGTTCGATATATCTTATGACTGGAGTATATCGGAGTTCGATATAGTTGTCAAGGGGGAATTTGCAGAATGTTTCTGATTTTGCCCTAAAAAAGGGAAGCCTGTTACGGCTTCCCTTACCAGAGTTTTTTGATGATTCAGCCAAAAACCTGCTCCAGTTCATCTTCAATAGATTTTTCGACAAATCTGTTCAGTGAAACACCGGTTGCTCTGGCACCTGCGGCGGCGCGTTGATGCAGTTCCGGCTGAACACGTACATTGAATTTACCGGAATAAGGCTTTTCCGGCTCGACACCGTCTTCCGCACACCACTCAAGGTAATCGTCAACGGATGCCTTGAATTCTCTTTCGATCTCTTCGACCGTTGTGCCCTGAAAAGTGATGACAGTTCTTGTGTTTATAACATTTCCAACAAGAAGATGAGCCTCATCATCATATTCTACTTTTCCTATGTATCCTTTGTATTTCATCATAACTCTACCCCGGCATTACCCAGAAATCTCCGCACAGACTTCACCGCTCCCTTATCCGTCGTATTCTCCGGATGCGGTCTATGGAACACGGCGCGTTCTCCATTCAGCTCAACACGCACTCGCGATCCATTGCCTTCTGTGATATTCGCTCCTAAAGCTCGAAATAAAGCTTCTATGTCTGCCCACCTGATATTCGACTGAATCGGATCTTTGTATATTTCGTTGTAAATCGTTAACATCTTCTTGTTCATATATAGTACCACAATATAGTACTGCAGTAAATACAAGCTGCAGGCAATCCCAAATGGCCTAACGGTAAGTTTCCCTGCAAACATTATCTCGCCTTGCATGTACAATAAAATGTACATGCCCTGTGCGATAATGTGATCATGAGGAGGTCACCAAAGCCGGGACAGCCTGCAGAAGCAGCCAAGTTGAGACAGCGATGCAGAAGCAGCCAAGTTGAGACAGCCATGAACAGACAGCGAAGGTATGACATCCGTATCTGCATCAGAGGGAAAGCAGGGCCCGGCGGGCTACAGAAGGAGGCAGCGATGAAGAGAATTTTTGTGGATCTGGAAATGCATCCGATCGAGAGGCATCACAGGGACAAGCGCAGAATCTGCGCGACAGAAACAATTGAAATCGGTGCCGTCATGCTGGACGAAGACAACCGGGAGACCTCCTCGTTTTGTGAATATGTGAGGCCTGCCTACACGTCCACCATCTACCCGCAGTACGAGCAGCTGACCGGCATCAGCTACGATATGGTGGAATCGGCGGGCTCTTTTGAAGAGGTGCTGGGACGTTTCCTGGACTGGTGCGGTGAGGATTACTGCATCTATTCCTGGAGCGAGAATGATCTGATTCAGATCCGGCAGGAAGCACAGCTGAAGGGTATTCCGGTAACCGGTGCCCTCGCCCGCCTGCTTTCCCACTGGGTCGATTACCAGCAGGAATTCGATGCTCTGCTCGGCATCACACGCGCGATGAGCCTCAGGGAGGCAGTGCGCCTGGGCGGTCTTGATTTTGCCGGGCGCGCCCATGACGGCCTGGTTGACGCGCGCAACACCGGAAATCTCTTCCGCTGTCTTCAGGATGAAGCGATGGTGCGGCGGCTGCAGAGCAGCATGGCGGTCAGCGATGAACCGCTGGAGTTTACACTCGGGGATATTTTCAATTTCGGGGCAGTGCGGTTTGCGTGAGGGAAGTAGATTATTAGTTTGGTGAAGTAAATACAGAGGCTGAAAAAGAGGACAGAATTGTCCTCTTTTTTTGATGCATAGCGGAATCAGGGGGGAGTCAGGGGGACAGGTTCCGTGACTCATTGCGCAAAATGAGTCGCGGAACCTGTCCCCCTGACTCCTTTTCGTGTACAATTCTTACAGGGAGGGTTCATCTATGGAATACAGAACACTTGGAAAGACAGGATTGAATGTATCTGCGGTGGTGTATGGCGGAATTGTTTCCGCGGGCATTTACGATGACCGTGTTTACCCGCAGTGGGGTCAGGAGGAGTCAGACAAGTACGTGGCGTGGGCTGTTGATCAGGGCATCAATTATTTTGATGTTGCGCCGACGTATGGGAATGCGCAGGAGCAGCTCGGAAATTCGCTGGTCCCCTACAGAGACCGGATCAATCTGGCGTGTAAGACAAAAGAGCGGCTGCGGGAGGACGCGGAGCGCGAGCTGGAGGAGTCCATGAAGCTGCTGCACACGGACCACTTTGAGGTATACCAGCTGCACGTCGTCAAATCCCTGGAGGATGTTGAGACGGCTTTTGGCCCGGGCGGCGTGATGGAGATGGTCCGCGGGCTGAAGGAAAGCGGCGTTGCGAAGAACGTCGGCTTCACGGCACACAGTGAAGCGGCGGCGCTCGAAATGATGGAGCGGTATGATTTTGACACGGTCATGTTCCCCCTGAACTGGATGATGAATCTCGGGCAGGGGATGGGTTCGAAGCTGGTCAGGAAGGCGAAGGAGCGCGGCATGGGCGTGCTCGGCATGAAGTCGCTGGTGGAGCGAAAGTGGCTCAGCGCCGAGGAACGGTATTCCTCGCCCTATCCGAAGTCGTGGTGCAAACCGATTGACATCGAAGACGAGGCTTTCTGCATGGCGGCGATGCGCTATGCTCTGTCGCTCGGCGCGGATGTCCTCGTGCCGCCGGGAAATTTTGCCTGCTTCGAATTTGCGGTAAAGCACATCGGTGCCTGCCTGGAGGAGCCTTTCTCCGAGCGCGATGCGCAGCTGCTGCGCGAGAAACTGCCGGCAGTCCGCGGCCTGGAATTTTATGAGATCAGCCCGACCATTACGCTCTCCGCGTCGGTGAGCTGAGTCACGGAGTTGAGTCAGGGGGACAGGTTCGCTGACTCCAAAATTCAGAAAAGAGGATCGGAAAATGGCTGAATGTATTCAGATCAATGAGAAAACCTGGCGGATTGAAGACGGGGGCGTGCGGTTTCTGCTGCTGTGCGGCACTGAAAAGGCGGCGCTGATCGACACCGGCATGAACACGCCGGACGCGCGGCAGATCGCGGAGGGGCTGACGGATCTCCCGCTCATCCTGATCAACACGCACGCCGATCCGGATCACATCTCGGGCAATGCGGCTTTTGACACATTTTATATGAGCCCCGCCGAGGAAGAAAATTACCGGGCAAAAGGCGGCTCCGGCACTTTCATCCCGATAAAGGAAGGCGATGTAATCGACCTGGGAGAGCGCCCGCTGCGGATCATCGATATCCCGGGACACACGCCTGGCAGCATCGCGATCCTCGATGAAAAAAACCGCGTGCTGATCAGCGGCGACTCGGTGCAGGACGGCAATATCTTCATGTTCGGAAAGTTCCGGAACATCGATCAGTTTATTGAGAGCATGCGGCATCTGGCCGCATATGACGGACTTTATGACGAGGTCTGGGCGATGCACGGCACCTTCCCGGTGAGGCCGGAACTCACCGCGCAGGTTTTGGAGGGCGCGCAGAAGGTCCGGGCAGGTGAGGCGAAGTACACGCCGGTGAACCGTTTCGGGATGGAGATCGCGCTCTACCGCTTCCCGTACGCCGGCTTCCTGTGCGATCTGCCGTGAGTCACTGAACCTGTCCCCGTGACTCATCTGCTGAGCTCTGTCATCATCCTCTTATCCGTTTACGACCCTCCGGTATCCCGCCGGGTCCGTGTCGCCCTCGGTGCTGATCAGAAGAATGACGGATTCCCGGTCAATTCCCATTTCCTCTCTGAGGCGGGCGTCCCGCAGGATCTCCGCGGCCACACCGAAAGTCACGGCGCCGCTCTCTCCTGATGTCACGCACTCCTCCTCCGGGAAGCGGGCAAGCATCTGCATGGCATTCTCCGTGACCTCGTCCGCACATTTGCAGTAGAAGCCGGCCCGGTCACGGATGGTCGGCCAGATGACGCTGCAGGGTGTCCCGCAGTTGAGGCCCGCCATGATCGTCACGGGGTCGCCTTCGATAGAGCGGATACTCCCGTCTTCAGTTTTTGCTGATTCATACAGACAGGCGGCTTCCGTCGGCTCCACGATCGTGAACACCGGCTCCCGGTCCGCACAGACATCTGCCAGATATCCGAGAATCCCGCCGGCCATTGCGCCGACACCGGCCTGCAGAAACACATGGGTCGGGCTCATTTTGCCCAGCTGCTCACAGATCTCCGCGCCCATCGTGAGGTACCCTTCCACGATCCACTGCGGAATCTGTTCATAGCCTTCCCAGGAGGTGTCCTGGACCAGCGTCCAGCCGTTTTCTTCCGCCATCCTGCGGGCGTGCTGCACCGTCTTGTCATAGTTCAGACCGCTGCAGATCACCGCCTCCTGCGCGCCGGCATCCTCGATTGCCTTTCTCCTGGCTTCCGCGGAGCCGTCTGGCAGGAAGACATACGCCTTGCAGCCAAAAAGCTTCGCAGCCCAGGCGACGCCCTTCCCGTGGTTTCCGTCCGTAGCCGTGGCAAAAACATAGTCCGCGCATTTCTGCCGGTTTTCTTCCGTCAGAAAATCACTGTAGACCGCCTTATGCGGATCCAGCCCCAGCCTGCCGCACAGGACACGGAACACCGCATAGCTTCCGCCGAGGCCTTTGAACGCCTTCAGTCCGAACCTGGTCGATTCGTCCTTGAGAAAGATCGCCTTCACCCCGAGCTCTTCTGCCGCGGACTTCAGCGAAACGAGCCTTGTCCTCCCGTACATCGGAAGACTCTCGTGAAAACGCAATGCATTTGCCGCAGCCTCCCGGTCAAACGGAGAACCCGGGCATGCTTCCCGGCCCGTCGACAGAAGAATCATATTCTTGGTTCTGATCTCTTTCATAACATTTTCCTCGTATGCAATGCGTCAGGGGGTCAGGTTCCGAGACTCATTTTGCGCAATGAGTCACGGAACCTGTCCCCCTGACTCACGGAACCTGTCCCCCCGACTCCCCCCTGACTCACTAATCCGCGACGATGTTTTTGACCCACGCGCCGCGCTTGATGAGGATGAAGCCGAGGAGGGCCTTGATGGCGTCGTTCATGCAGATGGCAAAGAAGATCGTTCTGATGTCAAGGCCTGTGTATCTGGTGAGCACGTAGGCCATGGGCATGCTGACGACCCACATGAAGCAGCTGTCGAAGAGGAAGGTGATGAGGGTCTTGCCGCCGCTTCGCAGGATGAAGTAGGACACGTTCGCGACGCTCATGAACGGTGTCGTGATGGCGATGATGCGGATCATCTCGGAAGCAAGCAGGCGGATCTCCGGCTCGGTGTTGTAAATATGCGGCACGAACGGCGCCACGATGAACAGCAGCGTCCCCATGACGAAGGTCGTCGCGACGGACAGGGCCGCGATGCGGAAAGCGCTGCGCCGCGCGCTGACGAGCCGGTTCGCGCCGAGCTCCTGCCCGGTGACGATGCCCGACGACACGCCGATCGAGAAGAAGATCTCGTTGAAGATCTGCGAAATCGTGTTCGCGATGTTCAGTGCCGCGATGACCTCGATGCCGCGCACGGAATAAGCCTGCATCAGGGATGCCTGCCCCATGGACCATAAAAATTCATTGGCAAAAAGCGGCGCGGACTTCGACAGGATCGGCCAGATCATCGCGCGCGGGATCCGGAAATTCCGGTACAGGCCCGTAAAAAAGCCATATTTTGCCTGATCGCGGTGCCCCATAATCACGACAATGCCTGTCTCGACGAAGCGGGACAGAACCGTCGCGATCGCGGCGCCGGCGACGCCCAGGCGCGGGAATCCCAGCAGACCGAAGATCAACAGTGCATTGAAAATAAAGTTCACGATCATGGCCGTGATGCTGGCCACCATCGGCAGCGTCGTCTGGCCGGATTCGCGCATGGCGCCGGCGTAGACCTGTGTCAGCCCGAAGGGAAACAGCCCGACCAGCATGATGGCAAGGTATGTCCGCGCCAGGGCCATGGTCTCTGCGGCATCCGCCGCGGCCGTGTCCGCCGCGATGTAAGAGCCGATCAGCTGCGGCCCCATGAACAGGAAAATCAGGAGCGCGCCGGTGCAGATCAGACCGGCCACAATCAGCTTGAACCGGATCGTGTGCCGAACACCCTCCAGATCGCCTTTGCCAAAATACTGCGTGCTGAAGATACCGGCACCCGAGAGGGCGCCGAAAATACACAGATAGAAAACGAACATCAGCTGGTTGACGATGGCAACCGCCGACATGGGCAGGGTGCCGAGGCGCCCCACCATCACGTTGTCCAGAAGGCCCACGATGTTGGAAAGGGTGTTCTGGATCACCATCGGGACGACAATCATTAAGACACGGAAGTAGAAATCCCGTTCGCCGATGAGACATTCCCGGAAAGTGAGTCTGTATGCA
Organism: Lachnospiraceae bacterium; assembly: GCA_017432565.1. Taxonomy (GTDB): domain Bacteria; phylum Bacillota; class Clostridia; order Lachnospirales; family Lachnospiraceae; genus CAG-791. The sequence continues at coordinate 17,055 of JAFRIW010000051.1, forward strand.
AGCGCTTCTTCGCGCGTCATGGATGTTTCATGTGCGGGTAACATTGCTGTAATGCCTTTCTGAAATACTTCTTTCTCAAACCCGGTTACCCTGACGATAAAAAACCGCCCGGTTCACCGTTGAACGTGAACCAGGCGGCTGCTCTTCCGATTCTGACCCGTGCCCGGGTCCTTATTTACTTAAAAAGTAATTAAAGGCCCAAATCGGGGATTGAAGCGAAGCCCTTCGCGAGGTCATCGTCCGTCGGAATATAATCGCTCATGGTTCCGTCATTAAACTGTTCATATGCCTTCAGGTCAAAGTATCCGGTGCCGGTCAGACCGAAGATGATGGTCTTCTCCTCGCCCGTCTCTTTGCACTTCAGGGCTTCGTCGATCGCCGCGCGGATCGCGTGGGACGACTCCGGTGCGGGCAGGATGCCCTCCACTCTCGCAAACTGCTCCGCTGCTGCGAAGACGCTGGTCTGCTCCACAGATCTTGCCTCCATGAAACCGTCCGCGTACAGCTGGGACAAAACAGGGCTCATGCCGTGGTAGCGCAGTCCGCCGGCGTGGTTCGCCGAAGGAATGAAGTCGTGGCCCAGTGTGTACATCTTGGCCATCGGGCAGACTCTGCCGGTGTCGCAGAAGTCGTACGCATACTTGCCTCTCGTGAAGCTCGGGCAGCTCGCGGGCTCGATCGCGATGATCTGATAGTCCGCCTCACCGCGCAGCTTCTCGCCCATAAACGGGCTGATCAGTCCGCCGAGGTTGGATCCGCCGCCTGCGCAGCCGATGATGATGTCGGGCTTGATGCCGTACTTATCGCAGGCTGCCTTGGTCTCAAGGCCGATGATCGACTGATGCAGCAGTACCTGGTTCAGGACGCTGCCCAGCTCATAGCGATAGCCCGGCGTAGAGGTCGCAACCTCAACCGCCTCGGAAATTGCGCAGCCAAGGGAGCCTGTGGTGCCCGGGTGCTCCGCGTTGATCTTACGTCCGATCTCGGTCTCCATGGAAGGAGAAGGTGTGACCGTCGCGCCGTAGGTGCGCATGACTTCGCGGCGGAAAGGCTTCTGCTCATAGGAAACCTTGACCATGTAGACCTTGCAGTCCAGTCCGAAATACGAGCACGCCATCGAGAGCGCGGTGCCCCACTGACCTGCGCCGGTCTCGGTCGTAACGCCCTTCAGACCCTGCTCTTTTGCATAGTATGCCTGCGCGATCGCGGAATTCAGCTTGTGCGACCCGGAGGTGTTGTTGCCCTCGAACTTATAGAAGATATGTGCCGGTGTGCCCAGTGCCTTCTCCAGGAACGTCGCGTGGACGAGCGGCGAAGGACGATACATCTTGTAAAAATTCAGGACCTCTTCCGGGATCGGAATATACGCGGTATCGTTGTCCAACTCCTGACGGATCAGCTCGTCGCAGAAGATCGGCTGCATATCCTCGAACTTCAGCGGCTGAAGCGTGCCGGGATGGATCAGCGGCGCGGGCTTGTTCTTCATATCGGCTCTGACGTTATACCAGGAGGACGGAATCTCATTTTCTTCCAGATAGATTTTGTAAGGCACTTCGAATTTGCTCATGACAATTTCCTTCCTTTCATTGAATGTAATATTCCGGAATTCCACCTGGCTTAAGCGTTTAATTCCGTTATCGTCAAGACTACCACACTACCCGATTATTCATCAAGTAGCTATCTGCATTTATTGTGATGCGAAATTCCGTAAAGGGGCAAAATCAGGCCGGGCGCCGGGTGCTCAGACCTGCCTCGCGGCCCGGCGGTTCTCGAGAAGCTTCTGTCCCCGCCCCCACCGGAAGTAGAAGTATGTCAGCTCGACGACGCAGCAGGCCATCCAGCCGACCGGGTAGCCGAAGCCCACAAGCATGGGCGTGTTGGAGATGAAATGTGTGAGCACAAACAGGTATATCTGCCGGAGCACGACAAAGCACGAAATCATGATGATCATCGGCCCCGCCGCGTCGCCGCGCCCGCGCAGCGATCCCGCCAGTACGTGGTTGATGCAGTTTGCGAGCATGAAGAAAACATTGGTCCGCAGGAACATCACGCCGAAGGCGATGACCGGCTCATCCGATGAGAACAGCATGAGCGCTTCGTCCGCGAAGACAAAAAGGAGTGCCGCGATCACCGCCGTGACTGCCAGCGACATCAGCACCGTCAGCTTTGTGCCGTGCTCCGCGCGGTCTTTTTTGCCCGCGCCGAGGTTCTGGCTCACAAAGGTTGTCGCCGCCATGGCCATGCTCTGCATCGGCAGCATGATAAACTGATCCAGCTTGTTGTAGCAGCCCCAGCCCGCCATACAGTCCGAGCCGAAGAAGTTGATGTACGCCTGCACAAACATGTTGGAGAAAGCCGTGATGACCGACTGGATGCCGGCCGGCATGCCGATCATGAAAATACGCTGCAGAATCTGCCGGTCGATCCGCATTTCCCTGAATGAGAAACGATAGACATCGCTTGTCTTCACCAGAAGCCGGACAACCAGGATGGCTGAGACGAACTGGGAGAAAATGGTCGCGTAGGCAACGCCCGCAATGCCGGCCTTCAGCCCCAGCACGAAGACCAGGTCGAGAATGATATTCAGCACGCTTGTCAGAATCAGGAAATAAAGCGGGCGCCTGGTGTCTCCCACGGCCCGCAGAATTCCGCTGCACATGTTGTAGATGAGGAGCCCCGCAAAGCCCAGAAAATAGATCCGCAGATAGGTGGTCGCATCGTCCATCACGTTCTCGGGCGTCGCCATCCACCGCAGCATCAGCCGCACGGTTGCCATGCCCAGAAAGGTAAACAGGACGCTGCACACAAAGGTCACGGCCATGGTGGTCTCAATGGCCTCGTGCAGATACTTCTCGTCATGCGCGCCAAAATGATGCGCGATCACGACGCCCGCACCGGTCGCAAAGCCGTTGAAGAAGAAAACGAGCATATTGGCAATCATGGTGGTCGATCCCACCGCAGCGAGTGCCTCGCTGCCGACGAAATTGCCCACCACAATCGAATCTACCGTATTATAGAGCATCTGGAAGACATTCCCGAGCATCAGCGGCAATGAAAAGCCGATGATCTGCATGATCGCCGATCCCTCGGTCATGTCCCGTACACGTTTTCCCATTTATTTTCCTTTTTGCCGACCCGTCATTTTTCTGTCAGCACCGCAGGCTCTGCTGCCGTTTCTTCCGCTTTGTTGTCGCCAAGCGCCTCGAGAGCGCCGAAATACTGATCATGGGCCGAGTTGAATACCTGCATGTAGCCCTGCTCACCGCTGGTCTGCAGGCTCTCATAGTACAGGTGCTCGTGGTCAGCCAGCTCCGGACGGACACGGACGACCGTCGCGATACCGATGTTGGAGCAGATGCCGGTGGTCCGGCCGCACTCCATCATCAGATTGGAGAAGAAGGCGTCTGCCATCAGATTGCACTCGCCGCTGCTCATGCGCTTGAGATGATTCCGGTTCAGCTGCTGAATGAATTCCGATGCGACCCGGACGAGAGGCTCGATCTGCGTCGCCGCCTCCACGTCGCGCTTCCGGAAGGCCAGATCTGTCAGATCCAGGATCCGGTCGAGCTGGCTCTTTAAGATCTCCAGCTCCCGCAGCGCCTTGTCGGAGAACGCTGTATTCTCTTTTGCCATACCCTCGGCGACGTCCGAGATTTTGACCGCGTGATCGCCCAGGCGCTCAAATTCACCGATAACCTTGTAATACTGGTTCAGAATCAGGATGTGGTCTTCACTCTGCAGATGCGGCAGGAGCTGCACCATGTAGCGGCTGGAGACGTCGGTCATGTGATCGATCTCATCCTCTTCCGAGAGGATTACTTCTTTCGTCTTCTCGTCGTAATTGTTCAGCATGCCCCAGGCCCGCTCAAAATTTTCCCGGGACGCCTCGAACATGGTCATCAGTACGTCGTAGAGACTGCCGAGCGCCAGCGCGGGAGTGTTGAAGAAGGCCGGGCTCAGAGCGCTGAGCTTGTCCTTATACTTACCCTCTTCCTTCACCTCGTCTTTGATGATCCGGCGGCTCGCCTTCTCATAGAAACCGGTCAGCGGGAACAGTGTAATGGCGCAGGCCAGGTTGAAGATCGTGTTGGTATTCGCGATGATACCGGAATTGACCTGCCTGTCCCAGAGTGAATCCAGAAGACCCAGCTTATGGACGATGCTCACCACGAGCAACACCGCCACGGTCTCACTTAAGTTGAACAGAATATTCACGATACCGACGCGCTTTGCGTCCGGTTTTGCACCGATCGAACAGACGATGGCAGTAGTGACGCAGTCGCCGAGGTAGATACCGACGATGACGGCGTAGATGGCTTTAAACGTCAGCAGGCCGGTCGACGAGAAGGCCTGCAGAATACCGATGGTCGCGGAGGAGCTCTGCAGCATGAAGGCGACACCCGCACCGGTCAGGTAACCGATGACAGGGTTCTCGCCCAGCCCCCGGAACATGCTTTCAATCAGACCGGAGTGCGCCAGGTTCGAGACCGCGCCGGTCATATTCAGCAGTCCGGAGAAGAGAATACCGAAGCCGATCGCGATATTTCCGATGGAGCGCGAATTCTTCATCCGCCCGCCCATGATCAGCACGATGCCGATGATCAGGGCGACCGGCGCCAGTGTGGAAGGCTGGAAAAAGCGCAGCCAGGACGAAGCACCGGCATCCAGGTCCAGAAGCCGGATGATCTGGCCCGTGATGGTGGTACCGACGTTGGCGCCGATGATGATGCCGAGAGACTGGTGGAGCGTCAGAATGCCCGCGCCGACCAGGCCGGAAGTGATGACAATGGTCGCTGTCGACGACTGAATCAGAGCCGTCACCAGCATGCCTGTCAGAAGCGCTGAAATCGGATTGTTTGTCATTTTTTCCAGCGCGGTTTTCAGCGTTCCCGAAGAATTCTCTTTCAGGGAGTCCCCCATCAGGCGCATTCCGTACAGGAACATCGCCAGACCGCCGAGCAGGGACAGTATGTCAAATATACTCATGATAGCCTCAATGTTTCACAGCCGTCTGCCGGCTGTGACCTTTCGTGATTATCTTCTGATGTCGTAATTCATGTTCATCAGGTCACGGATGCTGTTCTCGTCATCCGTGATGTTGGCGTCGCCGTGAATCGTGTGCTTGATCACACTGCTGGCCACGCCGAAATTGAGCATGTCCATCGGCTTGTAGCCGCGCATCATCGCATAGATGAAGCCGCTGGCAAAAGCATCCCCGCCGCCGACACGGTCGAGGATCGTGAAGGTGTAGAGTCTGCTTTCCCATGTATGTCCCTGATACCACATGAACGCTTTCAGGCTGTTCTCACTTCCGCTGTGTGCGTAGCGCACATGGCGGGCGATACACTGAATATTCGGGAATTTCTCGATAAAGTGGCGGAAGATTTCATCCTGCTGCTCATAAGAGGGCTGCAGCGGCACGCCGTCCTTCCAGTCACCTTTGGACGGATCCGCGTCGTCGCGGTAGAGATGATACGGCTCGATGCCGAAAAGCACGTCCACATACGGCAGGCACTTGGTGCAGAAATCCCGCGCTGCTTCCCAGGACCAGAGCTTTGCGCGGTAGTTGCCGTCAAAACTCACGGTCATGCCTTTTTTCTTCGCGATTTTCAGGCAGTCCAGAATGAGCTGTGCGCAGTTTTCCGACAGGGCGGGCGTGAGTCCCGAGAGGTGCAGCCAGTCATAGCCCTCGAGCAGTGCGTCCAGATCCACGCCGGCAAAATCGAACTCAGCCATGGCGCTGTGCTTGCGGTCGTAGATGACCTTGGATGCACGGATGCCGTAGCCGGTCTCCAGATAATAGGTTCCCAGGCGGTGTGTTGGCGTCTGCTCCGGCGTGGAGAGAATCATCGGCGTGCAGTGCACGTCGTTGGAGCGCAGCCACCGGATCGCGCTCTTGCCCAGGCTGTTGTCCGGGACGACGCTGAAAAAAGTGGCGTCCACACCGAGGTTGGCCAGCGACAGCGCGATGTTCGCCTCGCTCCCGCCGTAGCTCGCCTCGAAAGCGGAAGCCATCCGGATTTTGGCATAGTTCGGCGGCGACAGCCTCAGCATGATCTCGCCGATCGTAATAAACTTCTGCGGAACGGTTCTGTTCTCAATAGGATTGTGATGCCTGGTTCCGGCCTCGCTCATTTCGAATCACCTGCCCTTTATTGTCTCTGAAATTTACCGATTTCCCATTTCTGTCCAATATATATTATATTCCTCCAAACCCCGAACGGCAACAAAAGCACGGGCACTCGGCCCGGCGGCGCAAAAAAGCCGGGAACTTTTCACAGTTCCCGGCTTCTGCCGATTTTGCCTTATTTCATCTGTCTCAGCCGGCATCTAATGAATATCCAGCTCGGGCGGCTCGTCCAGGTGCTCCGAGACGTATTTGCCGTCCTTCTTCCGCTGCCGGACGCACTCGGTGAGCAGGTATTCGATCTGCCCGTTCACCGAGCGGAAGTCGTCCTCCGCCCACTGGGCGATTGCGTTATAGAGTTTTTCATTCAGCCGCAGCGGCACTTGTTTCTTTTCTGCCATAACTTACTCACTCATCAGTACAGGCTGCCGGAGTTGACGATCGGCTGCGCGTCCTTGCTGCCGCACAGGACCACCAGCAGGTTGGAAACCATGGCGGCTTTGCGCTCCTCGTCGAGCTCGACGACCTGGTTCTCGCTCAGCCGCTCCAGGGCCATTTCCACCATGCCGACCGCGCCGTCCACGATCATCTTTCTCGCATCGATGATGGCCGAAGCCTGCTGCCGCTGCAGCATCGCGGCTGCGATTTCCGGCGCATAGGCGAGGTACGTGATTCTTGCGTCAATGATCTCGAGACCCGCGTCCTCCACCTTCTCCTGGATCCGCTCACGGATTCTCTGCGCGACCACCGTGCTGGAGCCGCGAAGCGAACCGTCGTCAGACTGGCCGTCGCCCGTGGTGTCGATGCCGGGCGCCATATCGTAAGGGTAAATTCTCACAATGTCGCGCACCGCGCTGTCGCACTGCAGGGACAGGTATTCTTTGTAGTTGTCCACATTGAAGACCGCTTTGGCCGTGTCTGTCACGCGCCACATCACTGCGATGCCGATCTCCACCGGATTGCCGAGCACATCGTTGACCTTCTGTCTTGTGTTAGACAGCGTCATGACCTTCAGGGAAATCTTCCGGTCCTCCATCTTTTTGGCCTGCTGCCCCGCGGCCGCCTGGGCCAGGATGACTTTGCTGCTCTTGGCTTCATCGACCACGTCGCCGGACTGTCCGAGCCGCGTGCCCGCTGCCGGGTTCACGCTGGTGCAGAACGGATTGACGAAGAAGAATCCGGGGCCCTTGAGCGTGCCGACATAATTGCCGAACAGGGTCAGGACCAGCGCTTCCTGGGGTTTTAAAACCTTCAGACCCATGAACAGGATCCAGCCGAAGCACAGATAGAGCAGCGCCGGAATCATCAGCAGCGGATTCCTGTCCACGGTTGCGACGAACAGGACAAAGGCTGCTATGTACAGAACGATAAACAGGATCATCATGATCATGCCGTTCTTTCTGCCGTTCATCATTTTTTCAGTCATTTCAATCCTCTCTTTTCTCTGCGGACGCCGCTTCACCTTCACCGGTCCGCGGCAAAATCTGCCTGCGCTCAAATCGTGCGCCATCCGCAACAGCTTGTTGATCGATTTGATATCATATTGATATCACACTGATCACAACCTGTCAAGAGATTATCATGACTGATCTGTGTTGAATCTGTGTCCTGCTGCCGTCCCGCTCTTCACTCCTTTACGGCCAGGACCGCCATATATTCCTTACCGGGCAGGCGCACCTGCACTTTTCCGCTCGCGCCGGTCTGCACCGTCTCCCGCGTCATCTCCCAGGTGTCGATGACTTCGATCCGGTAGGTTTTGTCCGTGGGCAGGCTGAGGTCCGCAAGCGAACTGCACTCGGTATCTTTGTAAATCAGAAAAGCATCGCCGTCTCCGACCTTTCCCTCATAGGCAGTGTTGAAGGCCAGGAACCGCTCCTGCTCCGCCGGGCTCATAGCCAGAAGTGCCTTCAGGAAACCACGGAAGCCCTCCGGTGTCTGTTCAAGGACTTTCTCCTGCTCCGCCGGGCTCATAAGCAGAATTGCCTGCAGACCGCCTGCTGCCGGCTCAATGGGTCCGGGCAGGCTGTCAATAATCTCCTTCAGGAACGCGATGCGGGCCGGGCTCTCTCCGTGCAGTCTTCCGCCGCGCGCCCACCAGACCACCTCGCTCTCGCCGGTCTGTGTGTTGAACTCTGCTTCTTTTGTCCCGGGATAGAAGGTCTCTCCGTGCGTGCAGTAACCGCCGCAGACGGTGACCTGCCAGAAGCGCTGTGCCATGCTCCTGCCGGAAATGTTGCCCCAGGATTCCGGTACGTTGCCCTCGTAACGGCACTCATCGATCAGAACCGGCTTGCCGTATTCCTTCAGCAGCGCCTGGACGCGGTAGAGCTCCCGCGTCTGCCACGAGACGTGTGTCACATTCTGCCTGCTCCAGTCCCAGGGCTTGAAGCAGTTGTGGTTCGAGAGCATGTGATGATACGGATCGTGCTCCGCGACGAACTGCTCGATCTCCTCCCAGTCCTGCAGGCTTTTGGCCAGGCACAGGTCGTACTCGTTGGCCAGGCTCCACCAGACGTTCGGAAAAGCCGCGAGACGGCGGAGCAGATAGTCCAGGTAGATCAGGTTGTCCTGCTGCGGCATGTTTGCAAAGCCCCACCGGTCGTAGGGGTGGAACAGAATCAGATCAGCCTCGATACCCAGGTCCTGCAGACGCAGCAGTTTGTCCTCGAAGGCGTCCCAGAAGGCGAAGCAGGGACGGTTCACGTCCCAGTTGTTGACACTGGTGTCTTTCGCGTCGCTCATGCCGGCCACCTGATCGCCCTCCTGCGCCTCGAAGGTCAGACCCTCGCCGGCCGCGCTGCGCTCGAAGGCGTAGTACCGCGGATTGTTGTGGTTGTAGTTGTAGTGCTTCGGGAAGACGCACATCCGGACTTTATTAAAGGGAGCGTCCGCGAGCGTCTCAAAGGTCTCGTTCATCAACGCCTCGGACTGATGTGCCAAAGCGTAAACTGTGGTGCCGAAGCTGTAGAACCACGTCCCGTCCGCGTGCTTTAAGTGTGTTCCGCAGGCGCGGACCGGTCCGTGCAGGGCAGATCCCTGCGGGCCCTGCTTCGCGCCCTCCGCCTGTGTTTCGCCGGTTTCCTGTGCCGTCACCTCCAGCGTGCCGGTCAGCGGCCTCTCTGTACCGTCGCCCGTGATCGTGTACTGCCAGGTGCCGGCCTCCTCCGGGAGAAACCGGACCTTATAGAGCCCGCCTCCGGCGTAGAACCCCTTTACGGAAAGCTCCTTCCCATCTTTTACAAAAACCGCCTGCGGTGCGGCAAGTGCCTCGCTTCCCGCGGGCGCCGCGCCCTCAAAGCAGATTTCCGCTGTTTCATAAATACGTGACATAAGCTGCCCTCCTGTTTTCCGGATTGAAATCCGGACACTCTTCCAGTCTGATTTCATTATAGCGGCCATGTCCCTCCCGTGCTATGATAAGGGAGTAAAAAAATGCTTCCGGAAAGCCATCGGAAGCAGGCCTGCATGAGACACGGAGAACAGCCACTATGCCAGTTGATCACAGCGAACAGATCCGAATTGTACAGGAAACCGTAGCCGGCAAAGAAATCACTTTTGCCCACATCATGGGCGGCCCCGCGCCGGTCATCTATCAGAAGCTGGGCCTGAATCCGCAGGTGGATTACGGCTCGTCGGCCATCGGCATCATGAACATGACGCCGCCCGAGTCCGCGGTCATCGCCTCCGACATCGCCGTCAAAAGCGGAAATGTCTATCTGGGCTTCGCGGACCGCTTCACCGGGACGCTGATCATCACGGGCGAACTCTCCGACGTCGAATCTGCCATGACGGAGATCCTCCGCTTTTTTGACGAGGAACTCGGCTACGTCATCTGCCGTCTGACCAAGCGCTGACGTCTGAGGAGCTTCGATGGAAACCTTCACATTCCCCGGATCCTATAGAGAACAGCAGCAGAAAACCTGGACGACGCAGGCTCTGCTGGAGCGGATTTTCGGGCAAAATTATGAACAGCTCCGGGGACAGACGCTCCGGATGGTCCGTGTACGCATCCCGGGCAGAGAAGTGTGCCTCGCGCATATCCTGATGCCCTCCGATCCCTGTATTTATCAGAATCTCGGACTCCACATCGGTGTACACGAGGGAGAGGACCACACGGGCGAGGCGATTGGTATGATCCGCTTCACCCCCTGGGAGGCTGTGGTCGCCGCGGCAGACTGTGCCATGAAGGCCGCCAATGTGGAGATCGGCTTCATGGACCGCTTCTGCGGATCGCTGATTCTGACCGGCCGCCTTGCCGATGTGGAAACAGCCGTGGAGGAGGTCGTCCGGTTTTTCCGGGAGGATCTGCACTTCCACACCTGCGAGGTCACACGGAACTGACCGGATTTTGCATAAAAGGCACTGCAATTTTATGAAGAAATTATTCCTGATGGGAAGAAGCGAAGCGGGCAAAACCTCTCTCGTCCAGGTTCTGAAGGGAGAAGCGCTTCATTACCGGAAAACGCAATATACGAACCTGCAGGACGACATGATCGACACGCCGGGTGAATATGCGGAGTCAAAGCAGTTCAGCACCGGGCTGGCCTGCTTTTCCTTTGAGGCGGATGTGGTGGCCATTGTGCAGGCCGCCGATGAGCCTTTCAATCTGTTCGGCGCCAGTCTTCACACATTCATTCAGCGGCCGCTGATCGGCGTCATCACCAAAACCGACTCTTCCTATGCCAATGTCCCGATGATCCGCCAGTGGATGGCGGACGCCGGGTGCGACCGCATTTTTGAAGTCAATAACATCACCCGCGAAGGCGCGGACGAGCTCCTCGCGTACTTAAACGAAGACCTGCCCCAGCTTACACTGGAGCAGGCCTGTTTCCGTCAGAGTCTGGGCTTAAGTGAGTGGGATCCGCTTCCCGAGGGAGTCGAATACCCGTCGTGACCCGGCGCTTTTTTATTCAAACGGGAATTTGAACTCTGTGAGTCCGTACTGGTCGCGCAGCTGGATGAATTCCTTCTGCACGGCGTCCGTGATCGGCACGCCCTTGTCCTTGCGGTACATCCAGACGTCGTATTCTTTCTCGCCCGCGGTGTAGATGCGCTCCTCGCCGGGTGCCTTCTGCGACCCGCGCAGCTCTCTTAAGATATCGCCGGTGGTCTTCTTGAACGCCTCGGCGCCCATGAACGCTTCCGTGTCGATTGCGATGAAGAAATGGCCCAGGTGGTAAGGCCGGATTTTGCCTTCCTCATCCTTGCCGTCCAGTGCGCGCAGGAAGATGCCGGACTGCAGCGCGGCGGAGAGAATTTCAACGACGGTTGCGTAGCCATAGCCCTTGTAGCCCGCCATCAGCTCTCCGATGCCGCCGAGCGGTGCGAGCGCCGCCTTCTGGCTGCGGATATCCTTCAGAATCTGTGCGCTGTCAGTCATGGTCGAGCCGTCTCTTGCGATGACCATGCCGGCCGGTGTGTCATGTCCGATTCTCGCGTAGTACTCGATTTTGCCGTTCTGGATGATCGAGGTCGCGCAGTCGAGCATGAACGGGAAGGGCTCATCCGTCGGCATTCCGAAAGTCAACGGGTTCGTGCCAAGCATGTTTTCCACGCCGAAGGTCGGCGCGATCGAAGGACGCGCGTTGGTGCCGGTGATCCCGATCATGTTCTCCTTCACGGCCATGCTCGCCCAGTAGCCGGCGATGCCGTAGTGGGAGGAGTTGCGGACCGCTGCCATGCCCATGCCGTAGGTGTGGGCCTTCTCGATGATCATGTCCATCGCCTTCTTGCTGGCGACCATGCCCATGCCGTCGTTGGCGTCGAGCACGACGGTCGTCGGTGTCTCGCGGACGATGTCGATCTTCGTGACCGGGTTCAGGATGCCTGCGTTGATGCGGTCGATATAGATCGGCTTAAAGCGGTTGCATCCGTGGCTCTCAATGCCCCTGCGGTCGCTCTCGAGCAGGACGTCGGAGCAGAGTCTTGCGTCCTCTTCCGGCACGCCCACCTTCATAAAGACCGCTGTCATGAAGTCATCGACCATCTGCCACGGCAGATACGGCCTTGTGTCTTTTTCCATTTCAGTTCCCATTTGTTTCCCCCTTTCATTGTGAACGCGGCGGCTTACGGCGCCGCGGTGCTTCCTGTCTTAAATTATGACACATTCCGTCTCATTTTGGAATGCACAGTCTGCCGCGGCCGCTGATGCAGAAAAAGCCTCCGTTTTCGGGGTGAGATAACCCCCCGGGAGGCTTCCGCGCCGTTTCCCGCTCTGCTAAGATGATGCATGGCAGGGCAAAAATTAAATTGCGCTGCCGGAATGATCGAATTAAAAGGAGGATTTTCATTATGCATATGGCAGATGCTCTGATTACACCGGCTGTTGCGGCGACGATGGGGGTGCTCTCGACGGCTGCGGCCGGCTGGTCCATTCACAAGGTCCGTCTTGAGAACGATGAGAAGAAAATCCCTCTGATGGGCGTCATGGGCGCTTTTGTTTTCGCGGCCCAGATGATCAACTTTACGATCCCCGGCACCGGTTCCTCCGGCCACCTGTGCGGCGGTATGATGCTCTCCGCCCTGCTGGGCCCGTATGCGGGGTTTTTGACGATGATCGGAGTCCTGTTGATCCAATGTCTGTTCTTTGCGGACGGCGGCCTGCTCGCTTTCGGCTGCAACGTCTGGAATATGGCTTTCTACGGGTGCTTTATCGGCGCCCTGCTGATCTGGAAGCCGATGATGGCAGGCGGCGCGACGAAAAAGAAGATCACGCTCGCGTCGATCCTCGGCTGCGTGATCACGCTGCAGCTCGGCGCCTTCTCCGTCACACTGGAGACCCTGGCATCCGGCATCACCGAGCTTCCGTTCGGCGTATTCCTCGGCACAATGCTGCCGATCCATCTCGCGATCGGCCTGGTCGAAGGCCTGATCACGGCGGCTGTGCTGTGCTTTGTCCACGAGGCGCGGCCGGAGCTTCTCTGGGGTGTGGGCGCTGCCCCGGCAGCCGAAGGGCGATTCAGCTATAAGAAGACCATCGGCATTCTCGCGGCGGCGGCAGCCGTCATCGGCGGCATCCTCTCCCTGTTCGCCTCCGCTTTCCCGGACGGCCTTGAGTGGTCCATGGAGAAGGTCGCGGGCACGACAGAGCTCGAGGCGGCCGGCGGCGTTTATGACACGGCATCCGGTATCCAGGAGGCGACGTCCTTCCTGCCCGACTACGCGTTCAAGGGTTCCGAGAGCGCTGCGGGCACGACGGTCTCCGGCATTGTCGGCGCACTGATCGTACTGGTCGTGTGCGTCGGCGCATGTTACCTGTTCCGCTTCTTCCGGAACAGGAACCGCAAGGCCGCCGCCTGAGCGGTATATAGGGCAGTATACAGGGCAAAATGAGCAGCAATAAGATTGACGGCGCGATCGGCGAGTTCCGGTCACTCGATACTTCGGCAAATCAGGACCAGTGGATGAACAGGCTTCATCCGCTGGTCAAGCTGTTTCTGACGATTCTTTACATCACTGTGACCGTCTCCTTCTCCCGCTATCAGCTGGCGGGACTTTTATGTATGGCGATCTACCCCCTGGTCGGCTTCACGGTCGGGGAAATTTCGTTTGCGGGGTGCCTGAAGCGTCTGCGCATCGTCCTGCCGCTCGTATGCATGGTCGGCATCTTCAATCCTCTTTTTGACCGCGAGGTAGTCCTGCACATCGGTTCGATTGCAGTGACAGGCGGCGTGCTCTCCATGATCACACTGATGATCAAAGGCGTGCTCACGGTACTTGCGTCCTATCTGCTGATCGTCACGACTTCCATCGAAAAGATCTGCCGCGCTCTCCGTCTGATCCACGTACCGAAGGTCCTGGTCACGGAGATCCTGCTGATCTACCGGTATGTCACGGTGCTGCTCTCAGAGGCTGGCAGGATCACACAGGCCTACAGCCTGCGCGCGCCGGGGCAGAAAGGGGTCGCGTTCAAAGCGTGGGGGCCGCTCCTCGGGCAGATGCTGCTGCGCAGCATGGACCGCGCCGAGGTCCTGTACGAAAGTATGTGTATCCGCGGATTCAGCGGAGAGTTTCCCGGCGGGACTTCACTCCGGCCGGCTGACAGTAAAGAGGCGCGCCGGGCCGGGCGCGCGAGTCTGTGCTGGCTGTTTTTCTGGACAGCCGTGTTCCTGCTCATCCGCTTCGTTCCGCTCGCAGAATGGCTGGGAGGGCTTTTCGTGTAATGAGTCATATCCATATCGATGTGGAAAATCTGACATACGCCTACGAGGCCGGCGTGCCGGTGCTGCAGGACATCTGCCTGCACGCGGGCGAGAATGAGTCAATCGGACTGATCGGCGCGAACGGCGCTGGCAAGTCGACGCTCTTAAAGCTCCTCGTGGGGCTCGGCACCGGCTTCACCGGCTCGATCCGCGTGGAGGAAATCCCGCTGGAGAAAAAAACACTCCCGAAGATCCGGGAGAAGATCGGCTATGTGTTTCAGGACGCGGACGCCCAGCTGTTCATGACGACGGTCGGGGAGGACGTCGCGTTCGCCCCGCGCAATTACGGTCTTCCGGAAGAAGAAGTGGAGAAGCGCGTGCAGACCGCGCTCGAGAAGACGCACATCTCTCACCTGCGGGACAAAGCCGTCTACAAGCTCTCCGGCGGGGAAAAAAAGCTCGCGTCCATCGCGACGATTCTGTCCATGACACCGCATATCATTCTGCTGGACGAGCCCTCCGTCGCGCTCGATCCGCAGAACCGGCGGAACCTGATCCGCATTCTCGGCGAATTCGATCACCTGAAGATCATCGCAAGCCACGACCTGGATTTTATCTGGGATACGTGTGAGCGCGTCATCCTGCTCTCCGGCGGGCGCATTGTCCGCGACGGCAGTGCGGAGGAGATTCTCCGCGACCGTGAGCTCCTCGAGGCAAACGGCCTGGAGCTGCCGCTCTCGCTGACCGGCCGCTGAGACCTGTGCAGTTTTTCTGACCCCGGATCGTTTCTCTATTCCCGGATGATCTTCCACGCATCAATCAGCCTCTCCACGCTCCATGCCGCATTCGCGGGACTGGTGGAGGGCAGGCAGACGGCCTCGCGGCCGGTGACGGGCTGCGTGTATTTTCTGTAGTACTTCTCCGCTGTTTTCCCGTTCACATAAATCTGCCGGACCGGCGCGGCGTCCAGAATGACACCAAGGTCATTCGGCACGACGTTTTTAATGGACGCGTCCGAGGAGCCCTGAATATCGCAGGAGTGAATGACATCCCAGAGCGCGATGTGATGGGAAAGCAGCAGAGCCTTCTTCTCCGGGACAGTCTCCGGCACCGGCTCGCCGCACACGGCGGCGATGACCTTCCAGAAGCGGTTCTGCGGGTGGCCGTAAAAGAACTGAGCTTCCCGCGATTTAACCGACGGGAAGCTGCCAAGAATCAGGATTTCCGACCTGCCGTCATACAGCGGCGGAATCGGATGAACCACGGATGTCTCTCTCATTTTTTCTTCAGTACCGCCAGTGCGGCGTAGTGCAGGATTTCAAAGCTCTCCGGCGCAATTGCGTCAAGAAGCGCCCTGTGCTCCGCGTCCCATTTTGCCAGCTCTTCCGCATTCAGAGAAGCGCCGACGCCGCGGCAGGCCCGCATTCTTCCGTGCCAGGATTCTTTCGTGAACGGCACCGTCAGATCATACTCTTCATGCTCTTCCATGTCGAAATATTCATATGCGATCTCCGGAATCCAGATCGGATGCCTTGTTTCTCCGGCGCCCGACCATTCCGGATTATACTTAAGCACAAGTTCTTCACTTGCACCTGCGATCTTATCTTCATAGGGAAGCCACGCCATATACAGGATCAGCAGCTTCCCCTCCGGCTTCAACAGCTGTGCCAGCTTCGGCATCACGCGCTCATGGTCAAAATACCAGAAGCACTGACAGGCTGTAATCACGTCGAAACTGCCTGCGGGAAAATCGATCTCCTCTGTGGGGACGGCCTTAAAGTCAATCTGCATGCCGCCGGCCTGCGCCAGAAGCTGTGCCTGCTCAATCTGTTCCGGGGAAATGTCCGTCCCGGTCCAGACCGCGCCGTATCTGTACAGATTCCGGGGCAGGACGCCGGTGCCCGTTCCGAGGTCCAGCACCTTCTGCCCCTCCGTGCACAGGCCGCGGTCAATGATTTTCTGATAAAACTGCTCCGGGTAGATATCCCTGTACTTCGCATATTCCTGCGAGGTTCTTCCCCAGTCGAACGCCTTTCCGGCATCAATTCTGCTGTCTGTAATCTCCATTTTTCTGCTTCACCCGTTCAGAGACGAAGTCTCACACAGTCTCAGGCTTCAACCTTCCATTTGCTCTTCCAGACCCGGATCGTGCCGCTGATTTCTTCCTCTTTCCGGAAAAGAATGACGGCGATGATGGCCGCTGCGATACAGAATGCGAGGTTCACCCAACTGCCGGCTGAGATGCCTTCCGTAATGATACCGTTGTCACTGACACCGCTGCTCATGGCAATTGCCAGGACATCAAAGAGGAAATGTGTGATAATGCCGGGCCAGAGATTTCCGGAGCGAAGGTACATCGCGCCGAGAACAAAACCAATGCCCATGGAAGTGAAGATCTGTAAAATGCTGCTTCCGGGATCGGCGCCGCCCAGCGCATTGGTACCGTGAACCAGCCCGAAAATGACAGAAGAAATGACAAGTGCTGTTATGACCCGTTTCCGGTCGACTCCCCTGCGCATCATCGGTGTTATAATCAGCCCGCGGAAAACCAGTTCTTCGATACATCCCGCTGTCAGAGCTGTGCTCAGTGCCGTCGCGTTCGGAACAGAAGCCGAAGGAATCCCCTCCATCACGATGCTCACGAGCATTGTAAGCGCCGTATAACCTGCGAACACCAGAATGTACCACACCGCCGCCTTCGGTTCACCGCCCTTAAGCATTCCCTCTGTCTCCGGCTTAAACCACAGGCAGAACAACAGGTTGACCAGAAGCAGTCCCGCGATCGTCCCGACCGGACCTGTTTCCCGGGGATAGCCCGGAATGATGGAGCCGATCAGTAAATTAATTACGCCCGCAGCAATCGTTGTAATCACATAGAATACGAGTGCAACAAGCAGACTCCCAAGAATCGGATGTTTGTCGATAAGCTTGTGCTCTCTTATTTTGCCCTGTCCTGCTGCCATAGTCAGAATCTCCTTATCAACAGAATACATTTTACTTATATCCCAGCCATTTCAGCACATGCTGAATATATTCATCCCAGAAGTACCAGTCGTGGAATCCTTCTCCTTCTTCGTAGATAACATCAGCTCCGGCTTCCTTCAGCGCCTGAGCGATTGAGCGGTTTGACTCCAGCAGATCGTCCTGAAGCCCGCATGCGATATAGAAAGACGGAAAGCTCCTGTCCGGATCGTTTCTGATCATCTCCATCAGATAGCGCGGATTTCTGTCAGTCTGGCTGGTCTGTTCCAGATCGCCGAAGTTCTTGAGCTCTCCGATCATGTTGCCATTTTCACAGACCCACTCAGCCGGATATTCATAAAAATGCAGTGCTCCCGAAAGAATTGCAGCTTTGCCGAAAACGTCACTGTATTTCAGCGCATTTCTGCACGCGCCGAATCCTCCCATCGACAGTCCTCCGAGAAAAGTATCCTCCCTCCTTACCGACAAGGGAAAGATCCTGCGGGTCACTTCGACCAGTTCCCGCCCAATGTATTCGCCGAAATCTCCGAGACAGCCATCCTTCACAGGGATGTCCATGTAGAAAGAGTTTTCTCCCGAAGGCATCACAACGGCAAGGCCGCTTTCTTCCGCCCACATGCGGATCCTGGTATTACAGAGCCAGCTGCTGCAGTTATCTGTCAGGCCGTGGAGAAGATACAGGGTCGGATAAGGGCCCTCATGATTCTCCATCGGAAGGATCACATTGAAGATAACGTTTCTTTTTAACGTCTCCGACTTGAAATCAATACTGATCAGTGCCATCCTTCACTCCTCCGATTATTCCAGTTCGATCGTTCCCGGCGGCTTGCTGGTGAGATCGTAGAGGACGCGGTTGACGCCCTTCACTTCGTTGATGATGCGGCGCATGCAGGTCTGCAGAACACTCCACGGGATCTCGGCCGCCTCGGCGGTCATGAAATCGCTGGTGAGCACCGCGCGGAGCGCGACGGCGTAGTCGTAGGTCCGCCCGTCGCCCATCACGCCGACGGACCGCATATTGGTGAGCGCGGCAAAATACTGCCCGAGGCTCTGGTCAACGCCTGCCTTGGAGAGTTCCTCGCGGAAAATGGCGTCCGCATCCTGAACGATCCGGACTTTGTCCTCTGTCACTTCGCCGACGATGCGCACGCCCAGGCCCGGTCCCGGGAAGGGCTGGCGGTAGACGAGATAATGCGGAATGCCGAGCTCGAGGCCGAGTTGGCGCACTTCGTCCTTAAACAGCATGCGGAGCGGCTCGATGATCTCGCGGAAATCGACATGGTCCGGGAGGCCGCCGACGTTGTGATGCGACTTGATGACCGCGCCCTTGCCCAGACCGCTCTCCACGACATCGGGATAAATGGTGCCCTGCACCAGAAAGTCCACCGCGCCGATTTTCTTCGCCTCTTCCTCGAAGACTTCAATGAATTCCGCGCCGATGATCTTGCGTTTCTGCTCCGGGTCGCTGACGCCGGCGAGTTTGCTGTAGAAGCGGTCTTTTGCGTTGACGCGGATGAAGTTCAGCTCGTAGGCGCCGTCCGGTCCGAAGACCGCCTCGACCTCATCGCCCTCGTTCTTGCGAAGAAGCCCGTGATCCACGAAGACGCAGGTCAGCTGCTTCCCGACGGCGCGGGACAGCAGAACCGCCGCGACAGAGGAATCGACGCCGCCAGAGAGGGCGCACAGAACGCGGCCGGAGCCGATTTTGGCCCGCAGGGCTTCGATCTGTGTGTCAACAAAAGAAGACATTTTCCAGGTGCCGGCGCAGCCGCAGATATTGCGGACAAAGTGGGAGAGCATCTTTTTGCCCTCCGGAGTGTGCAGCACTTCCGGATGGAACTGGACGGCGTAGAGGCGCTCCGCAGCTTTCTCCATGGCCGCCACCGGGCAGTTTTCCGTGTGGGCGGTGATCCTGAAGCCCTCCGGCACCGCGGCGATATAATCCGTGTGGCTCATCCAGCAGGTGGTCTTCTTCGGAACCGCCTGAAACAGGACGGATTCTTTCTCTCCCGGCCCCGCGGGATCCAGAAAGACGTCCGTGTGGCCGTACTCGCTGACGGGCGCCGTACGAACCATTCCGCCCAGCACATGGGCCATCAGCTGAGAGCCATAGCAAATGCCGAGCACGGGAATGCCCAGTTCGAAGAGTTTCCGGCTGCAGGTGGGAGAATCCGGCGCGTAGACGCTGTTCGGGCCGCCGGTCAGGATAATGCCTTTCGGAGACAGCGCACGGATCTCATCCACTGTCATGGTATGCGGATGGATCTCGCAGTACACATTGCTCTCACGGACTCTGCGGGCGATCAGCTGTTTATACTGCCCGCCAAAATCCAGCACAAGAATCATTTCTTCTGCCATACCGTTCTCCTGTGTTTTTTAATATGTGTTTAATATGCGATTCTCCGGATGCAGACCCAGGCGCGGTAAGTGACCGGGCTGTATTTGATACCGGTGCGGGCCGTGCTGGCATGCACGATGGTGCCGTTGCCGATATAGATGCCGACGTGTCCGGGGTAGCAGACCAGATCGCCGGGCTGTGCCTGCTCGATCGACGGCACTTCGATGCCGGCGCCGCGCTGCGCCTCGGCCGTCCGCGGAATGCTGACGCCGAACGCGCGGTAGACACTCATGGTAAAGCCGGAGCAGTCACAGCCGTTTGTCAGGCTGGTGCCGCCGTATACATAAGGATTGCCGACAAACTGACATGCGTAATTGGCTACGTTCTGTCCGGACAGTGAACCTGCCGGGGCATAGGATTTCGCCGGTGCGGACGCAGAACTCTCCGAAGATCCGGAGGAGGTTCCCGCCGCGGCCTCCTGTGCCTTCCTGCGCGCCTCTTCCTCGGCTTTTCTCCGGGCTTCCTCGGCGCGTCTCGCCTCTTCCTGCAGCTGGGTGATCTGAGACTGCTGGGCCTGGATCTGACTGCGGATCTCCGCGGCCGCCGCTTCCGCCGCCGCGACCTGTGCGTCGATCTCGTCGTATTCCGCCTGCAGGGCATTCATGGTGCTCTGCATGGCGCTGCGCTCGGTCTCCAGCTCGTGCTTGGAGGCCTCCTGCTCCGCCTTGTAGTCCTCGAGCTCATTGCGGGCGTCTTCCACCGCCTGCTTGGCCTCCTGATAGTGGATCAGCATGGTCCGGTCGTACTCCGCGAGCTGTTCCACATACTGGCTCTTATTCACCAGGTCGCTGAAGGAGGATGCCTTCACAAACATCTCCATATAGGAGACGTTGCCCTTCTCGTAGAGCAGCTTGATCCGGCGCTTCATCTGTTCGTACTGTTCGGTCTCCTTCGCCAGCGCGGCGTCGTACTCCTGCTGCTTGATCTCGATCTCCGCATCGAGCTCCGCGATCTCTTCCTCGAGCATTTCGATACTGACCAGGTTCTGGGCCAGCGACATCTGCATCTCGCCGATCTCGCCCTCCAGATCCTCCTGCTGAGCCTCCAGCGCGGAGGCGCCCTGCTGAACTTCCTTCAGCTTCTGCTCGTTCTCGCTTTTCTGCTGCTCCAGGTCCGAGATCCTGTCCGCGCGGACCGCCACGGCCGGCGCGAACACGACGGATACGGCGAGCGCCGGAATCAGGACAGCACATAAGAACACAGGCGCAGCAATGCCGCTGAGCCTGTGAAATACTTTCCATATGGACTTGTGATGACGTCCGGTTGTTCCTGTCATAGAGCCCTCATTAAAGTTCGCAGTTGCCTACGGTTCTCGGGAAGGGCAGCACGTCGCGGATGTTGCCCATGCCTGTCAGATACATGACACAGCGCTCGAAGCCGAGTCCGAAGCCCGCGTGACGGACTGATCCGTAGCGGCGAAGGTCCAGATAGAACTGATAGCCTTCCTTATCCATGCCGAGCTCGTCCATGCGCTGATCCAGCAGTTCCAGATTTTCCTCTCTCTGGCTTCCGCCGATGATCTCGCCGATGCCGGGCACCAGGCAGTCCATCGCGGCGACGGTCTTCCCGTCCGGATTCAGCTTCATGTAGAAAGCCTTGATTTCCTTCGGATAATCCGTGACGAAAACCGGGCGCTTAAACTCCTGCTCCGTCAGAAAGCGCTCGTGCTCCGTCTGCAGATCACATCCCCAGTATACCTTATTTTCGAACTGGTCGTTATGCTTTTCCAGAATTTCAATGGCCTCTGTGTAGGTCACGCGGCCGAAATCCGAGTTCGCCACATGGTTCAGACGCTCGATGAGGCCCTTGTCGATGAAGCTGTTGAAGAATTTCATCTCCTCCGGGGCGTTCTCGAGGACGTAGCGGATGACGAACTTGAGCATATCCTCGGCGATCTTCATATCATCCTGCAGATCGGCAAAAGCCATCTCCGGCTCGATCATCCAGAACTCCGCAGCGTGGCGCGTCGTGTTGGATTTCTCGGCCCGGAAGGTCGGTCCGAAGGTGTAGACGTTGCGGAACGCGAAGGCAAATGCCTCGACGTCCAGCTGTCCGCTGACGGTCAGGTTGGTGGGCTTTGCAAAGAAGTCCTGCGAATAATCCACCGCGCCGTCCTCCGTGCGGGGCAGCTCCTCCAGCGGGAGCGTCGTCACCTGGAACATCTCGCCGGCGCCTTCCGCGTCACTGCCGGTGATGATCGGCGAGTGGACGTAGACGAAGCCTCTCTCCATGAAGAAGGTGTGGATCGCGTACGCAATCAGGGAGCGGACGCGGAACACAGCCTGGAAGGTGTTCGTGCGCACCCGCAGATGCGGAATCGTCCGCAGATATTCAAAGCTGTGCCGCTTGTTCTGAATCGGATAATCCGGTGTGGAGACGCCTTCGATCTCGACGCACTCCGCCTGCATCTCAAACGGCTGCTTCGCACCCGGCGTCAGCACGATTTTGCCCGTGCAGAATACGGCCGCGCCGATGTTCAGGGCAGCGATCTGTGCAAAATTCTCCACCTTGTCGGCCGCATAGACGACCTGCAGGGTCTGGAAGCAGGAACCGTCCCCAATGACGAGGAAGCCGAAATTCTTGCTGTCCCGGTTGTTGCGGACCCAGCCGCCGACGGTGACGGTCTGTCCCGCGTAGGTCTCTGCTTTATCAAATAAATCCTTTACTTCAATCAGCTGATACTCTTCTCTCATGATCTTTCAACACTGCGCTATGCGCCCTTTCCGCTTTCTTTACGTCTTAGTTTTCGGCATCGGCAATCTTCACGCGCTCCGAGAGGAAGTCGATGACCTTTTCAACCATCACATATTCCTTCAGTTCGTCCAGATTCTGATCCGGTGTCAGATTTATGCCGGCTTCTTTGATATAGGCGTTCACATCGTCTGTCGAGGGATTCAGGTTCTCCTTGTCGGCAATAGCCTGACACACCATGTACTGGTAGACGGTGTCTTCAGCCAGTCCCCGGATATCGTCCTCGTAGGTCTCGGCAGTCGAGCCGTAATAGGTCTCCATGAAACCCGGGACATCCGTGCCGTACATAGCGGCATACTGCGTGATTGTGTTGGTAAAGCGCTCTGTAAAGCGGTCCACGATGGCGGCGGGCATGTCCTTCTTCTTCGTGCTGTTCTCGTCCAGATAGGCGATCACTTCTTCTTCCAGATTGCTCTGATAGCTTTCCTGCGCCTGCTTCTCGAGATCCTCGCGGACAGCTGCACGGAACTCTTCGACATTTTTCGCGCCCTCGTGATACTTCTGCTCTTTGACCCAGTCATCGGTCAGCTCCGGCTTCGTCTGTACACTGATCCCGTTGATGGTCACGGTGAAAATGACATCTGCACCGGCGAGATCAGCATTGAAATATCCCTCCGGGAAGGTCAGCGGCAGCTCCACTGTCTCGCCGATCTCATGGCCGATCAGGCCGTCCTCAAAGCCATCAATAAACTGGCCGGATCCGATGGTCAGGGAAGCGCCCGTTGCGGTGCCCCCGTCAAAAGCGACGCCATCCTTTTTCCCGACATAGTCGATGTTGACGGTATCGCCCTCCTGTACCGGGCGGCCCGTGACTTCCTCGCTCACCTTATCCTCATTCAGATAAAGCTCAATATAGTAATCGACATAATCATCTGTTACCTCGGGCTCGATCAGATTCAGGACGATCTCGCTGTAATCCGCCGGCTCCACATAGTCGGAGGCCTTCACATCAGCCAGGTAGGCACCCGCTGCAGGTTCTGTCTGTTCCGTTTCCTCTGCCGCCTCAGTGCTCTCCGCAGCCGCAGCGGTCTCTTCCGCTTTGTCTTTCTTTCCGCAGCCGGCAAACACCGCCGCACCAAGAAGTGCACAGGTCAGCAGCATCGCAATTTTCTTCGAATTGATCATAGTACTCCTCTTTCTTTTCCTGAACGCTCCTGCGTTCACAATGCGTACAGAATAGTTTAACACAAGCCCACTGTCCTTGAAAGACTTTTTTCCTTCCGGGCGGCCTTCCGGCGCCGCTCCTCCTTGCGTTCAGTTCTTTCAGATGATACAATTTGTCGAGTAACAATGAGTTTCAGGAGGGTTATTTCAGTGAACAGAACAACACTTATTCTTCTGATCATCCTTGCCGTCACGACCATCGCTCTGATCGTGCTGTATTTCCTCGGCAAGCGGATCCAGAAGAGACAGGATGAACAGCAGGCACAGATCGAGGCCAATAAGCAGACCTTCAACATGCTGGTCATTGACAAAAAGAAACTGAAGTTCAAGGAAGCCGGACTGCCGCAGTCCGTGGTCGACTCCACCCCGAAGTGGCTTCGCCGCTCCAAGGTTCCGGTTGTCCGAGCCAAAATCGGACCGCAGGTCATGAATCTGATTGCGGATGAGAAAATTTTTGACCAGATTCCGGTGAAAAAAGAAGTCCGCGCCTCGATCAGCGGCATTTACATCACCGAAGTGCGCCAGAAGAACGGTGCGCCGCTTCCGGCAGCGGATAACGGCAAGAAGAAGGGTAAATTCAAGCAGTTCGTGGACCGGCTGCAGGAGCGCGCCGGCGCGAAGCCCGTCAAATAATCAGGCCCCGACGCTCTCAATGCGGATCCGCATCGTGCACAGCGTGAGCGTATCGCCTGCGGAATCAGCTATATTATCACTGACAGAATCATCCATGCAGAGTTCATAGACAACTCTCGCATGGATGTTTTTATTGACGCGGAGAATCCGGACCGACTCCGTCCGGGAGACCATTTTCAGAGCACCGTACGGCGTCTCATAGTCGAAGTGTACCGTTTCGCCTGTGCGGAGCACAATGCCCTTCAGAACGGTGCCGTCCGGCAGCTGCATTTCCATCCGGAGGGCACTTTCCGACAGGGACAGCGATGACCTGATCGTCTGTCCTTCCTGCACTGTGTCATACTGCAGCAGGAGCCCGCTGCCGTCCTCCGTCATCAGAGCCGGCTCGCTCTGATGAATGTTTTCGATCTGCCCGCCGGGATAAGTCTGCCGGCCGTCCAGCGTCAGAATCACTTCCGTGCTCTTCAAATCCGTATTGTTCCGTTCAGTATTTTTCGATATTGATCACTTTGGCGGAGAGAATGCCGTAGGGGATGATCGAATTGGCGAAGCGGCGGAATTTCTCAGCCATGTCGCTGACAAAGAACTGATACTGCGTCACTTCTCCGAGGGCAGGGTGATGGTCCGCAAGCAGTCCCCGCTCCGTCAGGAGCTCCTGCAGAGTCCGCGCTGTCTCATAGGCCGGGTTGACCAGCGTCACCTCGTCTCCCACGACCCGTCCGATCGTCTCACGGATCAGCGGATAGTGCGTGCATCCCAGGATCAGCGTGTCGATTTCCTCGTCCATGAGCTCCGCGAGATAGCGTCTTGCAATTTCGTCCGTCACCGGATCCTCCCAGAGGCCCTCCTCCACCAGCGGGACAAACAGCGGACAGGCGCGGGACAGCACCTGAGCCATCGGTGCGATGCCGTGAATGAATTCCGGATAGGTTCCGCTCTCCACGGTTGCCTCTGTTCCGATCACGCCGATGCGTCCGTTCCTGGTGGCGTCGACCGCAGTGCGGGCACCGGGGCGGATCACACCGATCACGGGCACCGGGCAGTCCTTTTCAATGACAGGCAGGGCGTAGGCACTGGCTGTGTTGCAGGCCACCGCGATGGCTTTCACCTTCTGTTCCAGCAGAAAGCGGACGATCTGCTGTGAATACTTGAGCACCGTGTCCCTGGATTTGCTTCCGTAGGGGACGCGGGCTGTATCGCCGAAATAGACGATCTTTTCATTGGGCATCTGGCGCATGATCTCACGCGCCACGGTCAGCCCGCCGATTCCGGAGTCAAAGACACCGATGGGCAGTGCCCGCTCCTCTTCTTTTGTCATTTTCTTTTCTTCCTTTCATGAGCTTTCGCGGAGCCGCTGTGCTGCATATTACAGTCCGAAAGCCTTCCGGATCCGCACTCCCTGGTGGTCCACATGCTCTTCGCAGGCCGCCGCGGCCGCGTCCTCATCCCCGCGGCAGATCGCGTCGAGGATCTTTCTGTGTTCCTCCAGCAGATCCTTGTAATAATTATCGTCCTTGATGTATTCAAAACGAAACCGATAGGTCTGGTCCGCCATGGAATTCATCATCTGCATCAGCTTTTTATTTCCGGCCGCTTCCGTGAGCCGTTCGTGGAAGCAGACATCCGCCTTGAGAATCGCCGCCTTGTCCCTGTCGGCGACCGCTTTCTCAAAACACTGATGTGCATCCCACAGTCTTTCCTTCTGCCGCGCATCGCCCCGCCGGCTGGCCAGGCGGGCACTCAGGGAATCCAGGCTCCTGCGCACCTCCAGAACATCCCGCAGGTCCGATTCCGTGATCGGCGCCACCCGGGCTCCGCTGCGGGGAATGATTTTCACCAGTCCCTCCATCTCCAGTTTGCGGAGCGCCTCGCGGATCGGCGTGCGGCTGGTGCCGAGCATATCGCCGAGCCCGACCTCTGTCAGCCGCTCGCCCGGTGAAATCTCCCCGGTCAGAATGGCTTTTCTGAGCGCGGTATAGACGGCTTCCCGGAGCGGAACCTCCGGATCTTCATAAACTTTTTTTCTCAAACGCGGTGATGCGTCTGCAGCGTTCATTTTCCCCCCTGTCAGCAGAATTCTGCCGCAAAACTCTCAAATCCTTTAAAACGATCATCGGACCGCAGTGCAGAGAGCGCCGCATCCCTGCTCTCCCGGTTTTCATAGATGGCGAAGACGGTCGGACCGCTCCCGGTCATCCGCGCACAGAGTGCACCGCGCTCTGTCAGGAACTGCTCCAGCTGTCCGATCACCGGATGCTCCGGCGCAGTGACTTCCTCCAGCACATTGTCGCACAGCGCGGCCATCCGCGGCAGATCCTGTTCCCGGATCGCCCTGATCAGACCGTCCAGGTCCGGCTTCTTCACGATTCCGGTGCTGTCGTACTGCTTATACACCCAGCCGGTGGAAACAAACAGATCCGGCTTGACGATCACCAGATGGCACGGCGGCGCCGGCGGCAATCCGGTGAGCTTTTCGCCGATGCCTTCCGCCAGCTTTGTCCCGCCCGCGATGCAGTAGGGAATGTCGGCGCCCAGCGGCAGAGCCAGGTGCTGCAGTTCTTCATCAGAAAGGCTCAGGCCGTACAGATCCCGCAGACCGAGGAACGTCGCTGCCGCATCCGTGCTGCCGCCGGCCATTCCGGCGGCCACCGGAATCCGCTTGGTCAGCGTGATCCGCACGCCTCCCGGCAGTCCGTATGCTTCCTGCATCACCCGCGCGGCTTTGCAGACCAGGTTGTCCTCTCCGTCCGGAATCTGTCCGGAATCCGTTTTCAGAACAATACCGGGCTCTTCTGTTTTTTCCAGTACCAGTGTATCCGCGACGGACACGGTCTGCATGATCATGCGGACCAGGTGATAACCGTCCTCCCGTTTTCCGAGCACATCGAGCCCGAGATTGATTTTGCCGAATGCCTCTCTTGTGACCTGCTGTAATCCGCTCATGTGTGCACCGCTCCTGTCAGATCGCTGATCCGCCCGATGCCGTGCCGCTCACAGTACGCGGCCATCCCGTCGATGATGCGGAGCATGATCAGCGGATCATTGAAATTCATCGCGCCGACTGCCACGGCGGACGCACCTGCCAGCATCATTTCCAGCGCATCCTCCGCGGAGGCGATGCCGCCCATGCCGATAATCGGAATGCGGACTGCCTGTGCGGTCTCGTAAACCATCCGCACCGCAACCGGGTGAATCGCCGGACCGGAGAGTCCGCCGGTCCTGTTGGCCAGTACAAAGCGCTGCCGCTCCACGTCGATTTTCATTCCGGTGATGGTGTTGATCAGGGAAATCGCATCCGCGCCGCCGGCCTCTGCCGCGCGGGCGGTCTCCGCAATGCCGGTGACGTTCGGCGTCAGCTTCATGATCACCGGCTGCTTCGCCTTCTTCCGGATTTCCTGCGTGATGTGGAAGAGGCTTTCGGGATTCTGTCCGAAGGCAATGGCGCCTTCTTTCACATTGGGGCAGGAGACATTGATCTCCAGCAGGTCCACGCGCTCTTCATCCGCAAGGCGCTCTACCACGTCCAGATAATCCTGTTCGGATTTTCCGCAGACATTGACGATAACTCTGGTGTCCACCTGCTTTAAAAAAGCCAGGTCCCGTTCGATGAAAACGTCGACGCCCGGGTTCTGCAGTCCGATCGCGTTCAGCATGCCGCCGGGAACTTCCGTCACGCGCGGCACATCATTTCCCTCCCAGGGAATATTGGAGACGCCTTTGGTCACGATCGCGCCGAGCCGGGACAGATCCATCATCCGGGCATATTCAAGACCGGAGCCGAAGGTTCCGGAGGCGGGCATCACCGGGTTTTTCAGGGTGACGCCGGCAATGTTCACACTCAGATCCGCTTTCATAATTCCACATCCTCCGCGCGGAAAACCGGGCCTTCCGTACACACCCTTGCGCGGTTCACCTGCGAATGCGCATCTTTATAGGTGGTCCGGCACACACAGCCGAGGCACACGCCGACACCGCAGGCCATGCGCTCCTCCAGGGACAGGAAAGCCGTCACACCGTTTTCCGCGGCATATTCCTTCAGGGCGCGCAGCATCGGCAGCGGTCCGCAGGCACACAGAATATCCGGTGCCGCTCCCTGCCGGAGCACGTCCAGAACGGTTCCCTTCGTGCCGAAGCTCCCGTCCTCGGTCGCCGCCTGTGTCACGGCATATTCCTGAAATTCATCCATCAGAAACAGATCATCCGTGCGGTATCCCAGCACCGCGCGGCAGCCCGGCAGCTGTCTTGCCAGCTCCAGCATGGGCGGAATGCCGATGCCGCCGCCCACCAGGGCAATCTGTGCGCCTTCGCTCTTCCTGGTCCTGAGTTCTTCCATGGGATAACCGTTTCCGAGAAGTCCCAACACATCCGCCTCTTCGCCCGGCTTAAGAGCCGCGAGTTCTCCCGTCCCCTTTCCGACAACGCGGAAAACCAGACGCAGGGCGCCTTCGACGGGATTATAGCCGCAGACGCTGATCGGTCTGCCCAGGATATGTGAACCGTCCCCGGGATAGATCATCACAAACTGGCCCGGCACGGCATTCTCCGGGCGCTCCCGCTCCGGATAGGTCAGCACCAGTTCACAGATGCCGTCGGCAAGCTCTTTCACCGTGCTCACCCGGACTGTTTTCTTCGCGGCCGGACGTCCGGCTGCGCCATCCCGTGTACTCATATCAGTTCCTTATCCTTTTCATAGGTTTCGGCGATCAGTTCCTTCGTCTGCTCCGGAAGGAGCTTGCGCTGAGCGACCGGCATGCCTTTGGTCTCAATGGGATCGCCGAATTCAATAATGACATGTGCGCTGTGAATGGAAGGAATATGCGGTTCGAAAATATCGCCCGTGTTGACAATCGTCACCGGCACAACCGGCGCGTCGGCCCGGATTGCGATCTTGAAGCTTCCGCCGTGGAACGGTCCCATCTCCCCCTCGACCTTGCTTCTCGTTCCCTCGGGAAAAATCAGGACGCTGTGTCCGGTTTTGATCAGCTCCACTGCCTTCTGCACCATCTCGGCGCCCTTCTGCACATCTTCCCGGTCCAGGAAAATCGAGTGGATCAGGTCCATCCACTTCCTGAGGAACGGCACCTTTTTCAGGGACATTTTGGAGATCGGCGAGAAGGGAACGGGCGTGAAGGCGGCCAGCAGGATCAGGTCGTAAATGCTCCGGTGATTGGGCACATATAAAAAGGCCCGGTCCTTCGGAACCTTCTCCTCCCCGATCAGCGTGACATGGCTTCCGGACAGAAATGCGATGCACTTAAAGCCCCACTGTACATAGGCAAAATATGCCCTGTAGGAGGCAAGTTCATCCTTTCTTTTGGTCAGGTAAATCCAGAGACGGACCGGGTATCCGAACAGAAAAAACAGTACCAGATACAGAAAAACAAGAACAACTCGTATATATCCCATTTTTTTCACCCTGCGCCGCATCTGAATGTGCTTTCTGCGGATCACTGCGGCGGTTCATGTTCAGCCCTGTATCGGCAAGGCTGTATAAAAGTATATCACAACTAACTGAAAGTGAGAAATCCGGAGCGCGGCATCCGTCGCTTCACTGCGAAAAGCCCGCTCAGGCCGGGTCGGTGCCGGGATCATAGAAGTGATCCGGCCGATAGGAGTCTTCCACCTCCTGCGCAGCCGTATCCAGCCTGTCGCCGTAGCCGGTGACGGCGGCGAAGGGCAGGAACTGCGCCGCCCGGTCCGCGACGCTCATCTGCGGACGGCTCTGCGAGACGGGGTGCGGGAGAAAGAGAATATCTCCGTAGCGCCTCAGCGCCTCACGCACATCTGCAGCGAAAACTTCCGGGATCTGAACGCTGTCCTGCGCACCCGGAATCCGGTCCGCGCTCTGCGCGTCTGCGTTCTGACTCATGCCTTGTGTCCTCCGATCTGTCCGCCGCGCTCCCTTCCGGTCGCGCCCTCCTCCAGATTCATTCCGCGCATAATCGCGCCGTTTCCGAATTTCCTGCGGATTTCCAGCACGGCCTGCTGGGCGCGTTTTTCGCGCGCCAGCTCCGCATCCTTTCTGCTTCGCTCCTCATTTTTTTCGCCGCGGTCTTCATCCTCGCCGGTATAGTCCGTAAAAAGCTCCATCTGCTCATAGCTTCGGGCTTTTTCTTCTTTTGCCGCGGCCTCTTCTTCACTCATGACCTGCAGCGCCGTGAGGCCTATCCGGCGGATGGTCAGCAGCGGGTTGACGATCCGGTCATAGACGGCCATCAGCTCCTTCGTAAACAGCCTGGAGGAGGCGGTAAAACAGCCGGCATTCGCCGTTCCGTGCGCGTACACCGGCGCCTCCCTCCCGTACCAGTCCTTCCGGATTTCGCCCTTGTATTTCTTCCGGACCTCCGGGTCGGACAGGCTCGTGCGGTCGTAGTGGATCACCAGCTCAATGCGGTCCGTCACCAGGTGCTTCTCCAGCAGGGACAGCAGCAGCTGGTCCGTCATCTCGCGGACGATCAGCTTTCCCTTTTCATAATCATACGGGCAGGGCAAAACCTGGGCCGTGCCGATGCTTCTGGACTCGGGGCGGTAGGCGTGAATGGCCGCCATGGTGGCACTCTCAAAGCCCCAGGCGTGATCTATGAGCAGCTCGGCGTTGACGCCGAAGAGCCGGTAGAGCATGTCCTCGTTTTCCAGGGAAGCGCGGGCCAGATCGCCCATGGTAAAGATGCCGTAGGAGGCGAGCTTTTTCTCCGTCGCCCGTCCCACGCGCCAGAAATCGGAGAGCGGCCGGTGGGTCCAGAGGATTTTGCGGTAGCTGATCTCGTCCAGCTGTGCGATGCGCACGCCGATCTCGTCCGGCGGCATGTGCTTGGCGAGAATGTCCATAGCCACTTTGCACAGATACAGATTTGTCCCGACGCCGCCGGCGGCCGTGATGCCGGTCTCCTCATAAATTTCCCGGATCATCTGCGCGCACAGCTGCCGCGCGCTCATTCCGTACGTATTCAGATAGGCGGATGCGTCGATCAGCACTTCGTCGATGGAATAGACGTGGATGTCCTCCGCCGCGATATGGCGCAGGTAAATCTGATAAATCCGCGCGCCGTATTCCATGTACAGGGACATGCGGGGCTTTGCGGCGATGAAGTCGAGGCCGCATTCTTTTGCCTTCTGAACGACCTCAAAGAGTCTGGCCCTCCCCGGAATCCCGTACGCTTTCAGGGCCGGTGAGACGGCGAGGCAGATGGTTTTCTCCGTGCGGCTTTCGTCGGCCACCACCAGACGGGCCGTCAGCGGATCAAGCCCCCGCTCGACACACTCGACGGAGGCGTAGAAGGATTTCAGATCAATCGCAATAAAGCGCGGTCTGTCAGCGTCTGTAGACAATTTTTCCTCCGCAGACGGCGGCGTAGATGACACCGGGAAGATCTTCCCCGATGAAAGGTGAGTTGGAAGAGCGGGATGCAAAATCATCCGCTTCCACCGTCCATTCACTGTTCTCGTCAAAAAGGACCAGGTCCGCGGCGCCGCCTGTCTCAATGCGTCCTGCCGGCAGGTTGTAGAAGGAGGCCGGGTTGCAGGAGAGCAGCTCGACGAGCCGCGGCAGTGTGATGTAGCCCCGGAGCACCAGCTCGCGGAAGCTCAAGGAGAAGGCGGTCTCCAGGCCGATCATGCCGCTCGGCGCCTCCGGGAAGGGGCGGGCCTTCTCCGCGGCTGTGTGCGGCGCGTGATCCGTCGCGATGATGTCGATCGTGCCGTCACAGATGCCCTCGATGATGGCGAGGCGGTCCGTCTCGGTGCGAAGCGGCGGATTGACCTTGGCCAGCGTGCCTTTAGTCAGAACCGCGTCTTCGGTCAGGCTGAAGTGATGCGGCGTCGCTTCCGCATGAATCTTCGGATTTTCCCGGCGGGCCTTCCGGACCAGCTCCACGCCCTCGGCGGTGCTGATGTGCTGAATCAGCAGCGGTGCGCCGGTCTCAATCGCCAGCTGAAGATCCCGGCGGATCAGAGAGATCTCGGCCTCGCGGTCCGCGCCTTTCAGCCCCAGCTTTGCGGCGGCCGCGCTGCCCGCGTTGACACCGGCCGTGCCGATATAAGCCGGATCCTCCTCGTGCAGTGCGATGGGGCGGTGCAGCTTTTTGGACTGCTGCAGGGCGAATTTCAACAGTGTCTCATCCATCACGGGCTTTCCGTCATCGGTGAAGCCCGCCGCGCCGGCGGCTGCCAGCGCCGTGTACAGTGTGGGATCGACGCCTTCCAGTTTCTTCGTGACGGTGCCGCAGGCGTAGACGTGAATCGGCGCCTGATCCGCTTTCTCCAGAATGCTTTTCAGTGCGGCGGCGCTGTCCGTGGGCGGATTGGTGTTGGCCATCATGACGACCGACGTATAACCGCCCCGCGCTGCCGCTGCGCAGCCGGAGAAAATATCCTCCTTTTCCGGCCAGCCCGGATCGCGGAAGTGGACATGTGTATCGACAAAGCCCGGCGCGATGGTCAGACCGGTGGCATCGAGCACGGTGAGTTCACCCGCCGCCCGGTTGGCCGGCTCACTGGCATAGCGCCGGCAGAAATCCTCGCTGATAGATTTGCGGACCGAGACGATCCGGTCCCCGCTGATCAGAATGTCCTGATAGCCTTCGCGATGACGCTTGGGATTGATGACGTAGCCGTTTTTTATTAAGAGCATTTCATACCTCACTCTGTGCTTTGTCAGCAATAAACGCGGAGAGTTCCTCGAGGGCCATGCCTCTGGAGGCCTTGCATAAAAACGCGGCGCCCGGCTGCACCAGCTTCTGCAGGACGCTCTTCGCTTCTTCTTTATCTTTACAGCGGAAGACATTCGTCATTCCGGCTTTTTCCGCCTCATCGGCAAGATATGAGACGGCGGCGTTTCCGACGGCGACCAGCGCGTCGAGATGCAGGGATGCCGCATGTCTTCCCACTTCCCGGTGCAGCTGCTCCTCCAGGTCTCCGAGCTCGAACATATCGCCGAGCACCGCCGTGCGGGTGTCTGCCTCCAGGTGGGAAAGTGAATTCAGCGCGGACCGCATGGACTGCGGATTCGCATTGTAGGTGTCATTGATGAGCTTGATGTTTCCGGGCAGCTGCCGGATCTCCATCCGCATGCGGGCGGACTGATACTGCGTGATTCCGGTGAGGATTTCCTGTGCCGGAACGCCGTGCAGGAAGCCTGCCGCCATGGCGGACAGCGCCGCATAAATCATATGTCTTCCGGGGGACGGCACGGTCACTTCATAGGTCCCCTGCGGCGTCACGGCCGTAAATTCCAGACGGTCCTCAAAGGTATCCCGGATATTGACAGCTCTGTAATCGCAGTCCGCGGACTCGCCGACATAGATCAGCTGCGGTCTGCCCGGAATTTCTTCGGGATGCTTACGCAGCCGGGGCAGGAAATCGTCGTCGCCGTTTAAGATGGCGGCGCCGCCCTCCTGAAGTCCCTCGAAGATTTCACATTTTGCCTTGAAAATATTCTCCCTGCTGCCGAGAATTCCGATGTGGGCCTCGCCGATATTGGTGATAATCACCGTGGTCGGACGGCCGATTCCGGTGAGATAGCTGATCTCGCCGAAATGGTTCATGCCCATTTCCACCACTGCCGCTTCGATACTGTGGTCGAGCCGCAGCAGTGTGCGGGGCAGTCCGATATTGTTGTTGAGATTGCCCTCCGTCTTCAGCGTGTTGAAATGCGCTGCCATCACGGCTGCGGTCATTTCCTTGGTGGTTGTTTTGCCCACGCTCCCGGTCACGGCGATGACAGGAATCCGGAAGCGGGCGCGGTACCAGCGCGCCAGATCGCCGGCCGCCAGCATGGTATCTTTCACCACGACATAAAACCGGTCCTCCCGCAGCTCTTCGGGAACCTTTGAGACGACGACACCGCAGGCGCCGGCCTCCAGTGCCGCCGGGACAAAGCGGTGCGCATCCAGTTTTTCCCCGATATAAGCGAAAAAGACCTCTCCGCCCTGAATCTTCCGGTTGTCCGAGAGGGCACCGGTGATGGGCTGCGAGAGATCGTCAAAGGGGCCGGCAAGCCGTCCCCCTGTTGCATCCAGTAAGTCCTTTAATGTGATCTGTTCCATGTTCACTGACCTCTCATGGCGAGGGCGTCTTCCACGATCTGCTCGCAGAGCTCCTCATAGGAAATGCCGACCTGTGCGGCTTCCTGCGGAACCAGGCTGGTCGGCGTCATGCCGGGCAGCGTGTTGACCTCCAGGAAATAGACCCGGTTGTCCGATGTCACAATGTAATCACTTCTCGAATAGGTGGAGAGGCCCATCTCTTTGTGGACGAACTCCGAGATCTTATGCATCTTCTCTTCCACCTCGCCCGTGCAGCGGCCGGGGCAGATTTCCTCGGTGGCGCCCGCCACATATTTGTTGGAGTAGTCGTAGAAACGGGTCTTGGGCGCGATTTCGACGGACGGAAGTGCCTTGCCGCGGAACACGCCGCAGGTGAACTCCCGGCCTTCGATATAATCTTCAATCAGCAGATCCTGCCCGTATCGGAGGCACTCGCGGATCGCATCGCCCAGCTCTTCCCTGTCGCGGACAATCACGACGCCGACGGAGGAACCGCCGGTGGGCGTCTTCACGACGCAGGGGACATTGATCTCCTGCTCAATTGCGGCGATGGCTTCCTTCAGGGCTTTCTCGCTCTTCCCCGCCACGTTCCGGTAGTAATGCCAGTCGGGCATCGGAACACCGTGGGGTTTGAGCATCTGCTTGGTGATCATTTTGTCCATGGTCATCGCGGCGCCCAGGTAGCCGGAGCCCGTGTAGGGAATGCCGAGCATCTCAAAAGTTGCCTGCACGCGGCCGTCCTCGCCGTTCATACCGTGCAGGGCGATAAAGACCACGTCTGCCGCGCGGCAGATTTCCAGGACACCCCTTCCGAAAACCGCGGGACTCTTAAACTTTCTGGAGGCGCGCACCTCATTCAGATCCGGCGCCACGCCGTCGAAGGAGACAGGCTTTAACTCCGGCAGCTGCTCGAAAAGTACAGCAGGGTCACGCAGGACCTCCTCGCCCATGTCCTCCAGTCCCATAAAAAGATCGACCAGAACGGCCTTGTGGCCGCGTGAACGCAGGGCATTGCAGATTTTGGTCCCGGAGAGGAAGGAAATCATCCGCTCCGTGCTGAGTCCGCCGCATAATACCACTATTTTCATGTGTGCGTCTCCTTTCCGATACTTACATAGGAACCCGGTTCAGATTTATTATAGTCCCGCTTTATTGCGGTTGTAGTTGATGAGGCATCCGTCCAGGATGATCCGGCGCTCTTCGTCGGTGAGGTCGCCGAGGGTCACGGTGAACGGTGTCATCACTTCATCCTCCGCTGCGTCCGGGCGGACCACATAGCCTGTGATTTTCTCCGCTTTCTCCTCCACCGCACGGCGGATGTCCGGGAAGAACAGGTAGTCGCCCTTTCCGAAGATCATCTGATCGTCGGTGATGACAAACGGCAGCATGCCCCAGTTGATCAGGTTGGAGCGGTAGCGCTTTGTCGCGTATTCATTGGCAAAATTTGCCCAGCCGCCCAGGACCTTCTGGCAGGAGGCTGCCTGCTCTCTGGCGGAGCCGTCTCCGGGCTTCACGGCAAAAATCGCTGAGCCGATGCCCAGATTGCCCTTTGCGGTCAGATTGCCGTCCGCGTCTCGCCGATCGTGGGGAACCAGCTCCGGGAAGCGCGGCTTGATCGAGTGCACCACGGGCTTCAGCTCCGGAAGTGCCTCGCCGACACAGCTGCCCTCCAGAATCGCGCTCTGGGCCGCTCTCACCTCTTTGGCGAGGCCCACGTAGGCGGGATCCTTGCGGGAGAGGGTAAACTGCGCCAGTCCCTCCGGGTTGGACCGGTAGGAGGAGGTCTCGCCGGAAGGAATCAGCTCATCGGTCGTCGTCACGGGATCGTGGATCTCCGAGACGAGCTTTAAGAGCATGTGCTCAGGCAGCGGTGACATCTTCGGCCAGTCCTTGATGTTCGGGCCCAGCTGAACTTCCTGGTCCGGGTCGGCCTGTCCGTGTGAGTCATAGACGCGGTGCTCGTAGATTTTGCCGTCAAAATGATATTCGTAGACGCCGAAGTCCGCATCGAGCTCGGTGGCGGGTGTCAGCACGCCGCCGCAGGCTGCGGTCGCCGCGATGCTGCGGGCGTCCATCAGTGCCACGGAAGCGATCTGGCCGCTCTGCAGCTTGCTGCCTTCGCGGTTGGGGAAGTTGCGCGTCGAGTGGCGGATACTGAACTGGTTGTTGGCCGGTGTGTCGCCCGCGCCGAAGCACGGTCCGCAGAAAGCGGTCTTGATCACCGCGCCGGATTCGATCAGCTTCGCCGCCGCGCCGTTGCGCACAAGCTCCATATAGATCGGCATGGAAGCCGGATACACGCTTAAGGAGAACCGGTCGTTTCCGACGGAACGGCCGTCCAGCAGGTCGGCAGCCGCGCACAGATTTTCAAAGCCGCCGCCGGCGCAGCCCGCGATGATGCCCTGTTCCACGCAGAAGGCGCCATTCCTGATTTTGTCCTGCAGGGAATACGGCACCTGTGCGCCGAGGGAAACCTTCGCGCGCTCCTCGACCTCATGCAGCACGTCCTTTAAATTGCGGCGCACTTCGTCGATGGTATAGACATTGCTGGGATGGAAAGGCATGGCGATCATCGGCTCCACTGTGTCGAGGTCGATGATGACCGCGCCGTCATAGTACGCGCCCTCACCGGGGGTGAGTTTCTTATAGGCCTCTGCCCTGCCGTGGGCTTCGTAGAATTCCTTGGTCCGCTCGTCGGTCTCCCAGACGGAGGACAGGCAGGTTGTCTCGGTGGTCATGACGTCGACACCGATACGGAAATCCGCGGAGAGGGAGGCAATGCCGGGGCCGACGAACTCCAGCACCTTGTTCTTTACAAAGCCGCTCCCGAAGACCGCGCCGATCAGTGCGAGCGCAACGTCCTGCGGACCCACGCCGCGCCTTACCGCGCCGGTCAGGTAAACGGCGATGACCTCAGGGCGCTTAATGTCCCAGGTCTGGCCCAGCAGCTGCTTGACGAGCTCCGGACCGCCCTCGCCGACGGCCATGGTGCCGAGCGCGCCGTACCGGGTGTGCGAATCGCTGCCCAGGATCATTCCGCCGGCTTCGGCCAGCATTTCCCGCGCGTACTGATGGATGACAGCAAGATGCGGCGGGACATACACCCCGCCGTATTTCTTTGCGGCCGTCAGGCCGAACATATGGTCATCTTCATTGATTGTGCCGCCGACCGCACACAGGGAATTGTGGCAGTTGGTGAGCACATACGGCATCGGAAAACGCGTAAGTCCCGATGCGCGGGCAGTCTGAATAATGCCGACATAGGTAATGTCGTGACTGGTCAGCTTGTCAAAACGGATCCGAAGATCCTTGTCCGAACCGGACCGGTTATGCGCCGACAGAATCTGCCGGGCGATTGTCCGCTTTCCGGCTTCCTCGACAGAAACTCCCTGCGGCGCCTCCTGCGTGAGGACGCCGCCGGTGTAATATACTCCGGATCGTATCAGTTCAACCATCTTATTCACCTGTATTTTGTCAGATTACTTCGTCGACTTCTTCCTGCGTCCGGACAGCGACACCTTCTCGAGGTGCCAGATATCCTTTACATACTCCTCGATGGTTCTGTCGGAGGAGAACTTGCCGGCGCTGGCTGTGTTCAGCATGGCCATCTTCGCCCAGCGCTTCGTGTCCTTGTATGCCTCGGCGATTTCACGCTGTGTCTTCGCGTAGGAGTCAAAATCCTTGAGGATGAAGTACCGGTCAGCCGGCGAACCGCCGACGCGCTCCAGCAGGGAATTGTACAGCGGGCGGAAGAGCTCCGGATCCTCCGGAGAGTAAGTTCCGTTCACGAGCTGCACCAGCACCTTGCGCAGATCCTGATTCTCGTTGAAGATCTGCTTCGGATCGTAGCCGCCGTGGTTCTCATAGTGAATGACTTCCTCGGAGGACAGACCGAAGATGAAGATATTCTCCTCTCCGACTTCCTCGACCATCTCGACGTTCGCGCCGTCCATGGTTCCGATGGTGACCGCGCCGTTCAGCATCAGCTTCATGTTACCGGTGCCGGACGCTTCCTTACTGGCAGTGGAAATCTGCTCGGAAATATCCGCCGCGGCGAAAATCAGTTCCGCGTTGGAAACACGGTAATCCTCGATGAAGACGACCTTGATTCTGTCGTCGATCTCGGGATCGTTGTTGATCACATCCGCCACTGAGTTGATCAGCTTGATGGTCAGCTTCGCGTTCTGATAGCCTGCCGCCGCCTTCGCGCCGAAGATGAAGGTGCGCTTGGGCATCTCCATACCCGGATTCTCTTTCAGCTGGTTGTACAGGTACATGACGTGCAGGATGTTGAGCAGCTGCCTCTTGTACTCATGCAGGCGCTTGACCTGTACGTCGAAGATCGAGCGGGGATCCACTTCGATGCCGTTGTGCTCCAGAATGTACTTCGCAAGGCGGACCTTGTTCTTGTACTTGATGTGCATGAATTCCTTCTGCGCCTTGGTGTCATCGGCATAGATCTTCAGCTCTTCCAGCTCGGAGAGATCCGTGATCCACTCATCGCCGGTCTTGTTCGTGATCCAGTCGGCCAGCAGCGGGTTCGCGTGCAGCAGGAACCGGCGCTGTGTGATGCCGTTGGTCTTGTTGTTGAACTTCTCGGGGAACATCTCGTAGAAGTCGCGCAGCTCCTGGTTCTTCAGGATTTCGGTGTGAAGTCTCGCCACGCCGTTGACAGAGAAGCCTGCCACGATCGCCATGTTGGCCATGCGGACCTGTCCGTCGTAGACGATGCCCATCTTGCGGATCTTCTCGTGGACATCCACGCCGGTGTGGTCATATTTTTCATGCACCGCGATCTCAAAGCGGCGGTTGATCTCTTCCACGATCTGATAGATTCTCGGAAGCAGCTGGCTGAACAGGTCGATGGGCCACTTTTCAAGCGCCTCGGCCATGATGGTGTGATTGGTATACGCACAGCACTTCTGTGTCACGCTCCAGGCATCGTCCCAGGTCAGCTTGTAATCATCCATCAGGATGCGCATCAGCTCCGGCACGGTCAGGGTCGGATGCGTGTCGTTCATCTGGAAGATGAATTTCTCGTGCAGGCCCCGGAGATCGTCGTGCTTCTCGAGATATTTCTTCACGGCGAGCTGAATCGAGGCGGAGACGAAGAAGTACTGCTGCTTCAGGCGCAGCTCTTTGCCCTGATAGTGATCATCACAGGGATAGAGGACCTCCGTGATGGTGCGGGCCAGGTTGTCCTGCTCGACGGCCTTCTGGTAATCGCCCTTGTCAAATGCCTCCAGGTGGAAGCTCTGCACCGGCTCCGCATCCCAGATGCGCAGGGTGTCGACAAAACCGTTGCCGTAGCCGATGATGGGCATGTCGTAAGGGACTGCCTTGACGGCGCTGTAGCCTTCCTGACGGAACATGGTGCGGCCGAGCTTCTCGTCATAATACGGCACAACCTGTCCGCCGAAGCGGATTTCCTGCGTGTACTCGGGACGGCGCAGCTCGAAGGGGTTGCCGTGCTCGAGCCAGTTGTCCGGAACCTCGACCTGATAGCCGTCCCGGATGATCTGCTTGAACATGCCGTAGTGATAGCGGATGCCGCAGCCGTAAGCGGGATAGTTCAGCGTTGCCAGCGAATCCAGGAAACATGCCGCCAGTCTTCCGAGGCCGCCGTTTCCGAGCGCCGCATCCGGCTCCTCGTCCTCGATGGCGTTGATGTCAAAACCGAGCTCCTTCAGCGCTTCCTTGACTGCCGGATAAGCCATCAGGTTGATGGCGTTGTTGCCGAACGCGCGGCCCATCAGGAATTCCATGGAGAGATAGTAAACGGTCTTGGGATCCTGCTCTTCAAAAGCCTTCTGCGAGCGCATCCAGCAGTCAATGATCTGATCCTTGAGTGCGTAGGAAGCCGCCTGGAAAACCTGCTGCTTCGTCGCTTCCTTCATGGATCTGCGGAACATGGTTCTTACGTTATACTCAACACTTCTCTTAAACAGATCTTTATCAAAATTCAACTGGATTTTCTTTAAAGCTGCCAAATTGGTCTCCTCCTGTCTGTTTCTGTATATCTGTTACTGCTTTTATCCGATATTATATTTTCTCAACACCGATGACGACCTTTTCGCCATTGATGTTCCACTCTTTTTCATTCGCGAGCGGGGTGTCCTTCAGGATGCCGTCCGCAAGAACCTTGCCGGTGATGGCGGCTTCGCTCTTCATCGCGATCTCATACAGTTTATCGCTGCCGTTTAAGGAGAGGCGGATCCGGTCCATGACCTCGAAGCCGGAATCCTTGCGCATCGTCTGGATTTTGCTGATGAGCTCGAGCACATAGCCCTCTTCGATCAGCTCCGGCGTCAGGTTGATGTCGAGCACGACGCTCACGCCGCCCTCTTCCTGTGTGACGTAGCCTTCCTTCTGTGCGGTTTCGATCAGCAGGTCGTCGCGGCCGAGCTCTACTGCGGTGCCGTCCAGCTCAAAGCTGAGCGTGCCCCTGCTGTTCAGCTCATCCATGGCCTCGTTGCCGTCCAGTTCCTTCAGATACTGGCCGATTCTGCCGAGGAGTTTTCCGTAGCGCGGGCCGAGAGTGCGCATCTGCGGCTTGAAGGTGTAGCTGGTGAAGCTGCGCAGATCGTCCGTGAAGGTCACTTTCTTCACGTTCAGCTCGCTGGTGATGATCTCCTGATAGAACACCGGCAGCTCCTTCGCGCCGCGGACAAACATTTCCGCGACCGGCTGGCGGTTCTTCACGGCGGAGAGATTGCGGCAGGCACGTCCGAGCACGACAATCTTCAGGACCTCGGCCATCTTGTCCTCCAGATCCTGATCGATGTGCTCCTCCTGCACGGCCGGGAAGTCGCACAGATGCACGCTCTCCGGTGCCTCTTTGTCCACGCTGCAGACGATATTCTGATAGATCTCCTCCGTCATGAACGGGATGAACGGCGCTGCGCACAGGCAGACATTCTTCAGAGCCGTGAACAGGGTCATGTAGGCATTGATCTTATCCTGCTCCATGCCCTTTGCCCAGAAGCGCTCTCTGCCCCGGCGCACATACCAGTTGCTCATGTCGTCGACAAAGCTCTCCAGCGCGGACGCCGCTTCCGGAATCCGGTAAGCGTCCAGGTTGGAGTCGACCGTTTTGATCATGGTATTCATTCTGGAGAGCAGCCACTTGTCCATGACGGACAGCTTGTCGTACTCCAGCGCATACTTTGTGGGATCGAACTGATCGATCTCCGCGTACAGTGTGTAGAAAGCATAGGTGTTCCAGAGGGTGCCGAGAATCTTTCTCTGTCCCTCCTGAACGGCGTCGCCCGAGAAGCGCTTGGGCAGCCAGGGCGCGCTGTTGGTGTAGAAGAACCAGCGGACCGCATCGGCGCCGTACTGGCGCAGCGCATCCATCGGGCTGACTGCGTTGCCCTTGGATTTGCTCATCTTCTCGCCGTCCTTGTCCAGAACCAGTCCCATGACGATGACGTTCTTAAAGGCAGGACGGTTGAACAGAAGCGTCGACTCCGCATGCAGGGAGTAGAACCAGCCCCTGGTCTGGTCCACGGCTTCGGAGATGAACGCAGCCGGGAACTGCTTCTCGAAAAGCTCTTTGTTCTCAAAAGGATAGTGGAGCTGTGCGTAAGGCATGGCGCCGGAATCAAACCAGCAGTCAATAACCTCCGGCACGCGCTTCATGGTGCCGCCGCAGCTGCAGGGCACGGTGAAGTTGTCCACGTACGGACGGTGCAGCTCTGTGTGCTCCGCTTCCGGATCGCCGGTCAGCTCCGCCAGCTCCTTCCGGCTGCCGATGCTGATCTGCTTTCCGCAGTCCGGGCATTCCCAGACATTGAGGGGCGTGCCCCAGTAGCGGTTCCGGGAGATCGCCCAGTCCTGGATATTCTCCAGCCAGTTGCCGAAACGTCCCTCGCCGATTGAAGGCGGGATCCAGTTGATTTCCTGATTGTTGCGGACCAGATCGTCGCGCACGGCGGTCATCTTGATGAACCAGGACTCCCGTGCGTAATAGATCAGCGGCGTGCCGCAGCGCCAGCAGTGCGGATAATCATGTTCAAATTTCGGAGCGGAGAACAGAAGGCCTCTTCTGTCCAGGTCCTTTAAGATCTCCGGATCGGCGCTGACAGCGCCCTCATCCATCTCCTTCTGCGTGGGCTTGCAGCGCATGCCGGCAAAAGGTGACTCTTCCCGCATGCGTCCCTGTTCATCGACCATCTGGACGAACGGAGCGTCGTACTTTCTGCCGACGCGCGCGTCGTCTTCACCGAAGGCCGGCGCGATGTGGACGATGCCGGTACCGTCGCTCATGGTGACGTAGTTGTCACAGTAGACGAAGAACGCTTTCTTGTGCTGCTTTTCGACAGATTTTGCCGCACACTCATAGAGGGGCTCGTACTCCCTGTACTCCAGGTCCTTTCCGCTCATGGTCTCGAGAACGGTATAGCCCTCGCCGAGCACCGTGTCCATCAGTGCCTCGCCCATATAATAGGTATAGCCGTCCGCAGCCTTCACCTTCGCATAGGTGTCGTCCGGGTTGACGCACAGGCCGATGTTGGAAGGCAGGGTCCAGGGCGTGGTCGTCCATGCGAGGAAGTACGCATCCTCGCCCTTTACCTTGAAGCGGACCACGGCGGAGCGCTCCTTCAGGGTCTTGTAGCCCTGCGCGACCTCGTGGGAAGACAGGGGCGTGCCGCAGTGCGGGCAGTAGGGAACGACCTTGAAGCCCTTGTAGAGCAGGCCTTTGTCCCAGATGGTCTTCAGCGCCCACCACTCGGACTCGATGAAGTCATCATAGTAAGTGACATAGGGATTCTCCATGTCCGCCCAGAAGCCGACCTTCTCGGAGAACTCCTCCCACATGCCCTTGTAAGTCCAGACGGACTCCTTGCACTTTTTGATGAAGGGCTCGATGCCATAGGCCTCGATCTGGTCTTTGCCCTCGATGCCGATTTCCTTCTCGACTTCCAGCTCAACCGGCAGTCCGTGAGTATCCCAGCCTGCCTTACGCGGGACTTCATAGCCTTTCATTGCGCGGTAGCGCGGAATGATGTCTTTGATCGCGCGGGTCTCCACGTGGCCGATGTGCGGCTTGCCGTTGGCGGTCGGCGGGCCGTCATAGAACATATACATCGGGCCGCCCTCGCGCTTCTTCACGCTTTTCTCGAAGATCCCGTGATCTTCCCAGAATTTTACGGTCGCGTCTTCGCGCTCCACAAAATTCAGGTCCGAGTTCACCTTTTTATACATGCTGCATCCCCTTTCTACGAGGCACCTTTTTCCCGTTTTCAGGTGCCGCCGGGTTTGTGATTTCCTTCAATTACGTCCGTCTTTCCGGCGCTGCCGGAAAGTTCCGGATATAGGAAAACCGGCCTTTTTGCGCAATACCCCGGAAGACCCTGCCTCTGCCGGTCAAGGTCCGTAACCCCGATTATAAGCGCAAAAAGACTGTTCTTCTGCTATCAAGTGAAGATTATACGTTTGCATCGGGACCTCGTCAAGTCTCGAACTGGCTGTGATAGAGCACACTGTAGAAGCCGCCTTTCCCAAGCAGTGTCTGATGATCGCCCTGTTCGATGATCTTCCCGTCCTTCATGACCAGAATGCAGTCGGCGTTCTGAATCGTGGAGAGTCTATGGGCGACGATAAAGCTGGTTCTTCCTTCCATCAGGCGGGCAAAAGCCTGCTGAATCTGTACTTCGGTCCGTGTGTCGATGCTGCTGGTCGCCTCGTCCAGAATCAGCATGGGCGGCTGTGCCAGCATCACCCGCGTGATGCACAGCAGCTGCTTCTGTCCCTGGGAGAGGGACTCGTCGCTGACCGGGGTGTCGAGCTGCTGCGGGAGTCTGCGGATAAAGCTCCAGCTGTGCGCCTGTTTCGCGGCGGCGATGATCTCTTCGTCCGATGCGTCCGGCTTCCCGATATTGATGTTTTCCCGGATGGTGCCGTTTTTCAGCCAGGTCTCCTGCAGCACCATGCCGTACTGACTGCGCAGGGAATCCCGCCTGACGTCATAGATGCTCGTGCCGTCCACGTAAATTCCGCC
The DNA here is from genome assembly GCA_017432565.1 of Lachnospiraceae bacterium. Lineage (GTDB taxonomy): Bacteria > Bacillota > Clostridia > Lachnospirales > Lachnospiraceae > CAG-791. Next base: position 61,297 of record JAFRIW010000051.1, read on the forward strand.
CTGATCCGCGTCGTAAAAGCGCATCAGCAGGTTGATGAGTGTCGTCTTTCCGCAGCCGGTCGGACCGACAATGGCGATCCGCATGCCGGGCCGGGCCGTGAGGGTCAGGTGCTCGATCAGCTTTTTCTCCCTGTCATAGCTGAAGCAGACATCCTTCAGTGCGACCTCGCCCTGCACATGCTCTCCCGCCGGCGCAAGAAGTCCCGGCTTCTCCGGGATTTCCGGCTCCTGCCCGATCAGTTCGAAAATACGGGCTGCGCAGGCCAGCGCGTTCTGCAGCTCCGTGACGACGCTGCTGATGTCGTTAAAAGGCTTCGTGTACTGATTCGCGTAGGACAGGAGAATCGAAAGTCCGCCGACGGTCAGCGCGCCGTGGATGACCTGCCATGCACCTGCGAGGGCCACAAGGGCATAGATGACACTGTTGACAAAGCGGGTGGCCGGATTCGTGAGACTGCTGAAGAAGACGGCGCGCAGGCTGTACTTCTCCAGTTCGTCGTTGATCTCATCAAAGCGGGCCTGCCCGCGCTGTTCGTAGCCGAAGGCCCGGACCACTTTCTGGTTTCCGATCAGTTCCTCGATCAGCGCGGTCTGCTGTCCGCGGCTGGTGCTCTGCAGCCGGAACATGGAGTAAGTGCGCGTCGCGATGAAGCGCGCGACCAGAAAACTCATCGGAGTCAGGACTGTCACCAGTACGGTGATGGAGACGCTCCTCGAGAGCATGAACAGGAGGGTGACAAGGATCGTGACGATACCGGAGAACAGCTGGGTGAAGCCCATCAGCAGGCCGTCCGCCAGCTGATCCACATCGGCGATGACGCGGCTCACGAGATCGCCGCCCGAATGTGCGTCCAGGTAAGACAGCGGCAGGTGCTGGATTTTTTCAAAAGCCTCATTCCGGATATCCCGCACCACATGATAGGTGATCCGGTTGTTGACCGTGTTCATGACCCACTGCATGAGTGCGCACAGCGCCGCCAGCACGCCGGTCTTAACCAGCAGTGCGGTGATCCCGTCCCAGTCGACCTGTCCCGCGCCGATCATTCCGTCAATGGCGTCGCCGAACAGAATCGGAATATATAAAGAAAGGATGACGGTGCCTGCTGCCAGCAGCATGCTCAGCAGAAGGAGAAATCTGTAGGCGCCGATATAACGCAGAACCTTTCCCAGGGTCTGCCTGCTCTCGCTTTTCTTCATGCGGCACCTCCCGGGTTTGTCCTCTCTTCCGGAAACTGGGAATAATAGATTTCCTGATAGACCTCGCAGGATTTCATCAGTTCCGCGTGTGTGCCGCTGCCCATGAGAACGCCGTCGTCCAGAACCAGAATCCGGTCCGCATGGCGCACGCTGGTCGTCCGCTGACTGACCAGAAAGACTGTCGTATCCTTCGCATGCTCCCGCAGAGCTGAGCGCAGCGCCGCCTCCGTTGCGTAGTCCAGCGCGCTGGCGCTGTCGTCCAGAATCAGGATGTCGGCCTTTCTGACCAGGGCCCGCGCGATGGTCAGGCGCTGCCGCTGGCCGCCGGAGAGGTTGCGTCCGTTCTGCTCGATGACGTAGTCCAGCCCCCCTTCCTTCTCTTCCACGATCTGCCGCGCCTGGGCGATCGTCAGCGCCTCCCAGAGCTCTTCGTCCGTCGCATCCGGCCGGCCCCACAGTAGGTTCTCCCGGATGGTTCCCTTAAAGAGCACGGCCTTCTGGGGCACCACGGCTGTCTTCCGGACCAGTTCGCCCGCGGCGTAGTCCTGCGCCGGGACGCCGTCGATCAGCACCCGGCCTTCCGTCGCATCATAGAAGCGCGGGATCAGATTCACGAGGGTGGATTTGCCGCTGCCGGTGCCGCCGATAATTCCGATTGTCTCGCCGGACTGCGCCTCAAAGCTGATATCCGTGAGGGAATCGTCGCCCGCGCCCGCATAGGTAAAGCTGACATGCTCAAAGGTGACCGCCGGCGCCTTCCGCCCGTTGTCTTCTTCTCCGGCAGGCTGTGCAGTCACCCGGCCGCAGGAAAGAGCCTCTCCGCTTTCGAGAACATTGCTGATCCGGTCCGCACAGGCGAAGGCCCGCGTGATGGAAATAATCAGGTTCGCCAGCTTCACCAGCTCCACCAGAATCTGTGCCATATAATTATAGAGTGCCACAACACTGCCCTGCGTCAGGCTGCCGGCCTCCACGCGCAGCGCGCCCGCGTAAATCAGCCAGATCGCGGCGGCATTGATGATCACGAAGGTGACGGGATTCATCAGCGCGGAGAACCGCCCCACGTATTTCTGAAGTGCGGTCAGGGCGTCGTTCTTCTCCCGGAAGATGCGCACTTCGTCCTCTTCTTTCCGGAACGCGCGCACCACGCGGACACCCGTGAGGTTCTCCCGGGTTTTGCCGAGCACATCGTCCAGCGCCGCCTGCACCCTGCGGTACAGCGGAATGGAAATGAGCATGATGCCGAAGACAACGACGGACAGTGCCGCGATCGCCAGGGCGAAAATGCCCGCGATCCGGTGATCAATTGTGAAGGCCATGATCATCGCGCCGAAGACGATGAAGGGACTGCGCAGCAGAAGGCGCAGCGCCAGGTTCAGGCCGTTCTGCACCTGATTCACGTCGCTGGTCATGCGGGTGATCAGTGTGCTGGTCCCCAGTGTGTCCAGGTCGCTGCAAGAGAGCTCCTGAATATGCGAGAAAAGCGCCCTGCGCAGACGGGCTGAAAAGCCGACGGACGCGCGGGCGGCAAAATACTGCGCTGTCGCGGACCAGGCCAGTCCCAGCGCCGCAAGCAGCATGAGGACGAGGCACATTTTGCCCGCATATCCGAAATCAGAGGCGGCGATGCCGCGGTCGATGATCGCGGCGACGACGAGCGGTACGAACAGATCAAAGAGAGCCTCCAGCATTTTGAACAGCGGGGCCAGAACCACTTCCTTCCGGAAGTCTTTTAAATAACAGAGCAGATTTTTCATAAGGGAATTCTATCATTGAATCCGGATCGATGCGAATCTAAATTGATAATTCGCCGCATTTGATGTATTCTTTCTCTAATATTTATTCATTGAAACGGGAGCGCCGGGCGTCCCCGCGTATAGCACCTGTCTTCACAGAAAGGAGTCCCTTATGGACCGACAGAATCTGACATTGCTCACCGACCTGTACGAGCTGACTATGATGCAGGGGTATTTCAAGCATCGGGATCACGATAAAATGGTCATCTTCGATGCCTTTTTCAGAACCTGCCCCTTCGGCGGCGCCTACGCCATTCTCGGCGGCGTCGAGCAGCTCGTCAAATACATCAAGGAGCTGCACTTCTCCGAACAGGATATCGAATATCTGCGCAGCCTGAATATTTTCGACGAGGATTTCCTCGCGTACCTGGCGGAGTTCAAATTCACCGGCAGCATCTACACACTGCCTGAAGGTTCCCTGATCTTCCCCCGCGAGCCCATCGTCAAGGTCGTCGCGCCGATCATGCAGGCGCAGCTGGTGGAGACCGCGATCCTCAATATTATCAATCACCAGAGCCTGATCGCCACCAAGGCCTCCCGCATCTGCTACGCAGCCCGCGGAGACGGAATCATGGAGTTCGGCCTGCGCAGAGCCCAGGGCCCGGACGCCGGCACCTACGGCGCAAGAGCGGCGGTCATCGCCGGATGTGTGGGCACCTCCAATGTGCTGTGCGGCGAGCTGTTTGATGTGCCGGTCAAGGGCACACACGCACACAGCTGGATCATGAGCTTCGATGATGAGCTCACGGCATTCAAGACCTACGCCGATCTGTATCCGAACGCCTGCATCCTGCTCTGCGATACCTATGACACCTTAAAGAGCGGCGTGCCGAACGCGATCAAGACCTTCCAGTACATGCGTGAAAAGGGAACGCTCGGAAAAGGCTACGGCATCCGCCTCGACTCCGGCGACCTTGCCTACCTGTCCAAGAAAGCGCGCAGGATGCTCGACGAGGCCGGCTTCCCGGACGCTATCATCTCCGCTTCCAACGACCTGGACGAGTACCTGATCGATTCCCTGAAGACACAGGGCGCGGCGATCACCTCCTGGGGCGTCGGCACGAACCTGATCACAGCCAAAGACAACCCGTCCTTCGGCGGTGTCTACAAGCTGGCGGCAGTCATGGGCGAGGACGGTGAATTCATTCCCAAGATCAAGCTCTCCGAGAATTCCGAGAAGGTCACGAACCCGGGCAGCAAGAAGATCTACCGCGTCTATGAAAAGGATTCGGGCAAAATCAAGGCAGATCTGATCTGTCTCGAGGAGGAGCAGTTCTCCGAGGACGAGCCGCTTCTGCTCTTCGATCCCGCAGAGCCCTGGAAGAAGACCAGGATGATGCCGGGTGAGTTCACACTCCGTGAGATGATGATCCCGATCTTCGCAGACGGCGAATGCACCTACGAGTTCCCGAAGACCATGGACATCAGGACCTATTGCCTGCAGGAGCAGAACACGCTGTGGGAAGAGTCCAGACGTCTGGTCAACCCTCACCAGATCTACGTCGATCTCTCGAAGAAGCTGTATGACACCAAGCTGCGTCTTCTGGATGAGCTCTCGGACAAGAACCTGTAAACCACGAAATTCTTATAGAAAATGAAAAGAAGGACCGGCATCACGCCGGTCCTTCTTCTGTCAGGCTCTCTTCGAGCATTTTCTTTTCTTTCTTCGCTTTCTTCTCGGCTTTCTTCGCCGCTTTTTCCGCCTTCTCCTTTTCCTTGTCTTTTCCTTTGTCTTTCTTCTTTTTCTTCGGAGAAGTCTCCTCGGTCACCTCTTCCAGCGCGGCCTGCACTGCAGCAGTTTCCTCCGGGGTTCTGACCATCGCCTCGGCCAGTTCCTTTCCCTCCAGGATCACCGGCAGGTCATCTGTCTTACTGCCGGGCAGTGTATACTGTGCCTCGTAATCCTCCGCCATCTTCCGGAACTCTTCATCGTCCTTGTTCCAGACGCGTTCCAGATACTCGTGTGTATCAAAGCCGTCCTCGTTGACCTGCAGCAGGCAGACGGCAATATTGGAGCAGTGATCCGCGATCCGCTCGTAGTTGGTTGTGATATCGGTCAGGGAGAAGCCCAGTTCGATCGTACACTTGCCCTTGCGAAGGCGGCGCACATGCCGGCGCTTGATTTCCATGTTGATGCCGTCGATGACTTCCTCCAGCGGTTCGATGGTTTTCGCCATCTTCAGGTCATAGTCCTTGAACGCCTCCACGGCGCGGTCGATAATATCCGTCACGGCATCCGAGAAGACCCGCAGTTCCTCCTGCGCCTTGGCGGAGAAGTTCTGTTCCTTCCCGTTCATCTCCCCTGCAATCTGCATAACATTGAGGGCGTGGTCTGTAATCCGCTCAAAATCACTGATGCAGTGCAGCAGTGTCGAGAGCATATGGGAATCTTTTCTGGAATAAGTTCTGCCCGAAAGCTTGACCAGATAGCTGTCCAGCTTGTCCTCGTACTCGTCGACCGTCCGCTCCAGCTGATCCACACGGGCGGCTTTTTCCGGAGTATAATCTGTCACCAGACTGGCGGCAGTCACGAAAGCCTCGCGGGTGTAGCGCGCCATTTCGTTTGTGACGACGCGGCACTGCTCCAGCGCGAAGGACGGGGATGACAGGAACCGCTCGTCGAGGATCTGCAGTGCTTTGCGGCTTTCTCCCGCCGCTTCTTCCTCCTGCGTCACCGGAAGCAGGCGCATGGTCAGCGCCACCAGATAATCGGAGAGCGGAAGGGCAACCAGCACGGAAATCAGGTTGAATGTGGTGTGCCACATCGCGATGTTGATCGGAGCGGTGGCGTGGTGCATGAAGGCAAAATCGACGACGCCGTGAATGATATAGAAAGGAACCATGAACAGCACGACCTTCAGAATGCAGAACAGCATCTGCATCCATGCCGCCCGGCGTCCGTTGCGGGAGGCGCCCACGGCGGAAATCAGGCAGGTGATGGCCGAGCCGATATTCATACCCATGAGGAGCGGAATCATCTCGGCATAGCTTAATGTTCCGGTGGTGGAAATCGCCTGCAGAATACCGATCGAAGCAGAGGAGCTCTGAAGAATACCCGTGATGCCCAGTCCGACCAGCACACCCAGAATCGGATTGGAGAACATGGTCAGGATACTGGTGAAATTGGGATCATCGGCGAGCGGCGACGCGGAGTCTGCCATCATGGTCATACCGATCAGCAATACCGCGAAGCTGGTCAGAATCCCGCCGACATCCTTCTGCCTGTCTTTCTTGCCGAACATGCTCATCACAATGCCGATCAGACCGACCAGCGGTGCGAAGTTCTTGGGCTTTAACATGGAGAGCAGGAAGTTCTGCCCGCTGATCCCCGTCAGCGAGAGCAGCCAGGCCGTGATGGTCGTACCGACGTTGGCACCCAGAATAATGCCCGCGCCCTGTGCAAGTGTCATGATTTCCGAATTGACGAAGCCGACGACCATGACCGTCGTCGCGCCGGAGGACTGGATGAGCGCCGTGACACCCGCACCGATCGCCGCAGCCTTCCACTTGTTGCTGGTCAGCGACTCCAGAATCACTTCGAGACGTCCGCCTGACACCTTTTTCAGTCCGGTTCCCAGTGTGCTGATTCCGTAAAGGAACAGCACCAGACCGCCGATCATCGTCAATATTCCGTATATGTCCATTCTGATTCTCCGATGATTATCAGTTTATGCCAAAAACCCACGAATACTATATTACAGAATTGAGGCAGAGCGCGCAAGTCAGCGCAGCCGCATTTTGAGCAGAGAAAGAATGATGAGATGCGCAGGATAGTAAACGTAGAAAAAACACTTGTGAAAGCGCTGAAACCGGGCAGCACTTCTCCCGTGATACAGGCCGAACAGGCAGAGCCCGCCGGCGGCGGGGCCCAGCATGGAGAAAATGCCCTCCAGGGCAATGTCCGAAGGGGCGTAAAGCGGGGAATCCGAGAGAGAAAGCGCCTGCAGAATTCCGAAGAGAATCACCACGGCTGCATAGGCGCGGATCTGTTTTTTTCTGTCCTCTCCGGCCATATGGAACAGTGCCGCCGCGCCCGGCAGCAGTCCGCCCCAGTCAAAAGGAACCGAACAGGCGACGGCAGCGACAGCTGCAGCCGTTTTCAGCAGCGGATCCCGGACATGGTCCATCACTGTGATGAGAAGCAGGCACAGCAGCAGCGTAAACAGGATGTTCAGCTGCCTGAAGCCGGTGGCATATACATAGGGGACCTGTGCCGCCGCACTGGCAAGAAAAAGGCGCAGCGCATAGCGCTTTTTGGAGCGGGTCAGACGATACCCGTCCACCAGAAACCGGCACATGACAGGTGCCGTGAAATAACCGATATAAATCAGTACGCGGTACAGGGGAGATCCGGCCGGAAGCAGCGCATGGGCCGCATGATTGCAGGTCATGGCGGCAATGGCCAGATATTTGATCTGTTCCCGGGAAAGGTCCGGCCGCAGGCCGGCATTGTCTGCAATTCCCGTATGATTCATAAGTTCGTCTCCCGCACGTCAGGCCTTTTCATTAAAACATAAAGCCTGACGGATTTATAAAAAAGGCGTCTCAAACATCGCTGTCTGAGACGCCGGTCATGGTCTGTTACCATCGCATGCCTGAATCAGGCCTGAAGATCAGGCGCCGATCTGATGACCGCCGACAAAGTTTTCGATCTCGGCAATCGCCTGCTGTTCATCATCTCCGTCCGCGGACACGATGAGTCTGTCGCCGTTATCGAGCTCCAGGGACATCATGCCCATGATGCTCTTGGCGTTAACACGCTTGGTTCCGAGCTCAACGTAGATCCGGCTGTTGTACTTGCTGGCAACCTGCACCAGCTCCGCTACGGGACGTGCTTCCAGTCCGTGCGGCAGTTCAATCTGCATCGACTTTTTTAACATATCATGTTCTCCTCATTGTGCTTCTCGTCTTCTCAGCCAGTTCCGACAGTTTGCGAAGACGGTGGTTGACCCCGGACTTACCGACCGGCGGATGTGCCAGCTTTCCCAGTTCCGCCAGAGGCATGTCTTCATTTTCCAGCCTCAGAAGCGCGATCTCAACCAGGTTGTCCGGCAGATCGGAAAAGACGCCGCTGCGCTGCAGAAACTCGATGTCTTCCACCTGTTTCCTGGCGGCTGCAACTGTTTTTCCGATGTTGGCCGCCTCACAATTGACGCGGCGGTTGACGGAATTGCGCACCTCCTTCAGAATACGGGAGTTCTCCATCCGCATCAGCCCTGCGTGCGCACCCATCAGGCTGAGCGTGTCGATGATCTCTTCGGAGTCCTTCAGGTAAACGGTAAAGTTTTTCCTTCTCCGAATCACCTTCGGATGGATTTCATACTTCAGCAGAACGGAGCGGATCAGCTCTGCGGTATCTTCCCGCGAGAGATTGAATTCGAGATGGTATCCTTTGTCCGGATCACTGACCGTGCCCGACGCAAGAAACGCATTTCGCAGGAAACTCCTTCTGCAGCAGTCCCTTGAGAGAACGCCCTTTTTCAGTGCCGGAACCATCCCGCTCCGCCCGTCTGTCTCCGCCAGGAAACCAAACCACGGGAGCGCCGACCACTGCTCTTTCGAGAGAAAAATCTCGTTCCGGTTCGACACGATCTCTATATTAAGAGTTTTTTCCAATAAAGTAAAGCACTTTGTAATTAGGGCATCCTGTTCGGTCTGGATTCTGATAATGGCCAGATCTTCGTCCGCGGGCGTAATTTTGCACAGACAAAACAGCAGCGCAAAAAGCGCTGCCTCCCGGCAGTGGGCTGCCGTCTCATTCTGCGCGGACAGTTCCGCGCGCACCTCTGCCGCGTAGCTCATAGATCTCTGTGCTCCAGCCTCAGTCCGTAGCTGCCTTTGCCTTTCAGCTGCTCATAGAGCGCATTCGCGATGGTCACGCTCCTGTGCCGGCCGCCGGTGCAGCCGATCCCGATGACCAGCTGGTTCTTACCCTCCCGGACGTAGTTGGGGATCAGGAAGGTGATCATATCCACCAGTTTCTCAAGAAACTGCGGCGCCTCCGGGCAGTCCATCACGTAGTCGCGGACTGGCGCGTCATTTCCGGAGAGATCCCGGAGTTCCTCAATATAATAAGGATTCGGCAGGAAACGCACGTCAAAAACCAGATCCGCGTCGGTCGGAATGCCCTTTTTGAAGCCGAAGGCCACTACGGAAATCATCAGGGAGTCATAGTGCTCATTGTCTTCAAAAATCCGGATCAGTTCTTCTCTCAGTTCCCGGATCAGCAGCTTGGAGGTGTCGATGATGTAGTCCGAACTTCCTTTGATGCTGCGCAGAATCTCCCGCTCCTTCCGGATGCCGTCCTCGACGCGGCCTTGCGGGGAGAGGGGATGCGCGCGCCGGGTTTCCTTGTAACGGCGGATCAGCGTCTCGTCGGAGGCGTCCATGAACAGGATTTCGTACTGATATCCGCGGTCCTTCAGGGCGGACAGGACGGACTCCACTTCCTCGAAGGTGCCGTCGGTGCGGACGTCGAGCCCCAGCACGACTTTGGAAATGCCGCTGCCGGGCTGATTGACCAGTTCCATGAATTTATCGATCAGGCGCACGGGCAGGTTGTCCACACAGTAAAAGCCCTGATCCTCCAGCATATTAATAGCGGAGGCCTTGCCGGCTCCGCTCATTCCTGTCACAACAACAAAACGCATCTTTTACTCTCCAAGAAGAATGACTTCCGTCTCCAGCCGGATTCCGGAATGCTCGAAGACTCTTCTCTGCACTTCTGTGATCAGCTCCCGGATCTGGGAAGCCGTCGCCGCACCCCGGTTGATGACAAAGCCGCAGTGTTTCTCCGAGACCTGGGCATCGCCGACGGCAAAACCGCGCAGTCCCGCTTCTTCGATCAGCTGTCCGGCAAAATGTCCCTCAGGCCGTTTGAAGGTGCTGCCCGCGCTGGGGTATTGCAGCGGCTGTTTGTCTCTGCGCCGGAAGGAGAGATCGTCCATTTTCTGCCGGATCAGAGCGGGCTCTTCGGGTGTCAGGATGAACTCGGCCGACAGCACCGCCGCACGGATTTCTTTCAGAAGGCTGGTCCGGTAGCCGAAATGCATCTCTTCCCCGCTCAGCTTCCGGATCGTACCGTCCGGATCGAGCAGGGTGACGGACGAGACAATCTGCTTCATCTCGCCGCCGTAGGCGCCCGCGTTCATCACGATGGCGCCGCCCACGCTGCCGGGGATGCCTGCCGCAAATTCCATACCGCCAAGGCCATTGCGGTAAGCTGTGCCCGCCGTTTTTCCGAGCGACACACCGGCACCGGCTCTCACGCGGTTTCCTTCCACGGTCAGGGAGAGAAGGCTGCGCTCCTCTTCCGGTTCCGCGCCGTTTTTCTCCCCGCCTGCCGGATCCGCATGATCCTGACGGCTGTCTTCATCCGCTTCCAGGTGCGCGTCCGTCCCGGGCTCTCTCTTCATGTCGCAGAGCGCCAGAATCACGCCGCGGTATCCCGCGTCGGAGACAAGCAGATTGCTGCCGCGGCCGATCAGCTGCCAGGGCTCGCCGGATTTTTCCAGGAACAGCATCACTTCTCTCAGCGTCCGCGCGTTCTCCGGGCACACGAAAAGATCCGCAGGCCCGCCCACACGGAAGGTGGTGTGCAGGGCCATCGGCTCATCCGTCCGCACGCGGTCCGCGCCGGCCAGTCTGATTATTTCATCTCTCAGCTGCTGATTCATCTTGTTTTACGGAAGAATTCTCAATCCTCGTCGTCATCGCGCCGGCGCATCAGAGACTGCTGAACGCGGTTGTACAGCTCCTGTGCCGCATTGTAGCCCATCTTCTTCTGGCGGTGGTTGACAGCTGCCGATTCGCAGATAACCGCAAGGTTCCGGCCGGGCCGGATCGGGATGCGGTGGCAGACCACGCGGTTGCCCAGATATTCGGTGTATTCCTCTTCCAGGCCCAGGCGGTCGTACTCTTTATCTTTGTCCCAGTCCTCCAGCTGGATGACCAGGTCGATGTTCTGCGTCTCACGGACACTGGAAACGCCGTACAGCGTCTTGACATCGATGATGCCGATACCCCGCAGCTCGATAAAGTGGCGGGTGATGTCCGGCGCCAGTCCGATCAGGGTTTCCTCACTGACCTTGCGGATTTCCACGACATCGTCGGAAACCAGGCGGTGTCCTCTTTTGATCAGTTCCAGGGCGGCCTCGGATTTTCCGATTCCGCTCTCACCGGTGATCAGGACACCCTCACCGAAAACATCCACCAGAACGCCGTGAATGGAAATGCAGGGAGCCAGGCGCACATTCAGCCAGCGGATCAGCTCGGCCATGAACGTGCTGGTCGCCTGTCTTGTCATCAGAATCGGAACGCCGTAGCGGACTGCGAAGTTCCGGAAGGTCTCATCCGGCTTTAATTCCCGGCAGTAGACGATGGCGGGAATTTCCGTGCCGTTGAAGAACATCTCATAGATCTCTTCCTTGCGCTCCGGAGTCATTTTCTCCATATAGGTATATTCCACGAAGCCCATAATCTGGATCCGTGCCTGCGCCATATGGTCAAAATAGCCTGTCATCTGAATCGCGGGCCGGTTGATGTCCGGCTGCCGGACTTTGATCCCCGAAGTGTCGATCTCGGGCGTCAGGTTCTCCAGCTTCATTTTTTCAATGACTTCATTCAAACGTACTACGGACATGCTTCACCTCTGTTTCTGCGCACAGCGCTTTACGAAATGTAGTCTGTTAATGTTTAGGATAGCAGACCCGCTTTCAAATCACAAGAAAATGCCTCGGACCGCGCCCGCCTCACGCGTCCTGTGAGCCGGCTTCCGTGTGGAAAAAGTCATAGATTACCTTCGCCTGGGCGGCGGAAATCTCCGGAATCTGCGCAATCTGCTCCTCTGTGGCCTCGGACAGCTCGCGGATGGAAGCGAATTCGCGCATCAGGGCTTTCTTTCTGGCGGGGCCCACGCCCGGAATCTCGTCGAGGCGGGAAGTCACCTGCGCCCTGGAGCGAAGAGACCGGTGATATTCGATGGCAAAGCGGTGGGCTTCATCCTGAATTCTCGTGATCAGCTTGAATCCCTCGCTGTGACGGTCGATGGGAATCTCCACATTGTTGAAATAGAGTCCCCGGGTCCGGTGATGGTCGTCCTTGACCATGCCGCAGACCGGGATGGAAAGGCCCAGGTCATCCAGTACTTCCAGGCAGACATTGACCTGTCCACGGCCGCCGTCCATCAGGATCAGATCCGGGAACGCGGAAAAACTGCTGTTTTCCGTCTCTTTCAGGCCGTGCAGAAAACGCCGTTCGAGCACCTCGTGCATGCAGGCGTAATCATCCGGTCCCGCCACGGATTTAATGCGGAATTTCCGGTAATCACTGCGCTTGGGCCTGCCGTTTTCATAGACGATCATGGAGCCCACATTGGCAAAACCGCTGATGTTGGATATATCGTAGGCCTCCATACGCTGAATGCGCTTTAACCCGATCAGCTGCGCGATCTCGTGCACCGCGCCGATGGTGCGGCCTTCTTCACGCCGCAGCCGCTCCCGGTCCTTGGAGAGAATCAGGGCGGCGTTCTCGTCCGCCAGCTGCACCAGCTTGTTTTTGCGGCCCTTCTGCGGGACCACCAGCGCCACCTTCGAGCCCTTCCGGAGTGTGAGCCATTCCTCGAGCACCGCCTGGTCGTCCGCCGCTCCCGGCAGGAGAATTTCGCGCGGCACGAAGGGCGTGCCCGCGTAGAACTGTTTGATAAACTCCGACAGGACGGCGCCTGCGCTCCGCCCGCTCACATGCGTCATATAGAAGTGTTCACGGCCGATCATGCGGCCGTCCCGGATAAAGAAGGTCTGAATGACGGCATCCGCGTCGGCATTCTCCGTCTCCATGGCAATGCCCAGGATATCCTTGTCTTCGCCGATTCCCTCGGACATCTTCTGCTTCTGGGAGACCTTCTCCACGCTCTGCAGAAGATCCCGCCAATGGGCCGCTTCTTCAAAAGCCATCTCCTCGGCGGCTTTATTCATTTTGTCCTTCAGATCCTTTAAGACCGGCGCGTAATTTCCGGAAAGAAATTCCAGCGCCAGCGCGATCCGCCCGCGGTATTCCTCTTCGGTGACATTTCCGGCGGCACAGGGTCCGCAGCACCGCTTCATGTGAAAGTTAAGGCAGGGCCGCTCCTTCCCGATGTCCTCCGGGAGCCTGCGGCTGCAGTCCCTGAGGCCGTACATCCGGTTGATCAGCTCCACCGAATCCCGCACGGCGGCCGCGCTGGTGAACGGGCCGAAATAGCGGGCTTTGTCCTTTTTCATCTGTCTGGAGAAGAGAATGCGGGGATAGGGCTCCTGTACCGTGACCTTGATGTAAGGATAGGTTTTGTCATCCTTGAGCATCGTGTTGTACTTGGGCCGGTGCTCCTTGATGAGATTGTTTTCCAGCACCAGCGCCTCCAGCTCGGAGTCGGTCACGATGTACTCAAAGCGTGCGATCTGCGAGACCATCCGGTCGATCTGCGGTCCGCGCCCGACAATTTTGCGAAAATAAGAGCGCACGCGATTGTGGAGATTGACTGCCTTCCCCACGTAAATGATCGCGTCGCGCTCATCATGCATAATATAGACACCCGGCTGTTTCGGGAGCTTCTTCAGTTCTTCTTCAAAATCAAACACTTGTGTCGTCTTTCGAGACCTGGTCCATCGGAATATCGGAGAAGCGGCCCCGCGGCATCTGCGGCTTTGGCTGCTCTGCGGGCACCGGCTCGGACTCCGCCTTCGCCTCCGGCGTTTCCTCCGGAGCGGCTTCGGCTTCTGCCTTTACTTCCGGAGCTTCCTCCGCAGGCTGAGGTGCCTCCGGTGCAGCTTCCTGTTCCGCTTCCTGCGCAGGTTCCGCCTTCTTTTCCTCTTCCGGATCCGGCAGGCCCTTCAGCTCGCGGTAGATCTTCATGAACTGCTTGCCGGTGATGGTCTCCTCGCGGATCAGATATGCCGCGATTTCATCCATGACATCCAGATTGTCGGCGAGCAGTTTCTTCGCCTCCGCGTAGCAATCCTCAATGATGCGCCGGACTTCCTCGTCCACTGCGGCTGCCGTGACGTCACTGCAGTTCAGAACGGCGCGGCCTTCCAGATACTTGCTCTCGACCGTCGCCAGGCCCATCAGACCGAAACGGTCGCTCATACCGTACTGCGTCACCATGTTGCGGGCAATTCCGGTCGCACGCTCAATATCGTTGGCGGCGCCGGTGGTCACTGTCTCAAATTTCAGCTCCTCGGCTGCCCGTCCGCCCAGCAGGCCGACGATCATATCATGCAGCTCTGCCTTCGTGTTCAGATACTTCTCTTCCTCCGGCACCTGCATGACATAGCCGAGCGCGCCCATTGTGCGGGGCACGATCGTGATCTTCTGGACCGGCTCGGAATTCTTCTGCACCGCGGCGATCAGCGCGTGGCCGACCTCGTGGTAGGAGACAATCCGCCGCTCCTCCTTGCTCATGATACGGTCCTTCTTCTCTTTTCCGACCAGGACCTCTTCCACTGCGACGAACAGATCCTTCTGCGAGACATATTCGCGCTTTTCCTTGACCGCGTTGATGGCGGCCTCGTTGATCATGTTCGCGAGGTCGGAGCCCACCGCACCGCTGGTTGCCAGCGCGATCTCCTTCAGATCCACCGTCTCATCCATCTTGACGTCCTTGGCGTGGACACGCAGGATGGCTTCTCTTCCCTTCAGGTCAGGCCGCTCCACGATGATCCGGCGGTCGAAACGGCCGGGACGAAGCAGTGCCTTGTCCAGGATCTCCGGGCGGTTCGTCGCGCCCAGCACCAGGATTCCCTTGGTGGTGTCAAAACCGTCCATCTCCGAGAGCAGCTGGTTCAGGGTCTGTTCACGCTCCTCGTTTCCGCCGCCGTACTTGCTGTCGCGGCTGCGGCCGATGGCATCAATTTCATCAATAAAGATAATGCACGGCGCATTCTTGGTCGCTTCGCGGAACAGATCGCGGACACGGGAAGCACCGACGCCGACATAGAGCTCGATGAAGTCCGAGCCGGTCAGGGAGAAGAACGGCACGTGGGCCTCGCCCGCAACCGCCTTCGCCAGCAGGGTTTTGCCCGTTCCGGGCGGTCCGACCAGCAGCGCGCCCTTGGGAAGCTTCGCACCGATTCTGGTATAATTTCCGGGATTGTGCAGGAAATCCACGACCTCCTGCAGCGATTCCTTCGCCTCGTCCTCTCCGGCGACATCCTTGAAGGTCACGCCGGTATCCTTCTGCACGTATTCCTTCGCCGTGCTCTTTCCGACGCTGCCCATCATGCCGCCGCGCCCCAGTCTGCTGAACAGAACGCTGAGCAGGATCCACATCAGCGCAACCGGCAGCACATAGGTCAGCAGGAAGGTCATGACCATACCGGAAGAATCCGGCACATCCGCGCTCACTTCAATGCCCGCTTTCAGAAGGCGCCCCGTCAGGGTCTCGTCCTCCTCCGCCTTGCCGGTGTAATAAGTTACCTGCGCGCCGCGCACCAGGGGATTTTCTTCCGTCTCCTTCGGGGTGATCGTGATCCGGTCGGACCCGATAACAACGCTCTTGACCTCGTTATTATCGATCATCTGCATGAACTCGGAATAAGTGATCTCTTTCGTGGAGCTTCCGTTGATTCCGCGCATGAAATAGCTGATCAGCACCACCGTAACCAGGGTCGCAATCAGAAGAATCAGCAGGTTCTGCCGCTGGTTTCCCTTATTGTTATCCTTGCCGTTCCTGCCGCCGTCCTGATTGTTGTCCCGTCGGTCCGGCCCGAAGTCGCCCAGGTCAAAACGTGACACGGAGCCGATCTGTCTGCCGTTTCTATATGGATCATAGTCGTGATAGTTGTTCACAGGTTTTCTCTCCTTCTAAAGGACAATCATCGTTAATTATAAGGAGGAATTGTATTCAAATCAATCTCTGACATCGTGAAAAGACTGTGAAAACATGTAAAAAAAAGATAAACAATGAGGGCGGAAAGTTGCGGCCTTTCTGCGGCTGAGTTAAAATATAATGACATGCTCTGTTCAACTCGGGCAGCGGAGTTCCCCGCCTGAGGCGTTCCTGAAAAGAGCAGAAAGGTATTTGCGAATGAATTACGGAAAAGACAGCATCAAACAGCGCCGCAAAGAGCTGAAATCCAAGGGCCGCAAGCGCCTCAGCTGGCTGCGGGTCACGCTTGTACATCTTGTGGTTGCCGCACTGATCGGCCTGATGATCCTCGGTGTCAGCACCGTCTGGGGCGTTTTCAAGGGCATCATCGCGACCGCGCCGGATATCGGGAATATTGACGTCACCCCCTCGGGCTTTTCGACTTTTGTCTACGATACGGACGGAAATCAGATCGCCAAGCTGGTCTCGACGGATTCAAACCGGATCCCGGTCACGATGGACATGATCCCGACCGATATGCAGCACGCGTTCGTGGCAATTGAGGACGAGCGTTTCTACACTCACAGCGGCGTCGATATCCAGGGTATCTTCCGTGCGGCCTGGAACGCCGTCTCCAGCGGTGATCTCTCGCAGGGCGCTTCCACCATCACCCAGCAGCTGATCAAGAACAATGTTTTCACCGGCTGGACCAATGAGACAAGGATGGAATCCATCAAGCGTAAGATCCAGGAGCAGTATCTTGCCGTGGAGCTTGAGAAGACCATGAGCAAGGACGATATCCTGCTGAATTACCTGAACACCATCAACCTCGGTCACAACACGCTGGGCGTGCAGGCCGCGTCCCTGCGCTACTTCGGCAAATCCGTCAGCGACCTGACGCTGTCGGAGTCATCGGTTATTGCCAGCATCACGCAGAACCCGACGCGCTACGACCCCATCACCAATCCCGAGAACAATATGCGCCGCCGCGAGGAGGTCCTGAATCATATGCTGGATCAGGGCTATATCGATCAGGCCGCTTACGATGCCGCGATGGCGGACGACGTCTACTCCCGGATCAGCCTGGTGGACACACAGACGGACGACGAGGAAATCAATTCCTATTTCGTCGACGCGCTCACCAACCAGCTGCTGGAGGACTTCATCGCGGCCGGCTACACGGAGACACAGGCTTATCATCTGCTCTATTCCGGCGGCCTTTCCATCTACTCCACGCAGGATTCCGGCATTCAGAAGATCGTCGATTATGTCGTCACGGATCCCGCCAATTTCCCGGCGCAGACCAACTGGTATCTGAACTACGCGCTGACAGTCGAGGCCGACGACGGATCGCTTTCCAACTACTCCACGGAGATGCTGGAGCTCTGGTCCCGTGAGCAGAATCCGGCCTTCAGCCTGATTTTTCCCTCTCAGGAAGCCGCGCAGGAAGCGGTGGAGACTTACAAGAATTATGTTCTTTCCTCCGGCGGCAGCGTCTATGACGAGCGCATGACTCTCACTGCACAGCCTCAGATTTCGCTGACCATCGAGGATCAGGCCACCGGCAATGTGGTCGCCATGATCGGCGGCCGCGGCGAAAAGACCGGAAACCGCACCCTGAACCGCGCGACGGATTCCCCCAGACAGCCCGGATCGACCTTCAAGGTTGTGGCTGCCTATGCGCCGGCGCTCGACGCCGCCGGCATGACACTGGCGGACACGCAGGATGACGCGCCGTTCTCGTTTGAAGACGGCACACCGTGCCGGAACTGGTACGGCGAGTCCTACCGCGGCATCACAACCCTCCGGGTCGGTATTCAGGATTCCATGAATATTATTGCCGTCAAGACGCTGTCGGATATCACCCCCGCTCTCGGCTTCGATTACCTGCTCCGGTTCGGCTTCACAACACTGGTCGATCAGCAGGAAATCGGCGGACGGATCTATTCGGATATCCAGCAGACACTGGCGCTGGGCGGTCTGACAAAGGGTGTCACAAACTACGAACTGAATGCCGCTTACGCGACGATCGCCAACGGCGGAACCTATATCGAGCCGAAGCTGTACTCCAAGGTCGTGGATCACAGCGGCAATGTGATCCTGGATGCCTCCGCAAACCGGCAGGAGCGCCGGGTTCTCAAAGAGACGACGGCATGGCTTCTGACTTCGGCCATGCAGGATGTCGTCACGAAGGGCACCGGTACCGCCGTCAACTTCGGCACCACTGCCATCGCGGGCAAGACCGGTACCACCAACGCCTACAACGACGTCTGGTTTGCCGGCTATACACCGAATTACACCTGCACCTGCTGGGCAGGCTACGACGAAAACACCAAGCTCTCCTCCTCCGAGGAGAAAAACCTGGCGAAGACGATCTGGCGCAGAGTCATGGAACAGATCCCGGCGAATCTGAACGCTTCGACCTTCAGCATGCCCCCCGGTATCGTGCAGCAGACCGTCTGCTCCATGTCGGGCAAGCTTCCGGTTGAAGGCCTGTGCAACGCCACTCTGCTGACCGAGTATTTTGCGGCGGACACGCTGCCGGCCGAGCACTGCGACGTACACTTCCAGGGAACGGTCTGCGCGTACTCCGGACTTCCGGCCAGCGATTCCTGTCCGTTCAAAACCACCGGCGTACTGGTTCTCTCTCCGGACAACACGGGCGAGACCTGCCAGCACACGGCGGAATTCATGGCGAGAGAAGATGCGGGCGCCATCATTGATCAGCAGCGCCTTGAGCTGCAGCTGCGGCAGACCGGCGTCACTCTCGAGGATGCAACCAACGCACTGCACCAGGCGGCTGACCTGCTCGCAGCCACGCAGGCCCAGCTGGTTGAGGCACAGCAGAGCGGCGACCCGGAGGCTATTGCCCTCGCACAGGCCCAGGTTGAGACCGCTGCGGATAATTACAATTTTGCACTGGCTGCACAGGCGGCAGCTGCAGCTGCCGCGGCGGGTGCCGGACAATGAGAAATCAGGCAATACTGCGCAGAGCGCTCATCGCGGCGTCTCTGATTCTGATGCTGGTCATCCTCCTTATCACACGCGCCGCAAAGCGCGCGGAAAAAGCGGAGGAGGGCGGCCTGTCGGCCGGGCAGACTGCCTCTGAGGAGGATGTTTCGGAAGGGCAGGCAGCGGAGCCCCTTCAGCTCCCCGGTATTCTCTCACCGGGCAACGTCCATCCGGCGGCAAATCTTCTGAATACAGACACCCAGTTCTATTCTTACAACGATGAAGGCAGCACGCTGACGGCGGCTGTCGGCATCGATGTGTCCGAATATCAGGGCGAGGTGGATTATCAGAAGGTCCGGGAGGCCGGCATTCAGTTTGTGATTATCCGGATTGCCTATCAGGGCTATGTCACGGGAAAAATGGTCGTGGACAGCAATTTCTACCGCAACTACGAGGGTGCACACGCCGCGGGTCTGCCGGTCGGCGTCTATTTCTTCTCCCAGGCCCTCGGCATCGACGAGGCGAAGCGCGCGGCCGGCTTTGTCCTGGCGACGCTGGACGACATCGAGCCCGAGCTGCCCATCGTCTATGATTATGAGATCCATCACGCGGATACCGCCCGCGCCTCGGACCTCTCCCAGTACAGTGCCACAGCCGGCGCGCTCGCGTTCTGTGAAGTCATCCGGAATGCGGGATACACGCCCATGGTTTACATGAACACACAGGCAGCCAATGAAAAATATGACCTGGGAGAATTTTCCGACATTCCGGTCTGGTACGCATCTTATGTGAAATCGCCTTCTCTGCCCTGCGGTTTTACCTGCTGGCAGTATTCCTGTACGGGCAATGTGCCCGGCGTGCCTGCCGAGGTCGACCTCAACCTGCTGTTCCTTCAGAAGGAGAATGACTGAACATGTCTTATCATTTTTTTGCCGCTATTTCCCGCATGAAATATATTGACCGCTGGCAGCTGATGCGCAACTCCCGCGAGGAGAATCTGTGCGAGCACTCCATGGAGGTCGCCATGATCGCGCACGCGCTGTGCGTCATCGGAAATGTGCGTTACGGAAAGGATCTGGACGCGGACCGCGCCGCCGTCATCGGACTCTACCACGACGCGTCGGAGATCATCACGGGCGATATGCCCACGCCGGTCAAATACTACGGCGATGAGATCCGCACAGCCTATAAGAAGGTGGAAGCCGTCGCGGAAAACCGGCTTCTGACCAAGCTGCCGGAGGACCTGGCTCCCGTCTACCGGAGCATTTTCGGGACAGATGAAAACCCGGATCCCGCCGCCGGTGAGGCTGCAGAATCCGGGCGTTATATGCGCCGGCTGGTCAAAGCCGCGGACAAGCTGTCCGCACTGATCAAATGTATGGATGAGACGGCGGCGGGCAACACGGAATTCCGCACCGCCATGCAGTCCACCCGGAAGGCGCTCGATGCGATGGCACAGGAGCTGCCGGAGGTCCGGGATTTCATGGAGGACTTCCTGCCGTCCTACGGCCGCACGCTGGACGAGCTCGCGTAAACATCGTCCGGGCTTTCTTTTCACGCTTTACGCATTTTCAGGTTCTCAGTAAATTCTGCGGTCGGCCTTCTGGCCGGCCTTTTTTCCGAACAGAATATAATACTGATAGTAGGCGGGGTTGTAGGCGCCGAAGGCCTGCACCAGTTCCGGATAATTGGCTTTGTAAATATCCAGGTTGAAGGCCGCGTTGCCGGGGAGGCCCACCACCATTCCGCAGTTCAGAAAATTCTCGAAGAGCAGATTTTCATCATAGGGCAAAACCTGATTGATCGCCGGGTTGGCTCCGTAATACCACGCCGGATCGTAGACATCCGCCAGGTCTGCCGCCGTGAGCGGAATATGTGCAAGCAACTTGTACAGGAACGGCGAGATCAGCCCCTCCTGGTACAGCCTCGTCGCCGCTTCCAGCGGGAAGACCGTCGTGGGATCCAGGTACAGCTGGTAAATGTTCAGCTCGTTGATCACCTGGTAGCGCAGTGCCAGACGGATCTCCCGGTACACCGCCGTCGCGTCGGTATTCTTCTGCAGGGCTTCGGTCATCGTCGCCATCCAGGAATACTGCTCGTTCCAGTGTGTATCATACGGAGCCTTCGCCCGCACCGGCAGCGCCGGGGCATACAGAATGCCTCCGGCAGCAATCGCCGCCGCGAGAACGCCGGCTGTCCATCTCATCTGATTCTTCATACTTTTGCTCCTTCTGTTCCTTTTACTCCGCGCGCAGCGCGTCGATCGGATTCAGGCGGCTCGCACGCCGCGCGGGCGCCCATCCGAAAATGATGCCGACCGCTGCGGAAAATCCCAGGCCCAGCGCAATCGCCGACGGTGAAATCGCGAAGGACGTGTCCATCAGTCTTGCGCCGACGAACGCGATCAGACAGCCGAGCCCGACGCCGATCA
Organism: Lachnospiraceae bacterium; assembly: GCA_017432565.1. Taxonomy (GTDB): domain Bacteria; phylum Bacillota; class Clostridia; order Lachnospirales; family Lachnospiraceae; genus CAG-791. The sequence goes on from JAFRIW010000051.1 coordinate 82,517, forward strand.
TTCCGCCGAAAACGGAGAGGATCACCGCCTCCAGCAGAAACTGTGTCTGAATCCTCGAGGGCTCCGCTCCCAGTGCTTTGCGCAGGCCGATCTCCTTCGTCCGCTCCGACACGGAGACCAGCATCATGTTCATGATGCCGATGCCGCCGACCACCAGCGCGATGCCGGCGATGCCGCCGAGCATGGTGGAAAGCATGGAGGAGACGGAATTCATCGTATCCATCAGCGAATCCATGTTCATGACCTGGAAGGCATTTTCCGTGTGGTTGTAAATCTTGTCCAGCGTCTCCCGCAGCCGCTCTTCCACCTCCGCATTTGAGACGCCGTCCTCTACGTAGATATCGAGGCTGGTCACATTCTTGCTCCAGCTCATGGTCAGCGCGTTTTTGTACGGGATAATGACGCTGCCGTCCAGGCTGCTCCGGTCAGAGTAGGCGGCGAAAATGCTGTTGTCCTTCTTCTGTACGCCGACCACCAGGTATTCGGCGCCGTTCAGCCGCACGCGCTTCCCGAGGGCTTCGCCGCCCTTGAAAATATTCTTCAGGAAGTCCTGGTCGATAATGCAGACATTGATACTTCCGTTCATCTCCGACGCGTTCAGACCGCGCCCGCTCTCGATCACGTCGTTATAGGCAAAATAAAGCTCATTGCGGCCGGTCACCGAGACATTCTCATAGACCCGGGCGTCATAGACGGCCGCCGTCGCGCCGGAGACCTGCGGGGAGACGCCCCTGACGCCCGGCACCTCCATGATGGTCTGCAGGTCGGCGTCGGTCAGTCCGGATTTCATGGCCGTCCCGGGGGCTGACACGGAGAGCGTGCCGGCGCCCAGCTCCGAAAACTGGCCCAGGATCGAGCTGGTCGCGTTCTGCACCAGGGTGATCAGGCCGATGACGGCCGCGACACCGATGATGATGCCCAACATCGTGAGGAAGGACCGCATTTTGTTCGTGATGATGTTCTGCACGGAGATCCGGAAGCTCTGCCGCACGGTATTGATCAGCCTACGCATCCTCCAGTCTCCCTTCGCTCAGTTTTCCGTCCAGGATCCGCACGATCCGGTTCGCGTGCGAGGCGATCTTTGAGTCGTGCGTGATCATGATGATCGTCCGCCCCTCGTTGTTCAGCTCGTGGAAGAGCTCCATGACCTGGGCGCCGGTCTTCTGGTCCAGCGCGCCGGTGGGCTCGTCCGCCAGCAGAATCGTCGGGTTGGTCGCGATCGCGCGCGCAATCGCCACGCGCTGCTGCTGACCGCCCGAGAGCTGGTTGGGGTAGTTCTTCATTTTGTCCCCGAGACCGACTTTTTCGAGCATCTCTTCCACCCGCTCCCTGCGCTGCTTTTCGGGCATGTTCGCATAGATCAGCGGCAGCTCCACGTTTTCGTAGGCGGTCTGCTTCTGAAGCAGGTAGAAGGACTGAAAGATAAAGCCGATCTCCTTGTTCCGGATCTGGGCAAGCCTGGCTTCCTTCTGATCCTTCACGGGCTTGCCGGACAGATAATAATCCCCGGAGGTGGGCACGTCGAGGCAGCCGATGATGTTCATCAGCGTCGTTTTGCCCGAACCGGACGGCCCCAGCACAGCCAGGAACTCGCCCTTCTTCACGGTGAGGGTGACGTCGTCCAGCGCCCGGAAGTTCTCCTCGCCGAGCCGGTAGTCCTTGACAATATGGGCCATGTGCAGGATTTCGTCCTCACCCGGCTGATATGGTTCGCTGACAGAAGCTCCCGCGCTCTGCCGCTTTGATCCGAATCGTCTCATCAGGGCTCGTCTCCCCCGCCGGGACGGCTCACTTCCACGTTCATCTCAGGGAACATGCCCTGTGCCGAATCATAGTAAGTCTCGCCCTCATTAAGGCCGCTGACGATCTGGATGTAGCTGCCGTCAGTCTCTCCGGTCAGCACAGTGCGGTGCTGCGGGCCTTCCTTGCCCTCGCCCGGCACCAGCACATAGGAAGTGCCGTCCGCCTCCGTCATAACTGCGCCGGAGGGAACCGCGACCACGTCCGGGATGCTCATCAGCACCAGCTTCACCTCGGCGCTCATGCCGCTGCGGGCTTCCTCGTCTCCCCTGAATTCCACCTCGGAGGTGAAATAGGAGACGCCGTTCTGCACCTCCGCCACCCGGGAAATGGAGGCGATGGTGCCGTCGTAGGTCTTTCCGGTGGCGTCGAGCGTGATGCTCACGGGCGAGCCGGTGGTGACGCCGCCGATATCGTACTCGTTGATCTTGATGTCGACCTTCATGATGTCAAAACTGGTCACCGTCGCCAGAAGCGTACTCTGGGTGACGGAATCTCCGATTTTGACGGGCAGATTGGTGACCACGCCGTCCATCGGGGCGGTGATGGTGCAGTAGCCGATCTGCTTATAGAGGTTGTTCAGCGAAATCTGGCTGGAGGTCTGGTCTCCCTGCGCCCGGGCGGACTCGATCTGCAGCGCGTAGTTGTTCAGCTGCTGGTTGGAGCTGTTCCTGGCCGCATTGTAATTGTCGATGGCATTCAGATAGCTGAACTGGGCTGTCACCAGCGCGTCATACAGACCGGTCAGGGAGTTCTCCTCCTTGATTTTGGCGGCGTTGTAGTTCTGGACTGCCTGGTTGTAGGAGAGCCAGGCGCCGTCAAGCTGCAGCTGGGCGCTGCTCGTATCTGCGTGCGCCGTCTGTGTGGCTTCCATCACACTCTGCGCACTCCGCACGCTCTGGTAGCTGGAATCGACACTCTGCATGGCACCCATCAGATTCGACCCGAAGCCCTGGTTATTCAGCCCGACTTCATTGTTGAAGGCGCGCTGCGCGTTGACGAGCTGCGCAAACGCCGAATCGATCTGCTGCTGCGCGCTGAGCATCTGGCTGTCCAGGTTGTTGTCGAGATTGTATTTGTAATTGTTGTACTGGCTCTGCGCCTGCTGCACGGACAGAGAAGATGTGCGGTTCGACGCCGCCATCTGGGCTTCCTGCTGATCGATCTGCTGCTGGATCGGCTCCGGGTTCAGCTCGATCAGGACATCGCCCTCATGCACTTCGTCGCCCGCTTCCACTAAAAGCTCGCGGACTTTGACGCCGGTCACGTCCGGATAGACATTCCGGTAGTCCACCGGGTTGATGGTTCCGGAGAAGCTTCTGTAATTCTCCAGATCCCTTTTCTCTGCTGTTTTTTCAACCAGTCCGGCAGTGGCAGCCGCGTTGCTGCTGCAGGAAGAAAGCGAGGGGGCCAGCGCGGCAATCAGAAGGATGGCGCCGAGCGCAGCCGCTGCAGCACTAAGCCCTCTGCCGCGGCGGGATGCTCCCCTGCGCCGGGTCGTTTTCCCGTCAGCACCGGCAGAAGTACTCTCAGTATCCTGCTCCTCATCCAGCTCGATCCACTCCAGACCGCTGCTTTCCAGTGAATTCTTTCTTTTCATTCCGTACTCCAATAGCTGTTTCTGATCTATTTCTTCAATCCTTCCTGAAGGGTCATGTAAAAAGCGGTGTGAAAACTATTTTATCGCAATTCGGTACTCTGACAATGCGCAGGAGGGAAATTTCACAGTTTTTTTAGGATTCGTGAAACCACCCGGCATGTTTCACGTCCGGACAGAAAAAGAGGCGCTGAAATCCGGATGATCCTCCGATTTCAACGCCCGTCTTTTTCATTTGCAGGAAGCTTTTTTAAATAATAATCCCGGTTCTTACTTCTCTCCGGTTCTTACTCCTTTACCACTCCACAATTCTTTTTACGGCGCTGTGACCGGTGAGTTTTGCACTGCAGTCATCGGGCTGTGAAAAGGCTGCGAAGACCTCGAAGCGGGTGCTCCGGATCTTCCGGACGCCGTTCTCGTCCACGGAGGTGAAGGCTTTCTCCGGCAGGTCCAGGATTACATCCTTGCACTCATCCCGGCGCAGTTTCAGCCGCCTGAAGCCGGCGAGCTGCGGATGCGGTACGGCGTTCGGATCGTCCAGACCCCGGATGTAGATCTGCAGCACATCCTCTGTGTCCGCGCCGCGGTTTTCCGCAGAGACAATGACGCGTATGGCGGGATTGCTGTAATTGATGGCTTCTTTTTCCGCCTCATCCCGGCCGTTTTCCGTAATCCGCTGCACGACCATGCCCGTGACGGAACAGTCTCCGTAAGTCAGGCCGAAGCCGAACGGATACAGCGGCGTCCCGTTGTAATAGCGGTAAGTGCGATTCTTCATGGAATAATCCGTGAAGTCCGGCAGATCCTTCGTATCCCGGTAGAAGGTCACCGGAAGCTTGCCGGACGGAGAGACCTCGCCGAAAAGAATCTGTGCGAGATCGATGCCGCCCCGTGCGCCCGGATAAAAGGCCTGGATTACCGCATCTGCCTGTTCCTGCGGAACAGAAAGATCGATGGCACTGCCTGCGAGGTTGATGACGATGACCGGCTTTTTCATCGGCAGGAGTGAGCGCAGCAGCTCTTCCTGGAACGGAGGAAGGTGCAGATCCTTCTTGTCACCCGAAGAGTAAGCGTTTCCGGTATCGCCCTCTTCACCCTCCAGCGTCTCATCCAGTCCGACGACCAGAATGACCACGTCCGAGTAATCCGCGACTGTCCGCGCTTCCGCCAGGCGGTCCGCCATTTCAGGTTTCGAGAGGTTCTCTACATTATCTTTGTACAGATGACAGCCCTCGGAGTAGAGAATGCGCGCGGGCTCTGCGCCGCGTTCTTTCGCCCATGCTTCCGTGTAATCCTGAATCCCCTCCAGGACAGTTACATAGCGGGAGGAAGTCCCGTGATAATTGCCGATCAGGGCAGTCCGGCTGTTGGCATTCGGACCGATGACACCGATCACCGGCGTCTTCCAGGCGGACAGGACGGTGAGATCCATAGGCAGGACACCGTTATTCTTTAAGAGAACAATTCCTTCTCTCGCCGCGCGGTGCGCCAGCTCCAGATTCTTCTCACATTCCACTTCCGTGAACGGAATCGCATCATACGGCGTCTTCTGCTCGTCAAACAGGCCGAGCAGATAACGTGTGGTAAACAGTCTCACACAGGACTCGGTGATCAGGGCTTCGTCGATCATGCCGAGCTTCACCGCATCCAGGATCTTCTGGTAGGTGCAGCCGCAGTTGACATCACAGCCGTTCTCCAGCGCCAGCTTCACGGATTCCTCCGGTGTCGCGGTGACTTTGTGATTTTCATGGAAATCGCGGATTGCCCAGCAGTCGGAGACAAAATGTCCCCTGAAGCCCCATTTTGCCCGCAGAATGTTCTGCAGAGACGGGCTCGCGCAGCAGACTTCGCCGTTGGTGCGGTTATAGGCACCCATGACGGCCTCGACGTCTGCCTCTTTGACGCAGGCCTCAAAAGCCGGCAGATAGGTTTCTTCCATATCCTTGGGATTCGCCTTGGCGTCGAAGGAATGGCGCAGCGCCTCCGGTCCGGAGTGCACGGCAAAGTGTTTTGCACAGGCGGCCGCCCGCAGGTATCCGCCGTTGTCGGAACCGTCCCTGCCCTGGAGGCCCAGGATGAACCGGACGCCGAGACGGGACGTCAGGAACGGATCTTCGCCGTAAGTCTCATGGCCGCGGCCCCATCTGGGATCACGGAAAATATTTACGTTCGGAGACCAGAATGTCAGACCTTTGTAGATATCCCTGTCGCCCCGCTGTGACTGCGCGTTGTACTTGGCGCGCCCCTCCCGGGCGATGCAGGTACCGATTTCTTCCATAAGGTCTTCGTCAAAAGCTGCAGCGAGGCCGATGGCCTGCGGAAACATGGTGGCTGTGCCGGCTCTGGCAACGCCGTGCAGCGCCTCGTTCCACCAGTTGTATTCCGGAATGCCCAGCCTCGGAATCGCCGGCGCGTCGTAGCGCAGCTGCGAAGCCTTCTCCTCCAGCGTCATCCGGTTAACCAGTTTCTGCGCACATTCTCTGGCTTCTGCTCGATTCATTTTCCTGTCTCCTTATACTTGAAAATATGATAAGATACTTTTATGGGTATAGAATCTGAAACATCGCCCGGATGGGACGGTGTACCGCTTAAATATCGCCAGCCTGTACGCGGATACATCGGCAGAACCGTCAACGATTCTGTCGAGGAGGTTGATTTTGTGCCCGGAACCCATGTACGGATCTGGTACAACAATCAGCTGGATGCCTATGCGCTGCATCATCACGCGGCTGCGGAGATCGTGATCTGTATGGAAAGCACCTACAATACGATCGCCGCAAACCAGCTTTATCAGCTGAATGCCTCCGATATTCTGATTATTCCGCCCCTTGTGCCCCACCGTCATCTGGGCGGGATCAAAGGGACCCGTTTTATCTGTCTGTTTGATCTTTCTCCGCTGAACGCATTTGAAGAATTCCGTGCGCTCTCTTCCACCATGCTGGATCCAATTTATCTGACAAGAAAATCCGCTCCGTCGCTTTACCTGCGCGTCTACGAAAGTATGATGCGGGTGGTGGACGTTTATTTTTCTACCCAGAGCACCTGGGAAATGGCTATTTTTTCCGAATTACTGAATGTTTTTGCGGGGATCGGAAAAGACCGTCTGTCTGAATCCGATAACTTCTCTCCCGCCGGCAGCACCCATTTCCAGGCAAACTACGATAAGTTTTCCGGTCTGATGCTCTATCTGGACGAGCACTACGCGGAGGATATTTCCCTGGAGCAGGCGGCTGAACTGGTCGGCTTTTCCAAGTTCCATTTCAGCCGCCTCTTCAAGGAATATGCGGGTACTACCTTTTATGACCATCTGGTCCGCAGACGGGTGCGCGCCGCGCAGGAGCTGCTGTCAACCAGTATGTCCATCACTGAAATTACTTTCCGGACCGGGTGGGGCTCGCTTACTTCCTTCAGCCGCAGCTTCCGCAAATACACCGGCATGTCTCCCACCGAATACCGTTCCCTGTCCGAAGTGAAGGGATCAGCCCTTCACAGATCCTAACGCGACACCCGCAATAATGTACTTTGAAAGTGCCAGGTACACAACAATCAGCGGAAGTGCCGTCAGAGTCAGTCCCAGATAAACCGCGCCGTACTCTGTCTTGTAAATATCTCCTCTGAGCAGTGAAACCATAATCGGAAGAGTATATTTTTTCTGGTCTGTCAGAAGGATCAGAGGCTCAAACAGTCTGTTCCAGCTGCTGACAAAGCTGAAGATCGCCTGCGTTGCAATTGCCGGCTTCATGATCGGAAGCGCGATCAGATTGAAAATATAAAACTCTTTCGCTCCGTCGATCCGGGCTGACTGGACAATTTCCAGTGACAGGGCCGGCTGCATGTACTGCCGCATGAAGAAAACCATGGAAGGCGATGCAATGGCCGGCAGGATCAGCATGGAGAGGTGATTCGTCATATGAATCTTATAGACCATCTGATAGAAACCGATCATGGTGATCTGCGCCGGAATCATCATGATTGCCATGATGAAGGAGAAGAATGCCTTCCTGGCTTTCCACTGATAGACCACCAGTGCATAAGCGGTCAGCGTGGAGAAGTAGGTCGCCAGCGCCGTCGCGCTGATGGAAACGATCAGCGAGTTCATGAAACCGACGGACGGCTTGAAGCTCTTACCCAGCAGGATCTTCAGGTTGTTGGAAAAATAGTGCGACGGGATCAGCGATACCGCGTGCTGCTGAATCTGTGTCGTGGACCTTGTCGAGTTGACGATCATAATAAGGAAAGGCATTACACTCAGGATGGCCAGAAATACACAGATAATAAAAATCACGGTTTTCTTTCCGTAGTGGTTCTTATTCTTACTCATGATTTCGCCGCCTCCTTCTGTCTTCTTTTCTCCTCCTTGATCTGCTGTTTCACGATCTTTTCGAGTTTTGCCTCGTCTCTGTCACGCAGAGCATAGAACAGGAGAGCGGAGCTCAGGCAGATCAGCACGAACATGAGCATGCTGGCAGCCGCGGCACGGTTGTAGAGGTAGCTTCCGGAGAAGGCCAGGTTGTAAATAAACACACTCGTCGTCAGGGTTGCGTTGTCCGGACCGCCCATCAGGAACAGTCTCGGAATATCGAACATATTCAGACCGCCGATCAGGCTGGTGACCAGGGTGAACAGCAGGATGGTCTTGATATTCGGAATCGTTACCTGCCAGAAGGTCTGCCATCCGTTGGCGCCGTCCACTTCCGCGGCCTCGAAGATTTCAGGGCTGATACCCAGAACGCCGGAAATCAGGATGATCATCGTGTAGCCGTACCACATCCAGGTCTGAATGAAGATGACGATATCCTGTGCGATATTTTTCTTTACAAGGAAATTGTAAGGTGAATCAAAGATGCCGAAGCGTGTCATCAGGTCGTTGACCGGGCCCATCGGATAGCCGAACAGGGCGTTGAACAGGATTGCGACGGTCGCAGCCGTGATGATGTTGGGCATATAAAACAGGACCTTGAAAATGCCCTCGCCCGGGATCTTGAAACGCCGGTCCGTAAACCAGGCAGCAAGCAGCAGCGCCAGAGCCAGCTGAGGAATGAAGTTGCAGACCCACAGCTTGATGGTGTTCTTAAACGCTGTCTGGAAAGTCGGGCTGGTCAGAATCGTAACAAAGTTTGCAAAAGGCTTCTCCAGAAAATGCCAGTCTGTCTTACCGATTCCTTTCAGATCCGTAAAACCGATCACTGCGGTATACAGTGTCGGATACAGCTGGAAAATCAGGAATGCAACGACAAACGGAACGGAGAAGAGATAGCCGTATCTTGCATAGCTGAAATTTTTCTTCTTGTTCATAGATAGTCCCCCGCATGGAAACTTAGAATGAAACCGGCGGGGTGGGTCAAAGGAGGAAGCCCACCCCGCCGAAGCTGCTGAATCACTCAGTCATGTTCTGAAATTACTCTGCATCAATTCCGAGATTGTCAGAAACAGTCTGCTTGAAGTCCTTGATTGCCGCATCGCGATCCTTCTCGCCTGCTGCATAAGCACGGACCTGATCTCTCCAGATCTGGTTGATGGACTCATCATACTGGGTCAGGTTCTTGCCGTTTGCATACTGGTTTGCAGGAACGAATACGTCGAACATGTTCTGGCCGCCCAGGAAGTCAAGCTCGCCGTTGGACTTCGCCATAACGGTACCGGAAGCTACGCAGTCCTTCGTGCCGCCTTCGCCGTTGAGCGTGCCGTTTGCCCACTTGTACTGCAGGCCGTCATCGCTGGTGTCAAGAGTGATGTAATAGATCAGTTCCTTGACTGCATCGATCTTCGCGGGATCCATGTTCTTGTTTGCAATAACCCATGTGCCGCCCCAGAAGAATCCGATCGGAGGAGCTGTAACTGCCCAGTCACCATAGGTTCCTTCGCCGACAGCTTCGCCGCCGCAGTTCGGAGCCAGTGTGTAGTTGATCAGCCATGCAGGTCCGAAGAAACCGAATACCGGCTTCGCACCTTCGCCCTTCATATCAGCAAACCATGCATCCTGCCAGTCCTGAGTCTGGTTGGACCAGCCGTTGTCTGTCAGATCCTTGGAGATATCCAGGAAAGCTTCTCTCTTGGGATCGATGTGAAGCAGGCCATCCTCTGTCAGCCAGCCTTCATCGGAGCTGTTCTCAACTGCGTGCCAGACATCACCGTCACCGGAGACGATTGCTACGCCGCTGTCAGCCAGAGTTGCAGCTGCTTCGAAGAACTTGTCCCAGCTGCCGGAGCCGGAGCCGATGATCTCGCCGATCTTTTCCGGATCGTCTGTTCCGAAGACATCCTGTGCAATGGATCTTCTGTAAATGAAAGCACCGCCGGTTGCCTGATAACCAAGGCCGTCGACCTTTCCGTCTGTGTTGGTTCCGATATCGACAGAATACTGTGCGATGTCAGCTGCCTTCAGCTCAGCCTCAACATCGATGCCGAGGTCTTCATAAGGCATTGCGAAATCCTGCATATCGCCCTGTGTATATTTCAGAACGAAAGCGGACTCTGCGCAGTAGATATCAGGCTGCTCTGCGCCGCCTGCCTGAAGGGCCTGGTCCAGAGCCGGCTGATATGCACCCTCAGTGGTAGCGATGATGGTCGGATTAACGGTGTAAGGGAAATCCGGATGCTCTTCCAGGTACTTGTCAATCATGCCCGGAACTTCATCTGTGAATGTCCACAGATTGATAACGCCGCCCTCAGCTGCCGGAGCTGCTTCTTCTACAGCTTCTTCCTCTGCGGGAGCCTCTTCTTCTGCCGGAGCCTCTTCCTCTGCGGGAGCTGCTTCTTCTACAGCTTCCTCAGCCGGAGCTGCAGCCGGAGCTGCCGGTGCCGCTGCGCAGCCAGCAAGAACAGTAGCTGACATGACGCCTGTTAAGATCACTGCCAATACTTTCTTTTTCATTGCGTTCCTCCTTAAATAATGCGTTAAAATTATAACTGTTTGCGGGACCCCTCCCGCCTGTTTCGCTTAATTCTGTTATATCAGCAATCGTTTTCGGAGAATATACAAATATTGCTTTTATTTTCGCATATATTGCCAGAGTGCACAGTTTTTTTGTCTGTTCAGCTCTGTTTTGGTAAAATATGCACAAAGGCGTTTTCGGAAATTGTATAAAACTGCCGGAAAGCGCTTACAATAATGTCAAAACGTTGACAGGAGACACAATAATGGATAAGCTGTTCGGACCGAATAATCCGGTGACGGTCTTTCTTACAAGACTCTGTGATCTGATCTTCTTAAATCTGGTTTTCGTGGTGACCTGTCTGCCGGTCATCACCGTCGGCGCGGCGGTCACGGCCCTTTACCATGAGACGATCGCCATCGTTAAAAAGGAGAGCACCTATCCCGTGCGGTCCTATTTTGCCTCGTTTAAACAGAACTTCCGGCAGGCCACGCTGCTGTGGATCGCGCTCCTTGCGCTTATCCTGTTTTTCTCGGCGGATCTGTATGTGATCTATTTCGTGATTGACCCGGCATACCGCTTTCTGCAGTATCCGGTGTGGCTCATCCTGATCGGCATCGCGTCCGTGCTTCTGTATGCCTTTCCTCTTCTGGCCACACATGAAGAAACTGTCCCGCAGCTGGTGCGGAACAGTTTTCTCCTGAGTCTTTCCAATTTTCCTTTTACGGTTTTCTGTGTGGTTCTGATCGGTCTGATTGTCGATCTCTCGCTTCACAACGGGTCGATTCTCGTCGGGTTCTTCAGCCTGTTTCTGTTCTTCGGCTGTGCGGCCCTGGCACTGTTCTTCTCTCTGTTCTTTGTCCGGATCTTCGACAAAGCTGAAAAGAAACAGTAAAGCCCGCCGGTCTCACAGGGCTCCCAGCACTTCTCCGATCTTTCCGTCGATGACCAGGTCTGCCTGGGCGTCGCGGCTCGTGGCGCTCTTATTGATCAGCACCAGCTTGTTCCCGCGATAGTAATCAATCAGTCCCGCTGCCGGGTAGACCACCAGCGAGGTGCCGCCGATGATGAGCATGTCCGCCTCCGAAATGCAGCGGACCGCCTCGTTCAGAATGCCCATGTCCAGTCCTTCTTCATACAGCACCACATCCGGTTTCACACGGCCGCCGCACTTCTCGCAGACCGGCACGCCCTCCGACTTCAGGATATAGTTCACGTCGTAGAAGGTATGGCATTTTTCGCAATAATTGCGCAGTACCGATCCGTGCAGCTCCAGGACTTTCTTACTGCCGGCCTTCTGGTGCAGACCGTCAATGTTCTGTGTGATCACCGCCTTCAGTTTGCCGCGCTGCTCCAGCTCGGCGAGCTTTAAGTGCGCCGCGTTGGGCTGCGCATCCGGCGCGATCATTTTCTCTTTATAGAATTCAAAAAATTCCTCCGGCCGCTGCCGGTAGAAGGTGTGGGAGACAATGGTCTCCGGCGGGTATTTGTATTTCTGGGCATAGAGTCCGTCCTGCGAGCGGAAATCCGGGATGCCGCTCTCCGTCGACACACCCGCTCCGCCGAAAAAGACGATATTGTCGCTGCCCTCAACCAGTTCCCGCAGTCTGTCGATCTTCTGTTCCAAAGTCATGTGTATTCCCCCCTTTCAGCTGACGTTTTCTGATGTAAAAAGATACATAATGGACACCGGCGCCCGCCGGGCCATTATGTATCTTCTGATTTTTTCTGATCTGTGTAATCTCAGTCGATGCGGCAGATCCAGCCCTCGGGCGCCTCGATGCGTCCCATCTGGATTCCGGTCAGCGTGTCGTACAGCTTCTGCAGGACCGGTCCCATCTTCTCCTGGTTGTCGCGGAAAACGATCTCGCGGCCGTGGTCGTTGATCTTCGCAACCGGCGAAATAACTGCCGCGGTGCCGCACAGACCCATCTCCGGGTACTGGCCGACTTCGTCGAGGAACACCTCGCGCTCGGTGACCTTCAGGCCCAGATAGTGCTCCGCCACATACACCAGCGAGCGGCGGGTGATGGACGGCAGAATGCTCTCCGACTTCGGGACGATCAGATTTCCGTCCTCATCAACAAAGATGGTGTTGGCGCCGCCGGTTTCCTCGATCTTTGTGCGGGTCGCGGGATCCAGGTACACGTTCTCCGCGTATCCCTCGTCGTGCGCCGTCACGATGGCGTGCAGACTCATTGCATAGTTCAGGCCCGCCTTGATGTGGCCGGTTCCGCGCGGTGCTGCGCGGTCAAAATCAGAGACCTTGATCACGATCGGCTTCGCGCCGCCCTTGAAGTACGGTCCGACCGGTGTGACGAAAATACGGAACTGATACTCATCCGCCGGCTTCACGCCGATGACCGGGCTGATGCCGAAGGAATAGGGACGGATATAAAGGGTCGCGCCGGATCCGTACGGAGGAACCCACGCTTCGTTGGCCTTGACCACCTGCTTCACCGCGTCGATGAAACGCTCTTTCGGGAACACCGGGATCTCCAGGCGCGCCGCGCTTCCTTCCATTCTCTCCGCGTTCAGGTCCGGGCGGAAGCAGACGATATGTCCGTCCTCGGTCTCGTATGCCTTCAGTCCCTCGAAAACAGTCTGCGCATACTGAAGAACACCGGCGTCCTCACTCATGACAATCTTGTCGTCTGTGATCAGGCCGCCTTCATCCCACGCGCCGTTCTTATAATTACTCACATAACGATAGTCCGTCACATGATAGGCAAATCCGAGATTGCCCCAGTCAATGTTCTTCTTTTCCATCTGACAGTTCCTCCTCATCTATCTTCTTTCGTGCCAATTCAGTCTTCTAATCTAATAAAGCGGCACTTTTCACAACATTATAAGCCTATAAAAACCATTTTTCCATAAAAGAGGGAAAAAAACTTACCCATCCTTTTCCATGCGGGAAAGCTCCGGAAGCACTGTACACAGCATGGTGACAAAACAGGCGGTCCCGCCGATGACATTGGAGATGGGCTCCGCCATGAAGACACCGTCCGTCCCGAAGCCGAACACGGTCGGCAGGAGGAGGGTCAGCGGAACGACCAGCACAGCCTTGCGCAGAAGACTGAAGAAGATGGTCTGTTTCTTTTTGCCGAGTGCCTTGAAGAATGTCTGGCCGCTGTACTGCAGGGCCTGGAACAGAAACGCGAAGAAATACAGGTGCAGCGCCCGCGCGCCCGGCTCCAGCAGCTTCGGGTCATTCGAGAAGATCCGCACGAAAAATCCCGGGAAGAGCAGCACAATGAGCCACGCGGCGGCTGTGTAGGACATGGCCAGGGCGATCGTCAGCTTCATGGCCTTGCGGACGTTGCCGGCGCGCCTGGCCCCATAATTATAGCTGATCGTCGGCGAAGCGCCCTCCGTGACCGCCTGTGCCGGCACGTCCAGGATCGAGCGCACCGATGAGACGATGGTCATGACGGAAATGTACATCGCGCCGCCGAACTGCATGAGCATCCTGTTGCAGGTGATCTGCACCAGCGAATTGGTCGCCTGCATCACAAAGGAGGAAATTCCGAGGCCCAGGATGTCCTTTGCGCCCGGGAAGCGGAAGGCGAACGTCAGCGGGTCGTCGCTGTGCGCATGCTTTCCGCGCTTATCCAGGTAGAAGCGCATGACAAAGGCAAAAGAAAGAAACTGCGAGAGCACAGTCGCGGCCGCCGCGCCGCGGATGCCGAGCCCCAGCACAAAGATAAAGACGGGGTCCAGCGCCAGGTTGGTGAGGGCGCCGATCGTCACCGAGAGCATGCCGGCCGACGCGTAGCCCTGCGCATTAAGGAACGGGTTAAGACCCGAGCTGATCATGAAGAAGATTGTGCCGGCTGCGTAGATCTGCAGGTAGGCGTGCGCATCCGGAATTTCGGCGGCAGTCGCGCCGAACAGGGCGAGGAGCTGCCTGCCGAAAAGCTCGCACGCCAGCGTAATGACGACGGCCGTGATCACCAGAAACCGGAAAGACGTGTTCTGGTACTGTCTCGCCTTTTCGAGGTTTCCGCGGCCCAGCTCCATCGAGTAGAGCGGCGCGCCGCCCATCCCGTAGAGATTGGTGAAGCCCGATATGATCATGATGATGGGAAAGCACAGGCCGACCGCGCCGAGCGCCTCCGTCCCCGCGCCCGGAATCCGGCCGATATAGATCCTGTCCACGATGCTGTACAGCAGACTCAGGACCTGAGCGATCAGCATGGGAAAAGCTGCCATCAGGATGTTTTCCGCTATACCGCCGTGTTCGAAATCAATCTTTTTCATCCTGAACACTTCCGGTCGGACACTGCCCGGCTCATCGGGCCTTCGGCAGGTGCATCAAAGGACCTGTTATCCAGAATACAGGCGCACAGCGCAAGCAGCCTGTCCGCAGCCTCCTGCGCGTTCCACTCCTCCAGGATGGTCCGGTAAGCTGCCGCGCCGAGCTGCCGTATCCGCTCCGGATCCGCCAGGAGTCCCGTAACCTTCCGGTACAGATCCTCCCGGTCGCCGAAGGTGTAAATTCTTCCGTTTATATCGTCCCGTATCAGAGAGCGCACCGCGCCGGCAGCGTGGCTTGCGACCACCGCGCATCCGCTGTTCATGGCTTCGTTCACGACGGCGCCCCAGCCCTCTCCCCGGTCGCTGGTAAACACCAGCAGATCCGCGCGCTCCATGTGCGGGCGCACCTGGTCTGCGGGAAGAAAGCCCGTAAATTCCACGCTATCCCCGAATTCGCTGCGGAGTGCTTCCTCCTCTGCGCCGGACCCGATGATCTCGAAGCAGATCTTCTGCTCCGGGTGCTCCGGCACATAGCGCTCCCGCACCATCCGGATCAGCTCCGCCATCATTTCGATATGCTTAAAGTCCACAAAGCGTCCGGTCCACAGAATGCGGACTGCGCCCGGGTCTTCCGGGTGCTTTCTGCCAAACAGCTCCTCCTCGCTCCCATACCGCACGAGGGGCGGGAAGTAGCCCCAGGTATATTTGCGATCGGGAAAAGCCCCGATCAGCTCGAAATCTCCCGCGACATACGCGCCGGCGCACAGCAGATAACAGGGTGCTTTTCTCCACCTGGTGAATTCCTGATATTTATGCAGCAGACCGCGGGGCGAGACTGCCTTCCAGCGGCCGTCCTTGTAGATACTCTCGCTGATGCGGATCACCGGGCGATTTGACAGCAGCCGCTCATAGACCAGTTCCTCCCGGTCCATTCCGCCGAACAGCAGAATATCGCAGTCCCGGATCAGCTGCCGCACAGGACCGTCCTGCAGTCCCTGCGCCTCTTCCTCGTAAAGACGCCGGACATAGGGCGGCTTTGCCTCTTCCCAGCCCATTTTCCGACGCTCCTCCTCCATCGGCATCAGCTCGACAAAAGCATACTCCTCCCCGAGCCGTTCATACATGGCTTCGCAGAACGGAATCTGGTGGTGACTGATGTAGTTGGAGACAAAAGTTACTCTCATATCATACTTTTATAGATTTCCAGCAGGCGCCGGTAGTTGGTGTCCGGGTTGTGGGTGAACTGCGCCCGGCGCTGTGCATTCTCGCCGAAGAAGCACGCCAGGTCATCGTCATAGAAGATGGTCTTGACGCCTTCGGCCAGTTCATTCCACTTTCCGCCCGGGAACAGGATGCCCTCTTCGGCGTCGGTGATCAGGTCCGGTACGCCGCCGACCTTGGCCGCGACAACCGGCACACCCAGCAGCATGGCTTCACACATGGAGTTGGGCGAGTTTTCCATAATCGACGCGCAGACAAAGACGTTGCTCCGCAGGTACTGCTCCTTCATCTCCTGCGCGGTGAGCCGCCCCAGCATGGTCACATGTCCCTGCAGTCCGAGGCGCCGGATCAGCCGGAGCAGATATTTGCCGTAGGAGGTGATCCGCAGCGGCAGCGGAACCCGCCCGCGCTCGCTGATCGCCCCGCCGACGGGGCCGATGATGGAATTGCCCGCCACATACAGATGCGCGTCGGGGAATTTCTCCAGAATCAGCGGCATCGCCTTGAGCATATAGTGGAAGCCCTTGAGCGGATAGTCGCCCTGGCTTAAGAAAATGCTGTGCCGCTCCATGTGCTCCGGCGACCAGGTGCCGGTGTAAAATTCGGTGCGCAGCGTCTCATTCATCGCGTGGTAGACCGCGTCCGGATTGATCTCTGCAGTCTCCTTCCGGTCAAAAGCCGTCCGCCCGGTGATGTGTCCGGTCCGGCGCAGTGCTTTGGCCTCCGTCTGTGCGCGCAGCTCAAACTTTCTGCGCTGCTGGATCAGCGAGTCGCGGCGCAGTCTGTCGCGCAGCGTCGCCCGCTTCTGCACCGGATACGGAAGGTCCGCCATATAGACATCCGCGATGCTCCGGCACAGGCCCTGGATACCGATCAGGGTGTGCTCCGGCCGGCCGTAGGCGATGGTCATCGCCAGGGTGTGCGGAAACTCCGTTCCGAAGATGTGCACCAGATCCGGCTGAAAGTCCTCCACGATCTCCTTAAAGCGCTCCTCCAGGGAGGGATCATAGATCTCCGGCGTGTCCAGGTTTTCGGTAAAGCCGTAGAAGACGGCGCCGTCCACTTCTTCTCTGCAGTTTTTCAGCTTCCCCTGCGTCGGGCACGCCACGCCCATCGTAAGTCCCGAAGGCTCACTCATGATCCGCGAGAAGCTCCCGGACAGCCACCCCTCCCGGTTGGAACAGGGCAGGCCGAAATGCTCCGCGAAAACAGGAAGCATAATGTTGCACAGCCATAAAACTCTCATTTATTTCCTCTGCAGGCCTGTCCTTAACGGCGGGCCTGCCGCATTCTGTAAACCGTATTCTTGACTTTGTCGTACAGCCCCGCTGTCAGCGGGCTCTGGGCCAGCTTTTTCCGCAGCGGCTGCAGGGTGACAATCAGATACAGGCGGTACAGGAAGCGCTCCCCGTTCGTAAAATAGCGCTTCGTGATCTGTCTGTGCTCCTCTGCGGAGCGCTTTAAGCCCATCTTTGTCTCGGAGTATCCGCCGCCCTCATAGTCCGCGATCACAAGATAGAGCGGACACGCGGGCACTTCCTTTTCAATGACACACCACAGAAAATGTTCATAATCGGCCCGGACACGATAGTTCACATCAAAGCCCCGCTCCGCGAAGAGCTCCCGGTGATAAAAACAGGCCTGATGGCAGGGCAGGTACCGGTACATGGCAAAATGGTTCATGTCCGGGTTCGCGAGCACGATCTGTCCGCTGGATTCCTCCAGCACATCGCCATACCAGATCGCCGGCACGCCGCTCCCGGCCCTGATCTTCTCCTTGACCAGCTCCAGCACATCCTCGCCGTGCAGCCTGTCCCCGCAGTTCAGGAAATACAGATACTCGCCCTGTGCCATCCCGACCGCTGTGTTCATGGCGTCATAAATGCCCCTGTCCTCTTCGCAGTACAGGCGGATCCGCATGCCGTCGCGGACGGACTCCGCGCCGCCCAGCTCCTCCAGAAGCTTTTCATAACTCCCGTCCTGCGAGCCGCCGTCCTTCACGATGATTTCGACGTCCCGGCAGCTCTGTGCCAGGATGCAGGAAATCGTGCTGCCAAGCTTCTCTCCCGCGTTATAGCTGACGACGATGACGGAGAAAAACGGTCCTCTGCTCATTGCGTCACCTCCGAAAGAATCTTCGGCAGGTCATGGAACACAATGGACCTGTAGGGAAGGATCCGGATTGTCGGCGTTCCCGCCTTGTAAAGGAACGCGGCAAAATACAGCACGGCCGCAAACACGGCCAGCCGCCGGATTTTGCCCGGGCTGCGCAGCAGCAGTACCGGCAGATAAAAAAGCTGTGTCACGCTCAGATAATAGGCGATCCGGGAGACCTCCGGGACAAAGCTTCCGAACACGTAAATGCCCAGCGCAAGGAGCGAAGCGTTGAAATAAAACCGCTCGGTGTCCGGCAGATCCTTTTTGCGGACTCCCCGCACATGCAGGTCATACAGGGCCAGCAGAAGCACGATGCCGCAGCGCGCGATGTTGACGTAGGAGAACCGCACCTGTCCCAGGAAATCCGTGTTCGCATAGGACGGATAAAGCTTTGTCAGCACATCCATCCACAGACCCCGCAGCATCGGAAGATTGACCGCGATGCCCAGGGCCGCGGCCGCCGCCGTCATTGGCAGATTCCAGAGGAGAAGACACAGCGGCCAGAGCGCGAACACCACCAGCGCCGATTTGTGGAAGCAGGCCGCGAGCAGCACCATGGCGGCAAAACCCGCCCACTCGCGCCTTGCAAAGAAATACAGGGCGACCATGATGATCGACATGGCGAGGTAGTAACGCACGGTGTTGTAGCTCTGCAGATAGTAGCCGAACATCAGGAACAGAAAGAACGAAAAGGAGAAATCCTGTGCCTGCAGGCGCAGGCCCAGCAGAGCCATCGCGGCCGTCCCCGCGGCAAAAAGCGCGAAGACCAGCAGATAATTCTCATAGCCGCACAGACCGTAAACGACGCGCACCAGGATGTTGAAGCCGGGCTCCGTGACCAGATAAGCCCCCTCCACGTTGGCAAGGTGCATGAACTCGACGTATTTCATATAGTCGTTGCCGGTGTTGACCCGCAGCGCCTCCGGGATGACCATCACCAGAAAAATCATCACGAAAGCAAGACGCACCGCAGCCCCTCCCCGGGAACGGTCCGTTGGCGCGCCGGTGCAGCCGGCCTGCTCTGCCCTGTAAATGACGCCGCACAGGAGCAGCAGGATGATCGTAATCGTGATATAGACAATCAATGGTTTACTCCGGGTCCTTCTCCGCGGGGGCCGTCAGTCCCTTCCCCTCGCGGATTCCCTGTCTCATCAGGCCAAAAGCCTGCGGGACGGACAGTTCGCGGCACATCGTCTTTCTGTGTGCCAGCAGAAAGCGCAGTGAAAACGGCACCGCCATGATCCCGTACAGGTCGTGATAGAGGACGCCGCGGTCAAAGAAGAACTTCTCGTTATAGCCTTTGAACCAGGTCGACTCCTCCCCTTCCTCGCGCCGGGCTTCGTGGCCGATGATGACCGGGACGCCGTAGATCCTGAGGCCTTTTTTCAGGCAGTCATGGATGAACAGCGAGTCCTCGCCGTTGGAATATCTCGCGCCGCCGCCGTACAGGAGGCTGAAATAAATATTCGCCCTGCGCAGGCGCTCCACCCGGCAGGCCATGCTGTAGGTGGGATAGCGGCCGTAGTTGTACCAGCGCACCCGCTTGTGGCGCACGTTTTCGTAGGTCTGCCGGCTCTCCACCGCTGTGACATTGAACATCAGGATGTCGGCCTTCGGATTGCGGTCAAACTCCCGCAGGATCCGCTCCTCGTAGTCGTCCCCGTAGACGATGTCTTCGTCGGTGAACAGGCACAGCTCCGAATCGCAGCGCATCAGGGCATTGTTGCGGTTAAGTCCGACGCCGCGCTCGGCAAAATCATACACGCGGATGGTATGGCCCTTCCGCTCAAATTCCGAATATCCGACAATCTGTGCCTGGTTGCAGATAATGGCATCCGTCGACAGATTCATATGCTCCGCCAGTGTGACGGGGTTTTCACGCACCGCGGCCACCAGCACCTGCAGGCGCCCCTGCGTTTTCTTCTGCTTTTCTTCCATTTCCGGTCTGATCTGTTCCTTACGGTTAATGATTCTGTGCTTTTCCGGTCTTCTCCGGGCTCAGGCGGTAATACCTGCGAAGGAACTCCGCGTCCGCTTCTTCCAGGATCAGGCCCTTCAGCAGAACACCCTGCTTTTCCAGTTCACTGATCCGGTGCTCGGCAAAGGTTCCTTTCCGCTCGCCGCAGCGCAGCACCAGAAGGCACTCCTCACCGGGCTCCGCACTCTCATCCGGGGCGATTTCCTTCAGCTGCCGGCCCTTAGTGATGCGCTGATAATCCGCCTCATATTCTTCTGCCAGCGGCGCCGGCAGGGTCTGTCCTTCCTTTGCGCGGACCGCCGCGACCGGCAGCCCATAGCGCCGCTGCGCGTCCTCCGGGACATAGACTGCATCGTCCAGGATCAGGAAAAGCCGCAGCAGAAGGAAAGAGAACAGCAGGCCCAGGAAGCCGCCCAGAAGAAGGGCATTCTTCATTCTGCTGTCCAGGATAACGCGCTTTGCGGGCGTCATCGAGAGAACCGTGATCTCGTTAAATTCCTTTCTGGACTGTCCGTAATCCGTCAGGGCCTGTGCCGCGGCATCCCGCAGCGCGCTGACCAGCTCCGGATCCGAATTGGCCGCCTGCAGGGTCATCAGCCGGATGTCGCTTAAGACCAGGACCGACAGAGTGTCCTGAATCGCAGCCTGCACCGCAGGCTCCGTAAACCGCTCCATCTGATCCGTGATGCCCGGAATATCGCGGATCACGATGTCCGGGTCCGTGTAGCGGGCACGGATCCGCTCCAGAAGCTCCTCCGGCAGCGCCGCCGCGATCTCGTCCGAGATCGCCGGATCCGCCGTCAGAAGATCTGTCCAGGTCGCGCCGTTGAAATAATCGTGGGCCTTTTTCCCCTCTTCGTCATACGCATAATCAACGGAAAGCTTTGCTTCGGCCTGGTATTGCCGGGTGTCCCGGACGACCTGGGTCAGCAGAAAATAGACCGCCCCGAACACGGCCGCCGTCACAATGGCCGCCGCCGGGATGATCCATATTTTGCGCATAAACCGCAGATAAACACTGCGGCTGTTCAGTTCCTCTGCCTGATGTCGGTCATTCATCCGTTCTCTCCGGGTGCGGCTTCGCCGCCGTTGTCTGATTCTCCGAGACGCCCTCAGTGCTCTCGGGCTTGAGCAGGATCTTCAGCGTCAGAAGCATCAGCTTCAGATCCAGCCGCACCGAATAGTTCTGGATATAGGTCAGATCCAGCTTCAGCTTGTCATAGGGCGTCGTATTGTATTTTCCGTATACCTGCGCGTAGCCCGCAAGGCCCGCCTTGACCTTCATGCGGTACGCAAACTCAGGCATTTCCTCCATATACTGGGCGATGATTTCCGGGCGCTCGGGCCGCGGGCCGATGAAGCTCATATCGCCCTTCAGGATGTTGAAGAGCTGCGGCAGTTCGTCGATGCGGACCTTCCGGATAAAATGACCCACCGGTGTGATCCGGTCGTCGTTCTGCTTCGCGAGCACCGCCTTGCCATCCTTCTCCGCGTTTTCACGCATGCTGCGGAATTTCATGATTTCAAATTCTCTTCCGTACTGCGTGCACCGGAT
Organism: Lachnospiraceae bacterium; assembly: GCA_017432565.1. Classification (GTDB taxonomy): domain Bacteria; phylum Bacillota; class Clostridia; order Lachnospirales; family Lachnospiraceae; genus CAG-791. Next base: position 103,957 of record JAFRIW010000051.1, read on the forward strand.
CTGTTTATAGAGCACCGGCCCCTTGTCATAGGCGTGAATGCAGATCGCCGTCACCAGCATGATCGGAGAGGCAATCACAGTCAGAATCAGCGCACAGACCACATCGATGGTGCGCTTTAAGATGCGCTGTTCCGTCTTCATCGCGTAGTCGCGCACCACGTAGATCGGCGTGTCAAACAGATGCATCTGGGAAGAGCCCTGGATCAGCACGTCCGGAATCTTGGGCATCATATACACGCGGATCGATTCCGAATAACAGAATTTCAGGAGCTTGTTGCGCACCGGCGTCGGAATATCCCACAGAACCACCGCACCGTACCCGCCGCTGCGGCACTCCTCATACAGACGGTCCAGATCGACCTCGCCGCTTTCGTCCTGCAGATTCAGCGTCTTCTTTACGGAGAACATATCCTGACGCGAGTTAAATTTTGCAATGATATCGTCCGGCGGGAACTTCTCGTCATAGATAATGAGAAGATCCCGGGGCGGAAACACCTTCCGGTAGAGCAGATCCGAGAGCACGGTCCAGCCGCCGGCCAGCGCGATCTGGAAAAGCAGGAAAATCAGCATCGGCCGGACCGGAACCAGCCAGTTGTTCATCAGGGAAATCTGCGCGTAGGAAATCGCGTCGGCCATCACCAGCTCGAAGATCTGGGACAGGAACGCGTCCGTAAACTTCAGATAGCCGACTTTGGTCCCGCCGAAGGTGCGCGAGGCAAAAATCAGCAGCACAAAATAGATCGCCAGGACCAGCAGATGGCCGTTCTGATAGAGCTTGAGGCCGCCGCCCAGGTCATAGCCGTCGACGGAGATCGTCGGCGTGCTGACGATCGGATAATAGACATGGAACCAGAGCCAGGCATAGGCTGCTGTCTGCAGAACATACCCGATGACCGGCATCCAGAGAACCAGTATTCTTTTGATTGCCTGTGAACGCCTCATGGGCTGTTATTCCTCTTCCTTAATGATGTAGAGCGGCCGCTTTTTGACCTCCAGATAGGTCTTGGCCAGGTACTGTCCCACGACGCCGATGCACAGCAGCTGTACGCCGCTCACCAGCAGAATGATGCAGACCAGCGAAGGCCAGCCCTGCGTCGGGTCGCCGAAGATCAGCGCGCGGACAAACACAAACAGAATCATGACAAAGGCCAGGATGCAGAACACCAGGCCTGTCACGGCCGCGATGGACAGCGGCGCGGTGGAAAAGGCCACAATGCCGTCCAGCGCATACAGGAACAGTCCCCAGAAGGACCACTTGGTCTCGCCGTGGGCCCGCTCGATATTCTCGAACTCGAGCCATTTTGTCTTAAAGCCGACCCAGCTGAAAATGCCTTTCGAAAAACGGTTATATTCCGAGACGGACAGGATCGCATCCACCACGGGACGGGACATCAGGCGGAAATCCCGCGCGCCGTCCACGATCTCGGTTTTGGAGTAATGATTGATCAGTCTGTAGAAGCAGCGGGCAAAAAAGGACCGGATCGGAGGTTCTCCCTTCCGGGTCACGCGGCGCGTCGCCGCCTGGTCATAGCCCTGCTGAAGATACCCGTACATTTCGGGAAGCAGCGAAGGCGGATCCTGCAGGTCCGCGTCCATCACGGCGACATAGTCGCCTTTTGCCGCGGAAAGGCCCGCATAGATGGCCGCTTCCTTGCCGAAATTGCGCGAAAAACTGATCAGGTGGACCTTCGGATCTTCCGTCCGAAGGGCACGCACCTGACTGACTGTTCCGTCCGCCGATCCGTCGTCGATATAATACAGCTCATAATCCAGGTCGTTTTCCTGAAGGAAGGCCCGGTTTTTCATAAACTCGTCGTAAAAGCAGCGGATATTTTCTTCTTCGTTATAGCAGGGAATAATAATGCTGAGCAGTTTCATCCCGTTACCCCATTGAGATTCCCGTAAATTCTGTCCATACCGATTCATTATATCATATCGGGCAGTATAAGACGGCAATAAAATACAGGATCCGGTGCGCCGGATCCTGTGTATATCTTCTGTATTCATATCTATACATTTTGATCTGCCGCTCATTCGCGTGTCTGCCTGACGGAATTTGCAGTGATGGGATAGGCCGTGGCGGTGAAAACAGGAAGAATTTGCGAATGTCAATACAGTCCAAACTGTTCCAGGCTGCGGTACTTGTTCAGAAGCCCTCAAAAAGCAGTGAAAATGAAGCAAGCTTGTGAATGTCAATACAGCTTTCACCACCATGTTTTCATGAGCGGCAGTGAAAGATACACATACTTGCCAATGTCAATACAATTTTTACTCTCCGGATTGTTTCCGGCGGCGGTGAAAGCAGGAAGAACTAGCTATTGTCAATACAATTCCGACTGCCGCACTTGCTCTCAAGTCTGGAAAAGCGTTGACAATAAAAAGAAATGCCGAATGACAATACAATCCCGGAGTATAGTGAGTGGTGAAAGCTAGATAAAACTGCAAATGTCAATACAATCCCGGAAGTGGTGCTCACCCGTCAAGTCTGAGGCGGTATTGAAAATTCTGTTTATTCCTAAATATCAATACAATTCTGGTATATAAGTCCCAGATGGATAATAAGTCTCAGGTGGTTTATAAGTCCCAGCTAATAAACAAGGACCGGCATCGCGCCGGTCCTTGTTATTACGTTTTTAACCAGGTCACGGCACCAGTTCACGCGGGCCGCCGCTGATCTCCAGCTCATAGAAGTCCGCATCGTGCCCGACCTTTTCAAGATAAATCGCGCCGATCTTCTCAATGAACTCCGGAACGGTCTCCTCGCGGACAATGCTGACCGTGCATCCGCCGAAGCCGCCGCCCGTGATGCGGCTGCCCAGCACACCCGGCATCTTCCAGGCTTCCTCTGCCAGAATATCCGCCTCCTCGCAGGAAGTCTCATAATCATCCCGGAGAGAGACGTGCGATTCGTTCATGAGTTTTCCGAAACGGACGAGGTCTCCCACCTTCAGCGCGGCGACCGCCTCAATGGTCCGCTGGTTCTCATAGACCGCGTGCTTTGCTCTCTTTAAGACGACCGGGTCCGTGATCACATTTTTGACTGCCTCGAATTCTTCGATGGAAAATTCGCCGAGGGCCTTCTTGTCCGGGCAGACGGTCTGCAGCTGCCGGATCGCCTCCGCACACTGCTGCCGGCGCAGATTGTACTCGGAATCCACGAGCTGATGCTTCTTTTTCGTGTTCGTGATCATCAGCTTCATACCCTTCATGTCGATCGGCGCGTACTCATAGACCATGGTGTTGGTGTCGAGGAAAATGGCGCAGCCTTCCTTTCCCATCGCCGACGCGAACTGATCCATGATGCCGCATTTCATACCGTTGAATTCGTTCTCGGAATACTGGCCGATCAGCGCCAGATCCTGGTTGGAAAGCATGGAGAAGCCGTACAGCTCCCGAAGAATTGTTCCGATCAGGACTTCCATGGCGGCGGAGGAAGAAAGACCCGCACCGGACGGGATATCTCCGTAAATGGAAATGTCCATTCCTTCATTCAGTTTCAGGGAACCCACTTCCGGGCGGTGAAGAATCTCTCCGGCCCGCTCAAAGGCCCAGATCACACCCATCGGATAATTGATCCATTTGCCGTCCGCCGAAGGAACCAGCTCATCCAGTGAGCTCTCAGCGATGCCGACCTGCGGGAAATTGGCCGAGAGAAAACGGAGCTTTCTGTCCGCGCGCTTTCTGACCGCCGCATAAATACCGAAACTGATCGCGCACGGGAAGACGTGTCCGCCGTTGTAGTCCGTATGTTCGCCGATCAGATTGACCCGGCCCGGCGCAAAGAAAACGCGGACGCCCTCTGTGTCTCCGAATGCCTGCTGAAATCCGAGATATGCCTTCTGTGCCTGCTCTGAAAATGCCATGTTAACCCCCTGAATATTTTACGGTTCCCGGAAAACCATGACGCCCACCAGGCCGGGACCTGTATTGATTGCGAGCGTCGCTGTAATCTGATGAACAAACAGGACCGTCTTATGGAGCAGGTCCCTCTCAAGGATGGCGCGCATGGCCTCCCCTTCCTCCGGCACATTGCCGTGGCCGACGATCAGCCAGACCCGGTGTCCGAACGCGTACTTCACCACTTCCTCGAAGAGCTTGAGCTTTCCCAGGCGCGCGCCCCGGATCTTCGCGACGGTGTAATAGGTACCGTTCTCGTCGCAGGAGATGATCGGCTTGAGCTTTAATGCCGTGCCGAGCATCGACGCGACGCGGCCGATCCGTCCGCCCTTCTGCAGATAGGTCAGCGTGTCCATATAGAACAGGACCTTCGAATCGCCGATCTTCTCCGGAAGCTTCCGGACCAGCTCCTCGTATCCGGTGCCCTTTTCCAGCTCCTTTGCGCACCAGTAGGCGAATATGCCCGAACCGAAGGAAATGTTCTTCGTGTCGAAGGCGAAGACTTCCAGTCCCTCGTAGTCCTCCGCGGCCAGCCGGATGGTGTTGTACGTCCCGGACAGACCGCTGGAGATACAGATCGCGATGGCCTTCTCGTATCCCTCCGCCTTCAGCTCGTCAAACAGATCCGTCACCTCGGCGACCGACGGTGTGGAGGTGGAAGGAAATTCCCCGGGGAAGCGCTCATAGACCATCTTCGGATCGATGTCGATTCCGTCCAGATAGTCTTTCTCCGGATAGATGACATGGAGCGGCAGAATACGGATTCCGCACTCCTCACAGACTTCCCGCGGGATATCCCCGCCCGAATCCATAATAATCGCTGTTTTCTGTTTGTTCATCGCGTACCTCCGGCATTTTCCCGACGTAGTTTTCAAAACTACATGTATAGTATATGCCGCAGATACAGTGCCAGTCAACGCACAGCTTATGCATTTACAGCGTCCGCCGCTTGCATGCGCCGACAACATCAAATTATACTATAAAAACAGACCTGTATGAATGGTAAAGGAACAAAAAGGATGACTGAAATGACCATAAATGACTATCTGAAGCTGGACACGGAGGGAACGGATTCCCTGATCACAGACTGCACCGTGCGCGTGAAAAAAGGAGAAGCCCGGGCTTTCAAGCAGGGCGGACTGTGGATCTATGACAACGAAATTGCGCACATCGGCGGCACCTGTGCGGACGGCGATCTCATCCGCGTCGAGGATTACGACGGATATTTCCTCGGATACGGCTTTATCAACTCCGCGTCCGCCATCCGGATCCGGGTTCTCTCCCGGAAGGAATCGGAACCTGTGACACCCGCCTTTTTAAGAGAAAAAGTCCGTCAGGCCGTGGACTACCGCAGACGGATCATGGATCTGTCCTCCTGCCGGCTGATCTTCGGGGAGGCGGATTTCCTCCCGGGTCTGACCGTGGACAAATATGAAGATATTCTGGTCGTCGAATCGCTGGCGCTGGGCATCGACCGCCTGAAGAGCCTCATTCTCGCCTGCCTGGTTCAGGTTCTGGCAGAATACGACGCGCAGATCCGCGGCATCTATGAGCGCAGCGACGCGAAGGTGCGCGAAAAGGAAGGCATGGAGCGCACAAAAGGATTCCTCTCCGAGCCTTTTGACACAAAAGTGCAGATCACCGAAAACGGCGTGAAATATATTGTGGATGTGGAAAACGGACAGAAGACCGGCTTCTTCCTGGACCAGAAGGAGAACCGGCGCGCCATCCACCGCATCTGCAGGGGCGCTGAAGTGCTCGACTGCTTCACGCATACCGGTTCCTTCGCACTGAATGCGGCACTGGCCGGCGCGGCACATGTGACCGCTGTCGACGCCTCCGCCCTCGCCATCGACCAGGCCCTGGAGAACGCCGCGCTGAACGGTCTTCAGGACCGCATGGATTTCCTGGTCCGGGACGTCTTCGAGCTGCTGCCGGAACTCGCTGACGCCGGAAAGCAGTATGATGTGGTAATTCTCGATCCGCCCGCCTTCACCAAGGCACGGGATTCCATTAAAGCCGCTGCGCGGGGCTACCGCGAGATCAACCGCCGCGGCATGGGTCTTGTGAAGGACGGCGGCTTCCTGTGCACCTGCTCCTGCTCCCATTTCATGGATCCCGAATTATTCAGGAAGACCATTGAGATGGCAGCAAAAGACGCCCATGTCCGGCTTCGTCAGGTCGAATTCCGGACACAGGCGCCTGATCATCCGATTCTGTGGTCAAGTGAAGAATCGTATTACCTGAAATTCTATATTTTCCAGATCGTACGGGTGTAAAGCTCAGGCGCTTCAGGAGCGCTTCGGCGCTCCTTTTCGAACGGCAGCTTTTACCCCAACATCTTAATGTACGGATTTCCGCAGTACGGATCCACCGGGCTCACACCCTTGAACGGGCTGCGCCCCATGATTTTGTCCATGACCGCTTCATTGAAGTTGTCATCCGTGAAATATGCGTTGATATAGGTCTTGATCATCGGCGCGTCGAACAGATGATACGGGTTGCAGGTACTGATCATCATGGTCGGGATTTCCTCCACAAACCACGGCGCGTCGTCGCCCAGACCGAAGGAGACATTCCAGTTCAGGCGCGTCGTCGTGTTATTGGAGCCCGTCACAACGTTCGCGATGTAGACGTACAGATCCTTGTCCTCGTGGAACTCCCGGATCGGCCGGTAGAGTTCGTGCATCATCTGTTTCTTTTTCTCCGGAAGCTCCGGATTGGCAAAATCAGCCGGCTCGATGGTCACGGTGCGGTCCCGGGTTATGACTTCAAAGCCTTCTTTCTCAAAAAGTGCCTTCCAGGCAGCCACGACCGGCGAGTCGGGGCTCATGTCCTTCTGGATCACGTTGAGATAGACTCTTCTGTATTTCTCCGGAGAAATCGGGAGCAGGTTCTGTGTATCCCGGACCAGCGTAATCGCGCGGTCTGCGACATCTTTTGCCCATGTGCGGTGCTGCTCACAGCCGACAACGGAAAGGGCCTCTTCGCCGGGCACCAGCTTTCCTTCCTTCTGCTTCTGCGGAAGCTTCAGGGCAGCCTTGAGAGCAAGAATACGTGTGACGGCCTCGTCCAGGCGTTCCATGGTCAGATCGCCGTTATCAACCGCTTCCCTCATCCAGGCCCAGTCTTCATCCAGGTCCTTGTTGAACAGAATCATGTCGCAGCCGGCCATAATCGTGGTCGGAAGTGCTTTCTTCCGGGGCATGACGGACATATAGCCGATCATCGGCGTCGCATCGGTGGAGATCATGCCGTTGAAGCCGAGGCGCCCGCGAAGCAGGCCGGTCAGCAGCTCCTTCGAGAGTGTTGCGGGATACAGCTTTTCTTTATTCGATGCTTTCGGATTCAGCGCTTCGACAACGGAAGGCAGCGCAATATGGCCGACCATCACGGTCTCGGCGCCCTGATCGATCAGCGTCTTGTAGATTTTGCCGTAGGAATTCATCCATTCCTCGTCGGAGCAGGAATTAATGCTCGTCACGATGTGCTGGTCGCGCTCGTCCATTCCGTCTCCGGGGAAGTGCTTGATGGAAACCGCCACGCCCGCTTCCTTCGCGCCGCGCAGGTACGCACTGCCCATCGCGATGACCCGGTCGCGGTCACTGCCGAAGGTCCGGACATTGGTGATCGGGCTGTGGAATTCCCGGTCAATATCCACAATCGGGGCAAAAGACCAGTTCAGGCCTGCTGCCGCGCCCTCCGCACAGGCGGTATAGCCCATCTGATAAGCGGCCTCGGGATCATTTGTCGCCGCAACGGCCAGCGGCTTGCCGAAAGACGTGCCTTCCACGCACAGTCCGTCTCCGCCGGCTTCCGTGTTCGCCGCGATCAGCATCGGAATCTTTGCGAAGGACTGAATCTTTTCATGTGTCGCGCGTACCTCTGCCTTCGGCCCCGGCCGGTACATCAGTCCGCCGATATGCAGATCATTGATCAGATGATGCAGATAATATTCGTTATCCGTCAGGCCCAGCGGACAGAACAGCTGACCCACCTTCTCATCCGTGCTCATGCCGGCCAGCGTCTCTTCCACCCACCGGATGTCTTCGTCCTTCAGAAAGAACGGCTTTCCCTTAAAATCAACCATTGCAGAACCCCCTTTTACTTTGTTATGTGCAGGCCGGATTACGGCCGGCTGTCTGCTTTCTCATACCCATCTCATTATAGCAAAACTTCCATCTGAAAAAAAATCTGATACGATAGAATAGCCATGATTGTATGGCATTCCGGGGGAATGAAGGAGCAGAATATGAAAACGGAAATCTTCGGGACACTGGGGCCGTCCTGCAGCGATACAAAAACGCTGAAAAAAATGTTTGAAAACGGAATGACAGGCATGCGGCTGAATCTTTCGCATACGAGTCTTCGGGAAAGCGAAGAGATCCTCTCGCATTTTCATGAAGCAGCGGCGGAATCCGGCGTAAAGGCGGATCTTCTGATCGATATGCAGGGCCCGGAACTCCGGGTCGGGCATTTTTCCGGAGAGCGGCTTCTGAAGGAAGGAGACTGCGTCATCCTCACGGAGGAAGCAGACGATCTGAGCGATGTACCGGCGGGAGCGCAGACACTTCCCGTGCCGGACGGTTTCCTGCGTCACCTGGATGACGGGAATGAGATTCTTCTGGATGACGGAAAGCTTCTTCTGACTGTAGAAGAGGCCGGCGCAGAATCAGCTGTCTGCCGGATTGTGCGCGGCGGTATTCTCACTGCGAGAAAGAGTATCAAAATCGTGGACAAGCCGGTCTATGGTCCGGCACTGACCGGGCAGGACCTGATGAATCTGCGGGATGCCCGCAAATACGGTGTGACAAGCGTCATGCAGCCTTTTGTCCGGGGAAAGGATGACCTTCAGGCGCTGCGGCGCGCACTGGAGGAGTGCGGAGCGCAGGATCTGCGTGTTTTTGCTAAAATCGAAAACCGGCAGGGAATCACGCAGCTGGAGGATATTCTGGAGGAGTCCGATCTGCTGGTCATTGCCCGTGGCGATCTCGGAAATGATATGCCGCTCTGGGAACTTCCCGCGGCGCAGAAAGAAATCGAGGCAGTCTGCAGACAGAAAGGAAAACCCTTCCTCGTGGTCACACAGATGCTGACTTCAATGATTCACTCCGCAGTGCCTACGAGGGCGGAGGTCTCAGACATTTTCAATGCGGTGGCAGACGGGGCGGCGGCGGTCATGGTGACGAATGAAACGGCCGTCGGAGAATACCCCGCCGAAGTGATCCGGTATCTCGCGAACACCGCGGCGGAAGCTGAAAAATGGAAAAATAAGCAATAAAAAAATCGAAGTGACTGGATTCGAACCAGCGGCCTCTGCGTCCCGAACGCAGCGCTCTACCAAACTGAGCCACACTTCGATTACCCTTAAGGGCAAAACTTATCTTACAATAACGCTTTTTTCTTGTCAAGCCAAACTTCCGTCTGTAAAATAATACGGAATCGGCGCTGTTTTCAGCGCGGTCTGTACTGATGTTACGGACAGCTTCGGAAGTGAGGGCATCCTTGAAAAGACGTGATCTGACCAGCGGCAGTATCTTCGGAAATCTGCTGTACTTCTCCGTTCCATACCTGATTTCCTGTTTTCTGCAGACCTTCTACGGTCTGGCGGATCTGTTCATCACGGGCCGGTTCAACGGCGCTTCCACGATCTCGGCTGTCGCCATCGGCTCCCAGCTGATGCATATGCTGACAGTCATTATTGTCGGACTCGCGATGGGCGCGACCGTGTCGATCGGAAACGCGGTCGGCGCGAAGGACGCGCGGGAAGCCGGGCGGAATATCGGCGCCGCAGTCTCCATTTTTGCCGTCTTCTCGGTGCTGGTCACCGCGCTGCTGATTCTCACAAGAAACCCGATTCTGCGGATCCTTTCCACACCGCCGGAAGCTTTTGAAGAGGCGGGCCGGTATGTCCTGATCTGCTTCATCGGCGTCCCCTTTATCACTGCCTATAACGTCATCAGCAGCATCTTCCGCGGACTGGGCGACACGAAAAGTCCGATGATCTTCGTCTTCGCCGCCGGTGTGATCAATGTCATTCTGGATTATATCCTGATCGGTCCCCTCGCCATGGGCGCCATGGGCGCCGCGCTCGCGACCGTCATTTCGCAGGCGCTCAGCGTGCTGCTGGCGCTGCTTTTCTTAAGAAATGCACTGAAGCCCCGGGACGCACAGGCTGCGCCGGCAATTCTGAAACTGCAGGACTTAAAACCGGACGGACAGGTTCTCTCCCGGATTCTGAAGGTCGGCATCCCGGTGGCCTGTCAGGACGGTCTGATCCAGATTTCTTTCCTGGTGATCACGGCGATCGCCAACAGCCGCGGCGTGGATGTGGCCGCTGCCGTCGGTATCGTGGAAAAAATCATCAGCTTCCTGTTCCTGGTTCCGTCGGCCATGCTCTCCTCCGTCTCCGCCATCGCGGCACAGAATGCGGGCGCCGGCGAGGATGACCGCGCACTGAAGACACTGCACATCGCCATCGGCACCTGCGTGGTCTACGGCATTCTCACGGTCATTGTCTGTGAGCTGTGGACGCCGCAGATCGTCGGTCTTTTCACGGACCAGCCGGCGGTTGTCACACTCGGCAGCCAGTACCTGCGCTCCTATGCTTTCGACACCATCGCGGCCGGCGTGCACTTCTGTTACAGCGGCTTCTTCTGCGCCTACGGAAAGGCAGTTTATTCCTTTATTCACAACATTGCGTCCATCATCCTCATGCGGATTCCGGGTGCCTGGCTGGCCTCCGTGCTCTTCCCGGCGACCCTCCTTCCCATGGGCGCCGCGGCGCCGCTCGGCTCGCTCCTCTCCGCCATGATCTGCATCTTCCTGTGCCGGCACATGCTGAAAAGCAGGAACTCACAGTCCGCCCGCCGGGAGCAGTAATTGACGTTTCCCGCTCCTTTTGCTACTCTCTGCATAGAAGGGCGCAGGCTCTGAAAGAAAGTGCTTTCCGCACTGTAAAAATACGATAAATCGTTTGGGGGAAAAATCATGACCGGTAAGGAACTGGCGAAAATTCTCGGAATCTCGGAGACAGCCGTTTCCATGGCATTAAACAACAAGCCGGGTGTCAGCACCCAGACACGTCACAGAGTCAAGGAGGCGGCGGAAAAGTACGGCATGGATCTGTCAAAATTTGCCGCGCTGCCGACGCTGAACTCCATTTATCTGGTTTATTACAGAAGACACGGCGCGGTGCTGGTCGATTCAACCTTCTTCTCCGAGCTGACTGAGGGTGTCGAGCACGCCTGTGCCTCCGCAGGGTACCGGATTTATACCGTAAACGTACATGAGCAGGAGGATCTGCGCCGCCAGATCGACGAGATTTCTTTCAAGGACGCGGTGGGCATCATTCTGCTGGGAACCGAGATGCGCGACGATGATTTCAACATCCTGGCCTTTTCACGCATTCCGGTCATTCTCCTGGACAATCATTTCATTTCATCCAAGGTAGACTCCGTGCGCATCAACAACGTGGACGGCGCTTTCCTGGCCACGAATTATCTGATCAACAAGCGCAAAAGCCAGCCTGGATATCTTCACAGCTCTTTCTACATCCGCAACTTCAGTGAGCGTCATGAGGGCTACGAGAAGGCGCTTCGCTACAACGGCATGTCCCCCACGCAGTCGGTCATACATAAACTGACCCCCTCGATTGAGGGGGCCTATAACGAGATGCGTGAATATCTTGAAAAAGGCGGGCCGATTGCGGACTGTTACTTCGCGGACAACGATCTGATCGCCATCGGCGTCCTCCGGGCGCTGCGCGAAGCGGGCTACCTGGTTCCGAAGGATGTCGCGGTCATCGGCTTCGATGATATCACCATGTGCAACTACACAGATCCGCCGCTCACCACCGTACATATTCCCAAACAGTACATGGGCTATATGGCCGTGGAACGTCTTCTCTCCACGCTCGGAAAGAAGGATTTTTATCCGGTGGACATTTCCATCTCCGCGCATCTTGTGGTGCGCAGATCCGTCTGACGCCGGTCGGCAGGATTATGCCCGCCGTACATCAGCCGGAATACTGTCAGTCACACAACGCCTCGATCACATAGCTTCCCGCCCTGAACGGCACAGCCAGTGTCTCCTCTAAGACCTGCTGCCCGTTCAGCGTGATGTCCTTCAGCGGACGGTCCGCTTTAAAGCACAGTTCACAGTCAAACGGAACCGTAAAGGTATAGCGGATGCGGTTTCCGTCCATTTTCCAGCCCGCCTCATAGGTGCCGCCGGCAAACCTGACGCAGGTCTGCGCCTCGCCAAGCCGCGCATCCGGGTGCGGTGCGAGAACCACGGCTGCGCCGGCCGGTTTCTCCTCCGTCAGCTGCAGGCCGCAGACCGAGCGGTAAATCCACTCCACGATCACGCCGTATGCATAATGGTTCAGGCTGTTCATGCCGGTTCCGCTGATTTTTCCGTCCGGCAGAAGCGAATTCCACCGCTCCCAGACCGTCGTCGCACCGAGATTGACCTCATACAGCCAGCTCGGATAATCCTCGTTGAACAGCAGTGTATAAGCAAGATCCGCGTGCCCCGTCTCCGTCAGCGCGTCGCACAGATAAGCGGTTCCGACAAAGCCGGTGGCCAGATGATCCTTCCACAGGTGCAGCAGCTCTGCGAGCCGCTCTCCCGCCGCCTGCTTCTCTTCCTCGTCAAAAACATTCAGATGGATCGCGACCGCATACGCGGTCTGCGTCCGGATGGAGAGCTCGCCCGGGCCTGTGACATATTTTGCCCGGACCGCCGCGCGGACCTCTGCCGAGATCTTTTCATAATAAGCAGCATCCTCTTCTTTCCCGATCAGCCGGGCGGCCTTCGCCGTCAGCTGTGCCGAATAGAAATAGAAAACGGAGGCGACAAAGTATTTGTCCGTGCCGCCCTCGCGGTTGTCCATGTCGTTGTCGCTCGCCTCCACATCCAGGCTGAGCCAGTCGCCGAAGTGGAAGCCGCAGGTCCACAGCCGCTTTCCGCCGCAGTGGTTTTCATCCATGCTGATGATGAAATCGACCCACTGCTTCATGTTGTCGTACTGCTCGGCGAGCCAGCTGAGATTCCCGCTGTGCAGGTACATATCCCAGGGAATAATGGCGGCGGAATCGCCCCACACGCTCGCGCCGCCCACGCCCCACAGATCCTCTGTCACATCAAAAGGCGGCTCCGCGCATTTTTCCTGAGCAATGGTCAGAATGTCCGGCACCACATAAGGCACCGCGCCGCCCATTTCGCGCTGTTCATCCGCCATATCCCGCAGATACTTCCTGAAGAAGCTCTGGGTGCGCATATGGTAAGAAGCCGCATTGGCAAAAATCTGCGCGTCGCCGGTCCATCCGCACCGCTCGTCGCGCTGCGGGCAGTCGGTCGGGATGTCCAGGAAATTGCCCTTTTCGCCCCATTTGGTGTTCTCAATCAGACGGTTGATTTTGGCATTCGCCGTCGTAATTCTGCCGGTCTCTTCCAGATCTGAATAGATGGCCACGGCGGTGAAGTCCGCCCTGTTTGTCTCATCGACAGTGATGCCGCTCACTTTGACATAGCGGAAGCCGAAGAAGGTGAAATGCGGGCGCGCCGCCTTCCTCGTGCCGTCGGAGATCCATCTGAATTCCGCCGTGGCGGACCGCAGGTTCTCATTATAGAAGCATCCGTCCTGCATCACTTCGCTGTACTGGAGAATAATCCGTCTGTCCAGCGGTGCCTCGGCCTCAAACTCCACCCAGCCGGTGATTTCCTGTCCGAAATCCAGGACCGTCTCGCCGACCGGGGTGTGAATGATTTCCTTCACAGGGAACGTCTCATGGCGCACTGCCGGCAGGCCGGTCATCGGAACCAGCTGTGCCCTGGGCGCGGCGGCATATTTTGCCCGGGCAATATCACGATACCCCGGTGCTGCGATCGCCGAATCGCGCCTTGCGTCGTAAACTTCTCCGTCATAGATGCCAGAGGTGAGGATCGGGGAGCGCAGGCACATCCAGGTCTCGTCGGTCCCGATGACCTTCTCACCGATCTGAATGTCCGCGATCAGCTTATATTCGTCTCCGTAATACTCCCGCAGCTGTCCGCCGACCAGATAGCCGAATCGGCCTTTGTACCAGCCCTCGCCGAGCCAGACATCCAGAACATTCTCGCCCTCCTTCAGGAGCGGCGCGATATCATAAGTCTGGTACTGCACGCGGTACCGGTAATCGGTAAAATACGGGGTCAGGAACTGGTTCCCGATCTTCTCCCCGTTCAGATATGCCTCATACAGGCCGAGTCCGCAGATATAGAGCCTTGCCCGCTGCGCCGCCTCTTCGCCGGTCAGTGTGAACTTCCTGCGGAAGACGGGATGGATCTCCGCCGTCATCGGGGAAGTGATCCAGTTTCCCGCGAAAGCGCCGGCTTTGCCGCCCTCAAAATGCGCCTGAGCCTTAGCCGTATCGCCGGTTTCATCGGTCACGCTTACCTGTATATAGTAGGTCTTTCCCTTTTCCAGGATCCCGGACAGATCCGGCGTGTACGCGGCGGGTGAAAGCAGCGTTTCTCCGCTGTCAAACAGGATCTGTGAGAAGCCTTCATCCTCTGCGAGAAGGAATTCGGAGCAGGCCTGGCGGGTGCCGCGGGCCTCCCGGACCTCCCAGGAGAAGGTCACATTCTTTAAGTCGATTCCGATCGGGTTTATCTGGTCATTGACGCGCAGATTGACAATTTTCATTTTTTTACTCCTGTCATCCTATTCAGTCAGCGCAGCATCGTATGGCGCGGTCAGTGTTTTGCGGCAAAAAGAGCCAGCTTCGCGTAAAGGTCATTCAGGATCAGGTGCGAATCCACCTCCCGGTAGACCCGGATCGGGCGGTTTAAGCCGGTCTGCACATAAGTCATATCCTTCGTGATCAGCGGCGCCTGCACCCAGTCAAAGCAGAAGCGGTGTTCGTACAGCAGCACGCCGACGGCCGGGGAATCGCCCAGCACCCAGGTCTCTCCGCTCCGGAAATCCGACAGGCGCGGAATGTCCTCCTTCGCGTGCTCATTCATCTGTTCCAGAAGATATTTTCCGATGGCGCCGTGCGGATAGACATTCAGTTCCAGCTCCGCAAAGGAAACCGCCATCATTTCATAAACATTCTTCGGGATCTGCCACACGGGGACCTTGCTCGAGAAGACGACGTTCGCTGCCTCAATATCGTTGCCCAGGTTGAATTCGATCCCGCCGCTCGGATAGCGGCCGCCGCCGATCCAGATCACCGTGCAGCGCTGCGCGATCCGCGGCTCCATCAGCAGGGCGCTCGCCATATCCGTCAGCGGGCCCAGAAACAGGATGTAAAGCGGGCGCGCGTCATTTTTCATGGCCTCTTCCACGATTTTCCGGGCGCCCTCGCTCACCTGCGGCACCGCCTTGTCCTGAATTGCCCGCTCAGCCCCGCGGAAGATCATCCCCTCCTTCTCAAAGCCCATCAGGTCAAAAATCTTCTCCAGTTCGGCATAGCTTCTCTCCATGGAATCCGGCAGGCGGGTTCCGAAGTGCGCCGCAATAAAGCCTTTGTTTTCCAGCTTCGGCGAGAGCAGCGCCTGTACAATGGCGAACTGATCGTCCGCCTCATTTTTCGCATCCGTGTCAATCAGAACCCGGACGATTTTCTCCTCCGGCACCTCAAAAGCGTACTCTGTATAGCGCATGTCCATTCCTTCTTTCTGTTGATTCAGTCTTCAGATCCGGTTTTCAGCGATAGTTTACGGGGAAGAAGACCGCCATGTCCTCATCCTCTTCGGGTCTGCGGTTGTTCCAGGCAAAATACGGAATCAGCCGGACCGGTACCTCCTGCAGTTTTGCGGGACGGAGCGTCCTGTAGAGGCCGCCCTCCCACTCCGGTGTGCAGAGCATGTTGCCCGAGAGCGCCGTCAGCTGCCGTCCTTCAATTTCAGTCGTTTCGGGCACGAAATCCGCATCTGCCGCAAAGCGCAGTCCGCGCATCTGTCCGCGGTATTCCTCCGGCAGATCCGCCTGCTCCAGGCAGTAGACCAGAGGGCCTCTCTCCAGCGCAGCCCGTCCCCGGTCCTCCTCCGCCATCGGATGAACCATGGTCAGCCGGGCGGGCATCTCCAGCTTCAGTTCAATCAGGAAATCCTCAATCTGCCTGATTTCAGCCGCCTCATAGAAGCTGCCTTCAGAAAAGCTTCCGTTCTTTTCCGCAGACAGGTTCTTCTTCGTGATTTCCTGTCCGTCCCGGATCTCAAGCTCCGCCTGATCCGCCCAGCCGGGGATCCGCAGGAAGATCCGGAGCTTCACGGGTTCTCCGGCACCGGCAGATGCCTTCCGCCCACCCCCGTCACCGGCCGTGACCTGTTCCGCGTGAAAGCGGATCCGGCCGTCAAACGGATAGTCTGTCTCCTGTACCAGCACCAGTTTTGTCCCGTCCGGCAGCGTCAGTGCCGTGCGGCTCGCACCGTACAGTCCGATATAGACATTCAGAGCTCCGTCTGCCTCAGCCGGTTCGCCGGACTGCGCAGGATTTTGCCCGTTCTTCCCGAGCACATAAGCGTACTCCGGTGTCTGCGCCAGCAGGCGGGCCAGGTTGGGCGGGCAGCAGTAGCTGGTGATGTAGCCGGTCCTGTGCAGCGGCCAGACCAGCTCATACTCCAGCTTTCCGGAGCGTTCCAGCATGTTCTCATAGAAGAAGCGAAGGCCGTCCAGGCTGACGGCAGCAAGGCTGGTGTTCAGAAGAGCCCGCTCGATCAGGTCAAAATAAGATGCGCGGGGATCAATCAGAAACATCCGATAAGCCCACAGAATCAGGCCCACGCCCGCGCAGGTTTCATTGTAGGCGGTGAGGTTCGGCAGCTGATACGCGTAGCCGTAGGCCTGGTGGATCAGCTGGTGGGAGAAAAAATTGCCGTAGGGCGACGCGCCGTTGTAGAGGGCGCCGCACCCGCCGGTCAGATAGAGCTTGTGCTCCGTCAGGTCCTCCATCACGCTGTTTAAAACCGTGAGATAATCGGGATCCCCCTCCTCCAGATACAGATCGGCGAGGCCCGCGTACAGGTAATTGGCCCGGACCGCGTGTCCGATGATCTTCCGGTGCATGCGCAGCGGCAGGCGGTCCTGATTGTCGTCCAGACCGTTTTTCACGGAGTCACGGAGTTCGATCGCGGTGCGGGCAAGACGCAGATACTTTTCATCGCCCGTCGCCCGGTACAGCTCGATCAGCCCCATGTAGTGCGAAGGACAGACCGCCGTCTGCACCTCCTGTTTCTTCAGTGCCTCCGCATACATTCCGTCCAGATAGTCCGCGGTTTTTTCCGCAATGGAAAGGAAGCTTCTGCGGCCGGTCAGGCGGTAATGCAGTGCCGCCGCCGTAAACATGTGGCCGAAATTGTAGACCTCAAAGTCATTGATATCGCCCATACGGTGGACGCCGTTTCCGTCCCGCTCTCCAAGAATCTGTTTGGTGGAGAGGTATCCGTCCGGCTGCTGGGCGCGCCCGATCAGACCGATATACTCCTCAATCCGCTCCCAGAGCGCTTCGTCGTCCCGCGCGGACGCAACGTAGCAGGCGGCCTCCATCCATTTGTAGAAGTCGCCGTCGCCGAAGACGGTTCCGTCGTGATGTCCCTCGGCTTCCCCGGCACAGATCCGGAAATTCTCCAGGATGTGGCTGATGTCTTTGTCTTCAAACATGGAAAGCAGAAGCGGCACCGTCGCCTGTGCATTCTGCTCCTCCACCGTCTTATAAAAGCCTTCGGTCCAGCGGACCGCGCCGGAAGGCAGCGGCACTGCCTTCGCGTAAGGGGATGCAGTCGTATCTGTCAGCATAGGTTATCTCCGTTCAATTAAGGTTTAGAGCAGAAGCTCAAGAATGGTGCGCAGGGAGTCTTCTTCGCCCACATTGCCGGGGAAGATGACGTAAGGGATGCCGGGGAAGCGGCTTTCCTCTCCGCACCGCCAGACCGGAATGCCGGGCAGAATCTGGCCGGCCACCTCAGCCTTCTTTACCTGCAGTGCCTTCACGCCCAGATCACTGGAGGTGATGCCGCCCTTGGCGATCAGGAATGCGGGCCGGATTTTCAGGCCGCCGACCACGCTGCAGAGGGCATCGGAGATTTCCACGGAGCGCTGCAGAGCGGACTCCTTTGTGTCTCCCTCGACCTGCAGAACCTGTCTCTCCGTGAAAACAACCGGCGTGATTCCGCTTGCAAGATCCTGCTCCACCAGAGCGCGGACCCGTTCACTCTCCTGTCCGATCGTTCCGTCCAGTACGGCCGCCGCACGGAAGGGAATCCGGTCCAGTCCCGCAAGGCCTTCCAGCCGCTCAAGCTGTCTGGTCGTCTTCGCAGTGTGGGATCCGGCGATCACCAGCCCTGCCTTTGCCGCCTCTGCCTCTGCGCCGCCAAGAAGCTCCTCCCGGGAGAGCAGCGGTCTGTCGGTGACAGCGCCGAAGGCTTTGACAAAATCGGCCGCGGTCCGGTACAGAAAGCGCCGTCCGGCATTCAGCGCGCGGTACAGCGCCGCGCAGAAGACCCGCATGTCCTGCGGTGAAAGTGCATTGACAATGACCGGCACGCCGCCCCGGGTCTCCGTCAGAATCTGTGCAGCGGCCTCCACATCGCCTGTGCGCAGCAGCATCAGGTCCACGGACCGGACAGCGGAGGCGGGAATTCTCCCCCCTGTCTTTTCTTCCACATACTCCCGCAGATCCGATCTGGTGTATCCGAAGGTCTCATCCCGGGCAAATTCGGTCTCCGCGGCCGGAACCAGCTCGTCACCGGTCTTAACGTAATGAATATTATCGATGGTGAACCGCCCGCCGGCCTCGAAAAACGGCGCGAGAATCAGTCCGTCGCACGGTCCCTGTTTCTCCTTGAGGACGCTTTCCAGAACATCTGTCTCCAGCGGATAATGACCGCGCAGCGTGGAGTCGCTGCGGCTGATCATCTGAAAAGGAAGGCCGTTTGCGGCCTTAAGACATCTTTCCGCGATCTCGCGGTGAATGGGCTCTGTCTCTTCCTCCTGCAGTCCTCTTGAATTCGTCAGAATATAGAACAGCGGATCTTCCGCCGTGAACGCTTCTTCAATGGTCTGCTGCGACCAGTCGGTGTAGACGGGTATGTCATGGACCGTCTGAACGCCGGTCGGGTCATCATCCAGGACAACGATTCTGCCCGGATAAGAGCGGGCGCTCTGTATCAGTTCTGCCTGCGCCGCCGCGATCTGCTGTGCGTGCTCTGCGGAGATACGGTTCCAGTACTGTGTCTGTTCAGAATAGGATAAGTGCTTCAATTCGCTCCTCCTGTCCCGTTTCAGGAACGTCCCTGTGTTTTCTGTTTCAGGCGCCGATGCCCAGAATTTCCCTGGCTCTTGCGCTGGTCATGACAGCTGCGCCGCTCTCGCGGACAAGGCGCGCCGCTTTCTGAACAATCGGCGCATTCCGTTCTGTTTTCACGCCCGGCATAAGGACATCCGAATCCTCAAAGCCGACACGCAGGGAATCCGCGCCCAGAGAGAGCGCATACTTCATCATCTCCCAGTCCTCGCGGTGTGCCTGGGTGTAGCCCCAGAGGATCTCCTTCTTCTGCAGTGCCTCCTGCGTGAAGGTCTCGGACAGGAAATCCAGCATATGCCGCAGGGCGTAAGGTGTGGCGGGCATTTCGCCCGGATGGCCGAAGACCAGTGCAAACAGAACCGGCTTCGGGAAATCAAACTCTTTCATCAGTTCGGAAACAGTATGAATCATACCCAGTTCGAAGACTTCGATTTCCGGTACTTTTCTGTTTCTCAGAATCTGATCCACACAATAGCGCACATCCTGAATCGGATTGCGGTAGACCGCGTCGCCCAGGTTGACCGAGCCGACATTCAGGCTGTTTGCCTCCACCCAGCCGGGACGGCAGGGAACACAGCGCTCCTCAATGCTCAGGTCCGAGACGCCGCCGGTCGAAATTTCAACGACGATATCGCACTTGCTGCGAATCAGCCGGACGGTCTCCTCCAGCAGGCGGATGTCCGGCGTCAGTGCGCCGTTCTCATCCCGCACGTGCAGATGGACCATGGCGGCGCCGGCCTCATGACAGGCACAGACATCCTCCGCGATCGCGGCGGGGTCGATCCGGTGCGGCGCGCCGCTCACCGGCGCGACAGATAAGAGAACCTCATGCATGGCAGACCCCCTTGGCAATCAGTGCTGCCTTCAGCGCCGAAACGCCGAAGCGCGGGCTCGAGAGAACAATCTTCTGATACAGACCGGCGATGTATTCCTCACAGTAGGCCATGCTGCCCTGTGCAAAAACAATCACGTCCACTTTGTCGGCGATGGTGCCGGCTGACTCGGCCATCCGCTCGCGGAATTCATCCTGGTTCAGGCCGAAAGCACCTTCCACCAGGCAGGGAACGAGCTCGACATGCTTTCCGCAGACTCTGCCCATTCTCTCAATCGTGCGCATGGTCGGCTCCATGGTCGTGGGGAGTGTCGCCATCACGCCGATGCGTACACCGCTGCGCACAGCTTCCCGGCACATTTCCTCGTCGATCCGGACGATCGGAACGCCCAGATACGCGGCCGCCGTCTGTGCCGCGTCAGCAACTTCACCGACAGAGGAGCAGACATTCAGGATTGCATCACAGCCCTCCCGCACGGCATTCATAAACATGGTGATCAGATGTGCCGCCGGTTCAGCCGTGACATAACCGGCTTCCCGTACCTGCGCCAGGATCTCCGGCGCCTGCTGTTCATAGATCTCAACTTCACCAAGCTGCAGACGGACCTGCTCATTCAGCATCTGAATCAGTTCCGGTGTCGTGCTGGTATAGACAATTCCGATTTTCATGCGTTCTCCAATTCTCTGATCATATTCAGGACCAGGATATTCCAGTTGATAAACCCGCCGTTCATGACCGGCTCACCGGTCGCGGGATCATAGTATTCATGAAGGCATCCGGTCTTCTCAAGATCCTTTTCCAGAAGCCTCACGCTGCGGCTGCACAGTTCCTGTGCCTCCTCTCTGAAGCCGTAATTCAGCATGCCGCGGAAGACACAGTAGTTGGCCACCAGCCAGATCGGCCCGAGCCAGTTGGAGGGATTATTGGTCGCCTCAATGTTGAACATCGGCTCATTTTTGCCCAGTGTCGGAATGCCGTACCCGCTTCCGAAGGCAGCCTCGTCATGGAAGTGCCGGCGCAGTTCCTGTGCCTGTTCTTCATCCGCAAAGCCCGCCAGCAGCGGCAGGAAGCCCGTCCACGTGGCAATCCGGATCGGCATGCTCTTCCAGAAGACGCCCAGCCCCTGGTGGAACCAGTCATATTTCCGGGTTTCCACATCCACGTCGACCGAGTAGTAGAAGCCGTCCCGCTTATCAAACATCTGCTCCTGAATGGCACGAATAAGCCGGACTTTCTCCTGCGCAGCGGTAACGGCCTGCATGGAACAGTGTATCGAATCGTCCGGTCTGTCTGCCTGAAATGCCTTTGCAGCAGCAAGATAAATCTGTGCTGCCGCCTCCAGCTCCATGACCATGAAGCTGTTCAGGTAGATGTTGGCGGTGGAACGCTTCGGCCGTCCGAAGGAGGCCGGGTCGTTGTCCATGCCGATCATGATGTCGTCGACCCAGACATACAGGCCGCTGCGCTCATGCAGATAATCCGCCCGGTACCGCTCAAAATAACGGTCCAGGCCTTCGAGATGCGGAAATACCCAGGTGTAATCCCCGGCATATTCGCTGATCAGGCGGATCTGCTGACACAGAAACGGCTTGTGCATGTTCATCAGCACACCGTTTTTATGCTGGATGTTCAGATAGGGCTCCGGCCATTTTCCGTTCTCAATCATCATCGGAATGTAGCCGTCCTCCAGCTGCCAGTCAAAGAAGTTCTGCACATTGCCCTTCGCGTGGCGCAGAATCCGCTCCCGCGCATCCGGCAGCGAAAGCTGATCCGCCAGCGGCAGAAGGCCGTAGACGGACCAGTAGGTGTCCCAGTCCCAGACATTTCCGTCATAGACGGAGCCCGGATCAATAAAGGGATAGTGAATGAAACCGACGGGGTCCTTTAAGACCTTGCCGATGTTCCGATCGATATATTCAAGAATCATTTTCAGCCCTCAGCCTTTCACCGCGCCGGCTGTCATACCTTCGATAATCGCTTTGTTCAGGAAGGTGTACAGGAACAGCATCGGGAGGATACTCATGGAAATCGAGGCAAAAATCGCACCCCAGTTCTTGGAGCCGAACTCATCGGAGAAGTACAGCAGTCCCGTCTGTACGGTTTTCAGCTCCGATTTGCTGATGAAGGTCATGGAGAAGAGCAGGTCATTCCACTTGAAGAAGAACTGCAGGACCAGGACGGTCACGATTGCGTTTTTCATCATCGGAACGACGATATAATACATCAGCTTATAGATGTCACAGCCGTCGATGACCGCCGCCTCAAACATGTCATTGGGCATGGTGCGCAGATAGCCGGTCATCAGGAAGATCGAAAGCGACAGACCGAAAGCGATGTACGTAATGATCAGGCTGAAATAGGTGTTGGTCAGCTTTGTCCGCACAAACATCTGATAAAGCGGAATCAGGGATGTCGCGACGGGCACCATGATGCCGATCTGGAAATAGCGGGCAACGCTCTTCTTCAGTTTCCACTGCATTTTGACGCAGGCGAAGGAAACCGTTGTCGAGAATATAACAATGAAGATCAGCGAAATCAGCGTGTCGATCAGCGAGTTCTTAAAGAACGTCGCCATGTGTCCTCTCGTCCAGGCCTCCACGTAATTCTGCCAGTAGAATCCCTTCGGAAGTGCGTAGGCGGGATAATCCACCCACTCACTGTTGCGCTTGACAGAGGCGGTCAGCAGCCAGAAAATCGGATAGACGTCGATGATCAGGACAAGGGCGATGACCACTTTGCTGATAATGGATTTCGGTGTGATTTTCTTGATTTTGGTCATGATCAAATGTCCTCCTTCGTATCAAAAAGTCCGATGATGAAGGAACCCACAATGCACATCAGGAAGATGAACAGTGCAATGACGGAGCCATAGCCGACTTTGTTGTAGTTGAAGGCCACCTCATACATATACATGGACAGCGATTTGGTCGCGTTGCCGGGTCCGCCGCCGGTCAGAGCCTTGGCCGATTCGAACATTTTGACGGTTCCGGAGAAGGAGAAGATCGCGCAGGTTACGATCATGGGCCGCAGAAGCGGGGCCAGAATGTAGCGGAACAGCTGGAAGGAACCCGCGCCGTCGATGGCAGCTGCCTCGATGACGTCATCGGAGATATCCAGAATGGCTCCGTAGAGAATGACAGCGTGGAATCCGATCGCAGACCAGATATCCATGACAATCAGGGACGGGAGCGCCGTGTCCATCTCGCCGATCCAGGCGTGCACATACTGCTGAAGTCCGATATTTGCAAGAAGGGAGTTGAGCAGTCCGTAGTTGGGCTGAATCTCGTAAATCTTGGCAAACAGCTGACCGACGGCAACCGTCGGCAGAACGACCGGGAAGAACAGCAGCGTACGGATCAGATTCTTGAACCGCTTGAGCCAGAAGCGGAACAGCAGTGCCATACACAGGCCCAGTCCGACCTGTCCGACCATAACAAATCCGATGTATCTCAGATTGACAAACAGCGCATCTCTAAACCGGGAGTCCTGGAAGGGCCTTAAGAAATTCTTCATGCCCACAAACTCCCACTTCAGTCCCGGTGTCCCGGAAAAGAAGGAATAATAGAAGGAAACCGCAATCGGCGCGATGACGACGATGGTGTAGACAATGAACGCCGGTACAACAAACAGTGCGATCGCCTTTTTATTTCCCAGTACTTTTTTCATGCCGGATCTCCCTGTTTTCTTCTTGACAGCGGGAGCCGTCGGCATAAATGCCGCCGGCTCCCAGGCTTATCTTTTTAATGCTTTCTTACGGCTGCAACAGCCGTGCCTTTTCAGACAGATCAGTCTGCCATGTCGGCAGCTTCCTGGATGGACTCCATGTAAGCCTGTCCGTCCATATCGCCGGTCAGCAGAAGCTGAACGTTCTCCTGAGCGGTCTTGCTGACCTCAGCGTTCATGGTTGCTTCATACCATGTGAAGGCGCCGGTTGCCTTGTCGATCTCATCGAGAACGAGCTGCGTGTAAGGCTTGATGTCCTCAGCCTTGGTGCTGTAGGTGTAACCCTTGATGGTGCCCTGTGTGCTCATGGCTGCATCGCCGATGTGCTCAACGAAATACTTCAGGAACCATGCTGTTGCGTCATCATACTTTGTCTTGTCCAGGCAGAGGATGTTGCCGCAGTTCATGGAATAATCGGTAGCGCTGCTGATGGACTCATCCACGACCGGGATGTTGAAGAAGCCGATGCCGTCCTCACCTGCTGCATTGTCTTCGCTGTTCAGGCTGCCGGAGAACCAGGAGCCGTTGTAGAAGATCGCTGCCTGGCCGCTCATGAGCATCTGGCCTGCTGCGTTCATGGTCACGGTGTTGATGCCTTCGCCGAAGTAGCCCTTCGCTGCCCAGTCAGCAACCTTCTGAGCTGCGTCAACATAACCCTGATCGGTATATTTTGCTTCGCCGTCTGCTGCCTTCTTCATCGCGTCGTTGCCGACGGTTCTGACGGTAATGGCATTAACAACACGAGTGGAGCCCCAGGTCTCACCGGAAGCACCGCCTGCTACGAGCGGCTGGATGCCTGCATCCTGCAGCTTCTGCAGATCTTCTTCGAACTCATCCATGGTTGCCGGCGGAGCTTCAATGCCAGCCTCTTCGAAGAGAGCCTTGTTGTACCAGAAACCTTCTACGTTCAGACCGAGCGGCAGATCATAGATGGTGTCGGTTCCGGACAGGGTCTGAAGCAGGGAAGTTGCCGAAGGAGTGACATAATCAGTGTCGCCGATCCGGGCAAGCTCTGCGCCGATATCAACAATCTTGTCCGCCTCGATCAGCTCAACGATCGGCTTGCCGGACTCATATGCGAAGATGTCCGGAAGATCATCTGCTGCTGCAAGAGTGGTAATCTTCTGTGTCAGATCAGCGGAAGGAATGTACTCATACTCCCATGTGAAGTTGGGGTTGACATTCTCCTGATACTCCTTGGCGATCATATTGATCAGAACGCCGTTATCATTGTCCTCAGCCCAGATGGTGGAAATCTTGAGGTGCTTCTCAAGCTGCGGATCCTCGCCGGAGAAATCAGCGGATGCCTCAGCGGCAGGAGCTTCCTCTTCTACTGCTTCTTCTGCAGGTGCTTCTTCTTCAGCTGCTGCTTCTTCTGCAGGTGCTTCTTCCGCAACTGCTTCCTCTGCGGGTGCAGCCGGAGCTGCTGCCGGAGCTGCACAGCCTGCAAGCATGCCTGCCAGTAATGCTGTACTCATCAATGCTGCAAGTACTCTCTTCTTCATATCTTCCTCCTTTGAATAAATCAAGTCGCATACCGGTACCCGGTACGACAAACATTATACCAAATTTCAGCTAAATTTTAGCAGTTCTTTAGTAAGTTTTTACTAAACTTACTAAATTCAGCTCACTCATTTTCATTCAAAGGAAGATTTGTGTCCTCAGAAGTCATTCTCCGGAAGGAAAAGATCTTCAGTTCCTCCGAAGTTTCCGTGTCATAGACATAGACGCGCAGATCGCAGTTTTCAGGGTTTTCCGCTTCATTCCCGCTCTCAAAGCCGTAATTGTGCGGAATCACATCGATCAGAGCCTGCTCCTCCGGCCCGGGCTCATAGCCTTGAAAAGTCAGGAAATAGGCGCCGAACCCGTCGTCGGCAAGACGCAGCAGAAGGCGCTCATAGGAGTCTTCCGCGCAGATGGCTGTTTTCAGATTCTGCCGGTAAGTGTCATAGAGCGCATCCCAGCGCTCATATCCCGCCTCGCCGCGGTGGTCCGCCGCAGAAATTCCGTCCGCTCCGGCGCTGAGCCTCTCCCCGAGAGCTCCTGTCACCTTTGCAGCGCCGATGGGATTCAGGTGCGTGTTCGGATCCGCGCTGTCCGTCAGGTCATTGAAGAAGCCGTCCTCACGGAGATCCCAGAAGACGACGTCTTTTTCTTTCGCGATCAGCCGCGCAGTGTTGGCTTCCCGCTGCCGCTCCGGCTCCACCTCGTGTGGGATGAACATCAGGACCGGCGTGATCCCGTTTTCTCTGCAAAGATCAATAAACTCCGGAATATAGCGGCAGCCCAGGGGCGGATTGTCCCGATCGAGCGTCTCGTTCTCCGGAATCTGCGGCTGCGGGACGCTCCCTTCGCGGGCATAGAAGAACTCAAAGCCGTTGGTATCTGTGACCGGCGGCTTCCCCGAAGGCAGGAAAGAAGCAAGAGTCAGCCCGGACCAGCGATTGTGAAAGACGGAGAACGGAAACAGCAGTTCCAGCTGATCCGCCGGATCCGCATAAATCGCCCGAACCGCGCGGACCTTCTCGAGGCTGAGCGGGTACATGTCCAGTCCGTTGTGGGCAAGTCCGAGCTGCAGCTTATCTGTCTCGGGGCGCGAGGCGCCGAAGACATCCAGCACGGCGATCTTCGGGATATGATGGCGCAGGGACAGGCGGAAGCTCCAGTAGGAATTTTCGATTCCGAAAGCGCTGTTTCCGAAATTATAGGAAGTAATGCCGTAATCATGCCAGAGCTGCATCGGGTTGACGGAATTCACCACGCGGCTGGAGCCGATAAAGACGACGTCGATGTCCTCGCTGTGATCCATAAACGGCTGATATCTGGAATAGGCATAATCGTCCCGCAGCGCATAATTCAGAACCGCGAGATTTACCGCGGTCAGGGCGATCACCGCCAACACACATATGAATTTTTTCAGCTTACCGTTCATCTTCATTTTAACGCTCTGTCCCGGCTTTCTCAGAACTGGAAATAAATAAAACTGTGCGCATCATAGGCATTCCCCCAGATTCCGAACAGGAGGATCAGCGTGATGCACAGCGCATAAAGGATAATCCGCACCGGCAGCGGTCTGTTCAGAACCAGGTCCGCGGGATCCTTCCCCCGGTTCAGCACACTGTCGAGCGCCATCAGCAGCACAAGCGAAAGGATCAGCAGAATCCAGTCCGGCCGGCCGAGGCCGTATTCATACAAGCCCGGCGCCGAGACGGCCGCCCACTGGGGGGCTCGGAAAATCTGACGCAGAATCCGCATTGCATCCTTAAGGCCGCGGGCGCGGAAAAAGATAAAGGCAAAATCAATCGCCAGAAAAGTCCGGACGGTCCCGAAAAGCTTCCGGCCGGTTCCCATTCGGGCCGGATCCGGCTTTTGCCCTGTTTTCCCGTGCAGGAAGGAATCCGTAAGTCCCTCAAGGACCTGATAAAAGCCATTCAGCCCGCCCCAGACCACGTAGTTCCAGCTGGCGCCGTGCCAGAGGCCGCTGAGCAGGAAGGTGATCATCAGGTTGCGGTAATACTTCACTTTTCCGCCGCGGCTGCCGCCCAGCGGAATATAGACATAGTCCCGGAACCAGGTGCTGAGCGAAATATGCCAGCGCCGCCAGTAGTCTCTGACGCTGATTCCGTGATACGGGGCATTGAAATTCTGCATCAGGTCGACGCCCAGAATGCGGGCGGCGCCGATGGCAATCAGGGAATATCCGCAGAAATCGCAGTAGATCTGGAAGGTAAAGACGGTCACGGCGGCGATATACAGCGATCCCGCGAGGTTGTCCGGACTTCCGAAAACCGTATCGACGAAGACCGACGCCCGATCCGCAATCACAATCTTCATAAAATAACCCTGAAGCATCATCAGGAAACCGGTGCGCAGCCGGTCATAATCAAACCGGTTCGTGCAGTCCAGCTGGCCCAGGAGATTTCTGCTGCGCTCAATCGGGCCGGCCACCAGCTGCGGAAAGAAGGACACGAACAGGGCATAGCGGACAAAATCCGTCTCCGCCGGTGTCTGTCCCCTATAGACGTCAATCAGGTAGCCCGCCGCCTGGAAGGTGAAGAAGGAAATACCGACAGGAAGAAGAATGTCAAAGCGCGGCACGGAGGCACCGGGAGCCACGCTCTGCAGAAGGCGCTCCGCATTTTCCAGCAGAAAGTTGGTATATTTGAAATAAGCCAGCGCTGCGAAGACGATGCACAGGCCGCCGATCATGATGTGTTTCTTTTTCCGGGGGCTTTCCGTCTTCGAGAGAAGCCGTGCCGCGGCATAGGTCACCGCCGTGGCGCCCAGGATGAGCAGCCCGTAGCGTGCGTTCCAGCACATGTAAAAATAGTAGCTGGCCGCCAGCAGAAAAACTCTTCTCGCGACGCTGTGTTTCGCGGGAATGATATAGTACAATAAAATTACTGCAGGGAAAAACAGAAGGAACTGCCCTGAATTAAACAGCATAATAATTCACCCGAAAACTATATTACAACGGACCGCGGCGCAGTCTGTCTTTTTATTGTAAAGCCTGTGCGGCGGAAAAGCCACAGGGAGGAAAGTCAAAATGAATAAATGGGCAAGAGCACTTTACCAGCCGAATCTGCCGCTCTATGAGGGGCAGCCGAGAGTGACCGCCTCTGCGGAGCACATCCGTCTCTCGAAGGAGGCCGCACGGGAGGGCATGGTCCTCCTGAAGAACGAAAACGGCCTGCTGCCGCTGCCCGGCGGGGCGAGAATCGCTCTGTTCGGAAAGGGGACCATCGACTATGTCAAAGGCGGCGGCGGAAGCGGCGACGTGACCGTCCCCTATATCCGGAACCTGGCGGAGGGCTTCGCGCAGCTTGCGCAGGTCAGCGTCTTCCCAGACACGGTCGCTTATTATGAGAAAGAAGTCAGGGCGCAGTATGAGGCGGGCGCCGTCCCGGGGCTCGTGCGCGAGCCGGAGCTGCCGGATGCGCTCCTGCAGAAGGCCGCCGCGTGCGCGGATATCGCCGTCATCTCCATCAGCCGCTTCTCCGGCGAGTCATGGGACCGCAAGAGCATTCTCGACAAAATCCCGAAGCACTCCGGCGTAGATCAGAACCTGCTTGATCTGCAGGACGCGGTCTTTGACCACGGCGACTTCTATCTCACCGATGCGGAGCGGGCCATGGTCGAAAAAGTCTGCAGTGCCTTTGCAAAGGTCGCGGTGGTCCTGAACGTCGGCGGCATGGTCGATACTTCCTGGTTTGCGCACGACGACCGCTTCTCGTCGGTCCTGCTTGCCTGGCAGGGCGGCATCGAGGGCGGCCTGGCTGCGGCGGAGCTGCTGTGCGGCGTCGCAAACCCGTCCGGAAAGCTCTCCGACACCTTTGCGAAGCGTCTTGAGGACTATCCCTCCTCCGAGGGCTTCTTTGAATCCGATAATTACGTGGAATACACCGAGGATATCTATGTCGGCTACCGCTATTTCGAGACCATTCCCGGCGCCGCCGAAAAGGTGGTCTATCCCTTCGGCTACGGCCTGTCCTATACGGATTTTGCCATCGAAGACAGGAAAGTCTCGGTGAGCAATGACATCGTCACCGTCACGGCGCTCGTAAAGAACATCGGCAGCTGCGCAGGCAAAGAAGTCGTGCAGGTCTACTACAGCGCGCCGCAGGGCCTGCTCGGAAAGCCGGCCCGGGAGCTCGCAGGCTACCGCAAAACTGCCCTGCTCCGGCCGGGACAGTCGCAGGAGGTCCGGATCAGCTTCCCCGTATCGCAGATGGCGTCCTACGACGACCTCGGCCGGATCTGCAAGTCCGCTTGGGTGCTGGAAAAAGGCTCTTACCGGTTCTTCATCGGGGCCGACGTCCGCAGCGCTGAAGAGTCTCCGTTCGTCCACGTCCTGCCGGAGAATATTGTCACAGAGCAGCTGCAGCAGCGGATGGCGCCGACCCAGCTGACAAAGCGTCTGCGCGCGGACGGAAGCTATGAAGAGCTGCCGACCGGAACACCGAATGAGATCGACGCATCCGTTCTTCCGGATCACGTTTTTGACGCGACAGCCCACTGCCGTCCCGCGGTGCGGCCCGTGCCCCGCATGCTCGCGTGGGGACCGAAGCAGGAGGGACATTACGATCTGATCGATGTCGCCGAGGGCCGGGTCTCACTGGACAAGTTCATGGAGCAGCTCTCCGACGAGGATCTGGCTTACCTGCTGAGCGGCCAGCCCAATACCGGCGCCGCCAACACCTTCGGCTACGGCAACAATCCTCAGTTCGGCATTCCGAACGTCATGACGGCGGACGGCCCTGCGGGACTGCGCATCCTGCCGAACGTCGGCGTCGCGACCACGGCCTTCCCGTGCTCGACACTCCTGGCCTGCACCTTTGACCCGGATGTCGTTTACGCCGTCGGCCGGGCCGGCGCGGAGGAAGTGAAGGAAAACAATATCTGCGCGTGGCTGACACCGGCTGTCAACATCCACCGCAGCCCGCTGTGCGGCCGGAACTTCGAGTATTACTCCGAGGATCCGCTGCTTGCCGGACGTCAGGCTTCCGCGATGGTGCGCGGCATCCAGAGCATGCACATCGCCGCGACGCCCAAACATTTTGCCCTCAACAACAAAGAAACGAACCGCCGCGACTCCGACTCAAGGGCGTCCGAGCGCGCGATCCGCGAGATCTACCTGAAGGCGTTTGAGATCATTGTCAAAGAGGCGGATCCGTGGAGTCTGATGACGTCCTACAACATCATCAACGCGCACCGCAGCTCGGAGAACGCGGATCTCTTAAACGGCATTCTCCGCGGCGAGTGGGGTTACGAGGGTCTCGTCATGACGGACTGGTGGAACCGCGCGGAGCACTACAAGGAAGTCCTCGCGGGCAACGATGTCAAGATGGGCTGCGGCTATCCGGAGCGTATTCTCGACGCCATGGAAAAAGGCGCCGTCACCCGCGAAGATCTGGTGCGGGCCGCGCGCCATGTGCTCGGTATGATCCTGAAGCTCGACTGATGAGATCTGTCTGCTGAAAAATCTGCTTCTGAATACAATGAGGCCATGCGAATCCGGGTTTTCCCTGAGTCGCATGGCCTTTTTGTTCACACTTCATCATTCTGCGCAGATCCGACTGCGGTTACTCCTCGAACCAGCCCTCGTTTCCGATCACTTCGTCCTTCGGCAGACCGTTGATGGTCCAGCCGTCTTCTTCATTTCCACCGACGATCAGACGACAGACGGACTGTCCGTCCGTGTCCATAATCGCATCCACGAAAGATTCGCCGTCCGAGCGGATCACCACAAGCGTCGTATACGCCGGCACCGTGCCGGGTGTGCTCTCCTGCGCCTCTTCATCCGTAAAGATTTCCGCCTCGAAATCCGTCTGCGTGGTCATCGGCGTCGGATTCGTCGTGGTCTCAAACAGACCGTTCAGCACCGGCAGCCCATCCTCACCGACGGATGCCTCCGCGCGCAGGAACAGTTCCTGCAGAAGCTGCGCGAGATAACTCATTTCAAAATGTGCGGGATCCGGCATCGTGCCGGCGCAGGTCATCTCCGGAAGTACAATCTCGCCTCTGCAGCTGCCGACGAGCCGCGCCGTGCCCTGTTTTACATACACGTCCGTCCGCTCATCATGGCATTTGTACAGATATTTCTGCCCGTTCTTCTGCACAATATAGTAGCTGCCGTACTGACTTCCTTCCTCATCCACCGGCAGGTCCGTCCCGTAAGCCGTCTTCACCAGCTGATACGCGCAGGGATATACGTAATCGTAGGTCACTTCCGCCGCATCCGCTCTGACAATGTCGCTGCAGGCGGCAAAAGGAACCAGCACGGAAAGGTTCGTGTGGCGCTCCTGTTCGCCGGTGCTCTTCAGCACCATCCGGAACTCCACGCCGTCCGGATAAACCAGCCAGGCGAAGCTGCCGTCATCCCGGCAGTCCTCCACGCTGCTGCTGATCATGTCAAAATAAGCCTGCCGCTCTTCTTCGCTCGCGAAATTACCGCGGCGAAGTTCCAGACTCTCCATGATTTTCTCCGGCAGTGCAGCCGTGTCCGTAAAGAAATCCGCCAGGGTCAGCCGCCTGCCCGTCTGTGTGTCAATGGTGACGCCGTGCAGCTCATAATAGTCCGGCTCATACCCCCGGTTGTAGCGGTAGACGCCCGTCAGCGCACTGAAAATCTGCGAGTCGCTGCGCGCCGTCTCCAAACCGATCCAGGAGGTCAGGAAAAGCCACTCCGGCTTCTCTTTCGATGCCTCGTAGGCCGTATGGCGCAGTTTCCCTTCTTCCAGTTCTCTTCCGACACGCTCCTGCGCAAACCGGTTGTATTCATCCAGGATTCCGGTGATTTCCGGATAAGCCTCAGCGTCCTCACCCGAAAGCGATGCCAGCACATACTCTGCGGCGACACCGCCTTCATCGTAATCAATTTCTTCAGCCTCTTCTGTCTTCAGATCCAGGAAGACCCGGACCGCCTGCGCCTCCCCGGCGGGAATCGCAAGATCCTCTCCGGAGATCGCCGAGAGCTGCTGCGTCCCCTCAAAAGGAACGTCCAGCGTCACATCTTTTGCCCAGTCCCCGCTGATCATCGGCGCCTCCTCTTCCGGCATCTGCTTAGCCTGACCGGATTCCGGCTGCGTCTGTGCAGCCGGTCCGGCACCGGCACATCCGATCAGAGCAAGTGCCATGACTCCGGAAAGTGTCATCACACACAAACTTCTGCGGATCATTCTTCCTCTCCTCGTATTATTATGTGTAGCCAATCTTTACCTGTTCTTGGTAAATGGCTATGCTGTTATGGATGCTGTGGATCAGTGTTTCTCTCCTACCACGTGATGGTTTCAGAAAGGGTCTGACCACAGCCTCCTGCTACTTTGT
>JAFRIW010000003.1 GCA_017432565.1 Lachnospiraceae bacterium
ACTTCCCCGGATGATGAAATGAAAAAAGCCCTTCGCCTGCATGTGCACCTGCAGGAAAAGGGCAGCAAAATAGCCGGAAGCTTTTGAGCCGCCGGCTATGTAAGAATCATATTCAGTTTAAGAGAGCGACAAACTGGAATTTGTCTATCACTTCGTATATGGCTCTGTATCTTTACCATCATATACGAACACTTTTATTTCCGTCTTCGTATCAACAGCTGCATGAATACCAACAGTGTATTCTTTATCGGCTGCAACCTGCAAGAATGAATAGCATCCACCTGAAGATATCTTGTCTGATACGATTTCTGGTTCTCCCTCGCACAGTAAATGCACTACAATATCAAAATCATTTCTATTCTGAATCGTCAAAGCTCCTGTTTTGGATATAACTTTTGAATCGGCATAATTTATCACATATTTCTCGGATGTTGACGCTTCCATGCAAGTCACAGAGCAATCCCACATTATAGATGCTTTTTTCTTTCTATAAACTTCAGAAGACCTAAACGCTGAAAGTGTAATTCCTATTATTACCACCAATACACATATAGTTACTATCACGATTGTAGCTTTTTTCTTCACTTTACTCACCTCCACAAATTCCGATTGTCGCGCTCTTTCATCCCGACTTTCCGCAATCATACCACAGGATCATTAACAAAGTATGTCAGGATCGAAAAAACTTCAGGATCGCATCAATAATCCAAGGTTGATGCTGGCTTCCTCCAGAAGTAAATCCAGTATACCGGCACCGGCAGTCACCATGATCAGGACTGCTTCCATGGCAATCAGAATACACATGGACGGCCACATCTGCTGAACGATGGCGTAGATGATACAACCAAAGACGATCAGGATCAGTCCGCCGACAATGATGGAAGACAGTTCGATACCGATCTTAACAAGCACTCTTAGCATGAAGAGGACCAGCATGACTGGCAGTAAGAGGACTTTCATAAGCAGCTTCAGTAAAAACATATTTGACCTCCGTATCGTAAGCAGTAAAGAGAGACTGCGGGGATTCTGATTTCATTGTACTTTAGCCAGCCGGCATCACAAGGATGTCGCCGGCTATGTAAAGATGCAGGTTTTTAGCCTGCATCCCTTTCCCGGAAGACTGGCCGATCAGCCGAACAGACCGGAAAGAAGCGGTACCAGAGTGATGCCGATGAGGGCGACACCGCCACCGGCCATCAGCTGCTTCATGCCCTGGGACTTTGCGCCGGGGTTATCGTTGCCATAGCCTTCCAGCAGGTTGATCGCGCCCCAGATACCAAGACCGGCACCGAGTGCCACGACGAGAGTCTGCAGTACACCGACTGCGCTGTTGAAAAATGCCATATAGAGGCCTCCTTTTAGTTTTCCCTTGCGGGAGTAGTGGTGTGTATCGCTGCTGCAGCGACTGTTCTGTCTGAATTCCCGGTCCGATGGTCGGCCCCATCTTGTTTTCATTTGCCTCTTAAGGCTGTGGGCTCATGCGACTTTTCATCCAGACAACACGGCGGATCCCTCCGCTATGTAAAGAGGCAGCTTTAGGGCTGCCTTAAGCCTCCACCACATCAAAGACCTCATCCTTCTTCAGCTTCATCCGCCGATTCAGGTATTTCTCGATGTCGAAGGTGTATTTCTTATCAAAGTCAGCTGTGTACTTGAAGTTCGGATGCTGGGTCAGGTCATACTTATCCGAGAGGAAAGGCCTGACACCCCGGAGCTGTAGGATACACTTGCTTCCGTTCATGACTGCCAGCTCATCCCTGCTCATCAGCTCCTTCCCGAGCTTCTGGTAGTTTGTCCCGTAGCTGGGACTGTTGCCCCTTGTATCGGAAGTATTAAAAGTATCGATCGTTTCCTTGCCCAGGGCTTCCGTCAGTTCCTTCAGCGTTGTCGGCTCCGAGCCGCCAAGGAAGATCTGGCTGTCACAGTTGCCGATGATGGTATCAGCGTTGTCCTTATAGATGGACTTCAGCTGGCTCCTTGCCTGCAGTACCAGGCATGCTGAGATCTCACGGCTTCGGATCGTGGCGATCAGCTTCTCCAGATTCGGGATCTGTCCGATGTTCGCCATCTCATCGATCAGGCACCGGACATGAATCGGAAGCCTGCCGCCGTAAACATCGTCCGCTTTCTCGCAGAGCAGGTTAAAGAGCTGTGTATAGGCCATGGAAATCAGGAAATTGAAGGTGCTGTCCGTATCACTCATGATCAGAAACAGCGCCGTTTTCTTATCCCCGAGGGTGTCCAGCTCCAGTTCGTCGTAGGCCGTCAGCTCCCTGAGCTCCTGGATATCGAAGACTGCAAGCCTTGCGCCGCAGGAAATCAGGATCGACTTCGCTGTCTTACCTGCGGCCAATTTGTATTTTTTATATTGGCGGACTGCGAAGTGCTTCGGGTTCTTTTTCTCCAGGTTTTCAAACATGATGTCGACCGGATTCTGGAACTCTTCATCATCCTCACGGACCTCCATGGCGTTGATAAACTCGATCAACGTAGCGAAGTTCTGTTCCTCCACAGGCGCTTCATAATGGATATACCCAATCAAAGCACAGTAAAGCAGCGTTTCTGCTTTGGTCCAGAATTCGTCGCCGGACTTGCCGTCGCCTTTGGTATTTGCAATCAGCGTAGTGACGAGCTTCAGGATGTCCTTTTCACTGTGGATATAAGCGAAGGGGTTGTAGTGCATGCTCTTTTTGAAATTGATGGTGTTCAGGATCCGGATCTCATAGCCGTTCTTCTGCAGGGCATGGCCACACTCCAAAACAATGGTGCCCTTTGGGTCAGTAACCACGTAGCTCGAATGCATCTGGAGAAGGTTCGGTTTCAGCCAAAACCTTGTCTTACCGGAACCGGAACCGCCGACGATCAGGACGTTCTTGTTCCTGGCATTCGCCGGATTCTTCGGACGGTTCGACATCATCAGACGTTCCGTTGCCGTCAGGATCACGTTATTTTCGAACTTCGGATCCATAAAGGGCTCGATATCGGCATGCGTTCCCCAACGGGCGGAACCATATTCCTCGTTATGCCGGTAATGCTTGGCGTTTTTTCCCCGGAGGTAGACTGCAAGACGCAGCCCACCTCCGCAGATCGTTCCTACCAGCAGGTCCAGAGGATGCAGACTCGGGAGGGGATTCCCGAAAGCAACACCGACCATGCTGAAGAAACTCAGCATCTTTTTCCCCATATCAGCGCCTTCCGCAAGCCGCCAGGCCTCGCCAAGGTTCGTACAGACGAGGCCAACGATGATATACGGAAGGAGCTTGATCAGGGTCTTCTTTATCTTCGTACTGTTCATCGGTCAAGCTCCCTCTTTTTATCACGGTTCACGACTTTGCCGGGCAGTTCAGCGATCTTCGCAGCGATCGTTCTCAGCTGTTTCAGGACACTCGGACGTTTTTCCTTGTTCAGGGCTTTTGCAGAGTACTCGTTAAAAGCAGCTGTCAGTGCATCGGCGTCCTTTGCTTTAAAGAAGACCAGGTATTTCGGCGGATCCACAGAGGCATCCTTCCGGATGGCATAGTCTACGCCGTATTTCCGGGCGACTCCCTCGAAGCCCCGCAGGTCAGTTTTCGCGATATCGATACTGGAAACGCCCTGCTTCTGACCGATCAGGTCCTGCACGGACTGCTTTCCGGAAGGAACTTCATTCTTTTTCAGATCCTTTACCAGCTTCCTGTGCCGGAGGTACATCATCCCCGCATGGACGATCGTCCGCATCGTCAGCTTCGTTGTGCTGATCGCAAGGTTTACTGTCCTGCTTTCCACTTCCTCCTGCATCGGCCATCACCTCCTTTTCCTTCTCATTCCAGCGGTTCGCGATCACACAGCACATGGTCAGGATACCGAAGCTTGACCCTGCACAAAAGCTCACAAAAGGTACGACCCATCTCATCTTGATTCCTCCTTCGTTTTCTTCGGCTTCTTCGCTGGGGTCTCGGTTTTCTTTTCCTGGCCAGCTTTCTCGGCAACCATCTCTGCAGCCTTCTCCTCCTGGAGTTTCACGGCTTCATCCGGCATCGGGAGGGCCATAACACCTTTCCCCATGTGGATGAAGACCTCGGGCTGGTGGAACTGCTGCTCAAACTTCTGCATCTGGTCCGGGGTCAGGGAGCCGAAGCTCTCTTCGGTAAGGCCCACTACCAGGAAGGATCCTGCGACCACATCGTAGATCTGGCCGTCATCATCACGAAGAGCGCGGTTCAGGGGCAGTCCTTCCAACTTTCCTTCCTCGTTCATCACAAGGCCGACGTTCTCATCGAAGGGATAGGTGACCTCAATATACCCGCCGACGGCCTTCTGCAGATCCTCCAGATCCGTCCCGATTTCCACCGGACGGGGGTACTTTTCCGGCTCTACCAGAAGGACGGTCATAGTTTCCTTTGCAGTTTCCGGAGCTGCCGTCTCATACGCTACGGCAGCCTCCGCCACTCGGGACTCGAAGGTCGTTGCCTTCTCAAAGACCCTTGCCTCGCTGTCGTAGTGATAGACGCTGTCGGAGAGGAAGTCCGCCGCGCTGACCTCGGTCGCATTGACGCTCTGGACCATTTCCTCCAGCTGGGGACGCTGGAACTCGCCGTCATCCTTGATGAACAGGCATTCATGGATGGAAGAAGGCAGCACAAAGAAGTCGCCTCCGAGCCTCTCCGCAGCCTGGTCCATGAATTCCGGGACCTGGACAGCAGCCGCGCCGTTCACGCCGCCTTCAACCGTTGCCACCCACATGGGAGATTCCGGCATGTCCATCATGCCGCCGGACATTTCCGCCATCATCTCGGACATGTTTTTGAGGGTCGGGGGCCTGTGAGCCATCTGGGAAGTCACGGCATCCTGATGAAGCTGCTCGGGAGTGATACCGAAATGCTCCATCATCTGATTCGTCACGAGAGTCGAGGCGTTGTGATGCCGGGAGTCGCTGACATCGATGCGGTAGACCACCGCGATATCCTCGATGGTCTTATGCGGGATCTGCTCCAGCTTTTCCTTATTCGGTTCCACCGGGATGACCTGCATCATGAGGTTTCCCTTCACGTTCCCGTACTCGGTGAACTGCTTCGTATCCACCTGCGGGATCTGCTCGATCGCCTTATCCAAGCCGGAAAGGAACTCGCTCATAACGGCTGCCAGGCGCTTCGGATTCTCAACCACCTGGTCGTGGAGGTCATGCAGGTTCATAGTCACGGCCGCATTCTGTCCTTCGGGACGTACGGAGAGTCCCACATAGGACTCTCCCTGCAGCTTTTCCACCTTCTGGATGGTCACATCAGCTTCCGGATGGCGGGTCTTCGCCGCATCCTTAGCGATATCCAGGAAATCTTCGTAGCTCATCGCCATAGTCAGGCACCTCCTTAGTCAAAGCAGAAGACGGATACTTCGCCTTCGCGGGTCTTGAGTTTCGTGGAATGCTCCTCAAAGTAACGGGCTGCCGCATAGAGCTGCCTGGCATTGGGGCTCACCACCTCACCGGCTTCCTCATCGATGCCGAAGATCACGGCCGGGGCCTTGTAATAAGTCTTGTTGCCGCGCTTCAGGGGCTTTTTCTCCGCAATGGTGTAGTAGAGATCCTCGGTACCCGGGATCGGCTGCATGTCGTAGGTCCCGGTCTGTCCGGCAAAGATATCCCCGATCTCCTCGGCCAGCTCGTCCATGGTCATGATGGTGTTATCGCCGTCAGGGCGGGCTACCAGGACCATGGTGCCGTAGAAAGAGCCGCAGTCCCCGCTGTAGGGGCAGTTCTCACACTCGTCCTCATCATCCTCATCGGTTTCTGCTTCCATGAGTCCGACCAGGAAGGCTGCCTTTGCCACCATGACGGAACAGTCCATCAGCATGCCGGCTGTCTGGAGCAGGATATCCGCCGGGGAGTCCTCCTCCGTGTCGATTTCTAATTCAATTTCGGGAATCTGCTTCTCCTTGTGCTGTTCCTGCATCAGCTTCTCAAAGGTCTTCATGTCGTTGGTGAGGCTCTTCATCTTGTTGGTTTTCTCCATAGGGTTCGTTTCTCCTTTTTTTGATTTTTGGGTAAAAGAAAACGCCTCTGAGAGATCTCAAAGACGTCGGCTGTAGGGCTCGTATTCGGTTGTTGTTATCGTTCCTGGTCACGCAGGCGCTTTTTCTGCCACTGTTCCAGGAGCTTGATGATGGTATCCTGCATCTGCTTTGGGGAGTAGGACTTCGGAAAGTACTTCCGGAGCTGCTCACTCTTGAAAGCGACCCGTTCAAGATCTCCCTTTTTGACTTCACCCAAGATTTCCTGCATGGCTTCCAGGGTACATCCGCCTTCCTGACTGAGTTTTTTGAGCCGCTGTGCCTGGGAAAGGGAGGGCGCTGCCTGCGTAAAATCCATGGCTTCGATGACATGCTGCTGTTCCTCTGGTGTCAGATAGGAAAGCTCAACCGCAGGGTTAAAAGAGATCTGCTTCTGATCGACCATATCCAGGAGTTCCGGGATCAGGTTGGTCAGGCGGATGAAGCGACGAACAGTCTCTCGGCTTTGATTATTCTGTGCTCCAAGTTCCTCATTACTCCTCAACCTCGGCACAACTTGTGTCGATGTCCCAGCCTGCTGAAGATCTGTTCTTGAGCCCTGATGATTCATGGCTTCCAACTTCATCTTGTAAGCAAAAGCCCGCTCACTTGGAAGAATGCTTTCCCTCTGCAGGTTGGAATCAACCATCAGCACGGTCGCGGCATCATCGTCCATGTCCCGGACAATGACTGGAACTTCCGTAAGCCCGGCCGCTTCAGCCGCATGGGCTCTGCGGTGACCGGAGATGATCTCATAGCCGCCATCCTCCAGCGGCCTTGCAATCAGCGGCGTCAGGACACCGAACTGAGCGATACTTTCGGTTGTTCTCAGCATTGCTTCATCATCGACTACCTTAAATGGATGGTTCTTGAAAGGAACCAGTTCACTGATCGGTATCTTCTGGACTTTCTCCAGCTGGCTGTCGGCGCGGCTCTCATCAGTCTCAAAGATATCATCGTAGCTGCTCAAGCTGATGTTTGCGCCTTTTCTCGGCATTGTGCATCACCTCCTTCGTGAGCGTCTGATAGGCTTCGGCTACCTTTCCCTTTGGGTCATGGGTAAAGATGCTTTTCCCTTCGGCAGATATCTCGGCAGCCCGGACAGACCTTGGAATATCCGTGCCATACACTTTGATCTTTCCGCCGTAGGTATCCCGGATCAGCTGGGAGATATCCTTCGCGTCATTCGTCCTGGCATCCACCATGGTCAGGAGGATCCCTTCGATCCGGAGTTTCGGATTGATCTGGCGGCGGACCTTGTTGATAGTGTTCAGGAGCTGCTCCAGACCTTTGGCAGAAAGGTAATTCGCCTGGACCGGGATGATCGCCTGATCTGCTGCAGCAAGGGCGTTCACTGTCAGCATTCCCAGAGAGGGCATGCAGTCGAGGAGAATGAAGTCGTAGTCCTTCTTTACCGTATCCAGATACTGCTTCAGGATCGTTTCCCGGCTCATGGCAGTGACCAGTGAGACTTCCGTGCCGGCGAGGGCGATGTTTGCCGGTACCAGGTCCACGCCTTCCGGATGATGAAGGATCCCTTCCCCCGGCGCGATCGGCTGGTCCTGTATGACCTTTGCCATCAGATCCGAGAGAGTAACCGGCAGGTCATCAGGGCGGTTATGTCCCAATGCCACCGTCAGGCTCGCCTGCGGATCCGTGTCGACCAGAAGTACTTTCTTCCCGGCCATGGCCAGTCCCACACCAAGGTTCTCACAGGTGGTGGTCTTGCCGGTTCCGCCTTTCTGGTTCGTTACTGCCGTAATCACGGCCTTATTCGACAATAGTGATCACCTCCTTAGTCGTGATTCCCGTAAAAATCATAGTTTACTTTGGCCTGATAATAAGGACTGATCGTAGTCGGAGCATTGTACAGGGCTGCCAGCAGGTACTGCTTGATGTTGCGGACATCCGTTGTATTCTCTTTCAGGCAATCCATTACGTACTGGATATGGGAAGAATTCAGTTTGGCGATCTGGCTCTTCACCACATCAGCAGGCTTATCATCCCCGGCTACGCGGATATATTTCCTCTTTGAACAGTACGTATCTACCAGAAGATCCAGTATTCCCCGGATGGTTTCCCTTTCATAAGGGTACTGGTCAAGGAGATAATCGTATTCGATTTGATCCTCAAAAAAGCTTTTACAGATCATCCGGGCCCGCATCTCTTCCTCATCACTTCCCGGATAGATAGGATTCTCTGTATATCTATTATCAGTATCATTATTATCAGTATTACTTCCGTGTGATTTTCGAACTTCTTGATGTGTGATTTTCACATCTCCAGAAGTGTGATTTTCACATTTCAAGAAATG
The DNA here is from genome assembly GCA_017432565.1 of Lachnospiraceae bacterium. Taxonomy (GTDB): domain Bacteria; phylum Bacillota; class Clostridia; order Lachnospirales; family Lachnospiraceae; genus CAG-791. Next base: position 8,339 of record JAFRIW010000003.1, read on the forward strand.
TGATGGAGAGGAGTTATCCACCTTATCCACCGGACAGATAAAGTTCTTCACGTAGATCAGGTTCGGTTTGCCAAGTCCCTGCCGTTTCCGCTCGATCAGGCCGATCTTTCCTTCCAGTTCATCCATCAGCTTCACTGCTTTCTGGTTCCCGCAGTTCAGCGTCTCCATGATCTCCTCCAGGGTGCAGATGATATAGACCCGGCCCTGGTCATCGAACCATCCGTTCTTTGCAGACAGATCCATGCGTTTCAGCAGGATCCCGTAAAGGACCTTGGCCTCCGGCGAGATGTTTTTGAACTGTTCCTGGCTGAAAAGCACTGTGGGGATCCGTATAAAGGAGAACTGGTCTGCCTGTGCTCCGTAGAAGTAGTCATACATTCATACCACCACCTCCTGCCACGATCTTTTCGCTCTTAAGGGGCCTTCTCCGGAACGCGGTATTGCGATCCTTTCCGTAGGGGCAGGCTGCATACAGGCACTTCCGATACCGGAACTCCGGCTGATAGTACGGACAGAGCCGGCACTTCGGCGGTTCCCTGTTCCGGTCCACCTTCGGCGGCGTCTCAAGCAGCTTCTTACAGCGATTCAGCTTTGCATCATTCTCACGCATTGGCCGGTACCTCCTTCTGCCCAAGGACTTTCTTCATGCAGAAGCTGACACAGGGTCCGTAGCAGCAGCCTTCACAGGGGTTTTTCTTCTTCGGTGACTCTGCCAGGTAATAGCAGTTCTCCCTGCCGAGGGTGCAGCCGACTTTGCGATTCTTCCAGAAGTAGCACTGGCGGCAGCTTGCAGGCCGGTCCTTATGGTAACGAACACCGTCGATCAGGATTGTTTTGTTGTTATTCATGGGGATCCTCCTTATCCGTAGATGTGATCCGCTCCGGGGATCCCGGAGACGACAAAACGCCACCGATGAAAGTGTTTCATTTCATCAGTGGCGATATGTAAGTGGATATGGAGTTGTCTAATGATGGCGGCAGAAAAGCCGTCTAATAGGATATGTTAGCCATGGGCCTTTTCCTGGCTAATGGGTTTTAGCAGCGATTTTCTAAAACAAATATTCAGAGAGGTAAACAGCAGCATTTTACTGTAAATACGACCGAACGCGCATTTTAGACGCCCTTACGCCTCGTTTAGCCGAAAATCGCTCCGAATCGGCCTTTTAGCAAACCGGGGGTAAATATTAGACAGGCCATCGATTTCTGCTAATATTTTTAGCCAGGTTTTCGGCCTTCGGGCTTTCGGGACGAAAAAAGCGGAAGTCCATCTAGCTAAAATCGGTACCGATCTGCTAATGAAATTCCGCTGAAAAGTCAACGTCCGCGAGGTGACTCGAACACCCGACCTACCGCTTAGGAGGCGGTCGCTCTATCCAACTGAGCTACGCAGACATATTCAATTTTTGGCTTATTTCCGGGCTTTTTGAGCCCTCCGGAGCCACCCGTCGTTGCCTCGTTTCTGTCTAATCAACCAGCTGCGAAGGCACCTATTTTGCAAATATCGACCGACGCCATTTTGGCGTTAGGTGATATTGGCTTCCGTCACAATTCGAACTCCGCACTCGTTTTTTTAACGACCCCGAGGCGTTAGGTCCTCCCGAAGCTTAGGAGGCGGACGCTCTATCCTGCTGAGCTACAGAAACATACTATAAATATACCACAGATCGTCCGGCAAAATCTGGCGCCTTCTGCCCGCGGCACTCACAAATTATACACTTTACATGCCTGTTTTGAAAGTCCTTTTTGCCCCCTCTGTCTACAGCAGACCGTGGCCTGTGGTACAATGTTTTCAGGACAGCCGGCACCGCAGGCTGCGAAATACAGTAAGAACATGCAGGCAATATTGATTATTATACTGAAAAATACAGGGGGGAAGCATGACTTCATTCAGATTATCAGCACAAGACCTGAGAGTAAACGGCCTGGTACACCCAATCAACATCGATTCGCCTCAGCCTGTTTTCAGCTGGCGCATGGACTGCGGCCGGACCGGCGCGCGGCAGACCGCTTATCAGCTCACCGTCTCTGCCCGGGACACCGTTCTCTGGGACAGCGGCAAAGTCGAAAGCGATGCATGTTTTGACATTCCTTATCCTGCGGACGCCGCGGCGCTCACGCCGGAAACGGATTACAACTGGAAGGTGACCATCTGGGATGAGACCGGCGCAAGTGCCTCGTCGGAGGCGGCTTTTTCGACCGGTCTGATGGGGACGGATCTGTCCGCCTGGCACGGGGCAAAATGGATCGGCCCCGAAGAGATCCAGTTCTGCGCCGCCACGCTGGCAGTGTTCCGGATCCGGTTCCGCATGCAGATCGAGGCGGGCGGGACCTGCGCGGGCATTCTTTTCGGCGCAAACGATCCGCGGTATGCATCGTCGATCCAGAACAACTATCTGATCCACGGAGAGAACTACATCGCCTACCGGCTGGATGTCAGTCAGATTCCGGCCCGCGTCAATGTGTCCCGCAAAGGCTATCTGCCCGGAGAGGAAGAGGAAATTCTGCTGGAATCCATGGAAGTTCCCGATTCCGTCATCAGCATGGAAAACCGCTACGGGGAACACGTCTATGAGATCGCGGTCAGCGGCTGCCAGATGGAATTCATGACCGTAGACGGCACAGCGCTTGAGACGGACGAATCCAACCTTGCCATTGTCAGCAATCCGCTTCATCCTGTCACGGAGCGCACGCACCTGGTGCTGAATCCCACGAAGGCGATCGGCGACACGCCCGTCTTCCCCCGCCTGTGCGAGGTCGGCTTTGCAACAGATGCGGAAACCGGGGCTGCTTTCCGCGATTTCCGCATCCACCACTACGGCGGTGAGCAGAATGAGATCTTCGGGGAGCAGACCGGCGCAGGGTATTCTGTTTTTGACGGCAAAAAGGGACTCAGGGTTGAAGGATCGGAAATTATTGCCGCCCCCGGAACACTGGTTTACGCAGATCCTTCTTTTGGCTCTGTTCCCATGCTCCGCAGGGATCTGACGGTGAAAGGCCCGGTCGCCGGTGCAAAGATTTACGCCGCGGGCAAGGGCATTTTTGAGCTGTCCCTGAACGGACAGAAGGTCGGGGACGAATACCTCAGCGCGGGCGACATGGATTTCCGCAGGCATATCTATTACGAGGCGTTTGACGTCACCGCCCTGCTCCACGCGGGAAAGAATACGCTGGGCGCGGTGCTGGCCTCCGGCTGGTTCAACGACCAGGCTTCCTACACACTGGAAACTTACAACTTCTACGGAGACCGGCAGGCGCTGCTGGCAGTGCTTTGCATTCGTTATGAAGACGGCTCTGTCGAATATGTTCCCACCGACGGAACCTGGCAGTATTTTGGACAGGGACCGATCCGCAATGCGGCGAATTTCAACGGCGAGATCTACGACGCCACGCGCGATGACCTGATCTCCGGCTGGGATACGCCGGATTACGCCGAAATCCTTCGCGAACTCTGGGAAAACGTGCCCGAAGCCGGCAGTATGGTATGCGGGATTGAACCGCAGATCGTCGCCAAGCCGGACCCCGGCATCACAAAATACGGCGAACTGACAGCTGTCTATCACTCCATGCAGACACGCGGGACCGATCACGACACTGTTTTTATCTATGATATGGGCGTCAACATGGTCGGTGTGCCCGAGATCACCTTCCCGGAGGGAAAACCCGGACAGGTCGTGACCATCCGGTATGCCGAGATTCTCTATCCTGTGCTCGCAGAGAACAATCCCTACTGCTACGGAGAACTCGGCGGACTGATTCTGACAGAGAATCTGCGCGGCGCACTGGTCACGGACCGCTATATCATGAAGGGAGAGCCCGGCGAGACCTTCCGGCCGCTGCACACCTTCCACGGGTACCGCTATGTGGAAATCTCCGGCATCGATAAGCCGATCCCGGCTGAAAACATCCGGGGCCTCCTGCTGAGCTCCGTGAAGCCGACTGCTTTCTATGCGTCTTCCAACCCGCTGACCAATCAGCTTTTTGAAAACATTAACCGCTCTACGCTCGAGAATCACATCTCAATCCCCACGGACTGCCCGCAGCGGGATGAGCGGCTGGGCTGGGCCGGCGACGCGCAGGTCTACAGCGAGACCGCAACCTTTATGGCGGATATGCGTACCTTCTACCGGTATTTCTGCATGCTGCAGAAGGAGGCACAGGGGCCGGACGGCACTTTCCACCTGTTCGCGCCGGGCTATGCGCCGATCGGCGTGGCTTTTGCACTCGGCTACACCTGGAACACCGCGGGTGTTGTCATTCCCTGGCAGACTTACCTTCAGTACGGTGACCTCACTGTTCTGCGGGAGAATTACCCGGCGATGCGCCTGCATATTTACGGCATGATGGATATGAAGGCAGAGGGAAGAAACTATCTGACCAGCCATATCGGCTTCCTGGGCGATCACCTCTCCGTGACGGACACAGATCCGTCCCTGATGGACAATGCCCAGTATTACCGGGCTGTGCGGATTGTGCAGCACACGGCAGAGCTCCTCGGGGAAAAAGAAGACGCGGCCGTCTTTTCGGCGTTCGGTGACGGCCTGCGAAAAGAATGGAATGAAGTTTTTGTCGGCGCGGATCATCGGACACAGAACGCGGACGGCGTCCTGCAGAACACCCAGGCGTCCTACGCACTGCCGCTGATGTGCGGTGTTTACTCGGATGAAAACACGCCGTACGCCGGGCAGCTCCTGGAGGATGCCTGCGCCGCAGCCGGCTACACCATGACCACCGGTTTCATGGGCACCGGACCGCTTCTTCCCGCCCTGACAGAGGGCGGTCATGTGGATGCCGCCTACACGCTGTTTGAACAGACCGGCTATCCTTCCTGGCTGTATCCGGTGCTGAACGGCGCGACGACGGTCTGGGAGCGCTGGGGTTCCTATACGATCGAGAACGGCTTCGGCGGTCAGAACGGCATGAACTCCTTCAACCACTACTCGCTCGGTGCCGTCGCCTCCTGGATGCTGGAATATCAGGCCGGTATTCAGCGGGGAAGTTCAGAAGACAGCGCCGGATTCAGACGTTTCATCCTGCAGCCCACACCCGGCGGCCATTTCACGCATGTCAGAGCGGACTACGACTCGGTCTGCGGAAGGATTTCCTCCGGATGGACCGCGCAGGACGGGGAGCTGCTCACCTATGATGCAGTCGTTCCCGCCAACACCTCTGCGACCCTGTACCTGCCGGTGTCAGAGGAGCGGGCTCTGAAGATGCAGGAAAACGGAGCCGTCTACTGCGGTATGACGGAGCACAACCGCCGGCAGTGCGCACAATTTGAACTCACCTCCGGAACCTGGCACTTCGAGTGAGCATTTTTCTCATCTGATCATTTTGCTTCAGCCGCATGCGGCAAAAAAGCTCCTTTACGCGGTCACAGGAATCACAGCGCTGGCAGTGTGCTCGCCGTCCGTCGCTTTCACCACAACCTGTCCCGCGTCTCCCGCGCGGACAATTGCCAGCGCGCGGCCGTAGAAGGTCGTGAAGCTTCCGGTGTGATACTGCTCTTCCGTGCACGGATTTGCGCTGCCGAAGGCCAGGAGCTCACCGCCCTCCACGGTTACGGTCAGTTTCCGGTCGGCGTTGCTCTCGACGATGCCGTCCGTACCTTCGATGTTCACGGGGACATAGAGGATTTCTCCGGGCGCCGCACTGCTTTTCTCCGGGCGCACGACCGGTGCATACGAGCCAGCGGCGGAGGTCAGTTCGCTTCGTCCGGTTTCCTTCCCGGCTGCGTCATAGGATGCGGCAGCGAGGGTTCCGGGCGCATATTTTACTTTAAAGATTGCTTTGCACTCTTTCGTCTTCTTTTTGCCCAGGCTCTGTCCGTTCAGGAACAGCTCGACCTGCGGCTGATCGGAGTAGACTTCTACAATGGCCTTGTTTCCTTCACATTTTGCCCAGCTCCAGGAGAGCATCGCGTTGGTGCCGCGCCAGACGGATTTGGACGGACGCACGCCGGGGTGATTCACGGGGCGCACGCCGATAACCGGCTTGTCCTCCAGGCCCCAGACAGTTGCCGCATATTTGCAGGACGCGTCCGGAATGCCGTTGATATCGATGACGCCGGCGCCGGCCAGCAGCCACGGGTACGGGCGGTTGAAGGGCATTCCGCCTGAATAGCTCCAGGCGCCGATGCCGGCCTCACCCAGGTAATCCCAGCTTGTCCACATGAAGTCGCCCACAAGATACGGGAACTGCTTCACCATCTGCCAGTTTTTATAAATATCCTGCGGGAAAGTCTCCGAGCCGAACACGACGCGGTCCGGATGGGCCTTTGCTTCCAGCGGATAGCGGCCGCTTCCGTAGTTGTAGCCGGCGATGTCCAGGCTGTCCAGGAAAGGTGTGGTCAGGGCGTCGACCTTTTTCGAATTGCCGCCCTTGTTCATGCCGGAGCCCACGAAGCTTGCCATGATGTTGAAGGCCAGGCTCGCGTTCTGGTTCTCCTTCTCCTTTTTCGGCTTTCCGCCGCCGGTCTTCTGCTCGCCGTCCTGATAGATTCCCTGGCCTTTAGCTGCCCTGCTGATGATCATCAGATTCGTGCCGCAGGTGACGGGGCGGGTCGGATCGATGCGGTGGCACAGATCGACCATGGCGCGGCCGGTCTCGACGCCTTTGGCCTCGGCGGGCTCAGCCACTTCGTTGCCGATGGAATAGAGGATCACGGACGGGTGATTGTAGTCGCGCTCAACCATCGCAGCGGTGTCACGCTCCCACCATTCATTGAAATCGACGCCGTAGTCGTGGGGATTCTTGCGGTTGTACCACATGTCAAAGGTCTCGTCCATGACGTACATGCCGAGCCGGTCGCAGGCCTCCAGCATCGCCGTCGAGGCGGGGTTGTGTGAGGAGCGGATGGCGTTGAAGCCGTTCTCCTTCAGGATCCGGACCCGGCGCTCCTCGCTCTCGGCATAGGTCGCCGCGCCGAGAATTCCGCTGTCGTGGTGGACGCAGCCGCCGCGCAGCAGAGTCTCTCTGCCGTTGATAAACAGGCCTTTGTTCGACCAGGTGATCTGCCGGATTCCGAAGGGAATCTCCATAGTGTCCTCTGCGCCTGCCGTGATCTTTGCGGTGTACAGATAAGGATTTTCGTCGCTCCACAGCTGTGCGCCGCTGATGGTCAGGTCAAAATCAGACCCTTCGCCGGCTGCGCCTGCTGCCTCTGCTTTTACCGGCACGTCGGCGTGAATATGGATCACTGCGGGATCGATGGAGACAGTGCTGATTTTCACGCTCTGCGGACGCAGACCGTTTTTCTCACAGACATATACCCAGACCGGGCGGTAGATGCCGGCGCCCGAATACCAGCGGGAGTTGGGGAGCTTCGAGTTGTCGGCGACGACGGTGAGGGTATTCTCCGCACCGGTCTTCAGATCCTCCAGTTCCACGAAAAAGTTTGTGTAGCCGTAGGGACGGAAGGTCAGCTGTTTTCCGTTCAGGCTGACTGCCGCGTTTTTATAGACACCTTCAAATTCAAGGATAATGGCTTTGCCTTCCCATTCCGCGGGAGCCATGAAGACTTTCTCATAGGTATAGACACCGCCGGGAAAATAACCGTGGCCGCCGTTCGAGGCTTCGGCGCTGCGCTTTTCGGTGATCTGTGCGTCATGCGGCAGCGTGACCGCCTGTCCGTTGCAGCTCCACCCGCTGTTAAAAGAAATCTTTTTCATGATCTGACCCGCTCCTTCCTGCCTTGTACTTTCTCTTTATCTGCCTGCTGATCCGGCGGGCAGAATACCTTCTGCAGCTTCACTGTCTGCAGTATAGCAGGATTCGGGCGATCACTATATCGTAAATCCATCAATAATTATCACGGATGTATCTTTTTTTGTGCCAGACGTGCCCTGCGGACGCCGGTTTTGCCGCCTCCGCCGCCCGGACGGCTTTTCAGACCACCGATTTCTTGTATTCTGAGGGGCTCATGGAAACATAACTGCGGAAAACGCGGTTGAAGGACTGAAGACTGGAAAACCCGGTCTGCCAGGCGATCTCCGTCACGGGGATATCCGTGGCGCGAAGCAGCTCTCTGGCGCGCTCCACGCGCTGAATATTCAGATATTCCAGGAAATTCATGCCGCATTTGCGTTTGATGTACTTGGAACAATAACTGGGAGAAAAGCCAAGATACGCCGCCAGACCCTCCAGAGTGATTTTCTCACCCAGGTGCTTCCGGATATATTCCTCCATACTGTTCAGCGTCTCAGAGGATTCGTTTCGCTGCGCCGTGATGCGCTCCGCAATAAGAGACGGATCCGCGGCGAGCAGTCCCAGCAGCTCCAGGGCTCTGCCGGTCAGACCTGCCTCGATCGAGACGTCGCTTTCATTTTCAAAAAAAGCGGGTTCAATATGGAGCAGGCCGCGGACTCTCCGGTCGTCCCGGAGCCGCAGCACTTCCTGCAGCAGACACGTGTAATATTCCTTCGCCTGCGGGCTGAGGGTATTCAGAAAAGTGTCGGAGAACCGGACCACCACGATTCTTTTCTCCTCGGAAGTCTCCGGATAATCGTGGGTCACGCCCGGACCGATAATCAGTGATTCGCCCCGGTGAACCTTCAGGTCCTGATCGCTCACCTGCACCTCGCACAGGCCGCGGACGACATAGAGAAATTCATACTCGTTGTGCCAGTGCTTCTTGGAAATATACTGGTCGCGAAGTGCGATAAACCAGCAGCTTCCCGTTTTCTCATAGCGGATGATCTCAGACATGCACGGTGCCCCCGAAAAAGTGTACCCGGACAAAAACACTGCGAAGATCCCGAATCTGATCCCCGCAGTGTTAGCGTACACCTTTTCAGTTTCTGCGTAAACAGTGCAGCCGGTTCTTATGTCTCCGGGTGCTCCGCAAGCAGGTCCGCCTCGAGTTCATCCAGCTTTTTCAGCCGGATCCGGAACTCCTCCTCGCCGCAGAACTCCGCATTCAGGAAGGCGCGGATGACTTCCTTCGCCGTGTAGATTCCGATCACCTCTCCGCCGATCGCCAGGACCTGGACATCGTCGTGCTCCACGCACTGGTGTGCGCAGTAGGTGTCGTGGCAGAGCGCCGCGCGAATTCCCCGGATTTTGTTGCAGGCAATGACCGCCCCGCACCCGGTGGAGCAGAACAGAATTCCTCTGTCCGCCTCGCCGCGCAGGATTGCGCCGCAGACCAGCCGCGCGATATCCGGAAAATCCACCATGTCAGTCGAATAACAGCCGTAATCCGTCACTTCATGCTGCTCTTTCAAGAGCGGCAGCAGCTGCATTTTCATTGTATAGCCGCAGTGATCCGAACCAATTGCAATCCGCATATTTACTCCTTTACCGCTTTTCTTACCGCTTCCTTCACTGATTCAGATCCCCGTACAGGCAGTCCGAGACCTTCAGGAACATTTTGTCGCGGTACGCGATCATCTCTTTGTCGCGGCCGTCCGCGTACTCATAGTACCCCTTGCCGCTCTTGACGCCGAATTCTCCGTTGTTGTAGTGATCCGCCAGCAGCGCGTGGACCTCGCCGGTGTCAGACAGATCCGCAAACAGGTAGCTCGCGATCTTGTAAAAAGTATCCAGGCCGCCGAGATCAGCGATCTCGAAGGGACCCAGGCACGCGTAGCGCAGGCCGAGGCCGTACTTGAAGACGTTGTCGATGTCCTCCATGGAAGCGACGCCCGACTCCACCAGGCTCATCGCCTCGCGCAGGATCGCGAACTGGAACCGGTTGACCAGGAAGCCCGGCACCTCGCGGTTCAAGGTGACCGGAAAATGCCGGATGTCCAGTGCCATGGCCCGGACCGTCTCCATTGTCTCTTCGTCCGTCTCCTTCGCCCGGATCACTTCGATCAGTGGGCAGATATGCGGCGGATTCAGCCAGTGCATGCCGCAGAAGCGCCCCGGCAGCCGGACCGCTTCCGCCATTTCAGTGAGGGAAAGGCCCGACGTGTTGCTGGTCAGGATCGCCGTTTCCTTCACGATCGCGGAAATCTGGCTCCAGAATTTCTTCTTGATCTCCATGTTCTCGATGATGGCCTCGACCACGTAGTCCGCCCGGGCAAAATCCTGAGGGTCCTGCGTGTATCCGATTCCGGCGCGGATCTTCTGCGCCGTCTCCGGGCTCATCCGGCCGGTCTCCACTGCCGCGCCGAGGTTGACTTCCATCAGCTCCCGGCTTTTCACAAGCGCCTGCTCACTGACGTCGTAAAGCGTGACCTGATAGCCGCATTTTGCAAAAAGCTGTGCCATGGAGGAGCCCATCACGCCGGCTCCCGCGATAAACACGTTCTGAATATTCTCCAGCATCTCTTTTCTCCTTGAAAAAGATCTGTACAGCAGGGCTCCGAACCGGATCAGAACCGGACTTTGTCCAGCCCCTTTAAGTGCAGCATCTGCCGCGCCTCGTCACTGGAGGCGATCTCGAAGTCCAGATCCTCCAGAATCCGGCGGATCTTCGTCACCTGCTCCGCGTTGTTCTTCGCCAGCGTGCCGTCCGGATGAATATAGAGCCCGTCCTCGAGACCGACGCGGACGTTTCCGCCGTTTAAGGCCATCATGGCGCCCAGCTTGAACATTTTGCGCCCGATTCCGACAGTGCTGTACTGGATGTCTTCACCGAGCATCTTTTTCGCCTGATCGATCATGAACATCAGCGTGGTGTTGTTGGCCGGCATACCGCCCTGCACGCCCGGAACAAACTGAATGTACACAGGCTGTGTGATCACGCCGTACTTCTTCAGGATCTTCAGGTTGTTCAGCTGACCGTAGTCGAAGATCTCAAACTCCGGCATGGTCCCGCAGCGGTTCATCGCATTGATGCAGTACTCCATGTCCCGGAAGGTGTTTTTGAACACATTGTCCCAGGTCCGCTCCACATATTCCCGCTCCCAGTCGTAGAGCGGGTTTTCCACATCCGCCAGCAGCCGGTTGTAGCAGAAATTCATGGACCCGCCGTTGGCGGACGCCATTTCCGGAGCGAATTCCTCTATGACGGCAAAACGCTCTTCCATACTCATGCCGTTCGCGCCGCCGGTCGTGATGCCGATGACCGCGTTGCACTCCTGCTTGATCCCGGAGAGAATATAGCGGAAAACGGCAGGATCTCCGGTGGGCTCGCCGTTTTCGGCCCGCGCGTGGATATGGACGACCGCCGCACCCGCTTTGTGCGCGTCGACCGCATTCCGGATGATTTCATCCGGGTTTTTCGGCAGATACGGCGACAGGCTCGGCACCATTGTCGCACCGGTGATCGCCGCGCTGATTACAACTTTTCTGTCCTTTATGAACATGGTCTCCCCCTGTTCTCCTGCCTTTCCGGAAGGTCCGCTTACCCTCTGTAGACCTTCTGATCGTTTACGACAGAACTGTTCAGCTCCCAGCCGAGCTTTTCAAAATGTGCCTTGCGGGTATTTTTGTCGTTGAAAAGCTCTCTGTGCGCATATTTGGCCACATCCTTCGCAATACCTCTCGGCACGACAATCACACCGTCGCCGTCCGCCACGATGATGTCCCCGGGGACGATCGTCACGCCGCCGATCGCGATTTTGCAGTCCTTGGCGTCAAACTGAAGTCTCGTCTGGTCCATCTTCTGGGAGACAAAATAACTCCAGACCGGGATTTTCTCCATGATGACTTCATCCGTGTCGCGGATACCGCCGCCGTTGGTCACCATGCCGCGGACACCGGCGATCTTGGCACCGAGCGAATTCTCCGAGCCCATCAGGCCGACATCAACGCCGGACACATCCAGCGCCACAAAGTCGCCTTCCTCCAGATCCTGCATCCAGGGATAGATACAGATCTCTTTATAGAAATGGTTGGACCACTCGGTATATTCGTCGCCGATCACGCGCGGATCCGGTCCCTCGTAGGGAAGGTAGCGCGCCGTTCTCGCGATGCCGACCGCTTTGGTCCGCTCCAGCGGGCGGATCCGGTAATCCAGCGAGCCGTAGTGATGATAGCCCATCCAGTCCATTCCGTCTCTCACATCTGCGACGCGGAGCGGCTCAAACAGCTCGAGCAGTTCATTATCTTCAGGGTTTTTTCTCATGTCCGATTCCTCCGTTTTTTCAGTGTATTTAAGCATGGCACCGGTTTCCCGGTGTCATGCAGTATCCCGAAGCGCTTCACCGGGCCGCGTCCCGGCGAAAATCTCTTCTGTTTTAACTTTAGAATCGGAGGTTAAATGAGACTACTCAGCTTTTGCCTTAAGCAAAACGTTTTTTGACCTTTTACTATGACCCTGCGCTGCGTACTTTTTCAGCGGATCAGTACATGCAGCAGCACAAGCACAGCGAGAAAAACAAGGTTGGTCAGCGTGAAGTACGCAAGATACCGGCCTTTTTCGACGCCGGGCTCTCGGGTGATAATCTTGAAGCTGATCAGGCTCGCCATGGAGGCGATCAGGGTGCCGAGTCCGCCCAGATTGGTGCCAATAATCAGCGAATCGATCCGGTCTGTGAAGCCGGACAGGAGAATGGCGGCAGGAACATTGCTCATGAACTGGCTGGCCGCGATCGCCGTAAAGACCTCGTGGCCTTCCACGATGCGCAGCAGGGCATCCCGGAAGGCGGGAATCCGGCCCAGGTTTCCGATAAAGATAAACAGTGCCAGAAACGTCCCCAGCAGCGCATAGTCCACCTCCCGAAGCGTTTCCCGGTCTGCGGCGAGCGCATAAAGCAGCACTGCCGCGAACGGGACAGGCCAGGGCAGGAGCCGTACCACCGTGGTCAGGCACAGTATAAACAAAATCATGTAAGCGCCGATTTTGTGCCGGTCCTTCACCTCGTCCGCGCCGGTTTCCGATGCGTCGGATCCGGCCGGATTCTGTCCGCTGACAGCGATGCCGACGCGGCGTCCGCGCACCCGGATCCAGATCAGCAGCAGAAGGAGCGATAAGAGGGTATAAGGCAGGATCAGCAGGAAAAACCGGGGCAGCGGCATGTCGGAAATGCCGTAAAGATAGAGATTCTGCGGATTGCCGACCGGCGTCGCCATGCTGCCCAGATTCGCCGCGACGGTCTCGAGGACGACGGCGGGGATCAGCCAGCCTCTGCGGACCTCCGGCGCGAATTTTCCGATGCAGAGGATGGTCAGCGGGACGAGGGTGATCAGCGCGACATCGTTGGTGATCAGCATACTCAGGAAGAAGGAGACCAGCACCAGCATCGTCACCGTCCCGGACACGCTCCGGCTTCCGGCGGTCATGCGGCCGGCGAGGTACGTGAAGAAGCCGGTTCTGCGCACTCCGGAGGAGATCGTCATCAGGCAGAAGAGCAGTCCCAGTGTCCGGAAATCAATATAACCGATATACGCCCGGTCGGGCGGAATGACCGGCATGGAGAGGACCGCCAGGACGGCGGCGACGGAAAGGACGGTGTCTTTCCGGATAAACGCGATAAGTTTCTGCATGATACGGGACTCCTGAAATATATTGTGCACTTGTTTTTTCGGCCGCTTAGGATACAATCTCCTATGGAGGGCTTCAGTAAATGCATCATACGGATAATTCCTTTAATATTCAAGCATATATGACCAAAGGTGTCGAGCGGGTTGTGGCGGACGCGCTAAAAGCGACGCTGAAGGACCCGCGGGAGAGCGCCTTTATGGTGAAATTTGCGGCGGCGTCCCGGGCGGCTTCCGCGAAAAGAAAGCGCGCCGAGGAGGCGGGGGAGCATATTCCGCCGTTTCTGATCGCCAGCATCACCAGCAGCTGCAATCTGCACTGCAGCGGCTGCTATTCCCGCTGCAATCACGCGACGGTCGACGCGGAGCCGGTCAGCCAGCTCACCGGCGCGGAGTGGCTGCGGATCTTTGAGGAAGCGGACGAGCTGGGCATCAGCTTTATTCTGCTGGCGGGCGGCGAGCCCATGCTGCGCCGGGATATTATTGAGGCGGCGGCGGAAAGGCCGGGCATTCTGTTTCCGATTTTTACAAACGGGACTTTCATGGACGCGCGTTATTTTGACCTGTTTGACCGGAGCAGGAACCTGCTGCCCGTCATGAGCATCGAGGGAGAGCGCGAGATCACGGACAGCCGGCGCGGCGCCGGCATCTACGACCGGCTGATCGCCAACATGGACGAGCTGCACCGGCGCGGCCTGTTTTTCGGCGCCTCTGTCACGGTGACCACAGAGAATCTGAAGGAGGTCACTTCCGGGGCATTTCTGAAAAGTCTCTCCGACCGGGGCTGCAAAGCAGTTGTTTTCGTCGAGTTTGTGCCGGTCACGGAGGAGAGCACACATCTCGCGCCCGGCGATGAGGAGCGGGAATATCTCCGGTCCGAAATCGCACGGCTGCGCGCGGAGCATCCGGAAATGGTCTACATCTCCTTCCCGGGCGATGAAAAAAGCTCCGGCGGCTGTGTGGCTGCGGGCCGGGGCTTCTTCCATATCAATTCGCACGGCTGCGCGGAGCCCTGCCCCTTCTCGCCGTATTCGGACATCAATGTGCGGAATACATCTCTTCGCGAGGCGCTGCATTCTCCGCTGTTTCTGGCGCTTCAGTCCGGCGATATCCTGCTGGATGATCACGACGGCGGCTGCGTTCTGTATGAGAAGCGGGAGCTGGTGGAACAGCTTCTGGCAGGGTCAGGCACGTGACAGAGCCGGATTTTGCCCGGTTATCTCACAAGTTCCGGAAAATTACTTGAATGTTGAAGCTAGTTCCGCATAGGGATAAAGCTATATTCTATGCGGGATTAACTTCTGTTTTCCTCTTCATTTGTGATTGTTTTTATACTATAATCATCTCTGCCAGAGGCAGTTTTTCTCGTTTTCAGGCATGCCAAAACGGCATCTGGGAACAGTGTGCGAGACTGACTTCCACATGCCAGATTTTACCCTTGCCTGTTTTTCGTGAAAGCCTGCCTGTGCGTATCGTTTTTTATTTCAATAATTCTGGCGTAAGTTTTACTTCGTCCGGCATGATCTCATGGTAGTTCATGGCAGTGAGAAGTTTTTCGTCCAGAAGCAGCTGAGACAGTTTGAAGGGGCTGAGACCGTTCAGACTGTCTCTTTTTGTACTGTTGATGTGATTCGCAAGAAGATTTGTTTTTTCCTGCGTCAGGTCGTCAAAGGTTTCTCCCTTTTTGCGGACATATCGGATATACTCATAATTCTTTTCACAACAGCCCTTTTGCCAGAAGGAATACGGATCACAGTAGAAAACGGTCGTCCGCCGGCCTTTTACAGATGAGGCCTCCAGGTATTCACGACCCGAAAATTCTCCGCCGCCATCCGTTAGGATCACTTCAAAGAGTTTCCTGAAAACCTCTGTACCCAGCTTCTCTTCCAGCCAGTCAACGACTCTGTGCACTTCCTCCTTTGTCTGAGCCTCCAGAAGAAAGATCAGCATGAGCGCAGTCCGGCGGAATGTAAATGTCAGGAGTACCTTTTTCCCATTCTTTTTTCCTTCGACACAGTCCATTTCAACGATGCTGGCATCCGGATGCTTCTCGACAAAGAGGCGGAAGTCTTCGTAGTTGTGTCCGACCCGGTATTTTCGGTCCTTAGCTCCTGTCTCTGTCGGTTTCTTGCGCTTCTTATACTTCACCTTTCGCCTCAGATCGATGTTGCGAACATCAAAAACGCCTGCATCAATATACGTATACATCGTTCTGCGGGAACATTTCAGCTCACCCGCATGCGTAGCATAAATATGCGCAAGCGATTGGCCCTGTTTTATAAGCGGTGTCAGGATATCATTCATCCGCTGTATGCTTTCAGGAGTCTGATTGATTCCTTCACGTGTTGACACTAACAGATCCCGGTAGCGATCTTCTGCATACTTGGAAGAATAGATCCGCTTTTCCATCATACAGTTAACTCTTTTTCCACAGCCATTGCATACGTAAGGTGCTTTCAAAAGTTTTGCGCATTGCTGCGGCCGGTATGCCTTGCAGATATCACTGCAGCGGAACTTCCGACATGTACGGCACGTCTGGAGGCACTCCCGGTCGCCGCAGACATGCATGATCACGCAGCGGTTGTGTATATCCCGGTTCGCTTCACAGGGAATGTTTCCAAAGCCCTTATACTCCTTGATCTGAGCATTACGGCGGACCTCCTTTGAAACAGTTGTCGGATCTTTCCGTATGCTCCGTCCGATTTCGGCGAAGGAATCGTTATTGATAAGCCCTTTTTCAATGTTGATCCGATCTGACAAGGTCAGATGTTTCTGATTACCTTTTTCTTTGTTCATAGCTCCTCTTTCTGCACAGGCCAGGCAATCAGTAACCAGTACAGTATACAATAGAGAAGCGGAGCCTGCGTGGTATTACAAACAGAAACAAGGCTATTCGCATCCGCCAGCCTTGACAGCCGGCATCAGCGTGGGTGCTCTATTTTGGCGACGGGAACTCAGGGATATCGGTACATCAGGAATTCCCGTCGGACTGCCGATCATACCACGCAGAAGCCGTCGGTCAAGGCCAAGCCGCTGACGCGGTGGCTGACTTCTTGGTTGTCATTGGATTGTTGGCTCAGGAGAATCTAGGAATATCGCCTGAGACCGTGCAATCATAAAAGACTCGATGTATGCGGAGGTAATGTCAGCTACTGTGGAATTTACTTCTGCAATGCGGAAGTTAGTTCAGCATTCAAGTAAATATTAATTTTGACCGCGAAGAAGGCGTCTTTCCCTCTTGAAAATCGAACATATGTTTGGTATTATGAGGTCCCGGGAAGGAGGAATCCGGGAGGGAGGACAGCCATGGAGCGGACCTACATCTGTATTGATTTAAAGTCCTACTACGCTTCTGTTGAATGTGTTTACCGCGGTCTGGATCCTCTGAAAGCCAATCTGCTGGTGGCGGACCCGTCCCGCTCCGACCAGACGATCTGCCTGGCCGTCTCGCCTTCCCTGAAGGCGATCGGCGTGCCCGCAAGGCCGAGGCTTTTTGAGGCGAAGCAGCGGATCCGGGAATACGAAATGCTGCACCGCACCCGGGTCCGGTACATTATCGCCGTTCCGCGGATGGCGGAGTATGAGCGGATCTCGGCGCAGATCTACGGGATTTATCTCCGGTACGCCGCGCCGGAGGATGTACATATTTATTCCATTGACGAGTGCTTCATCGACTGCACCGGGTATCTTCACCTGTACCGGAAGGAAGCGGAAGACACCGGCACGAATCCCGCCCATGTCATGGCCATGACGATGATCCGCGACGTGCTCCGGACCACCGGCATCACGGCGACCGTCGGCATCGGGACCAACCTGTATCTGGCGAAGGTCGCCATGGACATCGTCGCCAAGAAATGCCCTGCGGACCGGGACGGCGTGCGGATCGCGGAGCTCAATGAGGATTCCTACAAGTTTCTTCTGTGGGACCACCGCCCGCTGACGGATTTCTGGCAGATCGGCCCCGGCAAGGCGCGGCGGCTCTATAAGGCCTGCATGTTCACCATGGGCGATATCGCCCAGCGGACGCAGTGGGATGAAGAGTATTTCTATAAGACCTTCGGCATCGACGGGGAAATCCTGATCGATCACGCCTGGGGCATCGAGCCGGTCACGATGCAGGATATCAAGAACTACCGGAGCACCAGCCGCAGCCTGTCCAACGGACAGGTCCTGCCCCGGCCCTACCGGTATCCCGAGGCGCGGCTGGTCTTCCGGGAAATGATCGAAGTACTCGTCAGTGATCTGTTTACGAAGAATCTGGTGACGAGAGGCTGCTCCTGGTGGGTGTCCTACGACCACAAGAGTCTGGAAGTCTGTCCGAATTACGAGGGCCCCGTGACGCCCGACTTCTACGGCCGGCTCCATCCGAAGCACACGGGCGGCGCCGTCCGCTTTCCAACCTTCATCAGCAGTCTGCCGGACATCGCGGATCCGCTGGTGGCGCAGTTTGATGCCCGGACCGACCACCGTCTTCTGTTCCGGCGGCTCGGCGTGTGCGCACAGGATATCTCGGAAGACCTGGGCATTTACCAGCTGGATCTGTTCACGGACTACGACGCACAGGAACGGGACCGGCGGCTCATGCAGGCAATGCTGGAGGTGCGCAGAAAATACGGCCCGAACGTGGTCTTCAAGGGCCTGAACCTGCTGGACGGCGCGACGACACTGGAGCGGAATCAGCAGATCGGTGGACACAGAGCCTGAACGCGGTATGCCGCAGGGGGGCAGAATCCGGCTGCCGGTGTTCAAAAGGCGAAAGGGGGTATAAGATGTATGCAATCGGAGCAATGCAGGTGCCGGCGGATTTCCGGTATCTGGATGTCTTTCTGAAGGGAAAGCCGCAGCATGACCGCGACGATCCTTTCCGGATCCGGCATCCGAAAATGCCGTGTGATAAAAGAGCGAAGATTTTCTCTCCCTTTGACGCGCTGAAAGGCTTCAGTGAGGCGCTGGCCGCCCAGGAAGCCCTGAAGGAGGACGAATGTGCTGCAGATACTGGACTGAAGAATCCCCGGAGCTGAGGGAAATTGTAGAAGAAATGAACCGGTCGCCCCTGGTGGAACGGTGGCAGAAGACGAAGGGCATCACCGCCTACGGCGAAATCCGGCCGTCCGATATTGTTCCGGTCATCGCGCCGAACCGCGCGGGAAACCGGGCTGTCTACCCCATGAAGTGGGGTTTTTCCGGAAAATCCCTGCTGATGAATGCCCGTGTGGAATCAGCCGCGTCCAAGCCGACCTTCCGGGAGGCGTGGGAGAAACACCGCTGTATCGTACCGGCTTCCTGGTACTACGAATGGGAGCATCGCCGCGGCAGCGACGGCAAAGTCTACACCGGCGACAAATACATGATTCAGCCGAAGAATTCCACCATGACCTGGCTCTGCGGGCTGTACCGGATCGAGGAAGGCCTGCCGGTCTTTGTTGTCCTGACGCGGGAGCCGGGGGAGGAAATCCGGTTTATTCACGACCGGATGCCGCTGATCCTGCCGGAAAATCTGGTCGGACAATGGATCAGGCCGGATACCCGGCCTGAGAGTCTGCTTGAATATGCACTGACAGAGATGGTTTACGAAAAGGTCTGACTTCCCCGGCGTCTTACCAGGTACTCGTGTATCTGTCGCTGAGAATATCCTGGATGTCATCGTAATACAGGACTTCCCGGAGCTGGGAATCACTTCCCTCGTACATGTTCCGCGGCATCCAGAGCTCCAGATAATCATAGGTATAATTGAAGCCGATGCCCTCCGGCTCGGGCGCTTCCAGCACCTTCCGAAGGTACGCGGGGAAGGCGTCGGAGTGCACAAATTTTCCTGAATCATTGTGCGTGCCGTAATGGCTGAACACCTCCATCAGTACATCGTAAACCGCATCCGTGTCGGTAAACAGATCGCTCACACAGAGAATTTCTCCCGTATCCACATCAATGTTGTACCGCACAGATCCGTATTCTCCGAAGCCAAAATCTCCCACGCCCAGGGAATTGGCCTCTCCGGTAGAAACGGTAAAGCTGAAAATGTTGCGGCTGAGACTCCACCTGTCCACGGCATAGAGGGAGTAGCAGTACAGGCGGTCCGCCTTTTTCCAGACAGATTTCGGGACCTTTTCCATGACCTGGTAATGCTTTTCCAGCGTATCTTCCGCAATCTGTTTATACTGGGCACTCAGGCTGTCCAGCGTCTTCATCAGAGCAGGATACCGTCCCTCCGGATCTGAGAACACGAAATACTTTGTGTCCAGCGAATAGTCATAGGACTTCTCGCGGGTTTCCTTAACAATGATCGTTTCAAGCTGAATGCCGGTCTCTTCCCGCCGGAGAGTCTCTTCTCCCTGAATCCGCTTCAGCGGCTTCGTTGAATGAAATTCACCGCTCCAGCCGTTATAACCCGCCTCGGTGAATGCTTTAAACAGCAGGCGGTGCATGGGCTCCTCAAACCGGATCCAGTTTTCGGGCACATCCGTCCAGTTGGCTGAGGAGCGGATCACCTCTCCGGTCTTCAGCTCGATTTCGGCCGTGTAACTGATGCTGTCATCGGGCACACCCTCCGTGTGGATATCGATGCCGTTGATCTGACCCAGGTCCGCCTCCCGCGCCAGTTCCTGCAGTGCTTCCACCTGTTCTTTTGTCAGCTCGATTTCCTGACAGTAGGAGGAAGAGACAAGTCCCGTGCCGTCCTCCAGCACCTCCAGCTCATAGGAATAATGATCCGCGTAGGGCAGCGGTCTGGCCATGCTCGAATCCGGGTCATAAGGCTCGCCCTCATCATAGAAGGTGACCTTCATCGTCCTGATGGTGAAATCATCAAACTCCTTCTGTGCGTCAGGGTCAGACTGATCATCCGCAGGAGGATAGACCGGGGCGGGCGGCGCCACATACGGAGTCCGCCGGAATTCAAGCCGGTGATGCCCGCCGTCGCCGTCCGTATGAGACATGGTGTAGGCGATGATGATGTCCTCGGCAGGATCGTAGGACATGTCTTCGAAGACATAATATTCGTCCGTCACCAGCAGGATTTCGCCGCGCTTCTTCCGGGCGGTATAGCCGATTTCAGACTTGTGTCCGCTGCTTTCGAAGGTGTATTCCATGGTTTTTTTGTCCACCACGAGTGTTCCGCCGGACGGAGTCTGTTCATACCAGGTCCCTATGGGAGAATGGCCGGCCGGAACTGTCACGGACGACCCGCCTGACGGGGCGGCCGCACCTGTGATAGTTGTACAGCCGGCAGCAAATACTCCGATCATCAGAACAACAGCTGCTGTAAAAAGTCTGAACATACACGCCTCCTTTTCTTCATGCTCCGTCCCTTTCTCAGGACCTTAACGCCTCAGGTATTCCGCCGAGACCGGAAAGTCAAAATAAGTCTCCGGGTACGGCTCGTTATTCAGACAGAAGTGCCACCACTCACAGTCAATCGGCCCGAAGCCGTTCCGCAACATGGCGCGCCGCAGGATCATGCGGTTGTCATACTGTTCCTGCGTAATCCCGCGATAATCCGGGTGAGAGACCTCGCTGAAAAAGTCAAACGGACCGCCCATGTCCACTTCTCTGCCGGTCTGCATGTCCAGCAGCGTCAGATCCACCGCACTGCCGCGGCTGTGGCTGGACTGTTTTGCGATATAGCCCTCGGAAAACAACGCCTGCTTCTCCAGATCCGGATAAAAATACGGCTTCATGCGGATGTCCTGATCCTCGATTCCCCACAGGACAAACTGCTTGACCGCGCGGGCAGGCCGGTAGGCGTCGAACACCTTCAGCCTGTATCCCTGCACAATCAGCTCATTGCTGGCTTCCTTCAGCGCCCGGGCGGCTTCTCTGGTCATCAGCGCGCAGGGCTCCTCATACCCGTTGATCCGCTCTCCGATAAAATTGTAGGAGGAATGATAGCGGATTTCCTGGATGATATAGGGATCGTAGTCTGCCAGAATCACGAACCCTGACGGGTCCATCTCTTCACTCTTAAAGTCTCTTCTCATGATGGTCTGCCTGAACTTCGTAATTTCGTATAAATTAAAAAACCTGTATTCATTGTACCATCCCGCAGGGCGGTTTTTCACTATTATCTGCGCTTCTGTGATAGAATCGGTTCCGGAGGATCTGTTATGAAACATCAGACTATTCATCTTCACGAATCTGCTTTTCTTGCGCCGGGCGCTGTGGCGGTCGGCGACGTGGAAATCGGCGAAAACGCGAGCGTCTGGTACAATGCGACGCTCAGAGGAGACAGCCCGCTCCGGATCGGCGCCCGCACGAATATTCAGGACAATGCCGTCCTGCACGCGGAGCCCGGCCACGAAGTCCATGTGGGAGAGGACGTCAGTATCGGACACGGAGCGATCGTGCACGGCTGCAGGGTCGGCAGCAACACGCTGATCGGCATGGGCGCCATCATCTTAAACGACGCGGTCATCGGCAGCAACTGCCTGATCGGTGCCGGCGCGCTGGTGACCCAGGGAAAAGTCATCCCGGACGGCTCCCTAGTAATCGGAAGCCCCGCCGTCGTCAAACGGGCGCTGAACGAAGAGGAAATCGCGGCCATCCGCGAAAATGCCGTTGAATATCTCCGGCTGATGAAGGAATACAAAGAGGCATAGACCATGGAGCAGCTGCGGTGCGTGGTGGAGCGCATCACCTATCAAAATGCGGAAAACGGCTATGCCGTCATCAAGTGCAGGGCCAAAGGCTATCCGGAGCTGGTCACGGTCGTCGGCGCAATGCCGGATGTACACGTGGGCAGTGTCTTAAATCTCGGCGGCACCTGGAAGATCAATGCAAAATATGGCCGCCAGTTTAATGTGGAGACCTTTGAGGAAACGCTGCCGGCGACGGTCTACGGCATAGAAAAATACCTCGGAAGCGGGCTGATCAAGGGGATCGGGCCTGCTTTTGCCTCGCGCATCGTTAAACAGTTCGGCGAAAAGACACTGGAAATTATTGAAGAAGACCCCGGGCGGCTGATGGAAATCGAAGGCATCGGCCGTGTGCGCGTGGAGCGGATTTTAAAGAGCTGGGAAGAGCAGAAGGAAATCAAAAACATCATGCTTTTCCTGCAAAGCCACGACGTTTCCACCGCCCACGCCGCCAGAATCTTCAAGACCTACGGCGCCGACAGCCTCAAGGTCGTGCAGGAAAATCCCTATCGGCTGGCCGACGATATCTGGGGCATCGGCTTTAAGACCGCCGACACCATCGCCGAAAAGCTGGGCTTTGAGAAGGAAAAATATGTCCGGTTGCGGAGCGGCCTGCTCTATACGCTGAACCGCCTCTCGGAGGAGGGGCACTGCTATGCCACGCGGGCGCAGCTGCTGAAAACCGGCGCGGAGCTGCTCGGCGTGGATGAGGATGTGCTCTCCATGACATTGGATGAGATGGTCCGTACGGGACAGGTGATCACAGAAAAAATCCCGGAGAAAGACACCGAAGACGGCGCGGCGCAGGAACCTGCGGAAAAAGCCGCCGAAAAAGCCATTTATCTGCCGCCGTTCTATTTCTCGGAAGCCGGTACGGCGAAGCGCCTTACGGCCATTTTCAATAATCCCGAGGGCGTGAACGTTCCGACCATCGCACTCGCGGAGCAGATCAGCATGAAGACCGGCATTGCCTATGATGAAATCCAGATGCAGGCGATTCTCACGGCTGTTCAGAGCAAAATCCTGCTGCTGACCGGCGGTCCCGGCACCGGCAAAACCACGACGACGCTCGGCATCATCACCGCTTTCCGGGCGGCGGGCGCCCGGATTCTGCTGGCAGCGCCCACCGGACGCGCGGCCAAACGTCTCTCCGAGGCGACACATATGGAGGCGAAGACCATTCACCGCCTCCTGGAAGTCAAGCCGCCGGAAGGTTACCAGAAAAACGAAGAAAACCCGCTGAAGGGTGACGTTCTGATCGTTGACGAGTGCTCGATGATCGACGTCATGCTGATGTATCATCTCCTGAAAGCCGTTCCGGACACCATGACGCTGATTCTGGTCGGAGATATCGACCAGCTGCCCAGCGTCGGGGCCGGCAATGTACTGCGGGATCTCATCGACAGCGGCTGTTTTCCGGTCGTGCGCCTCACACGGATTTTCCGACAGGCGATGAAGAGCCGGATCATCCTGAACGCCCATCGGATCAACGAAGGCAAGCTCCCGGACATCCGGGGCGGGAGAGAGAGCGATTTCTTCTTCATGGATATGGAAAAGCAGGCGCAGAAGAAAGGGCTGGATGAGACCGACAGCGCGGTTCTCGCACAGGAAGCGGCTGAGACCATTACAGAGCTGGTCTCCGAAAAGCTCGCCCGCTACTACCATACGCCGCCCGCGGAAATTCAGGTTCTGACGCCCATGCAGCGCGGCGTCATCGGCGCCGCCAATCTCAACCTGCTTCTGCAGAGCGCCCTGAACCCGGGAGGCGACGGCCTCTCAAGAGGCGGCTATCTCTTCAAGGCAGGCGACAAAGTCATGCAGATCCGCAACAATTACGAGAAAGAAGTCTTTAACGGAGATATCGGCTCCGTCGAGTCCGTCGACCGGGAGGAGCGGACGCTCTCGGTCCGTTTCGACGACCGCTCTGTCACCTACGATGTGTCCGAGCTGGACGAATTGGTGCTGGCCTATGCCGCCACCATTCATAAGTCCCAGGGATCGGAATATCCGATCGTCGTCATCCCGATTCTCATGAATCACTATGTCATGCTGCAGCGCAATCTTCTCTATACCGGCATCACAAGGGCCAAAAAAATCCTGGTGCTGGTCGGCACCAGGAAAGCACTCGGTTACGCAGTGCGCAATGTGACGGTTGAAAACCGGAACACCATGCTCAGTGACCGGATCCGCAGCCTGCTGCCGCAGCGCTGATTCAGAGATTTACCTGCGCCGTCTCTGCCGCAGACCTGACTGCCTCGCCGAGCCGCGCCGCCGCTTCTTCAAACTCCGAAAGCCCCGCCGCCTTCAGACGCGCGGGCAGCCGCACGCTCAGATCCTCCAGATCCCGGCGGATCAGCTCCGCCTTCTGCACCTCATTGCTCCGGATCATGCCCAGGAACTTTCTGCCGTACAGATCGCTCTCACAGGTCATAAGATAGCGCAGTACGGCGTTGCGGATTTCCAGCAGAAGCAGCTCTTTCTCCCGATCATCCGCGGCAAATTCCGATCCGTACAGGCCCAGCCCCGCCAGTGCATTGCGCGCATTCCGGCGCTCCAGCACCTTCAGCGTGCGCGAGGAGCGGGTCAGAAACATCAGATTCAGAATGGCCTGCAGAAACCGGTCCTCCGACAGATCCTCCGAAAACCGGAAGCGGAAAAGCCGCTGCGCAGTCTCATCAGCCGCGCTCAGCATCTCCCGGCGCTTTTCGGGATCGGTCTCTTCATAAAATGCGGCAAGCTCTGCAGCGCAGTCATCCGGGCCGATCATAGAAATTCTCCCTCGTCCGGGAATGTGATCCGGCCCTGCAGCCAGATGATTCCCTTAAACCGCCGGCCCACCGCCGGCTCGCCGTACAGATCTTTTTTATTGATCAGCAGGTCAAAATACAGCTCATTGCAGTCAATGACCATCCGGTACAGTTCCTGGCCCGTCACGCGATTCTGTACAACTTCGCAGTGATGGATTTCTCCCATCACGTTGTATAGATCGCACTCCACGCCGGTCGGCATGAAGTGGCTGTCCACCAGGGAATAAACGTCGTTGTCCTGGATTTTGTCCAGAATGACGGCATACGTATCCATGTCGGAAATCGTCAGATCCTTCATGGCCGCCTCATCGCCGGTCCGCGCCTTATTCATGAGACCTTCCCGGTACTGCTCGACGCGCTGCTTTTCTCTGCGCTCGCTGGCTGTCTTCCGGATCGGAAGCATAATCGTGCCTTCCGTGGAGAGCGCGGAGAGAGAGACCGTCGTCCCGGCCATCGGCAGAAGACCCGCCGTCTCGCGCTTTAAGTAATCCACCGTGTTCTGCAGACGGAAGATCAGGGTCACACCGACCTTCAGATCATCGCAGACACAGGCAAAGGATTCGTTTTCCAGCCGTTCTTCCACCGTGACATCCTCGGTCGTGCTCACATAGTCTCTGCGCAGGTAGGGAAAATAATATTCCAGAAAGAAGTTCCCTTCTTCGTCATAGTTTCCGAAGGCACACAGACCAAAGCCCGGCCCGAGTTCCAGACGGTACTCCGCGAGCATGCAGCTGTCGTCGCTGCGATCTGTAATATAGCTGCGAGAAGTGGGGCGGGTAACGGCATCCCGAAGCAGGTCTCTTACCAGCTTCTGGGAGCCTTCTTCCGGAATACCGACCGCCCTGAGAAATTTATGCAAATTTTACTCTTTCCTTAATGAATTATTTTATTTCAATGCTTCGGAACCAGCAGCTCCTGTCCGCCCATATACGGACGCAGTGCCGCAGGAATGCGAACGGTTCCGTCCTCCTGCAGATTGTTCTCCAGGAACGCAATCAGCATACGGGGCGTCGCGACCACCGTGTTGTTCAGTGTGTGGGCGAGATACTTCCGGCCGTCCGCACCCTGCACGCGGATTTTCAGACGTCTTGCCTGCGCATCGCCCAGATTCGAGCAGCTTCCGACTTCAAAGTACTTCTTCTGACGGGGAGACCACGCCTCTACGTCGCAGGATTTCACCTTCAGATCCGCGAGATCACCGGAGCAGCACTCCAGCTGTCGGACCGGAATATCCATGCTTCTGAACAGCTCCACCGTGTACTGCCACAGCTTCTCATACCAGTCCTTTGACTCCTCGGGACGGCAGACCACGATCATTTCCTGCTTCTCAAACTGATGAATCCGGTATACGCCGCGCTCCTCAATTCCGTGCGCGCCCTTCTCCTTGCGGAAGCAGGGAGAGTAGCTGGTCAGTGCCTTCGGCAGCTGCTCCTCCGGAATAATCTGATCGATGAATTTACCGATCATGGAATGCTCGGAGGTTCCGATCAGGTACAGATCCTCGCCTTCGATCTTATACATCATCGCATCCATTTCCGCAAAGCTCATCACGCCCGTGACGACGTTTCCGCGGATCATGAACGGCGGAATGTGATAGTTAAAGCCCTTCCCGATCATGAAATCCCGCGCGTAGGAAAGAACGGCGGAGTGCAGTCTTGCGATATCGCCCATCAGATAATAGAATCCGTTGCCGGCAACGCGGCCTGCGGAATCCAGGTCGATTCCGTCAAAGCGCTCCATGATCTCCGTGTGATAAGGGATTTCAAAATCCGGAACAACCGGCTCTCCGAACCGCTGAACTTCCACGTTCTCACTGTCATCCCGGCCGATCGGAACGGAAGGATCAATGATATTCGGAATACGCATCATGTCCTCCAGAACCTTTTCGGAGGCTTCCTTCTGGATCTGGTCCAGTTCCTCAAGACGCTGTGCATCCGCGGCAACACGGGCTTTGACCTGCTCGACCTGCTCTGCGAGTTCGCCGGCTTTTGCCGCATCGCCCTGCTTCTCGGCAGCTTTCATCTGGCCCATCAGTGCACCGATCTGCTTGGAGATTTTGTTTTTCTCCGCGCGGATCGCATCGGATTCCACCTGCGCCTTTCTCGCCTTTTCGTCGAGCTCGATGACCTCGTCCACCAGCGGAAGCTTTTCATCCTGGAATTTCTTCCGGATGTTTTCGCGTACTGCCTCGGGATTCTCCCTTAAAAACTTGATATCAATCATGACTTCCTCCTTTTTCCGTCACAATATTTTTCACTGAAAAAATCAGGTGTTGTCTTCTTCGCCGTCGGCTTCATCGGAAAGACCGAGCGCTCTGTTCAGCGCGATCTGTTCTTCCTTTCCGAGATCTACGTCGCTCTTGCCTCTTTTGACCTGCTTGACATAGGTGTAGCAGCCGTCGACGCTGTGCACTGAGTTCAGGACAAAACCATTGTTGTTCTGATCCAGAAGTGCCAGGGCGTAGCTCAGCTTACCGCCCATCTGATGGAACGCGTCATATTTGATAATACCGACCTTCTGAAAGACCGTCTCGAGCCGGTAGTAGAGATCGTCAATGTAGGACTGCTCCGCCTTCATGGCTCTTTTCAGGTTGATATTGTCCTCGTAAATCCGGTCAATATCCTGCTCCAGGCTGGCGCCGGACTTGCCGCGCAGGAACCGGTCGCACCGGGCAGTCAGATTTCTGACCCGCTTCCACAGAATGACGAGAAAAGCAAGCAGTACCAGGATAAGCAGAAGCAGAATCAGGCACAGAACACCCAGATCCAGGCCTCCCAGTCCGATCGCCGAAAGAAAATCACTCACGTCTGTCTCCTCTCTTTTGAATGGAACTGCGCCTTATTTTGCTGATAGAATCGTGTCAATGATCTTTTCAAGATCCTCGTTGCTGTAAAACTCTATCTCCAGCTTCCCTTTCCCGTTGGCTTTGGCGGAAATGGAAACCTTGGTGCCCAGGCTCGATTTCAGACGCTCTTCCAGCGCATGATAGTCGGAAGCGGGAATCTCATTCTTCTCCAGCGTTCTGCGGGGCAGACGGTCCTTGTTCTTCAGAAGCTTTTCGATGTCGCGGACACTTAAGTGCTCCTCCGCCGCCTTCCGCGCAATTTCCAGCTGCTGCTCCGGATCCTCGATCATTACCAGCGCCCGTGCATGGCCGGCGGAGATCTTCTCCTCGATCAGCATCTGACGGACCGGCTCGGAGAGCTTTAAGAGACGGAGCGTGTTGGCAACCGTCGCGCGGTTTTTCGAGATGCGGGCGGCGACCTCTTCCTGTGTGTAGCCGAACTCCTGCATCAGCCGCTGATACCCCTGGGCTTCTTCAATCGGATTGAGGTCAACGCGCTGAATATTCTCCACCAGCGCGATTTCCGCGATCTCCTTCTCCGTCAGCTTCCGGATGATAATCGGAATTTCCTTCAGTCCGGCCTTCTGCGCGGCGCGCCAGCGGCGCTCACCGGAAATGATCCGGTAGTGATCGCCCTCATCCGTCACAATCAGAGGCTCTACGACACCGACGTTGCGGATCGATCCCGCCAGTTCTTCCAGCTTTTCCTCATTGAACTCTTTTCTCGGCTGCGTCCGGTCGGGCTCCACCTGACTGATTCTGACGATGAGCGGAGCGGACTGCTCCATTTTGGTCTGCTCTTTCGCGGCGGGGGCGGAAGAAGACTTGATTTTCTGTCCGTCCGAGGCGGGGATCAGGGCGTCCAGTCCCTTCCCCAGACCGTGTTTTCTTGCTGCCATTTTTGTTCCCTCTCGTTCCCTCTTACTGATTTCTTTTTCCTGCCGGGCCCTGCTGCTGCCGGCACGGGTTTATCCGCGGATCACTTCCTCCGCCAGCGCTCTGTAAGCCGCGGCGCCGGAAGAATGCTCGTCATATTCCGTAATCGGAAGGCCGTGGCTCGGCGCTTCGGCCAGCCGCACATTCCTCGGGATGACGGTTTCATAAATTTTCTGCTGTACATGGGCTTTCACGGTCTCCACGACTTCCGCAGACAGATTGGTGCGCGCATCGTACATCGTGAAAACAATTCCCTCAATATCCAGTGTCTCGTTCAGACGCTCCCGCACAAGATTGATCGTGTGAATCAGCTGGCTGAGACCTTCCAGCGCATAGTACTCACACTGAATCGGCACCAGAACCGTATCTGCCGCCACCATGGCGTTGACTGTCAGAAGGCTCAGGGACGGAGGGCAGTCCATCAGAATATAATCATATTCGTCCCGGACAAAATCGATCGCATTGCGAAGAATAAATTCCTTTCCGCGCTGGTCGATCAGCTCAATTTCCGCCGCTGCCAGGTTGACATTGGAGGGGATCAGATCCAGATTCGGGACAACCTCTTTTTTGATTGCTTCCCGGATGGCGCAGTCGTCCAGCAGAAGCTCGTAGACCGTCATTTCCTCCAGGTTTTTGTTGATTCCGAAGCCGCTGGTGGTATTTCCCTGCGGATCAACATCGATTACCAGAACATGCTTTCCCTGTTCAGCCAGTGCTGCGGACAGATTGATCGCCGTCGTGGTTTTGCCGACGCCGCCCTTCTGATTTGCAACCGCTATCACTTTGCTCATTTACCACTTCTCCTTTGTAAATATCCCTGCCTCTGTAAAGGCGCGGACATTATATCATATTTTACTGTGTTTTGTTAGTCCCATGCCCTGCGATGCCGTCTAATGCAGAGGCTCTTTCGCCGGCAGCCCGGCCTTCCTCGGATATTTCGCCGGCGTGGGTTTCTTTTTGGGCAAAATCACGAGTGCCCGGTGATATGCCGTGCCGGGGAGTTCGAATTCCCGCACCTTCGGTCTGCCGGCGCCCAGAATCTCCGGCACGCGGCCCAGCGCATCCATTTCTTCCTGCGCCTTCTCAGACTTGTAGGCGACGAAGGATCCGCCGGATTTTACAAAAGGAAGACAATACTCCGAGAGGACACTTAAATTCGCGACCGCTCTTGAAACAGCCAGATCATACTGTTCCCGCTCTTTCCGGTCATGCCCCAGTTCTTCCGCGCGCGCATGAATACACCGGACATTCTCCAGCTTCAGGAGCGCAGCGGTGTCCTCCAGAAAGCGAATCCGCTTGTTCAGAGAATCCATCAGCGTGACCTGCCACGCAGGAAAAGCGATTGCCAGCACCAGGCCCGGAAAGCCCGCACCGGTTCCGACATCGATCACACACCGAACCGCAGGCAGGTCATTCAGGATCTCTGAAATACTGAGACTGTCCAGAAAATGCTTCTCATAGACATCTGCCTCTTCCGTGATTGCCGTCAGATTCATCACGGCATTCCACCTGACCAGATTCTCATAATACTGATGAAGCTGCTCCAGCTGCTGTGCACTCAGCTGCATGCCCCAATGTTCCAGCCCGCAGATCAGTTTTTCTTCAGCTGTTCTTCCTTCACCCATTTCAAGATCTTCCCTGTTCATTATCCTGTTTTACAACATCTGGTACAAAAATGTTTCACGTGAAACATTCCGTGTCGCATTTCGGCCTTTTAGTGTTTCACGTGAAACATTATATCACACATCCTCAAACTCTGTTCTTCTCCAGATAGATCAGAAGTACGGAAATATCCGCCGGTGTGACGCCGGATAGTCTGGAGGCCTGTCCTATACTAATAGGTAGAAACTCTTTCAGCTTCTGTCTGGCTTCCAGCCGGAGGCTGCCGACGTCGTCATAGTTGATGTTCGGCGGGATTTTTTTGTTCTCCAGTTTTTCAAACTGCTCTACCTGTTTCTGCTGCCGCTCGATATATCCCTCGTATTTGATACTGATTTCAACCTGACTCGTCACTTCCTTCGGAAGGTCCGGGCGGTCGGGATCAAGTCCGGCGAGTTTTTCATAATCCAGCTCGGGACGGCACAGAAGCGCGGCCAGTGTGGCGGCGGTGGAAAGCTCCGCGGAGCCGACGGATTTCAGATATTCCTGGTTTTCCCGCGCGGCGCCGATCCGTATGCTCTTCAGTCTGCAGATTTCCTCATTGATCAGCCGCTCCTTCTCACACACATGATCATACTGCTCCTGTGTGATGAGTCCGACCCGGTAACCATATCTGCGAAGCCGCAGATCGGCGTTGTCCTGTCTGAGCAGGAGCCGGTATTCCGCTCTGGAAGTCATCATGCGGTAGGGCTCTCGATTATTTTTGGTCACCAGATCGTCGATCAGCACGCCGATATAGGCCTCGGACCGATGAAGAATCAGCGGCTCCTTCCCTAAAATCTTCATGGCCGCATTGATGCCGGCAATCAGTCCCTGCGCGGCCGCTTCCTCATAGCCGCTGCTTCCGTTGAACTGACCGGCGCAGAACAGTCCGTCGACAGCTCGGGTCTCCAGTGTCAGCCGGAGCAGGTTTGCATTGATGCAGTCGTATTCGATCGCATAAGCGTTCTTTACGATCACGCAGTTTTCCAGTCCCGGAACCGTGCGGTACATTCTCCACTGTACGTCATCCGGCATGGAAGAAGACATGCCGTCCACATAAACCTCGTTCGTATCCCTTCCCTCCGGCTCAATAAAGACCTGATGCCGGGTTTTTTCCGCAAATTTGACGACTTTATCTTCAATGGAAGGGCAGTAGCGCGGTCCGGTTCCCTCGATAATTCCGGCGTAGATCGGGGAGCGGTCAATATTCTCCCGGATGATCTCGTGGGTTTCTTCGTTCGTGTAGGTGAGATAACAGGGGACCTGCTCAATCTGGACGTCCCGCGGATCCGTGGAGTATGAGAAGGGGATCACTTCCCGGTCTCCCTCCTGAATCTGCATTTTGGAATAATCCAGGCTGCGGCCGTCCATGCGGGCCGGCGTGCCGGTCTTGAATCGCCGCAGCGGAATTCCCAGGCCGTTTAATGAATCCGTCAGATAAGTGGAGCGCTGCATGCCCGACGGGCCGGTTTCCGTAATGGATTCTCCGACCAGACAGCGCGCATTCAGATAAGTTCCGGTGCAGATAATCACCGCTCTGCAGCAGTAGACCGTTCCGGTGTGAATCCGCACACCTGTGACGCAGGGCCGTCCTTCCTGATCATCCGTGCCGGTCAGTATCTCCGTCACTTCGGCCTGACGGATGGTCAGATGTTCCTGGCTTTCAAGCACCTTCCGCATCTCCCGGCTGTACGCAGCCTTGTCCGCCTGTGTGCGCAGAGAGTGAACTGCGGGACCCTTGGAGACATTCAGCATTTTGGACTGAATAAAGGTTTTGTCGATATTTTTACCCATCTCGCCGCCCAGCGCATCGATTTCCCGCACCAGATGGCCCTTGGAAGACCCGCCGATATGGGGATTGCAGGGCATCATGGCGATGCTCTCCACGTTCATCGTAAAAATGACGGTCTCAAGACCGAGCCTGGCACAGGCCAGCGCCGCCTCACAGCCTGCGTGGCCGGCACCGATGACACAGACGTCCGTCTTCAGTTCATATGCTTTTTTCTCACTCATCCGTCGTTCCCTTATTTTTCGAGACAGGTCGTCTTTTTACTTTCCGAGACAGAAATTGGAAAAGATTTCTTCTACCAGATCATCTTCCACAGCTTCGCCGATAATCGTGCCGAGGCTCCGGTAGGCATTCATCAGATCAATCGAATAAAAATCTTCGGAGAGACCCTGATCGATACTCTCAAGTGTCAGAGAAACCGCCTCTGCCGCTTCGCACATCGCCTGGGTCTGCCGGGCATTGGCCAGAAACACTTCATTCCGCTCCAGAATTTCGCCGAGTCTGAACAGTTCGGAAATGGTGCTCTCCAGACTGTCCAGACCTTCTCCGGTTGTCATGGAACAGCTGATGTGCTCCGCTTTCAGTCCCTCGGACTCAAACAGGCGGATCATGTCCTGCTCCGAAACTTTTTCCCCTAAATCAGATTTGTTCCGGATTGCGATGCAGCGGATTCTGTCCGCTTCGCTGCGGCCTTCCGCAGTCTGCGCGATTTTACGGACAACCAGCCGGTCTTCCTCCGTCAGCTCCTCGGAGGAATCCGCGACGAAAAGCACCAGCTCCGCCTCATGAAGTGCGCGGACCGCGCGGTCGATGCCGATCTGCTCGATCCGGTCCGAAGTCTCATGGATTCCCGCGGTGTCTGTGATGCAGAGCTGTACATTGCCGATTCTCGCCGTCTCCTCGAGAAGATCCCGGGTCGTTCCCGCGATCTCTGTCACAATCGCGCGTTCTCTGCCGACAAGACGGTTCAGAAGGGAGGACTTTCCGGCATTCGGCTTTCCGGCAATGACGGTCCGGATGCCGCGCTTCAGCGTCTGTCCCCTGCGGCTCGCAAGAATCAGTTCATTCATTTCAGCAAGCAGTGCTTCGCAGGTTGCCTTCAGTTTCTCCGGATAACCGTCCAGAGAAAAGTTCTCCGGATCATCCAGTGCGGATTCAATAAAGGCGATTTCGTAAAGAATCTTCTCCCGGAGTGCGCGGACCCGTGCGGAAATGGCTCCTTCCAGCTGAGCAACAGCGGTTTTCCGGGCAAATTCGCTCTGGGAGGAAATGAGATCCATCACGGCTTCGGCACGGGAGAGATCGATCCGGCCGCCCAGGAAGGCGCGCTTGGTAAACTCGCCGGGCTCCGCGAGCCGCACGCCGCAGCGAAGAACCAGCTCCAGCACCCGGTTCATCACATAGACACCGCCGTGGGTATTGATTTCCACGGTGTCTTCGGTCGTGTAGCTGTGAGGTGCTTTCATCACCGTGAGCAGCACTTCATCAATGACTTCTCCGTTTTCAAGAATATAGCCGAAGTGAATGGTGTTCGGGGCAAAATTCGAAATGTCCGAGCGTCCGCCCGGTGTGCGGAAGAGTTTCGACGCTGCCTCAAAGGCGTGTTCCCCGCTGATCCGGATAATTCCGATTCCCGCATCCGACGCGCCGGTCGCAATGGCGGCGATGGTATCCTGAGCGTTCATCCTGTTATTCCTCTGTCCCGAAAGTGAATTTCCTTTATAAAGGAAACTCCTCTATATGGGAAACGCCATCGGTTTGTGCCGACGGCGCCCATAAGTTTCTGTCAGATATCCGGATTGTATCCGGCTGACTTTTTTACTGTTTCTTCAGTGTCACGACCACCTTGCGGTAAGGCTCCTCGCCTACACTGTAGGTCGTCACGTAACGGTCATTCTGCAGAGCGGAATGAATAATCCTTCTCTCATAAGGATTCATCGGCTCGAGTGTAACCGGTCTGCGGCCGCGCCGCACCTTGTATGCGATATTCTTCGCAAGGCTCTCCAGCGTCTTCTTTCTGCGTTCACGGTAATTCTCGGTGTCCGCCTTGACGTGAATATAGCCTTCCACATCCTTATTGATCACCAGAGAAACCAGATACTGCAGAGAATCCAGGGTCTGTCCGCGCTTGCCGATCAGAACACCCATGTCGTCACCTTCGACGTTCACGGTCAGAATATTTTCCTCTTTGTCAAAGGAAGTCGTAATTTCAACCGGCAGATCCATGGCAGCAAAGACATCCTTTAAGAAGCTTTCCGCCTTCTCCTGCACGGCTGCGATGGTCTCATCATCGTAATCGACGTGCTTTTCTTCTCTGCGCTTCGGTGCCGGTGTCGGCTCCGGTGCTTCATCATAGGCAAAATCAGAAAAATCTTCTCTGCCTCTTTCATTTCTGCGGCCGCCGCGCCCGCCCTTTCTGCGGTCACGGTCACGGCCTCTGCCGCGTCCGTGGGAATCCTTTTCCCGGTATTCGTGATAATCCTTCGGAGGCTCCTGGCTGTTGTACTTTCCCTCTGCTTCCAGACGGTCCAGCTCCGCTTCGATATCCTCGAAGGTCTTGACCTTCGGCTCCTGTTCCTGCGCAGGCGCAGCTGCTTCGGACTCGGCGGCGTAGGATCTGGAGGCTCTCTCTGTTTCTTTTACTCTGGCTTTAATCACTGCAGGTCTTGCGTTGAAGCCCAGAAATCCGGAGCTTCCCTGATCAATGATTTCATATTCCAGTCTGTCACTGGTGACAGACAGTTTTCTGCACGCGGATGTAATCGCGTCGTCCAGTGTCTTTTCCGACACTTCGATATATTCAGACATTGATTATTCCTTTCATATATGAACTTTCGTTCTGAAGAATCTTATCTTCCGGATTCCGGTTATTGGTTCACGTTGTTGTACTTGCTGACCATATTGGCCTTCTCGGCAAGGGAACCTTCCTTATACTTCTTGCCTGCGGTTTTAGCTTTGGCTTCTTCGAAGTCTTTTTCCATCGACTCGCTGGCCTTTACGCTTCTGGCCTTCTCCGCCGTCGTGGCGCGTCTCTTCGGCTGCTGAGCCTGCGCCTGTGTGCCTTCCGCACCGACATTCTTGGTATTCATGGCCGAGTACTGCATCATCTTCTCGTAGGCAGTGGGCTTGTCGCCGCGCTTCTCGGCTTTCTTCTTCTGCTTCTCGAGATTCTTCTGGATCATCTCATCGATATCCATCTTGTCGATGTGACGATTGATGAACACCTGCTGCACGCAGCGGATGACAGAACCGGCGACCCAGTAAAGTCCCATACCGGCGGGAAGTGTGAAGCAGAACCACGCGGACATCAGCGGCATCAGCGTGTTCATGGTCTTCATGGACTGCATCATCGTGTCCGCCTGCTCGTTTCCGGACTTCTGCGGCGTGTCGGCTGTCGGCATCATTTTGACATTCAGCCACTGCGTCACTGCGGAGAGAACCGGGATGATCAGGGCGGCAATCATGACCAGGAAGTTCTTATCAGCCCAGCCTTCCTTAAACATATAGGAAGGAGAATTGCCGATATTGATGCCCAGGAAATTGTTGTAGTAATTCAGCTTTGTCACAGTCGCTGTGATATCTGAGGAAACAGCGCTGAAATGCTCGGACAGCGCACTCCAGTCCGCAGAGGAGAACTTGTTCAGAACATCAATGTACGTATTCTGTACATACTCGGTAACGCCCGAAGTGAAATTCTCATTTGTAAACTGCTTGGAGAACTGCGCGGCAGCCTGCGTTCCCTGGAGATATTCACTGCTGCCTTTGATGGCAATCAGATTGTCGACCAGCGGGAAGAAAGCTTCCTTTACCTGGTCAACATAAGCGGGAATGTTGTAAATGACACGATAGAGAGCAAACAGGATCGGCATCTGGATAATCAGCTGTACACAGCTGCCGGTCGCGGAAGTACCATACTTCTTGTAGACAGCCTGGGTCTCCTGGTTCATCGCCATCATCGAGTCATTATCTTTTTTATCTTTATACTTTTTCTGTATTGCATTCAGTTCAGGCTGCATCTTTGTCTGCAGCTTGCTGAACTTCTGCTGCTTGACTGTCAGCGGCATCAGAGCCATGTAAATGACAATCGTGAACAGAATAATAGCGAGACCGATATTCGGCAGACCGATGACATTTAGAAATTTGAAAATATAGTTCATCAGAAGGCCGAGGAGTCTGGCGATCGGTCCGAGTATTGCACTCGACTGTTTTGTTAAAAATTCAGGATACAATGAGAATCCTCCTTATATACTGTGTTACGGCACCGGATCATAGCCCCCGTGGGAAAAAGGATTACAGCGCAGAATTCTCCACGCGGTAAGTGCTCCTCCTTTCAGGACGCCATACTTTTCAATCGCCTGTCGCCCGTACTCCGAACAGCTCGGAAAATAGGGGCATTTTGTACCTTTTAAGGGAGACAGATATTTCTGATACATACCGATCATGTGGATCGCTGTTTTTTTCATACGGATTCCCTTAAAATTCCAGCTTTTTTCGAAAGACTCATAAACGCGCTCTCAATCTCCTGGTAGCCGGCATCTTTTGCGGCACTGCGCGCCACGACTGCCATATCCAAACCACTATTGAACATGCTTTCATGCAGTCTGTACACTTCTTTTATCCGTCTTCGGATCTTATGACGAATCACACTGTTTCCGACCTTTTTACTGACTGAAATTCCAAGACGGTTTTGCTGTTCCGAGAGACCTTCCCGCTCCGGTCCCGCACACACATAAAGAACCAGATATCGGTTTGCATAGGATTTTCCTGTCCTGTAACAACGGCGGAATTCTTCGATCTTCTTAAGTGATTCCATTACATTAAGAAAAAAGCCACATTTCTGCGGCTTTCACTTTTTTACGCGGTTAATTTCTTTCTGCCTTTAGCTCTTCTTGCTGCGAGAACCTTTCTCCCGCCGGCAGAGCTCATTCTCGCACGAAAACCGTGAACCTTCGCGCGCTGGCGCTTTTTCGGCTGAAAAGTCATTTTTGCCATCTGTAAACACCTCCTTGTCCTTCTTTTCTGGTGTGTGCCTTTTCAATAAAAATAAAAACTGTCGTCATTTTCATAGAACAGCTCTCATATTATACGAAATAGTAAATTTTCCGTCAAGGAGTTCATTTCCCGTTTTTCCTTTATTTTTAAGGCTTTTCACACCTGCGGAATGTGAATAAACACCTGTTCGTACAAAATATGGGAAGATAAAATTTTCTTTCCCAACATTTTGTGGCCAGAATGCCCGTGATCGACATTTTTCCATTCATTATTTTATTCACACTCTGTGGATAAATTGTGGATAACTGTCGAATTCTGACAATTAGAAGGATTCATTTTCACAGAAAGGCCGTATTTTGCCGCTTTTTCCGGACTGTGTTTTGTGTGTTTTAAGTTATTCACATTTTCACAATCTGACGGTTTTTCGTTATGTATTTATATAAATGAGCGCTCTTTCCGGTCATTTGAACTTTTATTTTTTTTATTATAAACTACTTTCACTACGATTTTCCGGAGTACATAAATATGAGCGAAGAACTGATCAGATCCCACTGGGAAGAAATCAAACAGCATGTCCGGGAGGAGTATGGCCTCTCCGATGTTTCTTATAAGACCTGGATTGAAAACCTGCAGGTGTACCGCGTGGAGAATCATGTGGTCACCATTATGATACCTTCAGACCAGAAATATTCTCTGACATATATTGATTCAAAATACAGAAACTATTTCCGCATCACGATTACCGAGATGATGCAGGATGATTACGACGTGGAATTTATTCTGGAAAACAATGCATCCTTCCAGGATTCTTCCGCTCCGAAAAATCGTGTTTCTTCCTATAATATTAACTATGAAAATGCAAATCTGAATCCGAAGTATCGTTTTGATACTTTTATTGTCGGCGGCAATAACAAATTTGCACATTCCGCGGCACTGGCGGTTGCCGAGAGCCCGGGTGAGGCTTACAACCCTCTTTTTATTTACGGCGGCGCAGGTCTTGGCAAAACGCACCTGATGCATTCCATCGGTCATTTTATCCTGGAACAGAATCCGAACACCAAGGTTTTATATGTCACCTCCGAAACTTTCACGAACGAAGTGATTGAGTCGATCCGAAGCGGAAATGCATCCTCCATGGCGCGTCTTCGCGATAAATACCGGACTGTGGACGTCCTTCTGATCGATGATATCCAGTTTATAATAGGAAAGGATTCGACACAGGAAGAGTTTTTCCACACCTTCAACCAGCTGCACGCCGCCGGAAAACAGATTGTTCTGTCCTCCGACCGTCCGCCGAAGGAAATCGAGACGCTCGACGAGCGCTTCCGCTCACGCTTTGAGTGGGGACTGATTGCGGATATTCAGGTGCCGGACTATGAGACCAGGATGGCGATTCTGTTAAAGAACGCATCGAACTCGGGTCATCATATCGATGATGAGATTCTGGAGTATATTGCGACAAGCATTAAATCCAATATCCGCGAACTGGAGGGAGCTTTGAACAAAATCATTGCTTACTCCCGTCTGAATAATGTGGAAATCACACTGGAGAATGCAAAGGAAGCTCTGCGGGACATGGTGTATCCCGAGGCCGGACAGACCATCACGCCGCAGTATATCGCGGAGTCTGTCTGTGAACATTTCGGTGTAAAGCTTGCGAATATCGCTTCCAAGAAGAAGAATGCGGAATGTGTTCTTCCCCGGCAGATCATCATGTATCTGTGCAGAGAGTACACGGATGCGACGCTGGATCAGATTGCAAAGATCCTCGGCAAGAAGGATCATTCCACAGTTATCTACGGAGAAAAGAAAATCAGGGAAGATCTTCACACGAATGATGAACTTAAAAACACTATCAACATCATTCTGAAAAAAATGAATTTGTATGAAACCTGATTCTGTTTAAAACTGAACCGATTTTAGCCCGAAATCAGCCCCTTTTTCCACTGTGACGTACAGGGATATGGAAAGGGGCTGATTATTGTATTATCGGGCCGTTTTTTGTATAATGGTAAAGGCTGTGCAGACACTTTTTCACAATCACACAGTCCCTAATACGAAGTATTACGAAATAATCTTATCTTTACATCGCACACCCCCCTCCTGAAAGGGAATGCGTAAACAGAAAGGATCTTGTATGAAACTGGTCATTAACAAAAATGAACTTGCAGCAGCGATCCAGATTGTCGTCAGAGCTGTTCCTTCCAAAACGACAATGCCGATTCTGGAGTGCATTCTGATTGACGCATCGTCAGATCAGATCAAGCTGATTGCGAATGACATGGAGCTTGGCATTGAGACGGTCGTTGAGGGCGTCATTGAGGAGAGAGGTATTGTGGCCATCGATGCCGGTATCTTCTCCAATCTGGTCCGCAAGCTTCCAGATGCAGATGTCCGGATCAGCACAAATGTGGATCACATCAGCATCGTCTGTGAAAATGCCAGATTTAATATCGTCGGCCGCGACGGGTCAGATTTTGCCTATCTGCCTGAAATTGAGAGAAGAGAAGGCATCGTGCTTTCGCAGCTCTCTCTGCGTGACATGATCACGAAGACGATTTTCTCCATTTCTCAGAATGAGAGCAATAAGATGATGACGGGCGAGCTGCTCGAGATTCACGGCGACACGCTCCGGGTAGTCGCGCTGGACGGGCACAGAATTTCCATCCGCAAGCTGGAGCTTCCCGAAGTGTATCCGGACAGAAAGGTGATTATTCCCGGAAAGACGCTGAATGAAATCAATAAGATTTTGAACGGCAGCGCAGATAAACAGGTCAGTATTTTCTTTACGGATAAGCATGTCCTGTTTGAGATTGATCAGTCACTGGTTGTATCCAGACTGATTGAGGGAGATTATTTCCGCATTGATCAGATGCTTTCCACCGACTATGAGACCCGGATCCGGATCAATCGTCAGGAGTTTTTGAATTGTATCGACCGCGCGACGCTCCTGGTGAAGGAAGATGATAAGAAGCCGATTATTCTGCTCATCAAAGACGGCAGTATGGAGCTTCGGATGAACACGACGCTGGGCAGCATGAACGAAGTGATTTCGATCGAGAAGAGCGGATCGGACCTGAACATCGGTTTCAATCCCAAATTCCTGATCGATGCATTGCGTGCGATTTCGGATGAGGAAGTGACGATTTATCTGCTGAGCCAGAAGGCACCCTGCTTTATCCGCAACGATGTGGAGGAGAAGAGCGAAGACAGCACCGAGAAGCAGGAATACTGCTATCTGATCCTTCCCGTAAACTTTATTTCAATCGACTGATAAGAAAATGGAAATATCAATCAGAGATGAATTTATCAAGCTTGGTCAGGCACTGAAGCTGTCCGGGATGGCACAGACCGGTTCCGAAGCCAAGATGATGATTGAAGACGGTATTGTCTTTGTCAACGGAGAAGCTGAAACAAGACGCGGCAGAAAGCTGTATGACGGGGATACTTTTGCCGTGGAGGGCGGTCAGGTCTGCACAGTCCGCTCTGCTTTGAAAAAGAATTGATTTTATGAATATTCAGTCCTTAAGTCTTGCCGATTTCAGAAATTATGAGGCTCTTTCCATGCATTTCACGGAGGGCACAAATATTTTCTACGGCGATAACGCACAGGGTAAGACAAATATTCTTGAAGCTCTGTATCTGGTTTCCACGACGCGGTCTCACCGCAGCGGAATCCGGGACAGAGATCTGATCCGGTTTGGCCGCGAGGAAGCGCATATCCGGGCAATTCTGATCAAACAGGGAATTGATTATCAGATTGATATGCATCTGAAGAACGGCAGATCCAAGGGAATTGCCATTAACGGTCAGAAGGTGAAAAAGGCCGCGGATCTGATCGGAATTCTGCACACTGTCTTTTTCTCTCCGGAAGATCTCGGAATTATCAAGAACGGGCCGTCTGAGCGCAGGCGGTTCATGGACATGGAGCTGTGTCAGCTGGATGCTTCGTATCTGTATCAGCTGAATCACTATAACAAAATCGTGGATCAGCGAAACCGTCTGCTGAAGGATCTGTATGAGCATCCGCAGCTGAAGGATACGCTGGATCTGTGGGATGAGCAGCTGTGCAGTTACGGAGAACAGATTATAGAGCGGCGAGAGCGGTTTATCCGGGATCTGAATGAAATCATCGGACCGGTGCATGACAAAATATCCGGAGGACGGGAGCGTCTTTCGATTGAGTATGAGCCGAATGTCAGTGCGGATCAGTTCCGCGACAGGCTCCGCAGGTCCAGAGAGAAGGATTGTTATCAGAAGATCACGACGGTCGGACCGCACAGGGATGATTTTTCTTTCCTGGAGAAAAGCGGATCGGCCGGGCAGATTATCGATCTTCGCAAGTTCGGTTCGCAGGGTCAGCAGCGAAGCTGCGCTCTGTCGCTGAAGCTCTCTGAAATTGAGCTGGTGACATTGCTGATCGGGGACACGCCGGTTCTGATGCTGGATGATGTTCTGTCGGAGCTGGACTCCGGCCGGCAGCAGTACCTTCTGGAGAGCATCGGCGGAATTCAGACCTTTATCACCT
This sequence comes from Lachnospiraceae bacterium, assembly GCA_017432565.1. Lineage (GTDB taxonomy): Bacteria > Bacillota > Clostridia > Lachnospirales > Lachnospiraceae > CAG-791. The sequence continues at coordinate 49,872 of JAFRIW010000003.1, forward strand.
GCACGGGTCTGGATGAATTTGTACGGAACCGTTTTGAAATTGACAGAGTATTCCGGATTCAGGACGGCATGGCCTTCCCGGAGACAACGGAAGAAGATAAAGTACCAACGGCATTTGAAGAAGAATGAGGTAAAAATGGCGGATATTAACGATTTACTGAAGGCAGCACAGGAAGATGCGGAAAGCGCTGAGGATCTCGGAGAAGTCGAGGGATACGAAGAGAGCTTTGCGGAGAACGACCGGGAGTACGCGGATGACAATGTCAAGGATGCGACGGAGGTCGGAGAATACGGCGCGGACAATATTCAGGTTCTGGAAGGCCTGCAGGCTGTCCGCAAGCGGCCGGGCATGTACATCGGAACAACCTCTTCAAGAGGACTTCACCATCTGGTTTACGAAATCGTAGACAATTCCGTAGACGAGGCGCTGGCCGGATTTTGCACCCATATTGAAGTCTCGATCAATCCGAATAATTCGATTACGGTTTCGGACAACGGGCGCGGTATTCCGGTCGGCATCAACCATAAGACGGGAAAAACGGCGGTTGAGGTCGTCTTTACGATTCTGCACGCCGGCGGAAAATTCGGCGGCGGCGGATATAAGGTTTCCGGCGGTCTGCACGGTGTCGGCGCGTCGGTTGTCAACGCGCTGTCCGAGTGGCTGGAGGTGGAAGTCCGGCAGGGCGGAAAGATTTACAAACAGCGTTATGAGCGGGGCAATGCCTGCTATGAGCTGAAGGAAATCGGTTCCTGCCCGGAGGAGGAAACCGGAACGACAGTCACTTTCCTTCCGGATCCGGAAATTTTCCAGGAGACGACGGTCTTTGAGTATGACATCTTAAAGCAGCGTCTGCGGGAAATGGCCTTCCTGACCAAAGGACTGCGCATCACGCTCCGGGATTACCGCAGCAGCGGTGAAGAGGAAGAAGAGCTGGTGGTCGGCAATGTCGTGAAGGCGGCGCTCGGCCATGATAAGACGCCCGCGCTCTCGGAAGACGCGAAGACAGAGGACTGGGAAGCGGCGCTCGGCAAGCCTTCCAGAGAGCAGACGTTCTATTACGAGGGCGGCATCATCGAATATGTCGCTTATCTGAACCGGGGCAAGACGCCGCTGTACGAAAAGGTTCTGTATTTTGAGGGAACCAAGAATAACGTTTATGTAGAGGTCGCGCTGCAGCACAACGATTCGTACAACTGCAGTGAGTACGGTTTTGTCAACAATATCAACACACCGGAGGGCGGCATGCACCTGGTGGGCTTCCACAATGCCGTCACGAAGACCTTCAACGACTACGCGCGCAAGAACAAGATTATCAAGGACACGGACCCGAATCTCTCCGGCGAAGATATCCGCGAGGGTATGACCGCGATTATCTCGGTGAAAATCGAGGATCCGCAGTTTGAGGGACAGACCAAGCAGAAGCTGGGTAATATTGAGGCGCGCGGCGCGGTCGACGGAATTGTCTCCGAGAAGCTGACGTATTTCCTGGAGCAGAATCCGGACGTCGCCAAAACCATCTGCGAAAAGGCTCTGCTTGCCCAGCGCGCGCGGGAAGCTGCGCGGAAGGCGAGAGATCTGACGCGGCGCAAAACGGCGCTGGAGACCATGGCACTGCCGGGCAAGCTGGCGGACTGCTCCGATAAGGATCCGAAGAACTGTGAGATTTTCCTGGTAGAGGGTGACTCCGCAGGCGGAAGTGCCAAATCCGCGAGAAGCCGCGCGACCCAGGCGATTCTCCCGCTGCGCGGCAAAATTCTGAATGTCGAGAAGGCCCGCGAGGACCGGATTTACGAGAACGAAGAGATCAAGGCGATGATCACGGCGTTCGGAACCGGCATTCACGATGAGTTCGATATCGAAAAGCTGCGCTACGACAAGATTATTATCATGACGGATGCGGATGTGGACGGTGCGCATATTGATACGCTGATGCTCACCTTCCTGTACCGTTTCATGCCTGACCTGATCAAGACGGGGCATGTGTATCTCGCCATGCCGCCGCTTTACAAGCTGGAAAAGAACAAGCGGGTCTGGTACGCGTACAGCGACGAGGAACTGAATCAGATTCTGCAGGAGGTCGGCCGCGACAGCAACAACCGGATTCAGCGCTACAAAGGTCTCGGCGAGATGGATCCCGAGCAGCTCTGGGAGACCACAATGGATCCGGAGCGCCGGATCTTAAAGCGGGTCACCATGGACGAAGAGACCGAGTCGGAGGTGGACCTGACCTTCACAACCCTGATGGGCGATCAGGTGGAGCCCCGGCGGGAGTTCATCGAGAAGAATGCGAAGTTCGTCCAAAACCTGGATATATAATTCGGCAGATCGTTTTACGAATGGCACTGACGAATGGATAGAAATAATTCGGCAGCAGTTCTGAGGGAGTATTGAATTTATGGCAGAATTAAACGATACAATTTTTGACCGGATTCAGGAAGTGGATCTGCAGAGGACGATGGAGAGCTCCTATATTGATTACGCGATGAGCGTCATCGCGCAGCGGGCTCTTCCGGATGTGCGGGACGGCCTGAAGCCGGTTCAGCGCAGAATCCTGTACGCGATGGCAGAGCTGAACAACGGACCGGACAAGCCGCATCGTAAATGTGCGCGTATCGTCGGCGATACAATGGGTAAATATCATCCGCACGGCGACAGCTCAATCTACGGCGCGCTGGTCTATATGGCCCAGCCCTGGTCCATGCGCTATCCGCTGGTGGACGGCCACGGAAATTTCGGCTCCGTCGACGGTGACGGCGCGGCGGCCATGCGGTACACTGAGGCGCGCCTGACGAAAATTTCCATGGAGATGCTGGCGGACATCGAGAAGGACACGGTCCAGTTTGTCCCCAATTTTGACGAGACGGAGAAAGAGCCCTCTGTTCTTCCCAGCCGATACCCGAACCTGCTTGTCAACGGCACCACCGGCATCGCGGTCGGTATGGCGACCAACATTCCGCCGCACAATCTGCGTGAAGTAGTCGCCGCGGCGACCAAAATCATCAACAACCGGATCGAAGAGGACCGGGACACGGATATCGAAGAAATCCTTTCGATCGTGAAGGCGCCTGATTTTCCGACCGGCGGCATCATCATGGGAACAGCCGGCGCAAACGAAGCTTACCGCACCGGGCGCGGCAAGGTCATTACCCGCGCCGTCACGGATATTGAACCGATGGCGAACGGTAAAAGCCGGATCGTCGTCACGGAGCTTCCGTATCTGGTCAACAAAGCCAACCTGATCCAGAAAATCGCAGAGCTGGTCAAAAACAAGAAGATCGAAGGCATCACCGACCTGCGCGATGAGTCTGACCGGGAGGGCATGCGCATCGTCATCGAGCTGCGGCACGACGTGAACGCCGGAATCGTGCTGAACCATCTGTTCAAGCACACGCAGCTGCAGGATACCTTCGGCATTATCATGCTGGCGCTGGTCAACAACGAGCCGAAGGTGATGAATCTGCGGGATATGCTGGTCTACTACATCAAGCACCAGGAGGATGTGGTGACCCGGCGGACCAAATATGACCTGAACAAAGCACAGGAGCGCGATCATATTCTGCAGGGTCTGCTGATCGCACTGGACGATATCGACGAAGTGGTTTCCATTATCCGCCACAGCCCGAATCCCGCAGAAGCAAAACTTCGCCTGATTGAGCGGTTCGGACTGGATGATGTGCAGGCACAGGCGATCATCGACATGCGTCTGCGCGCCCTGACCGGTCTGGAGCGCGAGAAGATCGAGCGTGAGCACCAGGAACTGCTGAAGACAATCGCGTATCTTCAGAGCATACTGGCCGATGAAAAGCTGCTGCTGGGCGTGATCCGGGATGAAATGAATGTAATCGCGGAGAAATACGGCGACGAGCGGCGAAGCAAAATCGAGATCGACATGTCCCAGATTGATGCGGAGGACCTGATCCCGAACGAAAACGTCGTCATTACAAGAACGCAGCTGGGATACATCAAGCGGATGACTGTGGACAATTTCCACGCACAGCACCGCGGCGGCCGCGGCATCAAGGGCATGCAGAAAATCGAAGAAGATGCTATTCTCGATATTCTGATGACGGCAAATCATAATTACATCATGTTCTTCACCAACAAGGGGCGGGTCTACCGGCTCAAAACCTATGAGATTCCGGAGAATTCCCGCACCAGCCGCGGAACGGCGATTGTCAATCTGCTGCAGCTTCAGGAGGGGGAAAAGATCTCAGCCGTGATCCCGCTGATGGATATGGAGGATAAGGAGAACTTCCTGATGGTAACCCGGAAGGGTATTATCAAGAAGACGCCGATTACCGCCTATGACAACATCCGCAGAAAGGGCCTGATCGCGGTCGCACTGCGGGAGGACGACGAGCTGATTGATGTCAAGACTACCAATGAGGACAATCAGATCTTCCTGGTGACCAGAAAAGGAATGGCAATCCGCTTCCGCGAGACAGATGTGCGGCTGACCGGGCGCGATTCCTACGGCGTCAAGGCGATGACCCTCAGCCCCGACGACGAAATCGTCGGCATGCAGATCGACACGCAGGGCGATGATCTTCTCATTGCGACCGAAAACGGTATGGGCAAGCGCACGAGATTCGGAGAATTCCGTCTGCAGAACCGCGGCGGAAAGGGCCTTAAGTGCTATAAGATCACTGAGAAGACTGGTGAGCTGGTCGGTGTCAAGGCCGTGACAGATGACAGCGAACTTCTGATGATCACCACCTCCGGTGTGATTATCCAGATCCGGATGAGCGACGTCTCGACAGTCGGCCGGATCACACAGGGCGTGAAGCTGATCAACCTCGCGCCCGGCGTCAAAGTGGTGAAGATCGCGAAAGTAAGAGAGAGCATGGAAGACGATCCTGCAGAAGAATTATCCGAAGAGGATACAGAGCAGGAAGATCAGCCGGAGCAGACGGAAGAAACTTCGGAAGAAGCGCAGAACACGGATCAGACAGCTGAAGAACAGCCGTAAGTCTGAAAAAGATCAGAGACAGAGACTCCTGACCGGAAATAAAAACCGGTCAGGAGTTTTATTTTGCCTTTTTTATCGGCCAAATAAAGAAAATAAAGCTTGTATATTCCGAAAAGTTAGCCTATAATAACTTGCGATTAGATGAAGCTAACCTCAAACAGGAAACAGCTTCGGGAGGAAAAACATGCCGGTTACAATGATCAATGCCGGGAAGTCAGTGATTATTCAGCGTATTGCAGGAACCGACGATGTCCGCCAGCATCTTGCTGAACTCGGCTTTGTCGTCGGAGAAAAAATCACTGTCGTCAGCAATAATCACGGAAATGTGATTCTTCAGGTCAAGGACGCGCGGATCGCACTGGATGCGAAAATGGCAAACCGCGTTATTGTTGCATAAACAATGTCCGATGAAGAGGGAGAAAGGAGACTGTCAGAGAATGAAAACTTTAAAGGATGTCAGGGTTGGTGAGACCTGCGTGGTGAAGCGTCTGCACGGGGACGGCCCCGTCAAGCGCCGGATCATGGACATGGGCATCACAAAGGGAGTGGAAATTCAGGTTCGCAAGGTTGCACCGCTGGGTGATCCGATGGAGCTGAACATCCGCGGCTACGAGCTTTCCGTCCGCAAAGGCGATGCGGAAATGATCGAAGTGGAATAAGCATCTTTTTTTTGAGAGAGGAGTTAGTTATGGCAATCAAAATTGCACTGGCCGGCAACCCGAACTGCGGCAAAACAACGCTGTTCAACGCACTTACCGGCTCCAATCAGTACGTCGGAAACTGGCCCGGCGTCACAGTCGAAAAGAAAGAAGGGCGTCTTAAGAGCAACAAGGAAGTCGTGATCCAGGACCTTCCCGGAATCTATTCGCTTTCTCCGTATACACTTGAAGAAGTTGTATCCAGAAATTACCTGGTAGAGGAGAAGCCGGATGCCATTCTCAATATTGTTGACGGAACGAATATTGAGCGTAACCTTTATCTGACCACACAGCTTCTGGAAATCGGCCTGCCGGTCGTGGTAGCGATCAACATGATTGACCTGGTCAGGAAGAACGGCGATTCCATCGATCTGAAGAAGCTTTCCAAAGCGCTCGGCTGTCCGGTTGTGGAGATGAGCGCGTTAAAGGGCGATTCCACGGAAGCTGCCATTCAGAAAGCAATTAAGCTGGCAGAGAGCCGGAAGGCCGGAGAGCTGCCGCATGTCTTCACCGGCAGCGTCGAACACGCAATTGCGCACATTGAGGAATCCATCGAAAACAAAGTAGACCGCGTCAATCTGCGCTGGTACGCCATCAAGGTCTTCGAGCGCGATGAAAAGATTCTGGAGAAGCTGAATCTGACCGAGGCCGAAAAAGCACATATTGAAGAGCACATTGCCGACTGTGAAAAAGAGATGGATGACGACGCGGAGAGTATTATCACCAACGCGCGTTACAACTACATCACGGAAGTGACGAAGACAGCGGTACATAAGCAGGGTGAAAAGCATGAGCTGACCATCTCCGACAAGATCGACCGGATCGTGACGAACAGAGTTCTGGGTCTTCCGATCTTCATTGTGGTGATGTTCCTGATTTACGCGATTTCCATGGGCGGCTGGAGCATTTCAATCGGTACCGCTGCGACGGACTTTACCAACGACGTGATCTTCGGCGAGTGGGTGCCTGCCCTGTTTGATACGATCCTCGGCGCACTCGGCGTTGCGGAAGGGTCTGTGGTGTACGGTCTGATTCAGGATGGTATTGTTGCCGGCGTCGGCGCCGTCCTCGGTTTCGTTCCCCAAATGCTCGTTCTGTTCCTGCTGCTGTCCATTCTGGAAGATATCGGCTATATGGCCAGAGTTGCCTTTGTCATGGACCGTATCTTCCGTCAGTTCGGTCTGTCCGGCAAATCCTTCATCCCGATGATGGTCGCCACCGGCTGCGGCGTGCCCGGTGTCATGGCGAGCCGCACGATTGAAAATGACCGCGACCGCAAGCTGACCGTGATGACAACCACCTTTATGCCCTGCGGCGCAAAGCTTCCGATCATTGGACTGATCGGCGGCGCACTGTTCGGCGGAAGCCCGCTGGTTGCCGTCAGTGCCTACTTCATCGGCATTGCCTCCATTATCATCACAGGTATCATCTTAAAGAAATTCAAGGTTTTCGCAGGCGAGCCTTCTCCGTTCGTCATGGAGCTGCCCGCCTATCACATTCCGTCTGTCGGAAATGTGCTTCGTGCAACCTGGGAGCGCGGCTGGTCCTTTATCAAGCGCGCGGGTTCCGTCATCGTACTGTCCTCGATCATTATCTGGTTCCTGTCGAGCTTCGGCAGTGTGAACGGACGGTTCGGGCTGGTTGACAATCTGGCAGAAGACGAGACGGTCTGGACAGAGGAGTATACGGCGCAGCTCGCTGAGAAAATGGACATTACGGAAGACGAAGTCAACCCGATGGACGCATCTGTACTGGCAGGCGTAGGAAACGGCGTGTCCTGGATTTTCGATCCTCTGGGATTCGGATCCTGGAAGCCCACGGTGGCGACCGTTACCGGTCTGGTCGCGAAAGAAGAAGTCGTCGGCACGTTCGGTGTTCTGTACAACTATGATGACTCCGAGGAAGAGCTCAGCGAAGAAGGCGAGCAGATCTGGGAGCGTGTTGCGGCAGATTACACTCCTTATTCAGCATACGCATTCATGATCTTCAACCTGCTGTGCGCACCGTGCTTTGCCGCAATCGGCGCAATCAAGCGGGAGATGAATAATGCAAAATGGACCTGGGCGACCATCGGCTTCCAGTGCCTGTGGGCTTATGTCGTGGCGCTGATTGTCTATCAGCTGGCCGGAGTTATCGGCGGCGCGGTTTCGTTCGGATTCTGGACCATTGTCGCGGTCGCACTGCTGGCCGGTGTGCTCTACCTGCTGTTCAGAAAGGGCTATCAGCCGGAAGCAGGCGCAAAGAGTATCACCAGTGTTCAGGCGGCAAGATAAAAAGAAAAAAGAGTGACTGCACTGAAGCTTTCACCCGGAAAGGAGGTCTGCCGTGGGAATCGGAGAAGTGTTTGTCTGGCTTATGCTGGCGCTGATCGTCTGTCTGTGTATCAGGGATCTTCTTAAAAATATGCGCAGCGGGTCCTGCGGCGGCTGTACTTCCTGCGGAGGCGGCAGCTGCGGAAGCTGCCACTGTGCAAAGCCGGAGGATGTGCACCGGAATATTCAGGAGGCGCTTCGGAAAAAAGAACAGAATCAGTAATTGGAATCATCGTAGGAGTGATCGTCAAACCGCCCCGGATGAAAATAAACAGTGTCCTGTTCGAAATAGTCATCATTATTGTAGACGGTGCGGTTTCCGCGCCGTCTGCGTTTTCTGCGGCCGCCGCCGAAGATATTGAAGGAGCTGATGAAGCTGAAAAGGCTGATGATCAGAGAAATCACAGCGGTGAGAACAAGCACGGTCAGGAAGACATACCGGACGTCAATATAGGTCGTTCCGGTTCTGCTGATCATGTAGAGATGACGGCGGTATTTCTCAAAAGCTTCGGACAGATGAAAACGACGGTTCTCTCCGTCTGCTTCGCCCTTGAGCGTTTCGGGATCGGCATTTGCACCTTCAATCAGTTCCGGTGTCAAAGCTGAAAAGGCTTCTTCGCTGCGGATCAGGCGGGTGCTGCCGACTTCCGTATCGTGGAAGGTGTAGCGGATCAGGCCGCCGTCTCCGGAAACAGAGGTCAGCTGCCAGGGCTGCACGGTGATGGGAATCAGTACCGAGTCTGTCTCGGATAATGAATAGGGCGTTTCCCTGCTGCCGAGCAGATCCCGTCCCATCCGGAACCAGTCGTCGGTGGAGATGGTATAGGAGGTCTCAAAATCAATGATCGGCTCTCTCCGGAAATTGGCCGTTCCGTAAGAAAACAGGGCGCGGGTGTCATTAAACTGCTCTCCCGGCGCATCCTTCATGACGACACAGATCAGCCGCAGATCCTTGTTCTCCATGCCGGTGACCAGGGTTTCTCCCGCCAGAGAGGTATAGCCGGTTTTGCCGCCCAGGACGCCGGCCACCGGCGTCTCGCCGGTAATCAGCCGGTGCTTGTTGGCCAGGTAGAAATCATCCGGCTGTGTCGCTGTGGCCGGGAAATGGTAGACAGGCGTGTTGCCGATGACGGCGAGGGTCTCGTCCGCAAAAAAGGCGCGCGCAATGAGGGCGAGATCATACGCACTGGTATAATGATCGTCGTCGTGATAGCCGTGTGCATTGACAAAATGGGAATCGGTGCAGCCAAGCTCCGCCGCCTTCTGATTCATCAGTTCGGCAAAAGCCTCGGTGCTTCCGCTGATTTTTTCCGCCACGGCATTGGAGACTTCGTTCGCACTGCCCACCATAATTCCGTAAAGAGCCTGCTCTACCGTGATGGTTTCCCCCGTGTCCATGCCGATTTTGGAGCCGTCGGCGGGGACGGAGTGAACAGCGTTCTCGGAGAAGGTGATCGTGTCACTCAGATCCAGATATTCCGCGGCGAGAAGGCAGGTGAGCAGCTTGGTGGTACTGGCGGGGTACATCCGGCGGTGCATGTCCTTCCCGTAGAGAATCATGCCGGTGTTCGCCTCAAGCAGCACGGCAGTTTCGGCAGTAATCTCCGGTGCGGGGGGCCAGTCCGGATCCGTGATTTCGTACTGAACAGCCTGTACCTCTTCCGTGATTTCGGAGACAGACTCCGGGGCGGACGGATCCTGTCCGTCGGCGGGCTCGGCATAAACCGGAAGCGCCGGCAGGCAGGCACTGAGCAGCACAGAACAAGAGAAGGCGCAGAGGGCCAGCTTGCGGTTTCTTTTCGTCATTCCATGTTCTCCTGCGCGGAGCCGGAGGCGGTCAGGTCTTCCTTCCGGCACAGAATATACTTGAAAATCGGATTTCCCTTGGCAGAGAACCGGGCTTCATATTCTGTCATGATATTCCCGGCGTTCATTTCAAAATCGTTGTGGAGATCATAGGTGATCTGATCAATCCGGAAGACGGAGAAAGGGACCTCCTCCACGGCAAAATCGAAAAGGTCCCGGTTGTCGGTCTTGAATTCGATGGTGCCGCCCTGTTCCAGAATCCCGTCGTAGCGGCGAAGGAATTCCCTGGAGGGAAGCCGGCGCCTTGCGGTCCGTTTTTTAGGCCAGGGATCGGAGAAATTCAGATAAATACGGCTGACTTCGCCCTTTCCGAACCAGAGCGTGACCAGTTCCGCGTCGCCGCGGATAAAAACCAGGTTTGAGAGGCCCTTTTCTTCTTTCTTTTCCAGGGCTTTAATCAGGACGCTGGAGTATTTTTCGATACCGACGTAGTTGATGTCGGGATGCTGCTCGGCCATGGCAGCAATAAAGCGGCCTTTGCCGACGCCGATTTCCAGATGGATCGGATTGTCATTTCCGAAATACGCACGCCAGGCGCCCGGACGTTTCTCCGGGTCGTGCACAACATAGGGACTTTCGGCTATGGCTTCCATAGAGCCGGGTACGTTGCGAAGTCGCATCGGTGTTGAACTGCCTTTCTGCATTTTTGGTATAATTATAGGCCCTCCGGCCGATTCATGCTATAATAGTTTCGCCCGAAAAGACGTTCTTTATGAATAAACGGGCAGATCAATGGAAAAATGAGGAGCAGATCTTATGGAACAGACAATCGAGTTTCGGTATGACACACAGCTGCTGTTGGATAAGTACGGAATTGACGACGATGAGTGCGATGATCTGATTGATGAAATCCGCGATCATATTATCGATACATTCAAGGGCGACAGCCTGGTTGTCGCCGGCGATACGGATGAAGATGAATTCGGCGAGAAGGGCACGGTCAAACTTCATTTTCACACCAATGAGCCCTGGCTGGTGCTGGAGTACTGCCGGAGTCTGGGCGAGATCTATGATATCGTCGTGGAGGATATGGACCGTCAGAGCAGAGGACTGAAGGGCTGAGCAGAGCGCTGCCGTTTGTTTTCAATCCATTCATCCAGCGTCAGCGGGGTGTAATCGGAATACATGCAGAAGCAGTTGATCAGCTGACAGGGGATCGCGCGAAGATGGCCGCCGCGATCCTCTTTTAAAGTCTCGCGGACCTGCGCCTCAAAGCGCTCCACAAGCCGCTGGTCCTGCGTGTCGTGGACATGTCCGTGCAGCATGTAGGTTTTGTCGTTACCGTCATGGTCCCGGTAATACTGACCGTTATAAAAGTGGATCGGGTAGTGGCACAGAACCACCTTGCGCTGATGATCATGGATTTCCTTATAGGGCAGGATCCACTCAAAGCGTTCCGCGAGCGGCGCATAATTTCGGTCGCGCAGGAATTTGTCGTGATTTCCTTCGATCAGAAAGAGCTTACCGTTTAAAAGGGATAAGAGCTCCTGCGTCTGCTGCGGCGTGCCCAGACACAGATCGCCGAGAATCACCACCTCGTCGCGCTTTCTGACCCGGGCGTTCCACTTTTCGAGCATATGGGCGTTCATAGCCTCAGCATCCGCAAAGCCCCGGAAATCCATCTCGGTGTTCAGTGCATCATGATAAAAATGACAGTCCGCAATATAATATCTCATAGCTTCATAATACACATAAAGAAGGGAAAATAAAATGGATCAATACACAGTCACCGGTATGAGCTGCGCAGCCTGTCAGGCCCGCGTGGAAAAAGCAGTCTCTGCCGTTGAGGGCGTCACCTCCTGCTCGGTCAGCCTGCTGACCAACTCCATGGGAGTGGAGGGCAGCGCGGATCCGGCGCAGATTATCGCGGCGGTCGAAAATGCCGGTTACGGCGCCGCGCCGAAGGAGGCGGCAAAATCCGGCGCAGACCGCAGTCTGTCGGCGAAAATAGCCGCTGAGGAGGAGGCGCTGAAGGACCATGAGACCCCGGTTCTGCGCAGACGCCTTCTGAGTTCGATCGGCTTTCTTCTGCTGCTGATGTATGTCACGATGGGGCACGGCATGCTCGGTTTTCCTCTTCCGCAGTTTCTCTCGGAAAACCCCGTGGCTATGGGCATCCTGGAGATGCTGCTGGCCGGCATTGTCATGGTGATCAACCAGAAATTCTTTATCAGCGGTTTTAAGAGTCTGTTTCACCGCGCGCCGAATATGGACACGCTGATTGCACTCGGCGCCATGTCCGCTTTTGCCTATTCGACGGTGATGCTGTTTGTCATGTCGGGTGTGCAGATGAAGAGCGGAAACGAAGCCGCGATGCATTATCTGCATGAGTTTTATTTTGAATCCGCCGCGATGATCCTGACGCTGATCACGGTCGGCAAAATGCTGGAGGCCTATTCGAAGGGCAAAACCACTGATGCGCTGAAGAGTCTGATGAAGCTGGCGCCGAAGACGGCCGTTCTGGTCCGGGACGGCGCAGAAGTCACGGTTCCGGTGGATGAGGTGAGAATCGGCGACGTGTTTGTGGTGCGCCCCGGCGAAAACATTCCCGTGGACGGCATCGTGCTCGAGGGAATGAGTGCGGTCAATGAGGCGGCGCTGACCGGCGAGAGTATTCCCGCGGACAAACAGCCGGGCGACAAAGTGAGTTCCGCGACGACAAACCAGTCCGGTTTCCTGAAATGTCAGGCGACCCGCGTGGGTGAGGACACGACGCTGGCGCAGATTATTCAGATGGTGAGCGATGCTTCGGCGACCAAGGCGCCGGTGGCCCGTCTGGCGGACACCATCTCCGGTTATTTTGTACCCGCCGTCATCGGTATTTCCCTGCTGACCCTGCTGATCTGGCTGCTGCTGGGCCGGCCGGCCGGCTTCGCGCTGGCCCGGGCGATCTGCGTCCTTGTGGTTTCCTGCCCGTGCGCGCTGGGTCTGGCGACGCCGGTGGCAATCATGGTCGGCAACGGTGTCGGCGCCAGAAACGGAATTCTTTTCAAAACGGCGGAGGCACTTCAGGAGTGCGGCAATACGCAGATTGTCTGTCTGGACAAAACCGGGACGATTACAAGCGGACAGCCGAAGGTGACCGATGTACTGCCGGAGAGCGGCATATCCGAAGAGAACCTGCTGCAGATCGCGGCGGCGTTGGAAAGCCGCAGCGAGCATCCGCTGGCCAGGGCGGTCATGGATTACACGAACGGGCTGAGCATCGCGCCGGCCGAAGTGAGGGAATTCACGGCACTGCCGGGGACCGGTCTTAAGGGTACCGTCGGGCTGGATGTCTGTTATGCCGGCAGCCGGAGCTTTATCGGAACCCTTGCGGATCTCTCCGCTGAGGCGGAGGCAAAATGTGAAAAGCTGGCAGAGGAAGGCAAAACGCCGCTTCTTTTCGCCGTTCAGCGCTATGAGCGGCCCAGTTTTCCGCAGATGCGGATGACCGGGGCAGTGACGCTCGGTGAGCAGGAGATGACGGATCAGCCTTCCGTTTCCGCCGCTGCCGGAAATGCACGTGCACAGCTGCTCGGTATCATCGCGGTGGCGGATACAATCCGCGAAGACAGCGCACAGGCGATCCGCGAACTGCGGGCGCAGGGCATCCGTGTGGTCATGCTGACCGGAGATAATCAGAAGACGGCCGAGGCCATCGGAAAGCAGGCCGGTGTGGATGAAGTCATTGCCGGCGTTCTTCCGGAGGGCAAGGAGGAAGCCGTCCGACAGCTGAAAGAAGCAGGCAAAACAGCGATGGTGGGCGACGGCATCAACGATGCGCCGGCACTTTCGCGCGCAGATACCGGTATTGCGATCGGCGCGGGCACGGATGTGGCCATCGATACCGCGGATGTGGTGCTGATGAAATCCCGGCTGCTGGATGCGTCCGCGGCAGTCCGCCTCTCCCGCGCAACTTACCGGAATATCCTGGAGAATCTGTTCTGGGCGCTTTTGTACAACACGCTTCTGATTCCGCTGGCAGCAGGCGCCGGCGCCCGCTTCGGGCTGGTCATGAACCCGATGCTGGGCGCGCTTGCCATGAGCCTTTCGAGCTTCTGCGTCGTATCGAATGCGCTGCGGCTGAATCTGTTTAAACTCTATGACGGATCAAAGGATAAGCCGAAGAAAAATGCCATTTCCGCGCCTGTTCTGAAGCCGGCGGAGCAGGAAGCTGAGAAAAAGCCGGCAGAGAAGGCAGAAGAAAAAGCGGAAAAAAAGGCACCGGAAACAATAACAGAAAAAGGAGAGACAACAATGACAAAAACGATGAAAATTGAGGGAATGATGTGTGAGCACTGCGAGGCGACCGTGAAGAAGGCTCTCGAGGCACTTCCGTTTGTGGAGAGCGCACAGGTGAGCCATGTTGCGGGAAATGCGGTGGTCAATTTAAATGGGGAGGCCGATGAGGCCGCCATGAAGGCCGCTGTGGAGGCAAAGGATTACAAAGTGCTCGGCATTGAGTGAACGGCCGCGATGATCCGGAAAATTCCGTAGACGGCCAGGTTGCAGAGAACAATACTGGCACCGGCCGGCGCTGCCAGCGTATAGGAGAGCAGAAGTCCCGAGAGCAGGCAGACGACGGAAATGACGGATGAGCACAGAATGACGCTGATAAAGCGGCGGCACAGAATCATGGAAGTCAGGGCCGGAAATACAATCAGGCTGGAAATCAGAAGGGACCCCATAATGCGCATCCCAACGACAATCACCAGTGCCGTCAGAACAGCCAGGACCGAATTGTAAAGCTGAATGCGGGTTCCGGTGGCCGCGGCGAAGTTCTCGTCAAAAGTCACCGCAAAAATGCGGTTATAAAAAAGCACGAACACGATCAGGACCAGGATGGAAATGACGACGGACAGGACAACGTCCTGACGGGACATGCCGAGAATACTTCCGAAAAGATAATTATAGACATTGGTATTCATGCCGGAACTCATGGAGATGACCATGACACCGACGGCGAGAGCACCGGTGGAGAGCAGAGCGGTGGCAGAGTCACCGCTCATTTTGTTTCCGCGGTTCATCCTGAGAAGCAGAAAAGCGCCGGCGACCACGACAGGAATGGCGACGAGCAGCGGCTGCGCATTCAGCGCGGAGGCAATGGCCAGAGCGCCGAAACCGACATGAGAGAGACCGTCGCCGATCATGGAAAACCGCTTCAAAACCAGGCTGACGCCGAGAAGCGCCGCGCAGAGGGCGACCAGTGTACCGACGACCAGAGCCCGCACCATAAAGGGGTAGGAAAAAACACTGCTCAGAACATTATTCATCGGATTCTCCTTTATTTTTTCCGGGAATGCGGATATGCCGCGTGCTTCGGGACTGAACCAGCATGCGATACTGCGGACTTTTCCGATATTCCTCCGGCGTGCCGTAGAAAAGCTGACGGTGCCCGATCTGAAGAATGTTCGTTGCATAGCGCAGCGCGGCTTCGAGATCGTGCGAGACCATGATCACGGTAATGCCCATCTTCCGGTTGACCTTGTAAATATAATCGTACATGGTCTGGGTGAGCGACGGATCCAGTCCGGCCACCGGCTCATCCAGCAGGACGAGTTTGCGGGTGGCGCACAGCGCGCGGGCCAGAAGCACACGCTGCTGCTGGCCGCCGGAGAGCTCGCGGTAACAGGCGTCCTTCAGATCCAGAATTTCCAGTGCCTCCATGTTTCTGCGCGCGATCTCTTTTTCCGCCGCGCTGTAGAAAGGACGCAGACCGATGCGGTTCAGACAGCCTGAGAGAACGACCTCCTGCACACTGGCGGGAAAGTCCTTCTGAATCTGTGTCTGCTGCGGCAGATAACCGATTTCGTCGGCGCGCAGTCCGTCGCCGTAGGACAGGGAGCCGCCCGCAGGCTTCTTCAGATGGAGAAGCCCTTTGATAAGCGTGCTTTTGCCGGCGCCGTTTTCACCGACAATACACAGATAATCGCCGTCTTTGACCTGAAAGGAAAGCTGGTCGCAGATCACAACGCCGTCATAGGCAAAAGACAGATTTTCACAGGTAATCAGACTCATGAATCTTGATCCTCCCGGTTAATTCTCCGGATACAGTGCCGCTTTCAGAGCGGCCAGGTTCTGCCGCATGAGACTGGCGTAGGTTTCGCCCGCCTCAAACTGGTCCAAAGTGACATTATGACAGGTCTGCCAGGTCAGGCGCGCCGCGCCGGATGCCTCGGCGATGGCGTCGGCAATGGCGCCGTTTGAAAATTCAATCGAAAAGATGACCGGCAGTTTTTCGCGCTTCACGGTTTCGATCAGATAGACCATGGTGGCGGCGCTGGGCTCTGTGTCCTCCGCGCAGCCTGGGAAAGCGGCATAATAATCAAGCCCGAATTCTTCGACAAAATAACGGATCGGGAAGCGGTCTCCGAAGACCAGCGTCCGGCACGGCGCATTGCGGACCAATGTGCCAAAATCGTCCCGCAGCTGTTCGATCTCCCGGATGTACGAGGCCGCGTTTTCCCGGTACACGGCGGCATTTTCCGGATCGAGCGTCTCCATCCGATGCGCGATCGCCTCTGTCATCCGGATGGTGTTGGACGGAGAGGTCCAGACATGTTCGTCCGGCTCTTCGTCGTGCTCTTCCTCGTGCTTTTCCTCATCGCCGTGTTCATGTTCTTCTTCATCATGATGATGGTGTTCCCGGCTTGTCATGCCTTCCTTTTCTTCTTCGGTGACGGTCTCGACCAGATCCAGAAGACGTATGACCTCCGGGGCATTTTCTCCCATGGATTCCAGAATTCCCTCGAGCCAGACATCATTTTCCCCGCCCACACAGAGAAACAGGTCTGCGTCCTGAATTGCCAGGATATCCTGCGGCGTCGGCTCGTAGGAGTGAACCTCTTCGCCGGGCCGGAGCAGCATGCGGACCTGTGCCTGTCCTCCTGAAATGCCCCGTGCCATGTCAAAGGGCGGGAAAATGGTGGCAACAATCCGCAGCGGCTGTGCAGCTTCCGCCTGCGGATCCCGGCCCGATGCACGGCCGCAGCCGGTCAGTATCAGGACGCACAGCACAGCAGCCAGGCAGATCTTCAGTTTTCCGGATTTCTTTCGTTTCATAATTTTCTGCATATTTAAAAATGAGAATCGTTTTCAAATTATAGGGCAGAGCCGCTGTCTGTGTCAAGAGATTTCCGGCTGGCCGGATTTTGCCCCAAAGACTTGTATCCGCCGGTTGAAATTCCCGGCAATTCGGGGTATAAAGGAACAGAAAACATTATGATTTTTTATGGAAAGGAGTCATCATTATGGCAGAGGAAGCTGCGAAGAAGCCGGTTTCTGCAGATATGCTGGTAGGAGACATTCTGGTGGAGTATCCTGATTCGGCCCGTCTTCTTATGATGTGCGGCATGGGCTGCATTCAGTGCCCCGCTTCTCAGATGGAATCGCTGAGCGAGGCATGCTTTGTTCACGGCATCGATGTGGAAGAGGTCGTGAAATATCTCAATGTCGAGATGGAACTGGAAGAGCTGTAATTTAAGCCTTTACAGAAAGCTGAGGGATGTCCGGAAGGACATCCCTTTTTCTGTCTCGCAGAATGGAACGGGCCGCAGACGGTTCAGGAAACAGCGGCAATTCTCGTCAGTATTTTACAGAACGATCGAGGAGACGATCAGACCGACCACGATGCCGAGAACAGACCCGACCAGAACCTGCAGGGGCGAGTGGCCGACCAGCTCCTTGAGGTCTTCGGTTGTGGCAAAACCTTTCGCGTTCATGCGCTTGAACTCTTCGATCATGTCATTGATGACTTCGGCCTGCCGCCCGGTCTCCCGGCGGACGCCCATCGCATCATGCATGACAATAAAGGCAAAAAAGCCCGCCATCGGAAGTTCGAAGCCGCCGGCGCCGTAGCGCATCGCGGTTGCGACGACCAGGGCGCTGACGGTTGCGGAGTGAGCACTGGGCATTCCCCCGTCTCCGAACATGCGCTCCAGCCGGAATTCACGATTTATGATCAGATAAAGAATTACTTTTGTGACCTGTGCGACACACCAGCCGAAGGCGGGTGCCAGAAAAATCGGGTTTTGAAACAAATCAGTGAGGAACATTTTTACTCCTTCGCGGCATATCCCATCTGCGTCATGTAGTCTGACAGTGCGTCATGCCAGTCCGCAAAGCAAAAGTCAGAGGTCAGGCGCAGCATGTAATTGTCGAGAATGGAATAATGCGGTCGCGGCGCGGCGGCCGGGTGGGCCGACTGATACTCATCCGTGGTGACGGAGACGACGCGGGTCGTCCTGCCGGCAATGCGGAAGATCTCGCGCGCGAACTCGTCCCAGCTCGTGGAGCCTTCACAGGTCGCATGGAAAAGGCCGTAGTTTTCGGTCGGAAGCAGGGCTTTGATCGCTTTCGCGAGCTCGGTGGTGCTGGTCGGAGAGCCGAACTGATCACAGACAACCGTGATTTCTTCAAAACGTTCCGAGAGGCCGAGCATGGTCCGGACAAAATTTTTGCCCTCTCCGTACAGCCAGGCGGTGCGCAGGATGAAGTAGCGGTCCGCGAACTGCCGCACGAATTCCTCGCCGGCCAGCTTCGTGATGCCATAGACGCTGCGCGGTCCGACCGGATCGAACTCTGTCAGCGGCTTCTCGCTCTCACCCGGGAAGACGTAGTCCGTCGAAATGTGAACCAGCTTTGCACCGGTCTCCCGCGCGGCGATGGCGAGGTTGCGCGGTCCCAGCGCATTGATTTTATAATTCAGATCCAGATGCTCCTCTGCGGCGTCTACAGCCGTGTAGGCGGCACAGTTGATGATCGCATCCGGCTTTATTTCCCGCACCAGCTTAGTGACATCCGCAACATTTGTGATATCCAGGAAGGAATCGACCCTGGTAAAGCCCGGATCCGAGACATCCGTATTAAACAGGCGGACATCCTCTTTTTCCCCGAACAGTTTATTGACGGCAATTCCAAGCTGGCCGTTGCAGCCGGTGACCATAATTGTTTTCATTTTGTCGCTCCTTTGAGGCTTATTCCGTTACCGACGGAGTGCAGGTCTCTTTTTCGTTCTTTCCGTTAAAAAGCCCCGGCGCTCCAGCCGGGGCTGTCAGGTGCTTATTCGGGATTAAACTCATCCTTGCCGACACTGCAGAGCGGGCAGACCCAGTCCTCCGGGACATCTTCCCACTTTGTTCCTGCCGCTACTCCGTTGTCCGGATCGCCGACAGCTTCATCATAGACATAACCACAGACACTGCATACATACTTTTTCATAAAAATACAGCTCCTTTCGTTGGTCTTTTCCGGGATCTCCCGGAAGGTATTCAGCAGATGCTGATAAAGGTATTATATCGGGAAAGCCGATTATTGACAATCAAAAGACAGCGTAGCATAATAAAACCTGTCTCCATCGGACGGATCTGTCCGATGCAACATTTCCCTTCATAAAAACAGAAATACAGATTTACCATTTCGCACACACCGGTGGTTTATGCCCTGCCGGGGGTGCCTTTTTTATTCCCTTTTTTACGTTTGTTTTTGTGGCTTTTTTACATTTTACAGGAGAAGCAGACTATGACAAAGACGATTGCAATCTGCGATCAGGATCATGAGTACGCAAGACACCTTGCCATGCATATGCTCCGGGAGGAGCGGGTTCCCTATGAGCCGAGACTCTACCGGTCGGTCGAGGAACTGCAGCAGAGACAGAGTCCCGAGGACACGATCCTGCTGATGATAGACGCCGCCCAGGCCGCCCGGATTCCGGCGCAGAGCGGTTTCGGCAAAAGACTGATTCTGGTGGGGGATTCGCCGCCGGACTCCCTGAAGGAGCACGCACTCAGCAAATACACACCGATGCGCATCGCGATGCAGCAGATCCGGGAGGAGCTGCAGGACGCGGACAAAAGCCTGCCGGGCCGGATCCGGATGTCAGACCACATGAAGGTCATCGGCATTTTCTCTCCCGGAACCGGCCTGTGCCGGACACCGTTCTCCCTGACGCTGATCCAGCTTCTGGCTGAGCAGGGAAGGACGCTGTATCTGAATTTCGAGAGCTTCTCCGGGCTGAATGCGCTGGTCCGGCCTGCTTTTGACAGTTCACTGGAAGAAGTGCTGTTTCTGCTGCCGGATCAGGCGGACAAGCTTTCCTCCAAGCTGGCGATGATTACCCGACCGGTCGGCGGGGCGGATGCGGCGCCGCCGGTGCGCAATTATGAGAGCCTGCGGGAAATCAGAGAGGAGGAGTGGCTTTCCCTGATTGATGCGGCCGTGAAGTGGACGGATTATCGCTTCCTGGTGCTTGACCTGGAGAGTCTGCAGGGCCTGACGCAGATCCTGAAAAAATGCGATCTGATCTATGTTTTGCAGCAGGAGCAGGATCTGTTCAGTGAGCCGAAAATGGAGGAATTTGAGCAGGCGCTCAGGGAGCGGGACTGTCAGGAACTGCTGCTCAGGACCAGGGTCTGGAAGGTGCCGCCTCTGCAGGGCAGTGTGGGAGAGGATCTGCGCGGTCTGCTCAGACAGCCGTACGCGGGACTGATGCGGGAACAGGTGAAGAAGGATGCACAGGAGTTACGAAGAGATACGGGAGACCGTACATGAACGGATTCTGTCCGGAATTGATTATTCCGTCGAGCTTGCCGACGAGGAAATTCTGCGTCTGATCGATGAGGAAACCATGCGGTGCGCGGAGGAGGAGCAGCTGACATTAAGCCAGATGCGGACGCTCCGTCAGGAGGTTTTCTATTCCATCCGGAAGCTGGATGTGCTGCAGGAGCTGGTGGATGATCCGGGCATCACGGAAATCATGATCAACGGAACGGAGAATATATTTATTGAACGGAACGGTAAGACAACCCGCTACGCAAGACGATTTACCTCGAGACAGAAGCTGGAGGATGTGATTCAGCTTATATTCTGTAATCCCTCACGATTATCGTGCTCGGGATTATTTCCTCAGAAACCCCTTATATTTACAGCGTTTATAATGAAAAGCATTGCGCACAAAAGGCTTTTCAGCCATGAATTTTGTTACAAAATTCAGAGGAGGCTCCATGTTCTCACAATCTGACCTCTGTCTTCTTGAAACACAGCCCTTTCGAAGGGCATATGACATCAGAATCCTCAATCGCCACGACATTACGATTCACAGCAGGATTACTCATCATGATTGGTCTATCATCTCCAGTTATGGCAGCGAGACCTGCTATATCCTTCACCGTCATTCGTCTCGGGATCCATTCCACAAACAGCGTGGGGTCTACCGCTCTCTTCATGAGGCCTTGTCATACATCATGAAACATGACAAGTGGTTTCGAAGTTCCCACTAACCGACTCGACTTTTTGCAACACAGAATCGCAAAAGTAACGTATTTCTAAAATCGAACATATTTTCTTCAAACACTCGAAAGGTTGGAGAAAATATGAGCGATAACAAGAAATTACAAAGTGCGAAAGAAGAACAAAAGGCTGAATTCTATACAGAATACAACACTATTTCCAATGAAGTTGGATATTATCGTACGCAATTAAAGGGGCAGATCGTCTATTGCAACTGTGATGATCCGTCATGGTCTAATTTCTGGAGGTATTTTCACAGTAACTTTGCTTCTCTTGGCTTGAAAAAGCTGATTTCTACTCATTATCAGAAGGATACGGAACCATCGTATGCAATGATTTATGAAGGCGGTGATGACTTCAACATGGATGCTGGAGATGTTATCGATATCCATGGAAATACGGCTGTCGTGAATGGGAAGGAAGTGTTCTATACAGCCGGCGATTTTCGAAGTGCCGCATGTCTGAAATATCTGGATGAAGCAACGGTCGTAGTGTCAAATCCCCCATTTTATTTATTCAGGGAGTATATCGCGTGCCTGATTGAACATGAGAAAAAATTCTTGATTCTCGGAAACCAGAATGCTTCAACCACAAAAGAGATTTTTCCTCTCTTCAAGGATAACAAGGTTTGGTATGGCGTATCACTGCATGGAGAAAGGGTAGAATTCAGAGTCCCGGATGATTATCCACTCTTAAACTCTACAAATCGTATAGACGAGCATGGTAACAAATACATTCGAATAAACGGAGGGATCCGTTGGTTTACAAATCTTGACGTCCAATATCGACACGATGGGCTTTGGCATAAAAACGGCACTTTCGATAATAGTCAGGCGCATTGTTATTATGAGGGGAACGAAGATGCATACCCGCAATATGACAATTACTCTGCTATCGAAATCGGACATATGACACGAAGCGGACGTTGGGAAGGACGTACTGAACTCATACCGATCGATTATACCGGAGTTATGGGTGTTCCGATTACGTTTTTGGATAAATTCAACCCGGAAGAATTTGAAATACTTGGGATTACAGACAGACAGAATACATCTGGATTGAGGACAAAAAAATACACAGTCGAGGACCATCCCAAATACAACGATTTAAACGCGAGGAGCGTTTTGGTCTTTCCTGATGGGGAATATAAGCCAATGTACCCGAGGATTCTCATACGCAATCTTCACCCCATCAAGAAATCCGATGACCTCGGGTATTAAGAAAGGAAATTAATTATGAGCATGACAGTACAGAAAATATCGGATCTTGTCCTGATAAGGAAGATCTCAGTAAAGGATCCATCCAAAGGTTTTACAATTCGAGACCTGGTGGAAGGCTATATGAAAGACTCGGATGACGGAACTACTACTGATTCTGTCTTTGGGTATGGTGGTAAACTTAACATCCGTCCGTCTTATCAGCGGAACAGTGTCTATAACGAAAAGAAGCGTAATGCTGTCATTGAAACCATCTTGGACGAATGTCCGCTCAATACGATTTACTGGGTTGATAAGGAAGATGGCACCTACGAAGTTCTTGACGGCCAGCAGCGTATTCTGTCCATCTGCAAGTATCTGGCAGGTGAATTTGCCGTTTCGGCTGACTGTTTTCCTACTGATCTTCCGCAAGACTTTCCGAATCTCCAGACCAACATGACTGATATTGCAGAACGGGTGCTGGACTATCAGCTTGATATTTACGTCTGTAAGGGCTCTCCGTCAGAAAAGTTGAGGTGGTTCCGTCGGATCAATACATCCGGAGAACCCCTTAATGACCAGGAACTCCGAAACAGTTCTTACACAGGAGCATGGCTTTCTGATGCGAAAGCTCGCTTTTCTTCAGAAAACGGACGTGGAGTCCGGCTGACAGATATCAACCCGAACAACAACAAGCCGGAGCCACTTCTGAACGGTTCGTGGAACCGGCAGGAATATCTGGAAACAGCATTGGAATGGGCTGCGAAACACGAGGGTTTCGTCGATAAAAAAGATGGCCCCACCGCCATTGAGCAGTACATGTTGAAGCATCGTGGGGATGCGGATGCTTCAGCCTTATGGCAGTATTTTTCTCAGGTTCTTGAATGGGTCCGCAGTAAGTTCGTCTCTTATAACAAGGCCCTGAAAGGCATGGACTGGGGCGCGATTTATGAGGCCTTTCAGAAAGGTGACTACAACAGCAATATCATCGCAAAGAGCGCTATTGAAATCAACGATAAGATCATTGAGCTGACCAATGATGACGAAGTGACTGCTCCGATAAAAGGTATCTATCAATACATCATCTACGGCGATGGTAGATATCTGTCGATCCGACAGTTTGATGAGAAAGTGGCGCGTGCGGTTTATGAGCAGCAGCACCATCATTGTGTGTATTGCCTGCAGGAGGGAAACCAGAAAGAGTATGCCTTCAAAGACATGCACGCAGATCATATCCAGCCTTGGAGTAAGGGTGGCAAAACGGTTCCGGAAAACTGTCAGATGTTATGCCGTTACCATAATGAAACAAAAGGTAACCGTTGGTAGGTACGGCATCATTTTTCAGGGAAAAATGATCCAATAATGAAAAGTATTGCCTCATCATTATATGATGAATACACTTAAATCAGGAGGACAATAGAATGAAATGTAAATGCGGTGGAGAACTGGTAACTGGATACATGTACGATGGGCAATTCGTAGCAGGTGAGTGCGATCTAAAGCGAGCTTTCAGAGGATGTGAGCATCTGCTATCCTCACGATATCCGAATGGGATCCCTGAAAAAGGGAAAAAGGCAGAGATGTGCTCTGCCTGCTTCACACTTTATGATTCGTCAGACGCATCTGACTGCTGAATATCATTCGGAAGTAATCCTCTCTTTGCCAGCGCTTTCGCGTAGATCGACATGCGGGAATTTGTGTGCAATAGCGCTTTAGCTTCAGCTGGGCTTATTTTCTGCATGTCTATCACCACAAACCGTCCATCCGCGTGATTTTCATTATCTGATTCGCCCGTTGCAGCTTTTTTAGACGCGCCTCTACGCCTTCCGTTCGTATTGCTCTCATCGAGCAGTGATGCGGAGCGGCCTGTGTATTCTTCCCATAAACAGTTTAGGAGGGAAACTGCTAACTGCTGGAATCGGGGACTGAGATCCGGCATGTATCGTGCAAGAGCAGGAGTCAAATCCTCAATCGTAATCAGATCAGAGAGAGGTATTTGCAGCACGTCACTGTACGCCAGCAGAACATCCATAGTGATTCTGTAGCCGCCGTTTTCGATCTTTGAGACAACTGATTTCGATTTTCCGATCCGATCGGCAATCTCCTGCCCACTGACATTCTTTTCCAATCGTAGATGTCCAAGGCGATACCCAACCTGCCGCAGATATTCTTCCTGTTCCTCTTTTGTCATAGCCTTCTCCCCCTATCCATTTAACTATATCATCTGGCTCAGTGTCGATACCATTTTCCTTTGGTAAGTTTCTATATAGGAAACTATTTCAAGGCCCGTAAGGGCCTTTTTTTCTTGCAGAAAAGCATCTGAGCCGTGAAGTAAATTCGGCAATATCGGCAAAAACAGGGTGTACAATGTAAACAGATCGCGTAACATAATATAAATTGAAGTTTCTAATATGGAAACAAAGGAGAAAACATGTACAGTGCAGTACCTTGCAACTATATCCTTTCAGACGGAAGTGAAATTCAGGGACACATGATAGAACACAGTGAGAGCGACGGGAAAGCTCTGTTATGGGTCAATCGGTTTCTTCATCAGTTGGCGATGAGATCCAGGAATACTGCGAAGCAGTACGCCTATCGCCTGTGTCTTTTCTTTAATTATTTGGAGGGCATGGGGAAGACCTACGATGAAGCAACAGATGAGGATATTATTTCGTTCCTCAACAGTTTTCTGTATGACCCCAGCAGTGTAACTCCAATTCAGCTCAAACGATCCCCTCGAGCAATTGAGGCATACTACACCCCTATTCGGGGGCTCTACATATATTTATACGAGAGCAAACGACCGGTCATGGTCAGTGTAGAGATTGCACAGAAACGACGTGGAGACAGCTATTATCTTGCCGGTATAGCGAAACCCGTCATTGAAAAACCGGATCTTGTGATACAGCGAGTGTATCAGTACGGGGCAGCCTCCAGGCATTACATCAAACAGTATACCGAAGATGAAAAGAATGCGCTGCTCGATGCACTGCTGACTAAGCGGGATAAAGCGATCTTCGCAATTTCACTGGATTGTTTCCGGATCGACGAAATCCTGTCAAGCCGATTAGGCGATTATGACCGCCAGAAGGGACTGCTTAGACCATTCAGGTCCAAACGCAAAGAGGACGGTTCGGAATTGCGTTGTGCCCCACTTTCTGAGAAATCGATTCGCCTGCTTGAAGATTATCTTCTGACAGAGCGGATGGAAGTCGAGATGCAACTATTAGCCGCCGGCCTACTTATCACGGATAGCATTTTTATCAATCTCCGTCCGGGAAAGGCATACGGCCATCCTCTGAAATATCACAATTTCTGGGAAATTTTGAAGCGGGCCGCTGTAAAAGCGGGCATGGATCCCAAGGAAGTGCGGACTCATAACGGACGGTCAACGAAAATCAATGAAGTGTACTTAGACTGGTCCGAACATCCCGACAGGTATACAGAACAGGATATCCGAGATTTAACAGGATGGGCTTCGATGCAGTCGGCAGAGCCATACGTAAGGAGAAACGCTCCGGAACGCCAAGTCCTGTTGGCGAAGAAACTGAAACGCGCAGATGAAGAAAGAATGAAGAAATATAGGGAAACACATGGAGAAGAAAATGATGATGGAAGTAACACCTGATTTTAACAAGACGGCAGAGATCGCCGTTAAGAACATTGACAATGCTGGTGGAGGAAAGGTTTCTCATCCGGAGAATCACATTACGGCTTATCTCTGTGAGAAACTGTATCACGTCGTAATGGACTATATGCCGCTCAGCTTGTTCTGGAAAAACAATAGGTTTTCTAAGAGAGTCTACATTCTGTATTTACAGTTCGTGATTCCGCTGCTCTTCACAGACAGCGAGATGTGCATCTATTTCCAGAAAGTGCTCTGCAACATGCACAGTAATCCCGCCACGTGGCAGAGACCCTCGAAACGGGGAGATTTTAAAAGAATTACTGGTATTGGCTATCTTTATCCCTCAGACACAAATGCACCGTATAACCGTCACGGGAATGTATGCCAGCTGTTCTCCTACACATACGATACACTTTTTGTCGGAGACAAAAGGTATCCGCAGTCAGTTGTAGATGCAGCCTGTGCTTGCATTGATAACGGCGAGCCGTTGAAGACGGCATACGAATGCTTTGCACCGCTCTATTATGGCGTTTCAATCCCTCCGTTTGTGGGATTTCTGAATGAAAGCGTATACCCCAAGTACGAATATGACAAGATGACCGAGTACTTTTCAGTTTTGTGCCAGCGTTTTGTAGAAGGTCTTGTCTATTATCAGGATGGATGTGTGCACCTTCAGACTCTGGCGGCATTCGTCTTCGGAACGGAAATGAACCGAGGTTTTTTCACCACGGCCATGCTGCATGCGGAACGTGATGACGAATGGTCAATTCATTCCGCGTTCGTACGCGCTGCATTCCCATATGTGTACACGCACTATGTCAACAAACGGGAGTCCGTCTACAGGCTGATGCGTCTGACAGAAGACGAGAAGGCTGACTATGACCAGAAGTACTTCTCTGCCCCGATTAAGCGGCACATGTTCAAGAGGATGCTGGTATCTGTCGATGAATCCAAGGATATTCTCCCACACGGCACCAGTTACACTAAAATGAGATTCATTGTCAATCGGTATTACGAGAATGAAGTGGCGGCTACGAGAGTGATCCCACAGAATGAAATCATTCAGGCCGGTATTCTCAAGAGTCTGCCTTCCGGATCAGCAGAACTGGCCGATTTTAAGCGGCTTATCTACTCAAATGCTCTTCGTCCCTGGCTATCTTCTGTTATGGAAGATAAGGCAAATGAACTCAGACGGCGTTTTGAAGAAGGAAATGCTGATGAGCTTTCTACAGACAAGAATAAGGTAGTTCTGTACTTCTTCAACAAAGGACGGTACATCACCCGATCAATTGATTACTCCCCTCTTGGCACTGGAAAATGGAGAACGGAAATGCAGGTGTATTGCCGGGATTACATCTCTACGTCCATTACGGTCCCACGGATGCAGGTTATCAACGCTCTGATCGAATTCATCTGTTTTGTGAAGACCGAGTTCCGAGACTTTTGCACTGCGGACATCAAAACCCCGCATATCAGAATATATCTGCACCGGCTGCAAATGCAGGGGCTGAGTGCGTCGACGGTTTCTGCCAGAGCGGCTCAGATCCGCGGCTTCATAGACACAATCATCAACAGTCCGGACATCAGTCCCGCCGATAAACCTGAAAGCAATGTCGGTAATCCGATACGGTTTTTCGGAGTCAGGCAGCATGCCAAAGAAACGCCGATTATTCCGGATGATATTCTCTGCTTCCTGGATGCACATATTGGAGAATGCAGTGACAGCACACGGCTGATCTATCTACTTATGAAGCAAACCTGCTGGAGATTTGATGATGTAAGCAATATTAGGACAAATGGCATTTATCTGCTGGATTCTATCGGTGAATATGCTGGTGTACGAACAGAGATGCAAAAGACCGAGCGTCAGCGGAGGCGGGATGGATTGGACAAGATGGTCGAAGACGTCATCCCAGTCTCGCTGTATGAAGAACTTCAGTCGTATATTGCAGCGACACAGATCATCAGAGACAGATATGAAACGGATTACGTATTCTTCAGCGTTTATGGAGGTATGCCTCATCAGGTATCCCCAAGTGTTTTCAACCAGGAAGTCCAAGGACTACTGAAAAAGCACGGCATCATCTCTGTTGATGAGACCTATGACCGGTTTTACAGTCGGCAGTCTCGCACTACAGGCGCAACAATTTTAATTGAGAGTGGCGCACAGCTGAATAGCGTGCAGCAAAAGCTTCACCATAAAGATCCATCCACGACTGCCCAGCATTATGCACGTGTCAGAAAGCATCTCCTAGCTGAAAAAGACAGCGAATTCTTCAAGAAAGAGTTTGGATCCCTGTTTGATCCGGAGAAATTCAGCCGACTTACTGAGGATGAACGACAAGCCCTGTATCGGGACTTCCTGCTGAACCGCCGTGAAGTGGAGTTTGGGATATGCACCAGGCTGCCCGGTGACGGGAGTTGTGGCACACTTGGCCAATGGGATTGTCCGTGCTGTCCTAAACTTGTTACTGGCCCGGAATACCTGCCTCGCTGGCAGGAACTCCTTCAATCCTGTAATGCTATTGTCTCAGAACTGGAGAAGACATACAGAGAAGCTGGTATTCCAGCGGAAGAATTTAAAGAATACCGGGAATATGAACAGGAAGTTAGGCGCAGAGACAGTATCTCTGCCGTTGTAGAAAAGATTAATGAGGATAAATCATGAATAGAACAGAAGCACTATTACAGAGTCAGGCCATTCAAGATGATCTGACCAAAATCGGACTGGTAAAGAATGGATACTACGAACACTACACGGATGAAGAACGGGATCGGTACTTGTCAGAGTACAGCTCGGTTTCCAGGTTCTCTGAAGCCAAATGGTATCTCGATCTGGTGGATTCAGAAATGAACATTGAACGAGGCAAGCGTACCTTTGCCTTCTCCATGCTGAACGAGCAGCCTCTCATGCAGGAAGTCTTGAAAGATTGGGCTTTGGATCAGCTGATGGTTGGGCGTAAAGTTGTCGGGGTTAAAGGTTCTATTCACCGACTTCTCCGTTGTTTGTCTCTGGTGAAGGATCCCAAGGCCATTCATAAGATTGACCGACAGGACATCCTTACCATTCATGACTACTTATTTGATGGGACACGGAGTCACGCGACGGCATGTGCATCATGGTCCTGTCTCAGGCGCTTTTTCGAGGATCTCGGGTATCGAACTCAGTCAGGCTATATGTCAGGGTATGTGATCCCTGCTATAAGACCCCATAAAGTGGCAACGAAATACATTCCCGATGACGTGGTGAAGCAGCTGGATGTTCTGTTTATGAAAGAGATTTGCCCTAAGCCCTATCGCGGGATCTACTGGGTGCTGAGGGCCTTTCCGAATCGGCTTGAGGAAGTCGTGTCTATGTCCATTGACTGTATTCATCAAATAGACGACAATCGTTATCTTATCAGCATCCCGGTTAATAAGACATCTGGTAACAACGGGCGGGCTGTCACTAAGAAATACGAGGTAATTTATGAAGGAATGGGAAAGTTCCTGGTTGACCTTCTGCTTGAACAGCAGCAGATGACAAAGGATATCATGCCGGAGGCACGTTTTCTGTTCAGCGGGTATAAGTATGACTTCAATAAAAAGTCAAGAAGATATTCGGCTTGTGAAAAGCCCATGATCATCAGTGAATCCATGTGTCAGAATTATTTCTCGAAAGTCGGTGCAAATCACAACATCCGGGATAGAGAGGGAAATATCTATGTTGTCAGTTCCCACCAGTTCCGCCATAACGGCGTGACGGACCGCCTGCGTTCTTTGATTTTCCGGGAAATTGATGTCATGTACGAAACGGGGCATCTTAATACGGCGATGATCGAAAGGGCTTACAGCCACTCAGCTGAGAAAGAACGGGAGATCCTGTTCCGTGGGC
The DNA here is from genome assembly GCA_017432565.1 of Lachnospiraceae bacterium. Taxonomy (GTDB): domain Bacteria; phylum Bacillota; class Clostridia; order Lachnospirales; family Lachnospiraceae; genus CAG-791. The sequence continues at coordinate 79,683 of JAFRIW010000003.1, forward strand.
GTGTAATTACTGCCGATAACAAGAGGATGTCAATGATTTTACAGAGCCCCTATGCTCAGCCCATCTATAACCTTGGCGTTTGTGCTGACGTTCGTGGATGCAGTAGTAATCGCTCATCATGTCTGCGGTGCGATTTCCTGGAGCCGGACCCCAGTGCCCTTCCATTTTTTGAACACGAACTGGAAGAATGGACGAAGAAGAAAGCACAGGCCGACAAAATCGGAAACACGATTTTTGCAGACTTGTGTGCAGACTGGATAGAATCATACACCATTGCGATTAAAAGAATATCGAATCAGGGAGAACAATAATGAGAAGAATACCGACAGATCGTATGAAGGCCATGTATGACCGTAAGAAAAAAGAAACCGTTAAGAAGATAGCCGCCGCCATTGATGATCTGCAGGATGCAGGACAGATGGTGACGAAAAAGGCATTGATGGATGCTACCGGGTTGGCATCATCGACATTCTCGCAGCCGCATGTAATTGAGCTTCTGAAGCGAAGGCGGGTGTGCCAGTTTGAAAGCCATGCGCTTGTCACAGAGCAATCAGACCAAGCACGTGATCAGGAAATCCAGCGGCTATTACAAGAAGTGGAAAAGTTGAAAAACCGCAACAGTCAGCTGGCAGATCAGAATAATTACCTGCGCAACATGATCGAGAGACGGATTGACGAGAATGCTGAATTAAAACGTACTCTTGCTCAGTTGCGTGGACGGTATCAGATGTGTCTCGAGCGTATGGATAATGCTGGTATTCTTCCACGTGAAAATATGATTTCGATCGTTCCGAAGGAGAATTGACATGTTCACACAAGACCAACAGCACGCATATGACATCCTCTGCAGCGGTCGAAATTGTTATGTGACAGGGAGTGCTGGTACAGGGAAAACGCATTTGATTCAGCAGTTCATTGCGGATCATCGGGATCGCGTGATAGCGTGTGCTTCGACAGGCCTCGCTGCTCAACTGCTTGGTGGTACTACCATCCATAGGCTGTTTAATCTTTCTACAGCACCCTGCCCACGTCCCGGGAAAAAGCATCTTCGGATACTGGAATGTACTGATACCATAGTTATCGATGAGATTTCCATGGTCCGGATGGATGTGTTTGATTACGTGTGCGGGATTATCCACAACGAGGAAGAAAAGCAGAAACGGCACATCCAGGTGATAGTTGTTGGAGATTTTTTCCAGCTTCCACCTGTGCTGAAGTCAGATGAAAGGAAGGTTTTAGAGTCCTTTTATGGGAGACGTGTTGGATATGCGTATGCCTTTCAGTCAGACAGTTGGGCAGGGATGAGATTTGAACCTGTTATCCTAAAGGAAGTAGTCAGACAGGAAGACAGCCGCTTTTCAAGTCTTTTGGATCGGATAAAGACAGGAGACTCTACAGCTCTGAATGAAGTCGTATCCATTTCTGAAAAGCATCCGCCTCATGAGAACGCCGTAAAGATATGCTCCTTGAATAATGACGCAGAAGCTCTGAATCGTAATTGTCTGGATCAGATCCCACAGGACGAGCTGCGATATCAGGCTATTGTTACTGGTGATGTACGTCCAGATGAAATACCATGCAGAGAACTGGTAATCAAGCCCGGATGCCGTGTAATGTGTACGGCAAATCTTTCCGACAGCGTTGTGAATGGGTCATTTGGAACTGTGATCGGTCCACGCATTAATGCCTACGATGGTTGTGAAGAGATTCGTATTCAGTGGGACGATGGAGAGAAAATGAATGTTCAGCCAGCGGTCACCACAGTGTACACGTATCTGATGAGAAAAAGGCCGGACGGAAGCGAATACATTGATCGTGTCGTCTCCGGAACCATAGAACAGTATCCTCTCCGCCTGGCTTATGCAATAACAATACACAAGTCTCAGGGACAGACGTTGGATGCCTGTGCGTTGTACGCATCAAGTATTTTTGCCCCAGGGCAGATATACGTAGCACTCTCTCGTGTCAGGCGTCTCGACCATTTATCCATCATTGGAGATATCAGTGTAAAGTGTCTGGTCTCTGAGGATGTCCTTAAGTTTTATGATCAGTTAGAGCTCCAGCTTGAGCAGTCAATGGAAATGGCTGTCAAGCAAAAGTCTGCACCCTCGAAAAGAGGCAGAAAATCGCAGTGGGACGGATTGGAAACCAAACTGATACGAATTCCGGTCGCAGTTGAGAAAGAATTACTGGAGTACGCACACTATCTGGTTGAACAGAAAAGACAAGGGATGGCATAAGCCATCCCCTTTTTTTCTCCGCATTTTCAAAATATCCTTATGTTCATTTCGATAATGTCGAGTACTCGCCATTAAACACCGCATAAATAAAGGGCGGATAATGAAGAGCACATTTATAACATAATAAAATTCGATAGGTGGTCGCCGGCTGTAATCGCGTGGTCAACGAGTCATCGCCGATTGTGGACGCCCGGCTGGAAAACGGGGCGCGGGTCAATGTCGTGATGGCCCCGGTTGCGCTGAACGGCCCGATTGTCACCATAAGGCGCTTTCCGGACAAGCCGATCGGGATGAGCGATCTGATCCGGTTCGGTTCTTTATCGGAAGAAATTGCGTCGTTTCTGAAAAAACTGGTCGCGGCCGGCTACAACATTTTCATCAGCGGGGGCACCGGCTCCGGGAAGACGACTTTTCTGAACGCGCTTTCCGATTTTATTCCGGAGGATGAGCGGATTATTACGATCGAGGACAACGCGGAGCTGCAGATCCTGCACATTCCGAACCTGGTGCGGCTGGAGGCCCGCAATGCCAATATCGAAGGGTGTGTCCCGATCAGCATCCGGGATCTGATCCGCTCCTCCCTGCGAATGCGGCCGGACCGGATTATCGTCGGGGAGGTGCGGGGCGCCGAGGCAATTGACATGATTCAGGCGATGAACACCGGACATGACGGCTCCATGTCTACGGGTCACGCCAACAGTGCAGCGGACATGCTCTCGCGTCTGGAGACGATGATTCTGATGGGCATGGATCTGCCGGTTCCGGCAATCCGGGGTCAGCTGTCCTCGGGCATTGACCTGATTATTCATCTGGGGCGGCTGCGGGACGGAAGCCGCAAGCTGCTGGAGCTGTCGGAGGTCCGCGGCATGGAGGACGGCCGGATCCGGCTGTGCAGTCTGTGCAGCTTTGAAGAGACAGAGGAGAGACATGGGAAAATCTTCGGTACGTGGAAATTTAAGGAAACACTTCAGAATCAGGAAAAGCTTCTTCGCGCAGGAATCACGCTCTGAGCGGGCGGCAATGCTGCTGGAGGCAGCCGCAGCGGTGCTGTTTCTTGCCTTCTTTTTCTATCACACACCGGCTGCCGCGCTGTTTCTGTCTCCGCTGGCTGTTCCGCTCATGAAGCGGCGCGCCGGAAAACTTGAAAGCAGAAAGAAAGCGGAGATGAGCACACAGTTCAAAGAAGCCGTCAGCAGTGTGCTGATGGCGCTGCGGGCAGGCTATTCCGCCGAAAATGCTTTCCGCGAGGCCTGCCGCGAGATGGAGTTTCTGTTCGGCGGGGACAGCGGTATCTGCAGGGAGCTGTATCGGATTGACCGCGGACTGGACAACCATATTCCGCTGGAGAAGCTGCTGCAGGAATTCGCGGACCGGTGCGGCGTGGATGAAATCCTGGAATTCGCTGAGGTGTTTTCCATTGCAAAGCGCAGCGGCGGAAACATGAGTGAAATTCTGGCCCGGACCATATCGATGATCCAGAGCCGGATCGACGTGGAGGCGGAAATCCGGGTCATGCTGAGCGAAAAGGTGCTGGAGCAGCGGATTATGAACGCCGTGCCCTTCCTCATCATTTTCTATATCAGCGCCAGTTCAAAGGGATTTTTCAATGTTCTTTACGGAAACCTGACGGGCGTGCTCGTCATGAGCGCCTGTCTTGCGGTCTATCTGTTTGCATTCGGCCTGTCCGAGCGGATTATGGCCATCCGGATTTAGCGGCGAAAGGAGGAGGCAATGGATACAGAGTGGATTCCTGCCGTGATCTACGGCTTTGGTCTGATCGGATTCGGCGTTCTGCTCGCCGTCTCCCGGCACGAAGAGGTGACGGAGGATCCGGGCGGTGAGGAGGAAAAGCTGCAGGCACTGTTTCTCCCTTTCCGGAGAGCCGCGCGCTTCCTGAAGAAAAAGAAGCGATACGGGGCAGTGCCAGGCGCCGGCGCCATTCAGAACGACCTGATGCTGCTGGATCCGTCCAAGCAGGTGCGGCAGCGGGAGCAGCATTATCATCTGGCAAAACTGGGCAATCTTCTGTTTTTTCTTTTTCTCGCACTGCTGTGCGCCTTTCTGTCCTGTGTGAGCACGCTGACTGCACAGGTGATTCTGGACGGCCGGAGAATCCTTCGGAGTTCCTACGGCGGGGAGGCCATTGAGCTGACGGCCGACGCACAGATTGAAGGAGAAGAGAAGGACGCGTCGGCAGGGGTGTATACGCTCAGGGTGGAACCGCGGGAATATACGCAGGAACAGTGCGAAAAGCTGGCAGAGCAGGCTTTTGCAGTATTGGAGGGAAGAATCGCCGCGGACAATCCGGATTTTGACCATGTGCGCAGCCCGCTGGATCTGCCGGACCGCCTGGAGGGTTTTCCCTTCCGGATCCGGTGGAAGAGCAGCAGTGAATATCTCGGGACGGATGGCAGCGTGCACACGGAGTCCTTTCAGGAAAATGAGCGTGAACAGGCGGAGCTGACAGCCATTCTGACAGTCGGAACCTTCCGGAGCGAGAGAAGTTATCTTCTGTGCCTGTATCCGCCGGCGTATACGGAAGAAGAGAAGCGGGAGCGGGCTCTGTCGCAGGAACTGCTGGAAAAAGAGGCAGCGACGCGGCAGAGCGGCGAGTTTGTCCTGCCGGATCAATTCGGCGGTCTTTCGCTTCGCTGGAAAGAAAAAAAGAGCGACAGCAGTGTGCTTCTGCTGATCGGCATCGCAGCAGCCGGGTTCTTAAGCTACGCGCTCAGCGATTATGAGCTGCATAAGAAGGTTGAGAACAGAGGGCGCGAAATGAAAATTGACTACCCGACCCTGGTCAGCAAGTTTGTGCTGTTCCTGGGCGCGGGCCTCAGCGTGCGGAATGTTTTCCGCAAGCTCGGGGAGGATTATCTGAAACAGCGCGGGGAAGGAGGTGAGAAGAGATATGTCTATGAAGAGATTCTGCTTGTCTGCCATGAACTGGACAGCGGGATTTCGGAGGCGTCCGCATACGCCCACTTCGGGGCGAGGTGCCGCAGCCGGCAGTACACCAAGTTCTGCTCGCTGCTGTCGCAAAATCTGAAGAAGGGCAACGCAGCGCTTCTGACCGCGCTCCAGGAGGAAGCGGAATCTGCCATGGACGAGCGCAAAAATACAGCCCGCCAGCTGGGGGAGGAGGCGGGGACGAAGCTGCTGTTCCCGATGATCCTGATGCTGGTGATTACGATGGTGATGATTCTGATTCCGGCTTTTTCCAGTTTTTCTTTTTAAAAGAAGACGGGCCGGAATCGCACGAAACGGAAAGGAGAGCGCCTGCCGGCGCGGAAAAAGAAATGTTATTCAGAGCAAAATTACGACAGAAGTGTTCAGAGCTGCTCCGGGACGAGAGCGGACTCGGGACGGTGGAAATCATTCTGATTATGGTGGTGCTGATCGGGCTGGTCATCATCTTCAAGACACAGCTCAATTCACTGGTAGGGACGGTTTTCAACCGCATCACGGAGCAGAGCAACACAATTCTGGCGGATTAGAGAATGAAAACGGAAAGAAGGAGACACTCATCGGTATGCGGATATCTCACGGTCTATCTGGCGCTTTCTCTCGGGGTCCTGCTGCCGCTCTATTTTGCGCTGATGCAGGGAGCCAGGGAGAATGCCGTCCGGTTCCGGACAGTCTGTGCCGCGGATATCGCGGGCACTTCGGCGCTGGGCGAATATCACAGAGAGCTGCAGAGGCAGTATGATCTGTTCTTTATTGATACTTCCTACGGGACCGGTGCGCCGGCCCTGGAGAATACTGCCCGGCATCTGAAGGACTATATGAACCGGAATTATGAGATGACGGGACTGATCGGCGTGACGAAAAGGAGGGATTTTACGGCCATCACGGCCGACACGCCGGCGGTTTTGCAGGCCCGCTATATCACGGACAGTGATTTCCGTCCGGTCAGGCAGCAGATTTATGCCTACATGGCGGCCGATCCGGTGGAGGATGTGATTGCGGGTGCGCTGGCTGACATCGATCAGTTTCAGGGATTTTCTCTGGAATCCGGGGAGTGGCAGAGCCGGCGGGATGAAAGCGAGCGGGCGCTGGAGGAGGCAAGGCGCGGACAGGCGGAGCTCAGGGATGAAAACGGGGAGGAAGTGCCCATCGAAAATCCCGGCGATGCCGTCATCGGCTTCCGCGGAACGCCGATTCTGAACCAGGTGATCACGAATCTCGATATGGTTTCACAGGAAAGCATCGACCTGTCGCAGGTCTTTTCGCACAGAGGCGCTGCTTTTTCGGGAAGCTGGGAACCGGAGAACACGCATGATTACCCGGAAGCGGACGCGCTCACCGCAGATGAGTACATCCTGGAAAAATGCGGCAATTACCGGGAGACAATGAAGAAAAGCAAACTCAAATACCAGGTGGAGTATATCCTGGCGGGAAAAGCGGAGGACGAACAGAACCTGGAGGCGATTGCCCGCAGGCTGATCATCATCCGGGAGGCGGCGAACTGTATGTATCTGTTTTCGGATGAGGGAAAAGTGCAGGAGGCGCGCATCCTCTCGCTCGCCCTGGCCTGCTGTCTTCTGAATCCGGAACTGGAACAGGTGATTACGCCGGTGGTCCTGTTTGCCTGGGCCTATCTGGAATCCGTACAGGATGTGAAAAGTCTGATGGCGGGCGGCCGTGTGCCGCTGCTGAAGGATGCCTCCTCCTGGAAGATTCCGCTGCTGAGTATTCTTGTGCCGACGATTGCAACCCGGGCTGATTCCGGCGGGAGCGGTCTTGGCTATCAGGATTATCTGCGGATTTTCCTGTTCCTGGAGGGGCGGGACGTGAAAACCCGGCGGCTGCTGGACATCATGGAGACCGACATCCGCAAAACGGCGGGCAACCGGCTTTTCATGATTGACGGGTGTATTGATGCCTTTACCATGCAGGCGGATGTCCGGGACACTTCCGGCTACACATATACGGTTGAGGAAGAGTTCGGATATAACTGACCGGCCCGGCCGTGCCGCACATTGAGGAAACAGAAGGAGTAAGTATGAGAGAGCAAAAGGCGGTGGAGATGCCCTTTTCATTTCGCGGAAGATTCTGCGGAAGGTTGAAACTGATCCGAAGCATTATAAAAAGAAGATACAGGCCTCTCCGGGCAGCGGTCGGTTGCAAAAGGGCGTCTTCACCGCCTTTTGCCTCAGGAGGGATGACGATCGAGGCTGCGCTGGCGGTGCCTTTGTTCCTGTTCTTTTTCGCAAATCTGCTGACGGCGTTTGATATGCTGCGGCTCTCCGGAAACATGACGGCAGCGCTGCACCAGACCGGCAGCAGGCTGTCAGAATATGCTTATTTTTACCGGTACGGGCTGTCGGATGTCATCGATCTGCAGCAGCACAATGACCAGCAGGAAGGAAATATGGACAATGCACTGAGCGGCATTCCTGGCTTCGCTGTCTCGGTCACGCTCTCGGAGACTTTTGTCCGGAGCAGTGTGGAGGACATGCTGGGCAGAGATTATCTCGATCACACCTGTCTGGAAGGAGGAGGCGGCGCCATTTCCTATCTGCGCTCCAACATCATGGCGGACGGGGACATCATCGACCTGGTGGCTGATTACCGGATCCGGCCCTTTATGCCGCTGCCTGATTTTGACGGATTTCCCATGCAGAGCCGTTACTACGGCCATGCTTTTGTGGGCTATGCGCTGAGCGGAGAAGCGGAGGATGACAGCGCGGGGCAGGACGTCTATGTGTTCATTACACCGACCGGGCATGTCTACCATATGAACAGAGAATGTACTTATCTTCAGCCGTCCATCACGCCGATTCCGGCAGGGGACCTTAAAGGTGCCCGGAACAACAGCGGCGGGAAATACTATCCCTGCGAGGTCTGCAGCCCCTCCGGACAGGGGCTGATGTTTATCACACGGGAGGGCAACAGATTTCATAACAGTGCCACCTGTCCTGCGCTGAAGCGGACAGTTTATGCGGTTACGCTGGAATCGGTCAAAGATCATATGCCGGCCTGTTCAAAATGCGGCCACTGAAAACGGATGAGGCAATTCCGAACAGAAGGCGGAAAAGGAGGAATCGGTGATATGTGGAGAGCGGCGGCGAATCTTGTTTTCCTGACAGCGGCCGGATGGTTTGATCTTCGGACCAGAAAAATACCGGTCCGGCTGATTCTTGCGGCACTTGCAGCTGCGGTCGCCGCGGATCTGATGCTGTGTCTGCAGGATCCGTCCTGTCTCACGGACTGCCTGTTTTCGCTGCTGCCGGGCGTTTTCCTGCTCCTGCTCGCATTTGTGACACGCGGGCAGATCGGCTGCGGAGACGGGCTGTGTCTTCTGATCAGCGGACTGCTGACAGGGAGTGAAAAGACGTGCTTTGAGCTGATGACGGCTGCCGTATTGTCCGCTGTTTATGCGGCCTTTCTGCTGATCCGCAAAAAGCGCAGCGCAGACCTGATCGCGTTTGTCCCGTTTCTGGCAGCAGGGGCAGCTGCCGCGATTGTCTTCGATGCTGCAAAGGAGGGTTTATTCAGATGAAGAAAAACAGTCAGAACAGTGCGGATCCGGGCGGCTATCTTACCACAGAGGCGGCGATGATTGTTCCGCTGATCATTATTTTGTACTGTATCCTGATTTATCTGTGTTTTTATCAGTACGACCGGTGCCTGCTGGCGCAGGACAGCTATCTTGTCTGCCTGGAAATCAGCGGCCGGAAGGAAAACCGGGAACAGACACATGCGGCTCTGAACAGAGCCAAATATTTTATGTTAAGCGATCTGCAGGAAGCTGTCCGCATCGATGGCAGGCAGGTGAATCTGGAAGGAAATGCCGGCATTCTGCCGCAGGTGTTTACGGAACATTCCATGATGCCGGAGAACTGGCGGATGTCTTTTTCCGCCGCTGCCGCCGCAAACGACCCTCCGAAGGACGTTCGTCTTTACCGGAGAGTCCGATGGATTCTGAAAAAGGGTTATGAGTTCCTGACAAAAGATGAGGAAAAGGAGAACGAATGAACTTGGAATACAGTTATTATACCGATGCATCGCACAATTATCTGGCAGTCCGCTGCCCGGAGGAGGAAGGATCCCGGAATTATCAGATCCGGATGCTGACCAGAAACCGGATTGAGGGACTGCTGCCCTGTACCAGGCTGTCTGTGGGAGAGGACGAAGATCTCTACTATGATATTACATCCAGGCAGAGCCTGAAAAATCTGTATGATAACCGGACCATGACCGGGGCGGAACTGAAGCATTTCCTGGAAGAAATGCTGGCCATGGAGCGGGAGATTGCCGATTACCTGCTGGATTGCGCGAAGGTCGTCAGGAGCCCGGAGCTGGTTTTCTATGATCTGTTCCGGGACCGGTATTATTTCCTTTATTATCCCGCCAGCTGTGAGAGCAGCTGTCACGAGCTTTTTGCTTTTCTTTCCGATCATCTGGATGAGAGCGACCGGGAGGCTGTCTATGCTGCCTATCGTCTGACGGAATGCTCGGAGAATCCGAATTTTGTCCTGACAGAGGAACTGGTGCGGGAGCTGTTTCCCGATCCGGATGTACAGGAGTTTGGGCAAAATCCGGAATGGGCCCATCGTCCGGCGGACGCGGGAGACATACAGGACGAGCAGGACGCTGCGATGGTGCGGGAGACGGAAACGCCGTATGTGGCGTCTGCCGCCATGAGAAGCTGGGATCTGAAGGAGGATTCCGCGGATCCGGAACAGGCCGGAGAAGAGAAAAATAAGAAAACCGGCAGCAATACACTCTGGATAGTCAGTGCTTTTCTCTGCCTGCTGGCGGGCGGCGGACTGGAGTGGGTCAGACGGACGCAGGCTGTGCCGCAGGAGCGGCTCTTTCCGATGCTGATCGCTGAAATGGTGCTGCTGCTGGCGGCAATTGCGCTGTCTGCCGCAGCCATTATCGCGGGACTTAGGAAACCGAAAGCGGATCCGCAGGAGGAGAAGGTGCAGGAAGAGGCGTCTTCCGGGATCCGGGAGCCGGAGCAGCCGGCTGATTCTGACAGTGCAGACCACGGCCGGCGTGCGGAAGATTATCTTTCCGAGACCAGCTGGATCAGGAGAAACCAGTCTGCCGGACAGCAAAAGAGCGGCCGGGGGCCGGTCCGCCACAGTTTTCTCTATGACGAACAGGCCCGGTACGGAGCCGAGGACGGGTATGAAGAGCGCCTGAGACCGGAGGATGCGCCGAGCAAACTGCATGGCCTTGGAAATGCAAGAATGTATCACATTGACCTGTCCCGCCTGCCCTGTACGGTCGGCAGGATGAGCCGCTTCAGCGACTATACGGTTGAAGACACTTCCGTCAGCGGCATGCATGTGCGTTTTGGCGGGACTCCGGAACAGATCACGGTCGAAGACCTGAACAGCGCGAACGGGACTTATCTGAACGGAGAGCGGCTAAAGCCGGGCGAGACGCAGACCCTCTGCCGCGGAGATGAGCTCCGGATCGGCAGGCTGGAATTCTGCTACCGGTGAATTGCCAAGATGTGGTGGCATTATAATAGGTAGAAACACTAAATGTAGTGATAGAGATTGGCCCGAAATTCTGCTATGATTATGAATGCTGAGCGGCGCCGGGTGAGCCGGTGTCCCTTCAGGCTGTATCAGGTCCGAAGTTCCGAAGCGGAGAGGAGAAGCGATGAAAAGAGACGACAACTGCATTTTCTGCCGTATTGCAAACGGTGAGATTCCTTCCAGAACAGTTTATGAAGATGAAGAGTTCCGGGTTATCCTGGATCTGGGGCCGGCGACCCGCGGACATGCACTGGTGCTTCCGAAGGAGCATTATGCGGATCTTTTTGAAATTCCGGAGGAGCTGGCAGCGAAAGCAATGGTGGTCGGTAAAAAGACTGCTGCACAGATGAAGGCTGCTCTTTGTGCAGACGGATTCAATCTGGTTCAGAACAACGGGGCCTGTGCAGGACAGACCGTGTCACATTTCCATCTGCACCTGATTCCGCGCTATGAGTCCGACGGACAGAAAATCGGATGGAATCCTTCCGAACCTTCGCCGGAGGAACTGGACGAAACATTGAAGCAGATTCTGGGATGAGCTATGCGGGAATTAAATGTTGAAGTGATTACCGATGCCGTCCGAGAGATGTGCATCGAGGCAAACTACGGACTGACGCCGGACATGTGTGAGCGTCTGCAGAAAGCAGCGGGTGAAGAGGAATCCCCCCTGGGCAGGCAGATTCTGCATCAGCTGGAAGAAAATCTCGAAATTGCCGGAAATGACCGGATTCCGATCTGTCAGGACACCGGCATGGCCGTTGTTTTTCTGGAAATCGGCCAGGAGGTCTTTCTGACAGGGGGAGATCTGACAGAGGCTGTCAACGAGGGCGTCCGCCGCGGATACACGGAAGGCTACCTGCGTAAGTCTGTCGTAAGCGATCCGCTGATCCGGGAGAATACTAAAGATAACACGCCGGCGGTTCTGCACACGGAGATCGTGCCGGGCGACCGGGTCCGGATCACGGTTGCCCCGAAAGGCTTCGGCAGTGAAAACATGAGCCGCGTTGTAATGCTCAAGCCTGCCGATGGTGAGGAAGGTGTCATTCAGGCTATCGTGAATGCCGTGCGGGATGCAGGCCCCAACGCCTGTCCGCCGATGGTGATCGGCGCCGGTGTCGGCGGAACCTTTGAAAAATGCGCCCTGCTGGCCAAAAAGGCGCTGACGCTCCCTGTTGATTCCCACTCGGAACTGCCCCATATCCGCAGGATTGAAGAGGAGGCACTTCGCCGGATCAATGCATCCGGGATCGGCCCCGCCGGTCTCGGCGGAAGTACGACCGCCCTTTCGGTCCGGATTCTCACCTGGCCCACACATATTGCGGGGCTGCCGGTCGGAATCAATATTTGCTGCCACGTCAACCGCCATGCGGTTCGGACAATATGATCGGAGAAAACCTTGGACAGATATCTTGAGACACCGCTGACAAAAGAAAAAACCGCACAGCTGCAGGCAGGCGATATGGTGTATCTGACGGGAACCATTTATACCGCCAGAGATGCTGCACATAAAAGAATGGAACAGGCGCTTCGCGCAGGAGAGGAGCTTCCCTTCCCGATCGAAGATGCCGTGATCTATTACATGGGACCGAGCCCGGCCAGGGAAGGACGGCCGATCGGTTCCGCGGGACCGACGACCGCGAGCCGGATGGACAAGTATACACCGGAGCTGCTGGATCTGGGCATGTCTGCCATGATCGGAAAAGGAAAACGCTCACAGGAAGTCCGCGATGCGATCGTCAGAAACGGCGCGGTCTATCTCGCAGCCATCGGCGGAGCCGGTGCACTGCTCTCCCGCTCGATCGAGAAGGCCGAAGTCATCGCGTATGAAGACCTTGGCACAGAGGCGGTCCGCAGACTGACAGTGAAGAATTTTCCCGCCATTGTCGTGTTCGACAGTCAGGGCAGGGATCTGTACATTTACAATTGACAAAAATTCCCGTGCTATGTATAATTTAGAATGCGCTCTCAAAAAAGGGCGCATAATTTAACATTTGAACAATGAGTTCAGTGTTCTGGAGTAATACTCAAGAGGCTGAAGAGGCGCCCCTGCTAAGGGTGTAGGTCGGCTAAAACCGGCGCGAGGGTTCAAATCCCTCTTACTCCGTTCCGTCTGAGGTTTATAAAAAATTTTTTATAAAAGTTATTGACAGACGGAAAAACAGGTAGTATTATAAGCAAGCTGTCGCTCCGACAGGCAGACAACCTCGGTTGTCAGATGAACATTTAAAATCGAATATCAGACAATCAAACAGAAATGCGACCCCGAATTTCCGAAAAAAGAACA
>JAFRIW010000052.1 GCA_017432565.1 Lachnospiraceae bacterium
ATTGTGCGCAACGAGTCGCCGGACCTGTCCCCCTGACTCACCCTGGTTTATTATCTGCGATGACGCTTCTTATAGTCCTCCCGGATCGGTGCGAGTGTCTCTTCCGCATCAAAATATGCATTCATGGCACTTGCGCTCTCTGCCCTGCGGGCACAACCGACCGCACCGGACAGCACATCATAATTCAGGCGCGTGCCCTGCCCGTCGTGCTCATAGTTTACAGCCCGGCTGGCATTTATTCCGAATCTGCCCGCTTCCTTCACCGCGTCGATATTCGCGCCGAGGAAAAGGAATTCCCACTGATACTGCTCCTTCTGCCGCTCAATCATTCTCCGCACTTTGTCATAGGTATATTCGCGGCTTGCATTTTCCATTCCGTCCGTCGTGATGACAAAAATCGTCTTTTCCGGCACATCCTCTTCGCGGGCATATCTGTGAATGGTCCCGATGTGGTGAATCGCTCGCCCGATCGCGTCCAGCAGCGCCGTACAGCCCCGCACATAATACTGTCTGTCTGTCATCGGTTCCACCTTCTGAATATCAACCCGGTCACAGATCACTTCCATCTGATCATCAAACAGGACAACCGACACATATGCTTCGCCGTCTTCCTTTTTCTGGCGCTCAATCATACTGTTGAAACCGCCGATCGTATCCGCCTCCAGCCCTCTCATGGAACCGCTCCGGTCCAGAATCATCACCAGCTCTGTCAAACCTTTTCTGCTCATTTTAAAGACCTCCTTTGCCTTTGATGAATCAAGCTTATCAAAGGTTCAGGAGGTCCTGGTCGCTTCCCGGGCGACAAAAGATGATGAATCCGCAGGATTCATCACGCAGCCCCGGCCCATCGGCGCAGCCGATTTCATTGGCCGGGGTTACTCTGTTCCGTTCAGCTGCCGAGAATCGGCTGGTCGTACCGGAACAAAAGCAGATTGATTTCGTAGATGTCGTAAATTCGGTTCATGATGCAATATTCCACGATGAGGTCGAAGGGGCTGCTGGGGGAGAGGGCAATGCCGGCTCTCGAGAGCAGATCAACGGTTTCATCGAGATTGAGCCTGAGCGCGACGGCCAGTGCCACCGCAGTCCGTTTAGTCGGATTGTAGGCCGGATTGCACCGGATTTTCGAAAACAGCTTCCGGTCGATGTTTGCCCGCTTGTACACTTCGGTGTCGGTCATGCCGCGGTCATCGATCAGATGAAGCAGCCGCTCCTGAAAGCTTTCCCCGAGCCGCTCCATGATCTCGGGAAGACTTCCGATCATGGGTGATGCGGCTGTATTCATGGCATGCGGTGCAGGCGGCGGGGATCCGGCCGGTTCCGGTGCTGTGGGCATGGAATACGCCGGTGCGGAAGGCATCGGAGCCTCCTCGAGCACACCCGCCGGCGCCTCGGCTTTCTTCGCTTTTTCGGTTCTGCCAAAATGACCGAACAGACCTGAACGGCGGCGTTTCTCCAAAGGCGGAGCGGCACTGTCAGGCCGCGCAGCCCCGGAAGACGGCGCAGCCCCGTAATCTCTGTACTCTTCTTCAACCCGCTCTTCCACGTAGTGATCGGTGATATACTGCTGTACATCGCCGGTCAGCGCGGAAGAAAGCTCAAAAACTTCTTTATTGAAGACAGCCAGAATGACTTCCAGGTCATGGACTTCCAGAAAAGCCCCGATCTCCTCCGTCGCGATCTTCAGTGCCAGATCCTTCGGAAACCCGTACACGCCGGCAGAAATCAGCGGAAACGCGACACTTCTGCAGCCCAGCTGCTCCGCCAGCAGGAGCGATTTGCGGTAGCAGGAGGACAAAATCTCAGCTTCGCCGTCTGTTCCGCCCGCCCAGACCGGGCCGACGGTATGAATGATAAAATCCGCATGCAGGGCAAAAGCCGGCGTCACCGCCGCTTCTCCCGGCTCGATGAAACCGATTCTCCGCCGCGCTTCCAGCAGTTCTGCCGCGCCGGCTGCTCTGTAAATTGCGTAATCTGTCCCGCGCCCGTAATCCGGTTCGGGATTTGCGGTATTCACCACCGCATCCGCTCTCACTCTTGTGATGTCATTCCGAACAATCCGAAAAGGCATATCTTTTCACCTCCGCTCACTGGCCTGCCTGTCTGACCATCTCCTGATATGCCTGTACTGCCTCCGCCGGGGCCTGGATCCGGATCTGCGGTGCATAGGTAAAGACCCATGCGTAGAAATTCGGACTGGTGCTGACCTCGACCTCCGCCCGGAAGCCGTTTTCCGTGAGCAGCGTCTTCACTTTCTCGCCGAACCGGTCGATCACAGCGTCCATCCGGTCCTGATCACAGTCCAGAACCACTTTCTGCGTCTTTCCGTCACCGAACATGCCGAACTTGGTCTTCACATACCGGTTGATCGTAAAGCCCTTCGAGGGCTTCTGCTGTTTTTCCTCCAGCAGCATTGCCTCTCCGATCCGATCGACACGGAACTGACCTTCCTTGCGGATTTTCTCGGAAAAACCGATGACATAATAGCGGTTATTGTCCCAGACCAGTGCATACGGACTCAGCACATAGACCTCGCCGCCGTGCCGCTGCACCCGCTGTTTGCCCGCCGTGTAGGTATAATACCGGAAAGAAATCTTCTTCCCGCCCTGAATGGCGCGGTAAATCAGATCAATCGTCTCCATGACCTGGCTGTTGACGGTTTTGACAGCCGCCGTGTACAGATACCGGTCCAGTTCCTGCGCCTTACTCTGACTTGTAAAGCCCTGCAGCTTTTCAATCAGGGAGCGGGTTGTCTTCCGGTCGATAAACTGCGCGGCGCAGACCGCATCCACCAGAAGCTTGAGCTCTTCCTGCGTAAACTCGCGCGACGCCATATAATAGGCATTGAATTTGTTCGCCTTCGCCTTGCGGATATCCCACCCTTCATCCTGCAGCGCCTGAATGTCCGCATAGACCGTCTTCCGGTTCAGAATTTCCCCATCCGACGAATACTTCTCAATGATCTCCTCCGTTGTAATCGGGTGATCTTCATCCGTGTAATGATACAAGTAGGACAAAAGTCTGAGAATCCGGCTTTTATTGGTGCTCATTCTGATTCCCTCCGTCTGCATTCCGTCCTGTACAAAGCTCTGCATCTCATATCCTTGAGAAAAGGCGCGGGCGTTCCAGAATCTTACTCTTTCACCTTCCTCAGTGCTTTCTTCAGACCCTCGCGATAGCCATCCGGATCTGCGCCGACGATGGGCTCAATCAGGATTCTGCCCTCTCTGTCTACAAATATAGTTGTAGGATAAGCTTCAATCGGGAACACATCCATCACGTAGTCCTCGCCCCACAGGTTCAGATACTCTGCGCCTGCAGCTGAGAGCAGTTCTTTGGCGAGCGCCGCCTTCTCTTCGTTGTCCGCATCCATGACGACGCCGATGATCTGACAGTCCTGTTCCTCGAATTCCTTCGCCATCTCCGCAAGCTCCGGCAGCTCATTCTTGCACGGGCCGCACCAGGTCGCCCAGAGATTGATCATCGTGACCTTCGCTTCGGAGAAGATTGCCTTGGAACGGAGCGGATTCCCGTCCAGATCGGAGGACTCATAAAAGATCTCATCGCCGATTTTCAGCGTCTGCGGCCACTCCGGTGCGCTGAGCTTCATCGCGGAGAGAAAGCTGTCCTTATCCTCGTACAGATCACTGCACTCTGCGAAGAATTCGCCCATTGTCTCCTCATACTGACTTTTTTCATTCTCGAATTCCGCCGACCGGGCCAGGAAAAAAGTACAGTCCGCGTCCGAGCCGATTTCCTCGAAAAGGGAATAATCCGCCTCGGTCATCCCGCTGTCCTCTTCAATCGCCGCCAGCAGCTCGTCTTTTCCTCTGTTTTCATTGATGGTGTAGATCTCATAGAGATCTGCATGCTCGTAACCGGACATCCAGGACGGCTCCGGCGCTTCCGGGGCATCTTCCCCGCTCATGGATGCTTTATACCAGGAATCCATGTAATCGACATACTCATTGATCCGCTCCGCCGGAACAGCATAATATGCGGTCGTGATCGCCTGGATGCCGGCGTCCAGATAGTAGCTGCCCCAGTTGATGTAGCCCTCCACATCTTTATATTTTGCAGGCGTATCAAAGTAGAAGCCAAGCTCCGGAATATCCATCACATCATCGCCTGCCTCCGCTTCAGCACTGTCCGGCTCCGCCTCTTCCCGGCTCAGCACAATCGTCACAATCCCGGGCTCAGCAGGTGCTTCATATTCCGTATCTTCAACCACATAGCCTTCCGGTGCCCTGAGGACATGAACTGTATACTGTCCGGGTTCCTGGTCAAAAGATGCGATGCCCGTCTCATCGGTCTCGCCCGTCATGCACAACGTATCGGAACAGAACTGAACCGTCGCGCCCGGAACCGGTGCGTTCTCCTCATCCATCACCAGAACCACATAGCCCTCTCCTGTCTGCTCAGATGCTTCCTGCGCTGCTTCCGCCGCAGGTGCCGCAGCGTCCGCCGGCGCCTCCGCGGGCTGACTGCCGCAGGCTGAAACGCCCATTGCAAGCACCATTGTCAGGCTCAGAATTACCATTCTCTTCTTCATCTGTTTGCTCCTCTCTTCCCGGACATGCAGCCCGCAGCCGGACTGCATGCCGTATTTATTCTCTCCAAAAACTCTATCACTCTTTCAGTCCATCGGCAATAAATCGGAGTCATCCGGAGTGACTTGAATCCCTCAAGGATTCCGTGAATGCCGTTAACCCAGTGCGACGTCCAGGGCCATCATGATCGTAAAGCCCGCGGTAAAAGCAATCACACCGATGTTGGAGTGCTCGCCGGCGGACATTTCCGGGACCAGCTCCTCCACGACGACGTAAACCATGGCGCCGGCTGCAAAAGAAAGAAGATACGGCATCGCCGGGACAATGAGCCCGGCAGCCATAATGGTCAGCCAGAAGCCCGCCGCTGCCGGCACGAAGGAGAGCTTTCCCATGCCCTCCGACTGCTCCATTGACGGGATCAGCAGGCCCCAGAAAATCTGCATATTCATTGTCATCATAAGTTCAACCTCTCAGGTAGAATCATCCTGCCGGCTTTTTCCAGATCCATGCCCCGCAGAGAAAGTGCTGCATCCCTGCGGTCCTTTTCAAAAGTGCCGCGGCTTTCCTTCGGTGAAAGGCCTGACAGAATATAGAAGCTGTCCATCCCCGCCCTGCGCGCACCCGCGACGTCACACGTATAATCATTCCCGACCATGAGGCACTCCTGAGCCTTCAGCCCCGTATCCTCCAGCGCCTTCCGGTAAAACACCGTCTCCGGCTTTTTCGCCCCGCAGTCGGAGGAAATGAAGATTCCGTCAAAATCATGCGCGATTCCAAGCTTTTCCAGCTCCGGCATTGTGAACAGGCTCTGGGCATTTGACAGAACATAAACCTGTTTTCCGGCTTCTTTCAGCTGCGTGAGGAGCTTTTTAACGCCTGCGTACAGGCGCAGATGCGTCGTGGCGTTCTGCCGGAAGAACCACGCGGTCTCCCGGATCAGAGCTTCGTCTGCCGTGATACCTGCAGAACCGAACAGATCGCGGAAAACGATACCGATGTCCGCCTCGGGGTATGTGATGCGGATACCGCGCTTTTCCCACTCCCCTGTGACCCGCACCAGATCGCGGCGGACTGCCGCCAGATAAGCCGCGCGCAGCTCTCCGGGCGTGTACACGGCGCCGCGGTCCGCATACCACCCCGACATACAGCACCACAGCCGCGGCATTTTCTCATCGGTGTGAACATCCATCAATGTTCCGTATAAATCAAAAAAGACAGCCCGATAATTTTCATCCGTCTTTTTCCGGACTGACCTGCCCGATTTCATCCCGTATCCTCCGCTCGTTCACAGTTCTTCCGATCTTTCTGTAATGATCTTAGCGAGTGGGATTTTGCTTGTCAAAAACTTCTGCGGCACAGTGCAGATATAAAGCGAAAGAATGTCTGACACAAAAAAGCAGCGGCCTGCATCTGACAGGCCGCGCCTTCTTAAGATATAATCTGAGTTATAACGCGATACAGAAAGTATCAGTCTTCGTAATCCAGCCACGCACCGCGCATCGGACTGACTGCGTGGTCCGAGAACAGACGAAGTGCCCCTCTCTTGTAGCGCCGGGGCTTAGGCTGCCAGGCTGCACGCCTTTTGGCCAGAATCTGTTCCATTTCTTCCGGTGTTCTGCGCTCTCCCGCAACACCGATGATATTCAGCTTGCGCTCAAAAACATCCAGTTCGATGAGATCGCCTTCTTCGACAAGGGCGATCGGACCTCCGTCTGCTGCTTCGGGTGAGCAGTGGCCGATGACCGGGCCTGTGGAAGCGCCTGAGAAGCGGCCGTCCGTGATCAGGGCAATGGCACGGCCCAGTTCCTTGTCTGAGCTGATCGCTTCCGAGGTGTAGAACATCTCGGGCATGCCGCTTCCCTTCGGTCCTTCATAACGGATAAAGACGGCATCGCCCTTTTCCACCTTGTGATGAAGCACGGCGTCCAGACATTCCTCTTCAGAATCAAACGGACGTGCGCGAAGAACAGCTTTGTACATCTCTTTCGGGCAGGCCGTGTGCTTGATCACGGCTCCCTCCGGGGCGAGATTTCCCTTCAGCACCGCGATTGAACCAACCGTGCCGATGGCTTTGTCATACGGGCGGATAATATCTTCCTTCGCAATGCCGTTTTCGTATCCCTGTGCTGCCAGGATGTCCGCATAGCGCCGGTTGAAATCCTGCAGCCACTTATTGCATTTCTCATAGAAGCCGTTCTTTTTCAGCTCGTCGAGGTTTTCTCCGAGCGTCTTTCCCGTGACCGTCATGACATCGAGGTGCAGAACGTCGCGGATCTCTTCCATGATAGCCGGAACGCCGCCCGCATAATAAAAGACCTCTGCCGGCCACTTGCCTGCAGGACGGACATCCAGCAGATAGTGTGCGCCTCTGTGCAGCCTGTCGAAGGTGTCGCCGGTGATCTCAAAGCCGAGCTCGTGAGCAATCGCCGGCAGGTGCAGGAGCGTATTGGTCGAGCCGGAAATGGCTGCATGAACCATAATCCCATTCTCAAAGCTCTTCATCGTCAGTATGGAAGAAGGCTTCATCGCGTCGTCTCCGGCGATTTCCACGGCCCGTTTTCCGGAAAGATAAGCATATTCCAGAAGATCCGGGCTTGTGGCCGGCATCAGAGCAGAGCCGGGAAGAGACAGTCCCAGCGCTTCCGCCATGATCTGCATGGTCGAAGCCGTTCCGATAAAGGAACATGCGCCGCAGGACGGGCAGGCATTGCACTTGGCCCAGTTCAGGCGGTCCTCGCCGATTTCGCCCCGCTCATACTGGGCACTGTACATGCCAAGCTGCTCAAGCGTGAGCATTTCGGGCCCGGCGTTCATGGTTCCGCCCGCCACGAAAAGAGACGGAATATTGACGCGCAGCATCCCCATGAGATTTCCGGGGCAGCCCTTATCGCAGCTTGCCAGGAAGACACCTGCATCAAAAGGCGTGGCATTTGCCTGGATTTCGATCATGTTGGCGATCATCTCACGGCTGACAAGGGAATAGTTGATGCCGTCGGTTCCCTGGCTCTCACCGTCGCACATATCGGTCGCAAAATATCTTGCGCCGTGTCCGCCGGCACTGTTTACACCTTCCCGGACTTTTTCCACCAGCTTGTCCAGGTGGCCGCTGCCGGGATGTGAGTCGCCGAATGTGCTCTCGATAAAAACCTGCGGCTTGGAAAGATCTTCAGGCTTCCAGCCTGTGCCGATCCGCAGCGGGTCCATCTCAGGCGCAAGTGTGCGCATTTTCTGACTGATTAAACTCATACAGAACCTCCCAATATTTCTTAAGTAAAATTATAAACGCTATTATGCAAAAAATGAAATGATCAGCGCGACGATAAATCCTACGCCGCCGACCAGCGTCTCCATGATTGTCCAGGTCTTCAGCGTTGTCTTCTCATCGATGCCGATCAGGGATTTGACGAGCCAGAATCCGGAATCATTGAAGTGTGAAAGGACCGTTGCTCCGCCGGCGACTGCAGCAGTAGTGCAGGCCAGATACAGAGGGGACAGACCCTGAATGGCGGGCATGGAAGCGACAATTCCTGCTGCCATTGTCATCGCGACGGTAGCCGATCCGACGCAGACACGGACAAGGGCGGCGATGATGAACGCAACAATAACGATCGGCAGATGCAGAGAACCGGTTACATTTCCGATGATATCACCGATTCCGGAGTACTGAAGCATATATCTGAGGACACCGCCGCAGGCAGTAACCAGAAGAATCAGGCCTGTGGGTTCCAGTGACTTGGTCATTACTTTCTCCAGTTCCGGCAGGCTGTAGCCGTTCCGGACGCCCAGCAGAAACATGGCAACAATCGTTGCAATCAGGAGTGCGACGAAGGGCTCACCGAAAAAGTTCAGGACAGGCATAATACCGGCCATGGAAGGAATAACGCCGCAGACAGACTTCAGAATAATCAGCGCCAGCGGGATCAGAATGATACAGACGATCGTGCTGAATTTAGGGAGTTTGGACTCGTCAATGTCAGGCTGGTTGTAGCTCTCCGGAACATTGACCATATACTTGTTTCCTACATACCTGCCCCAGATCGGACCGGCAACTACCATCGCAAAGAAGCCGCAGAAGATGCCTACCAGGATAACAAAACCGAGATCTACGCCCAGCATGTTGGCCACAAGAACAGGGCCGGGAGTAGGCGGGATGAAGGCATGGCCGACGGCAAGTCCTGCCAGCAGCGGAATGGCATAGAAGAGTGTGGACTTCTTTGCTCTTTTTGCCAGGGAAAAGGCAAGCGGGATCAGAATGATCAGGCCGGCATCGAAGAAGACCGGGATCGAGACGACCAGACCGGTGAGACCGAGTGCCCAGGCGGCCTTTTCATCGCCGAATCTTCTGACCATTGTAACTGCCAGCGTCTGAGCACCGCCCGAGATTTCCAGAATTGCTCCGAACATGGACCCGAGGCCGACCAGCAGGGCAATGCCCTTGAGTGTGTTGCCGATACCATCATTGACAGCGCCGATAATGTCTGCGACAGGCATGCCTGCGATCAGACCGATCGAAAGAGCGCCTACAAGAATGGAAATCATGGCGTGAACGTGGAACTTGATAATGAGCACCAGCAGGATAATCAGACCGATGATCGCCGCTAATGCAAGCCGTGTGGGATCAAGTACAGCAGCTTCCATTTGAAATACCTCCTCTTTTGAAATTTGATGAACAGTGAAAAAGACATTGTATGACTATTACTGATTTAATGATAAAATCAGCAAAGTCATCAGACAAGTTGTTTGCTGTCTGAATGACTTTTTTAGAAAAATCATACAAAGAAGAGGCTGTTTTTAAAAAAATACATCCTTAAAACTGTGAATGCTTCACAAAAGAGAGGGATCTGCCGGAAAGTGGTCATATCACTTTCCGCTCAACCCTTGCCGTGACTGCGGATGATTTCCTGAATCATGTCGCGATTTGCGGACAGATGGGCCGTCATGGCACATCTTGCACCGATGGGATCCGTGTTGAGAATTGCATTCGTGATGGACCTGTGTGTCTGAATGGTCTCGTTCATCAGCTTCCGCTCAGTGATGTTGCAGAAAGTGGAGATAGCAGACTGAATAATCGGAACCAGCGCCTGAACGACCGTGTTGCCTGAACAGCGGGCGATACATGTGTGAAATTCAATATCTGCATCTGTGTGGTCTTCCCCCCGCAGATACAGTGTTTCCACTTCATTGCAGAGCTTTTTCAATTCGGCAGCCTGCTCGTCGGAGCGCAGTTCCGCCGCCATCGCAGCGATCTCCGGCTCCAGCATCACGCGGACGTCAAACAGCTCAAGGGCAAGGCGGAACTTGTCCTTGCGTCCGGACAGATGGAGCGGATCCGGCGTGGAGGCGGAAGTGGCAATCACATAGGTCCCTGATCCGTGCCGGATTTCCACAAGTCCCTGGGAGGCGAGACTTTTCATGACTTCCCGGAGGGTCGATCTGCTGGTACCGAATCGTTCTGCGAGATCAAATTCATTCGGAAGTTTGTCCCCCGGTTTGCAGAAACGCATCAGGTAATCCAGCATCTGATCCTCAACCTGTGCGCTGCGCAGCGTCCTGTTCATTCTTGCGTATTCATCTGCCATGGCTGTTTCCTTTTCCGCATTCTGCGGATACTGCTGATTGTCCCCGGTCCACACCCTCGTCACACGGCTCATATCCGGTAGTAAACAATGCGAAGTAATCCTGCGGTTGTACCTGATCGGAGCTTACACATTCCCCGGGGATTCGAACCCCTTGCCTGCTCTGTCGGCAAACCCCTGAAGTACAGCTTGGGCAGCTGCCGCCTGATATGCACATCCGTGTGACTACCAACTGGTCTTTTTAAGCTGACCGAATCCGATTATTCCATCAGCTTCGTTTTCCAGTTCGTCTCCTGCAGCAGATTATCGAGTTCCCTGATTTCCTTTGCGGTCCGGTCGACAATCTTCTGCAGATCGGCGGCGCTTAAAGCTGCCTTTACTCTGATTTCCGTCCCCCGGGCCCGGTTCGTATTCTGCCCCGCACTGTACACCAGATCCCGGTAGGCAGAGAGACGGATTGTCAGCGCGTCCTTGCGTGCAATCAGCGCTGTCAGCGTCATGCCGCCGGCTTTGGTGCGGCAGTTTGTCAGGTTGATGGCGGCCATGAGATACTCCAGCCGTTCAAGAGCCGCGTTCAGTTCCTCCAGCAGCGCAGTCGGATCTTCCACGGGTTTTTCACCCTCCTGGACGAGAATAACGTTTCCGAGCCTGCGGCGCAGTTCTTCAATTTTCCTGTTCAGATCTGCTCTTTCCTGTAATGCTTCTGCCAGCTTCATAAGTCTTTCCACCTCCAATATGCTGTTCTGACAGCGGTTATAGCATCTTTCCTGTCAGAGCGTCAATAGCGGCCTGGTTTACTCCAGAATCTTCAATGGCTTCCATCGCAGAAAGTCCCCGGAGACCAGACGGTAGGTCCGGCCGCGGTACTCTCCGTGAACGCTGTCATAGAACCGGCTCTCTCCGTGACAGTGCGCGTAAATCACCTGCTCCGCGCCGTATTCCTCCGCCAGATCGGTAAAGACACTGCGCTTCTCCAGAATGTTCGTGGGCGGATAGTGCAGGAACATGATAAATCTGCCGAACCCGTCGGATTTTGCCTTCTCAAAAGATTTCCGCAGCCGCTGCTGTTCCCGCTCCACGAGCTTCTTCGCATGCTGCTCAGCTTCTTCATCCCAGTCCACGATGTGCCCGCGCCCGTCGAGATAGAAAGGCCCTTCGAACGTAAATCCCTTCGTCGCGACCAGGGCGTAGTCCCGATAGACCTCATAGCCGTCCTGCAGGAAGGTCAGATCCGGCTGATACAGCTCATTCAGCTGCCCGGTTTTCTTCGCGTCCCAGAACATGTCGTGATTGCCTCTGGTCAGAATTTTCCTGCCGGGCAGATCGCGGATGTACTGCAGGTCAGATTCACACTCGGAGAGGTTCTTCCCCCAGCTGTGGTCGCCGACCAGAACCAGTGTGTCCTCCGGGGACACAAGTTTTTTGCAGTTCTTCCGGAATTTCTCTTCGTGGTTTTTCCACACTCGGCCGTGCAGCTGACCCGGGGCTTTCAGAACAGACTGAAAATGCAGATGAAGATCACCAATTGCGTACAGACTCATAATCTGTGCTATACTCCATATGATAATGTTATGAAAACAGGTTCTGTTTTCATTATACCTTATTGAAGGAGGATCAGAATATGCCGCCCAGAGGACACAGCGGATCATCGCATTCGTCACATTCAAGCTCCCGGTCTCATTCGAGCTCATCGCACAGAAGCTCTTCGTCCTGGAGTTCGTCATCCAGAAGTTCATCGTCCCGGAGCTCGTCTTCCTGGGGCTCTTCTTCGTCCGGAAGATCCGGCCCGTCTTCGCACAGCACGACTTCTCATTCGAGCAGGCCGGCTTCCGGCAGCAGCAGACAGTGGGCTGCCGCACCGGTCAATCCGCCGAAGAAGCCCGCTGACCGGATGGTCTACGGTTACCCGCAGACAACACAGAGAAGGCCCACCAGATATGTCGGCCGCAATCACACCTATCTCTATTTCCCGGTCAGCTGGACTGACACCTACTCAGGCAAAACCTATGAGGCCGGCTACTATGATGAGAACGGCAGCAGATATGATAATGTCGCTTTTGCCCAGCAGGACGGCTCCTATAAGAATGTGCTCTGTGAGTGTGAGTACTGCGGGACCAGAAAAGTGATGGACGTCGAAGCGGGCGGCTCCCTTCAGTGTGAAGCCTGCGGCGGAACCATGAAAATCGTCGGCACCGTCGAAGAGCTGGTGCGGGAGGAAACGGTCAATCCCGGCGCAGTACCGGACCGGTCTGCAAAGTCGGGAAAAGCTCTGCGCATCGTCTTTATCGTCCTGTTTGCCGTCGTGCTCATCGCCATCTTCTCCATTTTCTCTGCCATCCGGAGACCGTCCGTGACGCAGTATCCGGGGACCGAAGATGTCGTTCCGATCTATGGGACGAACGAGGACTATGATTATACGGTTTATCTTTCGTCCACGGGAAACGGCACCTATTCCATCGTGAATGAGGGAGATGCGTACGATAAGCAGCTCGTCTGGAATGACGAGTTCGAAAGCTATTACGATGCGGAATCCGACTGCTATCTGTGGTACAACGAGGAGATGGATCCGCCCATCTGGCAGTATTGGTATGAAGGGATTTCTTCTGACTACGGCGACTACGGCTGGATGGAATACGACGAAACGGAGCAGCAGTGGTATATTGAGGAGAAAAACGGCTGGTCTGCCCTGCCCGGGCAGTACGACGCCTCGAGGCTGTGGCACATCGAGTAACAGAACCGGTATCGTACAAACTTAAATCAAATCAAATAAGAAGAAAGCAGGAGCGCTCCGGCGCTCCTGTCTTTGTTTTTCCCAGGCGGAATTCCCGCGATTTACCCCAGCGGAATTTCCACGACCTCAGCCATACGGGTGAGGCACTGTTCGATCTGCTCGGAGATTTCCCGGACCAGCCGCTCTGAGATGGCGCCGCTCTTCTCCTTCTCCAGATCCTCATAAAGTTTTTCCTTGACCTGTCCGCTGAGACGGTGGATACGCCCGGAGTACATCCCCGAGGGCACCAGTTTACGCATGGGCAGCGGAATGTGCGTGTTCAGGATCGCCTTCTGCATGGGCTTCTGCCCCAGTGCCAGCACCACCAGGGAGATCACGGCGCCCGCAATGATTCCCGGCAGGCCGCCGGCGATCACGGCGATCCCCCCGCCGCCGCATAATAGCCCGACCACCACGGAAATAATCGTGTCGATCAGCCAGGTGATCTCGTCCACGGCGAAGACCTTTCCGGAGTCCACTTTGATTTCAATGTCCGAAGAGGACAGATAGGAATTCAGGCTCAGGGCAGTGTAAGGGATCCCGTGTTTGATACAGATCGGCACGGTATGCGTTTCCAGTTCGTAGGAAACGGCCTTCAGCCAGGTGGTGACAGGCTTCTCCAGCAGCGCTTTCGCTTCCTCCGTGTGCAGATACGCATCAATTTCCTGCTGCATCACACCGTCGATGTCCGCAAGACGGTCC
This sequence comes from Lachnospiraceae bacterium, assembly GCA_017432565.1. Lineage (GTDB taxonomy): Bacteria > Bacillota > Clostridia > Lachnospirales > Lachnospiraceae > CAG-791. Next base: position 13,599 of record JAFRIW010000052.1, read on the forward strand.
AGCTCTCCCTGCCGCCAGCGCTCCACCACGGGCAGCGCCGCGTTTTCCAGAATGGGATCGACCATCGTCTCCACTACTTCATGGTACAGTTCACCGATATGGTTCTCCACGATGCGCTCCACCACGCTCGAGCTCTTCAGCTGATCGATTTCCTGCCGGAAAGCGCGCATTTCGTCGTCGATTCTGCCGCAGTGCGCAAGACCTCTGGCCACGGAAAATTCCGGCTCTGATCCCGCAATGACAATCGCCTCCGGGAAAATTTCCCGGCACCAGTCCCGGATCGCCGGGAGCTTACTGACGCCGCCGGTCAGGAAGATCAGCTCCGGCGCTTTCTCCTGTGTATCCTCTCTGGCCTGTATCAGGCTGTCCAGAAAGACCTGTTTAAAGGAGCGCCCCTGCAGGCGTTCCACCTTTTCATTCAGCAGTTTATCCGCCACTTCGCGGTCCATCCGGAGCGTCAGGCGAAGCGGTCTTGCGGACTGTCGGATGGAAACAGTCTGGACACACTCGTTCTCCGCCCAGTACTCCTCGTCGGAGAAATACCGCTCCTTCAGCCGGCGCCCGGCGAATTCGCAGTAGCTTCTCCACGCGTCATTCTCCGCGAAGACTTCCCGGATCTGACGCTCCTTCTCCGAAGCCTTCAGCGCAGTCTCCAGAAGAATTTCATCCATGATGCCGCCGCCCAGGAAAACCTCGCCGCCGGTCCTCAGTTCGACCTCTTTTCCGCCCATGATATAGGCAAAATCTGTCGTGGACGAGCCGATGTCCACCACCAGGACCGGGCGGGAGAGAATATCATATCCCACCTGCAGATAACGGGACTGGCAGGCGCTCACCAGCGCCGCCCTGGACTCCGAAATGATGCGGACCGGCGGATATCCGGTCTTCTCGAAGATCGCCCGGTAGTCCTCCCGGGCTGTTTTGTCCCAGCCGGCCGGGCAGCCGACATAAAAGCAGTCATCGCCGCCTTTGATCAGCCGGCCGGTGAGCCGCAGCTCTCCCAGAACCCCCGAAGCAAAGCTGGTTACGTCCCTGACTGCCTCCGGATCCGTGAGAAACCGGCTTTTGAACCGAAGACCTCTCTTCACCGCATCCGCGGCATAGCAGGCGCTCTCTCCGATCAGCAGTTCGCCGTCCGGCAGCAGCGCGTAGGCCGTGATAAAGCTCTCGGCCTCCCGCACCGGCAGCACTTCCGGCACAGCGCCTTCTTCGCTTCCCAGACAAGTGACGACAGATTCCGCATCTCCCAGATCAAAACCGTAATACTTATCCATTTATGAGCTCCTCCGGGTGGCCAGGCCTTTTACCAGCACCTTTTCGCCCCGGATCAGTGCGGGACGCAGGGTCTGTTCCTCTTCGGCGGGAATTCTGTCAAAGGCGTAAGCCGTCTCCGGAGAGTAATCCGCCGCCTCGATGTCGTGACTGTGAAGATAATATTTCAGCTGGGAAATCAGATCGGAAGCCGCCTCCCGGTCTTCCAGTGTGGAAGCCGTCTCCAGGATACCCGAAATCAGGCTGATTACTTCTGTTTCCTGCGCCTTATCCGATCTGCCGCTCTCCGCGGCGGCGCTCTGTGTCAGCGCTTTTCTGCCCGCGGCCTCCGAAAGTGTTTTGTCCATCACCATCGTCATGGTCAGGAGGTTCCGGTAAATTTTCTCCGCATCCGGCGCCAGCTCTGTCTGAATATCAAAAGTCATATTCGCCGCTCTGCGCACGGCGGCAAGGCGGCCTGAGAACCACAGGGCAAAACCGCCGAGAACCGTCAGTCCCAGAAGCCCCGGGGCGGAAATGCTCCTGCCTCCCGTCAGGGCAGCGGAAAGCGGTCCTGCTGCCAGCGCGGCTGCCCCTGTTGCCAGCAGAAGCGGAGAAGCAAGTTTTGACAGAAACTCCTTCACTGCCCCGGGCGCGCCATGTTTTGCCCCCGCGGCACTTCCCGCGCCGGGAATCACACTCAGCGTGCCGCCCAAGTCCGGAAGCAGCCTGCCTTCCCCATCCCGCACATAGACCTTCGGCTCCCCGGCGCTGTCAGTGAGAGACGCCGCCGCGGAAACCGCCGTCATCATCTGATAGGCAGCCTCCCGCTCCGCGTCCGTCACAGCCTCCTGATTGTAGGCAGCCAGCATCCGTCCGCACTCGTCCCGCACGGTGCCCGACGCTTCCGCAGGCGTCCGGGCCTGCCCCAGCGCCCTGAGAAACCGCTCCTGATCCTGTTCCAGTATTGCCTGCATTGTCATTTGAACGTTCCCTCTTTATTTACTGTCTTTCTTCAATGTCTTGATTGATTCCAAGGGTCCAATACAAATTTAATGAATTTTCGGGAATTCTTCAATTGTCATTTCATCCCTGCAGAACAAATTCATCATTGATGTACAGGAATTTCTTTTCGCAGACGATTTCTCCGCTGGAAGTATTGATGACTAAAACATTCACTCCGTGAATCCCATACGGATTCCAGTTATAACAGGTCCCGTCGCCCGGATAAATCGAGATCAGCTCATCCCCGTCCGGGAAAATCTGATCAAAAGCAGCCCTGTCCGCCGTGTCCTCCAGCACATAGATTCCTGCCGCGCGGTCGCTGAAAGCACAGTCGGTGAGGGCAACATTGGGCCGTTTATAGTCCCTCTCATACCGGTCCGGAAAATCTCCCACCGTATCACAGACCACGGCTGCGTAATCCGGGCAGGCGTCCAGCCAGTTTATGAGCTCATCCAGGTGATTTTCAATTGAGAAATAATCATCCATACCGGCCAGCTGATGTCCGCTGTAGGTGTTATTAAAGTCTTCTGAGTATTTCTCCTTCAGTTCCCTCGTAAACCGCAGTGCACCGTGAATATTCAGATGACAGGAATCGGTAAACAGCCTGTCTTCATAGCTGTCCCACCAGTCGACCGTGACGCCGGGAAACGCTTCTTTTACCGCTTCAAAATACTGCTCAAAGCCCTGCACATATTCCTCTGAGAAAGTATCCGACGCCGGGAGCGGCAGCTTGACCAGATGAACATGAATCCCGTTTTCCGCGCACAGGGCAAGCAGTTTCCTGTAGTAATCATCAAACAGAGGATTCACAAAAAAGGAGTGATAATCCACTATGATCGGGGCTTCCTTCACAGTCCGGTCTATATATCTGCCGTCGTGAATATCATAGAAATACCGGGTCCCTGTATTGCCTTCCAGCCGCTGGTTGAAACCGCCGTTTGACAGCGATGCAATATATTTATCCGGCAGGAACAGCTCGTAGGAAATCCAGTCCAGATAAGCAGATTCCGACCAGATGGAAGACTCATCATGGCGTCTGGCCTCCTGCAGCATCTCCCAGTTGTCGCAGGCTGAATAACGGTGCGAATACATCGTCCGGATCCAGTAGCAGTCGCTCGTCTGGAAATGAAAATCCATAAAACTGATAAAAACCGCTTTCGGGGCGTCGTTGTATTTCAGATATTCCTTTAAAGTGTAGTAATTCTCCATGGGCGTCGTTCCGCCCAGCGACAGATTGACGCAGGAATCCGACAGGACTTCCGGCAGATAGGCTGTGTTTGCTTCGGAATCCCCCAGAATCAGGACATCATAGGAATGGCCGGTTTTATTCTGACAGACCTCTCTGTTCCAGAGATAATAAGGCGCCTCCTCATCCGTATATCCCATCATATTCATCCGGGCATAAAGGGAGATCAGAATGAAAGGAAGCATCACCATGATACATTTTATTAAAAAGATGATTTTGTTCTTCATCCGCAGCCGCCCTTCTCAGAATTGAAAATAGATAAATTCCATCCCGCTGAGGTCCAGAGACAGGATAATCATGATCACGGCGCCCCAGTAAATCATGTAGCGGAAGGCCAGATTTTGCCCTGACAGCCATTTTCTGACGTCCACGCCTCTTTTTCTCATACAGCCGGCGGTCACCAGCGCCGCCAGCGCGATGACCAGCAGATTCATATTGCGGGTATTCAGCCCCAGCTCATATATTCCGTCGTTCAGCAACATTCCGATGTTTGAGAGGTCAAAAGAGGACCGCAGGATATACAGCGCGGAATGCAGCGACCGTGCCCGGAAGAAAATCCAGGCAATATCCACGAGCACGAAGGTCTTCAAAATCCTGAAAAACCGCCATGAGAAGGAAGTGTCGTCCACTTGGAACCGGGCGGAAAGCTTCGCGCGGACCGGGGACAGGAGATCTTCCGCGATCTGATACAGGCCGTGAATCACGCCCCACAGCACAAAATTCATGCTGGCGCCGTGCCACAGACCCGAGACGGCGAAAGTCACAAACACATTCCGGTATTTTTTCAGCCTGGAACATCTGCTTCCGCCGAGGGGAATATAAACATAATCTCTGAACCAGGTGCTCAGGGAAATATGCCATCTTCTCCAGAATTCTCTCACGGATTCGGCAAAATAGGGCTGCTCGAAGTTATCCATCAGCCGGATGCCGAGCACCTTCGCGGCGCCTTTGGCAATGGTGGAATAGCCCATAAAATCACAGTAGATCTGGATGGCAAAAAATACATTGGCCAGCACCAGCTGAAAGCCCCTGTAGTCCTCATAGGCGTCGTAGACCGTGTTCACCAGCACGGCGCAGCGGTCGGCGATGACCAGCTTCAGGAAATACCCCCAGAGCATGATCAGGAGTCCGTCCCGGACGCCGGGAATATCAAATTTCTTCGGGGTGTCCAGCTGCCGCAGGAGATTTCCGGACCGCTCGATGGGGCCTGCCACCAGCTGGGGGAAGAAAGAGACAAAAAGTGCATATTTCAGCAGATTTCTTTCCGCCCGGGTGTCGCCGCGGTAAACATCGATCAGATAGCCCAGTGCCTGGAAAATATAGAAAGAGATGCCGACCGGCAGAAGAATGTCAAAAGGCTGAATATTCAGTTCAATTCCGAACAGATGGGCGGTATTTTCCGCGATGTCCAGCGCGAAATTGAAATATTTGAAATAGAAAAGAATCGCGAGATTCGCCGCGAGCACTGCCGTAAGCACAACCCGGGACAGATGCCCCGCATGACCCGGGTCTTCATCCTTTTGCCGGATGCGCTCCAGCAGCAATGCGCCTGCATAGGTGACAAGCGTCGATGTTAAGAGCAGCAATGCATATTCCGCATTCCAGCTCATATAGAAATAATAGCTGGCAATTAAAAGCCAGCTATTCTTCAGCTTTCCGGGAAGCACATAATAAGCAAGTACAACTAACGGAAAGAAAATCAGAAATTCGCCTGAATTGAACAGCATCTCTAAACATCTCTTTCCGGCGGGCGCTGATGCGTCCGACCGCTTTCATTATACCTGCCTGTCTGCAGTCTGCAAGACTGATTGCAGATTCAGGAGCGTTTACGGCGTTTTTTTATTCAGTCTGCTGTCCGGCCCTGCGGGCTTCAATCTCTGCATGGATCTGCGGCAGCTTCTTTTCCAGATCGAATCCGCGGAAGAGCAGGAACATGATCAGGTTGATGACAACCGGAAAGTAATTGGAGAAAGCGTAGTTGTGGATACGGGCGGCACGCTTTCTCATGCAGCCATCGTGGCAAGAGAATATAAATGCCCATCAGCACAAACGCCCAGTGCGACATGCCAAGATGCATTCTTCTCATTTAATCCCCTCAATCCAGGACTGCAGGTCCGCTTCCGACACGTTTCCGCCAAAGCGCTTTCCTTCCAGCCAGGTTCCGCTGCCGGCAAGCGCTTCCATGTTGGGGCCGCTTCTGCCGATCCCGCTGCTTCCGGAAGTACAGAACGGAATCACCGTGATCCCTTCAAAGCTGTATTTCTCGACAAATGTATCCAGGATGCGCGGCTCTTCGCCCCACCAGATCGGAAATCCCAGATAGACCGTGGTATAACCATCGAGAGAAATATCCTCGCTGCCAATCTCCGGACGGGCACTTTTGTCATTCTGCTCTTTTGTGGAGCGGCTGCTGCTGTCGTTATAGTTCAGATCCGCATCGGAATACGGCTCCGCTGCCAGAATCTCATACAGATCGCCTCCGGTAACTGCCGCGATCCGCTCAGCCACACCCTTCGTGGTTCCCGTTGCGGAAAAGTACGCGACCAGCACCTCCGCGTGCTCTGCCGGAGTTTCTTCCGTAACTGCTTCTGCCTCTTCCGAGGGCTCTTCAACGGCGGCTTCGGCGGACGCTTCGGAGGCGGCCTCTTCGGCGGTCTCTTCCGCTGCTGTTTCAGCTTCTGCCGCGATCTGTGTTTCTGCCGCCTGCGTATCTGCTGTCGTCTGTGCCTGTGAATTGCCGCCGCAGGCAGTGAGAACGGCAAGGAGCAGCGTCAGTGTCATGATTGAAAGAATTTTCTTCATATCTCTCCTCTTCCGGTTATTTCTGTTTATTTCAGACTGCTGTAATCCTCTTCGTTTACAGCTTCCAGCCATTCGTTACCCGTCTCTTCTCCCGCGACCTCAACGGCCAGATGCGAAAACCACGAATCAGGCGCTGCGCCGTGCCAGTGCTTTACACCTGCCGGAATGTTGACAACCATGCCGGGAGTCATCTCTTCAGCTTCTTTGCCCCATTCCTGATAATAGCCTCTGCCGCCGACACAGATCAGAATCTGGCCGCCGCCGGATTTTGCATGATGAATATGCCAGTTATTACGGCATCCCGGCTCAAAGGTCACATTGAAAACAGAGACCTGCTCCGTGGATACCGGAGCCAGATAACTCTGTCCCACGAAGAACTGTCCATAAGGATTCGGTTCTCCTACGGGGAAGAAAATTGTATTCTGATATCTGTCCTTCTCCGTCTGCGCCGGCTCCTCCTCGTTCCAGACTTCCTTCGCCAGCCGGAAGACCGCCCAGCCCTTCGGCCAGCCCACATACATTGTGGCATGTGTGATGATGGCGGCGATCTCTTCCTTTGTCACACCGTGTGCTTTCGCATTCTGCAGGTGATAGACGAGGGAGGAATCCGTAATGCCGGATGCCATCAGAGACACGACTGTAATAATGCATTTTGTCTTTACATCGATGGCTTCCTCATTCCATACCTCACCGAAAAGCACATCGTCGTTGAGATGCGCGAACATCGGGGCAAACTCACCCAGCTGATTTCTTCCTGCTGTCTGTACGATCTTTTCGCTCATGATCTTCCTCCTTACTTCCCGTTCTTCTGATCACCGGTGGACCAGACGTGTTTTTCCTTTGCTGCTGCCGGCTTGTTCTGCGCCATGACGCCCGCCAGCGGGTGCGGCACATAGGGTTCTTCCAGATATGCGATTTCCTCTGCGGTCAGCTTCAGATCCACCGCCCCGGCAGCGCCCTCGATATGATGAAACTTCGTGGCGCCGACCACCGGTGATGTGACCTTTGTCAGCAGCCAGGCGAGAGAGACCTCTGTCATCGTCACGCCGCGCTTTTTTGCTGTTTCCGCAACACGGGCGATGATCACATTGTCCTGGGCTGCCGTCGCATCATATTTGAACTTCGCGTAAGCATCTTCTTCGGCACGCTTTGTTCCGCCCTCTCCGGGAAGTCTGGAGAGTCTGCCGGAGGCCAGTGCGCTGTAGGGTGTGAGCGCGATATTCTCTTCGTCACAGTAGGGAACCATTTCCCGCTCCTCCTCACGGAAGATCAGGTTGTAGTGCCCCTGGACAGAGACAAATTTTGCATACCCTTCCTTCTCCGCCAGTGCGTTCGCCTTGGCGATCTGCCAGGCAAAGCAGTTGGAGATGCCGATATATCTGGCCTTTCCGGCCTTCACAACGCGGTTCAGGCCGTCCATGATCTCCTCGATGGGCGTCTGCCAGTCCCACATGTGATAGATATAGAGATCCACGTAATCCATTCCGAGGTTCTGCAGACTGGTGTTGATCATATTTTCGATGTGCTGCTGCCCGGAAATGCCGCGTTCGATCTCCTCCTGCGTTCTCGGAAGGAACTTCGTGGCGACAACTACATCCTCACGTTTTGCAAAATCACGCAGAGCCCGGCCGACGTACTGCTCGCTGGTGCCGCTCTGATAGGCGATTGCCGTATCATAGAAGTTCACGCCGAGCTCCAGACCGCGCCGGATGATCTCTCTTGTATGTTCTTCATCGATGGTCCAGCTGTGCTGCCCCCGCCCCGGATCGCCGAATCCCATGCATCCCATGCAGATCCGGGATACTGTCAGATCGGAATTTCCTAACTTTGTGTAATCCATGGTTCCCCCTTTCGCAGTTACAATGCTGTCTCTCTTCCTCAGTTCATTTTTCCACAGTTGCCGACCTTCTCGCCGGTCACAAAATACTCATAGGTCGGGAATTCGAAAAGCACGGGTTTGAAGGTGTGATAATCGATTTTCCCCTGCTCATTCAGCACGGCTTCGTCAGCGTAGGTCGCCAGAATCTTACAGATAAAGTGGTCAAAATTTTCAAGCTCATAGTTGCCGTCCACTTCACACTCGATGGAAACCTTCGCTTCGTCAATCAGCGGCGCACCGTTTTCTCCCATCGTCCAGGCAAACGCTTCCGATTTATCCGCCTTATTCCCGCTGATCGTACCCATGCGGTCCGCGTCCTTCAGCCAGGATTCATCAACGACGTTCACGGAAAGCTTTCTGTTTTCCCGGATTCCCCTGTTGATATAATGTGCCTGCACGAGTGAAACCATCAGGTGACTGTGTGCCACCGTTCCGGCGTGGGCGACAAGGGTCCAGGTCGGCTTGTCATTTACCATTGCCCCCACAACGATAACCGGGCAGGGATACAGTGCGAGCGTTGCTCCGATATTTTTCTTACTCATTCTGCTTCTCCTTTGTGTCTTTGAAAGTGATGTAAACTGTGCTGTCTTTATTCTCCCAGAAGCCTGAGCAGGCATCTGTAAGTAAGCTCATAAACGGTCTGATACACGTATTCGATGCCCGCCTCCTGCATCGCTGCCTTCTGTTTGTCCGTGACTTCCGCATAGGGGTAGATTCCGAACATGAAAGGAAAGAAGGTATAGATGAAGTTCCTGATATCCGCCGCACTCATCTCAGGACAGAATTTTTCCAGAAGCGTGTTCATCAGTTCCAGGGAACGGCCGTAGGACTGCTTGAAGATCGTCAGGAGCTCCTGCCGGCTGTTGGCTTCCATGTCGTAATTATTCATCGAAAGCAGCTTTAAGAGCTGCTGCCTTTCTGCCAGAGACTGTGCAATCCGGTCTGCCAGCTGTGCTTTCGTCAGCTGATCATTTTCCTCAAGGATCGCGAGCAGCTGTGCGTTCCAGCGGTCATATTCCCTTTTGAATAGGGCCAGGAAGATCTCTTCTTTTGTTTCGAAATAGTTATAGATTGTGGGACGGGAAAAGGATGTGATACTGCCGATCTCCTTGAGCGTGATCTCCCGGAAACTCATCGTCCGGTAAAGCTGTTCGCAGGCATCCACGATTTCTTCCCGCTTCTGTGCAACCTGCTCCGGTGTTCCTTTTCTCATTGCAATTTCCTCCGAGACTTGGGATAAAGTGCCGGCACATTATTCTGACACTGTGTCAGCATGTTTATTATAGGTGTTTTCTGACACCGTGTCAACACATTATTACGTTGACAATTCTACGGAATGCCTGCTATAATCCGGAATTGTTAACCGCGCTCTTGGTTGTGGTTGACAATTCCGGTCGGACTATGACACCTGTGTAGGAGGACTTCAATGAATAAAAATGTGAAAGAACTGACTGTCGTCGCCCTGATGGCAGCGATCCTGTGCGTACTGGGCCCGGTCTCTCTGCCGATCGGTCCGGTTCCGATCTCTCTGACCACCCTGGCGATCTACTTCATCGTCTATCTTGTCGGAACAAAGCGCAGTGTCATCGCCTGTGCGATCTATATACTGATCGGCCTCGTGGGCCTGCCGGTCTTTTCCGGCTATACGGGAGGTCCTCAGAAGCTTCTTGGCCCCACCGGCGGGTATATTATCGGATATCTGCCGATGATCATCGTCATGGGACTGGTCGTGGAGAAACACAAAACCAACCGCGTTCTGTGTATTCTTGCCATGGAGGCTGCGACCTGGATTCTGTATCTGCTCGGCACCGCATGGCTTGCACACGCGGCCGGCATGACCTTCCGCGCCGCCCTCGGTGTCGGCGTCCTGCCGTTCGTCCTTCTGGATTTAGTCAAAATCTGCGCCGCGGCCATTTTTGCACCCATCATCGAGAGCCGCCTGAGCAAAGCAGGTGTGCTGCCGTCTTATTGAGAAGCCGCCGTCAGATAATCCCGATCTCAGCCAGCGTTAATTCTTTGTAATGCGTCTTTCCGGCTTCCGTGAAGAACCCGGTCTTCATCAGGCCGATCGTCACGGTAAGGTCAGACTGAACGACAAGCGCCCCGGACCCGTCATCACCGTTCATTCCGCTGTTGATATCTGCGGAAATGACCCTGCTGCCGCGTTCGCGGGCGCTGTTGATATTGCGGATAGCGGAGGCATACGGCTCCCGGACTTCGCCCTGAAAGCCGGTTCCGAGCAGACAGTCGACAATCAGCGGCGCTTCAAAAGCCCTGCCTGTCTCATACTTTTGAATCGGGACACCTGCCCTTGCGGCGCGCTGCTCATAATAAGCGGCATCTTCCGTCCGCCGGTCGCTGAGTGTCAGGATCCGGCATGAGATCTTCTGTTCCGACAGAATCTCCGCCAGCGCAAAGCCATCGCCGCCGTTATTCCCGGACCCGCAGAGTATGAGCGTGCCGTCCGGCCACTCGCCCCAGGCCTTAAAAATGCCTTCCGCCGCCCTTCTCATCAGAACTTTTCCCGGCGTCCCGGCCGCAATTGTCGCCGCGTCCCGGCGCCGCATCTCCTCCACGGAAACCGGCACTTCTGCCTTGTTCAGAAACTGCTTCACTTTACTGCGGATCTGCTGCAGCCTGTGCGCAGTCTCCGGGTTCCTGCTGTCAAAATCAAGAATACGCTCCAGATATCCCTGTTCAAGGACGATCTTCCTGCTCTCATCATAGACCAGGCCGAATGTCAGGGAAATCTGGCTAACAATATAGTCAGCTGCCGTCTTTCTGTGGGCGCGCAGCACGTTTTGCATGGACAGCGCGTCCTGCAGGACCTGCTCCGAGATCTCCGATGTCAGGAATTCTTCTTCCGGCCGGTTATAGATCTCCTGCCTGGAGAACTCGCAGTTCACCCGGAGGATATCAATCTTGTCCGCATCCCTGAGAATCTGTGAAAACATCCTCTCCCTGTCTGATAAATCCTCCGGAAGAAGATAGGCATTGTGCAGCCGGATCGCCGTCTCGATCAGTCCGTCTTCCTCCTCTGATGAGACAAAGTTTCGGATCAGCCCCTCCCGAAACAGCAGATCGGCGCCAAACGCCGCGTGATCGACCGATTTTGCATCCGTGAAAGTCCCATATCTCCGGACCTGCTCAAATCTGCCGATGTCGTGCAGCATTCCAAGAAGCCACGCAAGGTCCGCCTCCTCAGCGGGAAGAGAGAGGCTCTCCGCGATCCGGGCGCACAGCTCTGCGACCCGGTATGTGTGCTCCGCCTTCAGCCGGATCTTTGTGTCTGACAGATCATATGAAGCTGTATATTGATCAAATTGTTTCCTGACGTGTTCCCTGTCAATCTGCATCTGTTTAACCCTTCCGATCAGAACGTTCCGCCCCGCAGCTGCCGGTCAAGCGCTCCCTGGTATACATCGAATGTATTTCCGTCAAAAAGCACCCACTCGACGAGATCCAGCACACCCGGATGTTCCTTTATAAACCGGATCACGGTCCCGACTGCCGTTTCAGCTGCTTTGCTTACCGGATAGCCGTAGACCCCGGTAGAGATTGACGGAAACGCGATGCGCCGGATCCGGTGCTCAGCAGCAAGCTGAAGGGAATTCCGGTAGCAGTCTGCCAGCAGCTCTTCCTCGTGCCGCCTTCCGCCGCCCCAGATCGGTCCCACTGTGTGAATCACATACTCGCAGGGAAGATCATAGGCTCCGGTGAGCTTTGCCTCCCCCGTATGACAGCCGTTCAGCTTCCTGCATTCTTCCAGAAGCTTCGGCCCTGCTGCCCGGTGGATCGCGCCGTCGACACCGCCCCCGCCGAGGAGTGAGTTATTTGCGGCATTCACGATTGCATCGACGTCGGAGATTTTCGTGATATCTCCCCGGATCATGCGGATAACCGTGCCCGGATCCGCCTTGCCCCGATCTGCCGTTCCCCAGTCCGCGGTCTCCGGATCTGCGGTCTTCGGATCTGTGGTCTCCGGATCTGCGGCTCTCTGCCCTGCAAATTCGGCGCGAAGCTCCATCAGGATCCTGCCGAGCAGGTTCTGCCCCAGCCACTTTTCCGGTTCTATGCCCGCAGCAGCTGCCGCATCCAGGCCGATTCCCCAGATTCTGTCTTTCGGGCTGGCCTCTGCAAGAATTGCGTCTCCAGTGTTCAGCAGCGCTTTCTTCAGCGCCGGATTCTGGTCAAATTTTGCCCTGTTTCCGGTCTTCACCACCTCGTATTTCACATCGTCCCACTTCCGGCTGTCAAAAGGCCTGACCTGTTTCCCGAGATCCTTGCATTCCCGCGGATCCCCGGCCCTGAGGATCGCCGTATAGAGCGCAGCGTCATGAAACAGTCTGGCCTTCTGCGCCATCATATACTGCTCGACACAGAAATAAGCAAAATCATCGATCACAAACGTGCTTCTGTACCAGTTTGAGAAGCAGCCGTTTTCTTCATTGTCCTTCCAGAAGAAGACACAGCGGGTCTGTTTCACCGGCCGGTGCATGTGAATATATTTTGCTTCCCACTCCGGGTCCGCATAAGAGCTGTATTCCGACATCTGACAGCCATAGCACAGGTCGTCCGCGATTTCCAGAATCACATCCGAGAGCTCCAGATCCTGCTTCCACTGATCATCGATTCCGCTGTATCCCAGAAGGGCTCCGAGAATATTCCCGGTCACCGCACCGGTCGAATCGCTGTCACCGCTGTGATTGACGGCTGCGATGATCCCCGCCGAAAAATCATTCTGATGGCGCATCGCGCAGTACAGGGAGATCGCCAGGGTCTCCTCTGCCACCCATCCTTCTCCGAGGCTGTGGATATTCTCGAGATCAGTCAGGCCGTTCTCAGACAGTTCCACCGCGCGGTCAATGATCGACACGAGCTCCGGAAGATGCGGATCTCCCGCAAAGATCTCAGCGGTTTCTTCTTTTGCCGCCAGAATAAGCTCCTTCAGCGGCCGTTTCTCTCCTTCCGGCGAAAAGACAATTCTGCGAATGAGATGGACCAGGACCGCTGCCGGCATATACCCGAGAGAATGCCCGTGCGTGATCGCGGCCAGCTGCGCGCCTTCGAGAACCAGCTGTCTGAATTCATAAAGCTCGCCGGCGACAGCCAGCGGCGCAACGCGCATGACCCCGCCGCAGCCCTTGCTGTTGTTCCGTTTTGCTTCTATGTAATCGTCGTACTCTGTCCCGTCCTCCAGCGCAGAGAGACAGGTGTTTCCGGGAGCCCGCCTGGAATAAAGCTCAGGCACATCCAGAAGCCAGGAACGCCCGCCGGCCTCCGTAAACCGCTCATGCCGGCTGACCTCGGCAAAAGAAGACTTCTGTGTCTTCAGCCAGTCCTGATAGGCATCTGCGACATACACCCTCGACATGCCCCGGATCCCGCGCATGGCAGCTCTTGTCTCTCCGACCAGAAGTCCGTTAGCCGTAAACAGGCTCATCTGCGTATCATCTGAGATCAGTGCCTTCCCGGTTTCCGGGTCCTTGTCAAATGCGGTGATCCCGCGCTCGCCGTATATCCGGAAAATTGCTTCTTCCTGCAGGAATTCCACGGGGTAGCCTAGGGCATCGCCGACGGCACCGCCGTAGATGCACCCGCGGATCACGTCCAGCCAGGCCTCATTTTCCTTTCTGGCTCTCAAAGCTTTCTCCGTATCATTCAGGTCCTCATCCCGGTAGAAGTCTCTGAAGTTTCTGGAAAACTCGTTGAAATTCTTCTGTTCTTTTGTGTGATCCATGACCGCGAAATCGATCCGGCGGAAAAGATCGTGCTCCTTCATGCCGTCGAAGTCGAACTCCCTCAATGCCTTATAGAACAGATCCGATACGACGCGGGCATCGTTGCGGAACGCGCCGCATCCAAAAGCGCCGAGCACCAGATACCTGTAGCCCATGTACGCGGCCACCTTCAGCATCCCGGTAATCCGGGTGAGCAGCATCTCTTCATACTGGCTCTGCGTCATGCCCTCCTTGCCGTAGATGAGATTCGGCGCGGCGCAGGTCATGACGGCGACGATCACGGATTCGTCCAGCAGCTCGCCCTTCTCGTCCTTGATAACCTCGACCTGGGGATGGATCATCACTGCGTCCGAGCCCATTTCGGTATGGAGGGAACGGTTGTATTCATAGTAGGCGCTCGCCTTCCTGCTCTCCAGCGAGATCAGCAGCGAGCTCTTCCGGCAGAGATCTTCTTCCTGCGCCGTCGCGCCGTGTCTGACACCGCCTCCCGGATACGTCGCGTTGGCGAGGTTCAGCACCAGGATCCGCTCGCCTTCGTCCTCCTGCGGAAGCATTTCGATCTGCTTTTCAGCCAGGCTGAATGAATCCATATTCTCACAGCTGTAGCCGCACCGGCCGATCACATGGACATGGTCAAAATCTGTACTCTCGCCGACTGCTCTGACATCCCGGGGAAGAAATACCCTTACTTCCTCCATCTGCGCCCGGGTCAGCTTCAGGTCTTTCCTCTGACCGTTTTTCACAAAATATCCCTGCTCCAGGATCGCCATTGTGTCCCGGAATACATTGAGATTTTCCTGTATCCTGCTTTCTTTGTCCATTGTTTACCTCGCTGCACTCGTCGTCTGCGCAGATTATTCTGTTCCGGCGCGCTCCCGCAGCAGATCATCCACGATCTGCGCCGCCTGTCCCACATGCCGCAGACAGGGGCGGGAAGCATAATACTCCGGCGTCCTCTCCTCCGGCTCGTTTCCCGGTTTCGTTTTGACGCCGCTCAGAAGATCCCGGCAGATGATCGATCCGTTCATCTCACGAAACCGCCGGGCATATTCCTGCACCAGATGATAATGATCCGTCTTGGCCTGCGGATCCTTCGGGTCCGCGTATCCGCAGAGCATTCCCAGAACGAGCAGACCGCCGCTCACCGTGCCGCAGACCTCCCGCATCCGTCCCATTCCTCCCCCGAAGGAAGAGGCCAGGCGCGCGGAGGTCTCCCGGTCGAGCCCGGTCAGATCGTCAAAGGCGCACACGACTGCCTGTGAACAGTTATACCCTTCCAGGAACAGAGCCCTGGCTTTTTCCGCATGATTCATCCGGTGTTCCTCTTTTTCCTGCCGGGCAGAAGCATTGGCTGCCCGCGGGATTTTGCTGTAAAAACAAAGGCTCCCGAAGATCTTTCGGGAGCCTTCGCAGGCGAAATCGCCTGGACATTGTCTCTTACTTGGACATTGCCTCCTGGACAGCGACTGCAACTGCGACAGTCATACCGACCATCGGGTTGTTGCCTGCGCCGAGGAAGCCCATCATCTCTACGTGCGCCGGAACGGAGGAAGAACCTGCGAACTGCGCATCAGAGTGCATACGGCCAAGGGTATCTGTCATACCGTAGGAAGCAGGGCCTGCTGCCATGTTGTCGGGATGCAGAGTACGGCCTGTGCCGCCGCCGGAAGCAACGGAGAAATACTTCTTGCCGGCTTCCCAGCGCTCTTTCTTGTAAGTACCTGCAACCGGGTGCTGGAAACGTGTGGGGTTGGTGGAGTTTCCGGTGATGGAAACATCAGCGCCTTCATGCCACATGATCGCAACGCCTTCACGGACATCGTCCGCGCCGTAGCAGTTGACCTTTGCGCGGTCGCCGGTGGAATAAGCGGTCTTGCTGACGATCGTCAGAGCGTGATCTTCCTTGACGTCTGCGGAAAGATAATCATACTTGGTCTGCACATAGGTGAAACCGTTGATGCGGCTGATGATCATTGCTGCATCTTTTCCGAGACCGTTCAGGATAACGCGGAGGGGTTTCTGACGCACCTTGTTCGCATTCAGAGCAATCTTGATCGCGCCTTCTGCAGCTGCAAAGGACTCGTGACCCGCGAGGAACGCGAAGCACTCAGTCTCCTCGTCGAGCAGCATTGCGCCGAGGTTGCCGTGGCCGATACCGACCTGACGCTGATCAGCGACAGATCCGGGAATGCAGAATGCCTGCAGTCCGACGCCGATCCACTTCGCAGCGTCCGCAGCCTTCTTCGCGCCTTCCTTCATGGCGATCGCCGCGCCGAGCTCATAAGCCCACTTTACGTTTTCAAAACAGATAGGCTGTGTGCTCTCTACGATACTGTAAGCGTCCACACCCTTACTGTTTGTAAAAGCCTTTACATCCTCAAAGCTCTTGAAGCCGTACTTCTCAAGAACGGGCTGCAGCTGAGGCATGCGTCCTTCATAGTTTTCAAACAGAGCCATTGCTGCACCTCCTTACTCTTTCCGCGGATCGATCCACTTGACCGCTCCGTCCTCTGCCTTAAAGCGACCATACGTACCAAGATTCTTCTCATAAGCCTCATTCGGGGTCATGCCGTTCTTGATCGCATCCATCATCTTGCCGAGGCTGAGGAACTGGTAGCCGCAGACCTGATCGTCCTTGTCGAGCGCCATCTTTACGACATAACCTTCGGTCATCTCAAGATAGCGGGTACCCTTTGCCAGCGTACCGTACATGGTACCGACCATGGATCTGAGGCCCTTGCCCAGATCTTCCAGACCGGCGCCGATGCGGAGACCGTCGTCAGAGAAAGCGGACTGTGTGCGGCCGTATACGATCTGCAGGAACAGTTCGCGCATTGCGGTGTTGATCGCATCGCATACCAGGTCGGTATTCAGTGCTTCCAGAATTGTCTTGCCGGGAAGGATCTCACTCGCCATTGCTGCGGAATGAGTCATGCCGGAACATCCGATCGTCTCGACCAGAGCTTCCTGGATCACGCCGTCCTTGACGTTCAGACTCAGCTTGCAGGTTCCCTGCTGCGGAGCACACCAGCCGACACCGTGCGTGTAGCCGGAAATGTCCTTGATCTCTTTAGCCTGGATCCATTTTCCCTCTTCAGGAATCGGAGCCGGACCGTGATTCGGGCCTTTCGCGACACACATCATCTCTTCAATTTCTTTTGTGTATTGCATATGATAACCTATCCTCCTTGTTAAAGATTTGGACTTGAAACCTAGCTTTACTCTACCATACACCCCCCTCAGTTTCCAGTATTTTCATTCGTACAAAGCGGGGTTTCTGTCGAAATTCTGATCAGATATCACAGTCAAAAATCGCTTTTTTCGCGATCCTGTCGCCGTACTCGCGCTTCCACCTGATGTGCGGTTCCGAGGCGGCATAAGCAGGGAGGGCATCCTTTTCCATCGTAATAATGATCATCAGATCAAACCTGTTGGCAATATCGGAATTGGAAACCCGGATGTCCAGCGAATGAACCCCGGGAATCGCCAGTGTCTCCTCAAAGATCCCGCGCACGGGTTCCACAAGCGCTTTTACGTCTGTCCCCTCCGTAAACTTCACGATGATGTAATGCTCCATCATATGCGTTCTCCCTTCAATATCTGTTCTCACCGGCAATGCGGTTTACCAGACTGCCACACGGTCTTCAGGTGCGAGATACATCCCGTCGCCCTCCGTGATCCCGTAGAAGTCAAGGAAATCATCAAACTGGGCGAGCGTCAGGCCTGCTTCGCCCAAAGGTGTAATCGATGCTACCGAATCCGGAATAATTGAACGTAATCTTAAATTTATTTTTCAATGCTACCGCTTCATACCGTAAAGGGCAATACTTACGCAATATAAGATCGGCGATGTCAGGCAGCCGCAATGGCTGCGAAGCTGTAACCGGACTTCAGTCCGGAATCTTCATGCTGATGTTGCTGAAGGAAGCGCTGCAGCCGTCGGCAAAAACGCCGATATGCGCGCCGTCGATGGAATGAGAGATCCTGCAGCTCAGCGCCTTCATATTGTCGATGTATAACACTACAATTTCGTTCTCGCAGACAAGCTTCACATGGTGGACCGCACCTTCGGCAAAATCGAACCGGGTCAGTGCCATGGGATCGAATTCAGCAAGATCCTGAATCTCATACCCCTCGTAGTGCAGGAGATTCCTTCCGGCGTCCAGGCACAGCGCGGTGTACGACGGATCATCTTTACTTCCGCCGAAAGCGAAGCCGGCGCGGCCGTCATTGTCCAGCGTCACATCACACTCCAGCAGCATCGCAGCCGGGCGCGTCCCCATGTCAGCCAGCGCATATTCATCTTCTTTTGCGGAAAGACTGATATTATTGTTTTTGATCTTAACGCTTCCTGTGATTTTCGAAGCTCTGAAGTCCCTGTCCTGCGTAAAATAGTCCATATAAGATTCAGGTGCCATGACGCCGAGCGTTCCGTCCTCATGCCGGACCAGCTGGTGATTGAGCACATTTCCCGCCCACTGATAGACACCGGAATCCTCGCTTAAGCCTGCCCGTCCGATCCATCCGCACAGATAAGTATTATCGCCCATCTCGGCAGTTTTTGCCGCGTAGAACACAAAACCGTTGCCATCCATCAGGCCTTTGCCGTCAAGAATATTATCGTCCGGTGCGGCAAATGGTCCGTTGGCGCTTTCGCCTATGGCGTAATATGTCACGCAGTCCCAGCTGTAGGTGAGATACCAGGTGTCCCCGATGCAGAACAGATCCGGGCATTCGAGCATATACTGTTTCCCCGGTGCGTAAAAGGGGCCTTCGAAAGTCCAGTGCTTCAGATCATCTGATGTATATTTCGCGACCACACCGCCCAGCACTTTATCCCTGGCCGCTATCAGCATCCAGTAGCATCCGTCCTCATCCATCCAGAACACTTCCGGATCACGGAAATCATCGCGGGAGTAATTGTCCGGCGCGAAGAAGGTGTCCTCCGGCTGTCTGGTCCAGTTTTCACGGTCGGTGCTGGTCGCATGCATCACACACTCTTTGCCCTGCCCGCCATTGCCGATATCATTGTGGCCGGTGTAAAAAAGATGATAAAGCCCGCTCTGATCCTGCAGGACCGAACCGGTGCCGAGTGCAGGATCCGGGTCGGACATCATCCCGTAATTGAGTGCCATGCCCAGATCATCATAGCCGACCAGATCGTCAGTACTGTATCGATAGATGGGGTGATAACCCTGGCCGTTATGGTCAGTGTCGTAAAGATAATAGAGTTCGAGCCTGCCGTCCTCTGTCACAAAAGGCATTGTGTCACCGACGTAGGCACCTTCCGGCGCAGGAAACAGCTGGCGGGAAACCTCAGCATAAGGTTCATCCGGCAGACTGCCTGCCCTGGAACAGCCGGACAGAAGCCCGGTCAGAATGAGCAACATCACAAAAGCAGCTTTTTTCCTCTTCATGAATTGACCCCCCGCTGGATAGTGCAAATGCATACATTTAACACGAATATATGTGCATTTGCACTATTTGTCAATTCAATATCATCCTGCTGCTGGATTTCAGTTTTCCGCTTTCAGGGTCTCTTGCAAAGCGGCTGATATGTTCCCACATAAGATCTGCATATGCAGATGCCGGCCAGTGAACCATCTTCTCACAGGAAACCGTTCGGAACAGGCACTCGCCATCCTCTTTAACGGAATCGCCGATAAAATATCTGCGTCCGCAGTATGTGCGGATCTCTTCTCTCTCAAAGCGCGCACCGATCGATTTCCCTACTTCGGAGTTTTCCTCGCCGGGTCCCACAAATACTGCCGGTTTGCAGCCTGCTGCATAACGAAGGTTGTTGAAAGACTTCTTTTTATCATCGGAACTGAGCGGAATCACGCCGTCCTTCACTTCGCCTTCCGGTTCTTTCCACAACGGAAGGAGGCGGAGCATCTCGTTCTCGCCGAGGACCAGAATAGAGGCAAGGCCTTTCTCTCTGACATTGTCCAGCATTTCCTTTGTCAGGGTATACTCTTCATACCACTGACCGTCAAGATCATGTGCCCTGACGTCTCCTGCGAACAGCATGCCGCCCATTCCGATGCCGGCAAAGATCTCCGGATGTGCCAGACCACTGCGGCTGCTCATAAAGCCGCCGAAGCTGTAGCCCATGCAGTAGACTCTCGAAAGGTCTGCCGGATAATTTTCCTTAGCGAAGTTATACAGTGCCTCGATGGAGCTCCAGTTCTCATTCTCAGGAGCGATCACAATGCATTCTTCTCTGGCGGCAGTCTGAATAATCCCGTAGCTCTCTGTCAGCTGGATCGGATTGTGGGCGCCGTGCAGGCAGAAGATCAGAGGGAAGCGTCTTTCGGGATCGGTCTCGGCGGCAAGGGGGATATAAGACGCCCATTTTTCCAGTCCTTCGCCATGCACCTCTTTGCGGAGCCCTTTTTCATATCCTGCCCAGTAAGCTTTTGACTGGTCGGAATCCTCCGGCATTCCCATGCATGCCATGCGCTCTGCTATTATTTTTCCATCCTCACTGGCTGCAATTGCTTCCGGATCAGCGTCACTATCGCCCATGGCAGCGAGAAGCCCTGCCAGCGCAAATCCCGGATCGGCACTCTGTACGTCTTCTCCTGTCAGTCCCATTTTTACTTCTTTTGCTTCATTCATTCCTGTACCTCCACTGTAAACATATTTCTGTACCGGAAACAGAGCTTTACTGCTGTTCTGCTTCGATCTTTGCATTGCTCTTTAAGATCTCGGGAAGCTTCTCCTCGAAATCATAGCGGAGCAGGAACAGGAAGATGAGGATGAACATTGCCAGCGGGATGTAGGAGTTCAGTGCAAATACAGAGGTCTTGAGGGCACCGGTCAGATTGGCTGCGCCTGCCCCTTTTGCAAGGAAGGCATCATAGCCGCCCGCAGCCAGCACCCAGCCGATCAGGGAACCGCCCACACCGCCGCCGAGCTTGCCGACGAAGGAGTTGGAAGCATTGGTCATGCCGGTGATCCTCACGCCGTGATTCTGCATGTTCTGCTCAGAAGTATTCAGGGTCATGGCAGGCAGTACGGAGATCAGCGGAATAGTAGCATACATCATGAGACTTCCGCCGATCAGGAAGATAGCCGAGTTCATGGGAGCCGCCATACGGATGATGCATCCGGCAACGCCGATGACGGAGGCCCATTTGGCTGTACCGGTCAGGCCATATTTCTTGATCCACAGGCCGACTGTAAGGAAGCCGATCACGGACGGGAAGATATTAACGGTATTCACAGTGCTGTAGAATCCGGGATTGTCAAGAATGATGGAGCCGTAAAACATAGGTGCCACGAGGATAACACCATACATAATGTTCATGGCAACACCGACCAGTGTGATGATGATCCAGTATTTGTTTCCGAGCAGCATTCTGATGCCCTGGATGATGGAGACTTTGGATTCTTTTTCCGCCATGGTGCCTTCATCGTGATAGATCTCACGGGAGAATTTGTAAGTGATAAACAGGCAAAGCGCGGAAAGGAGACCAAGAATAATACCGAATTTGATCCAGGCCATCTGGTCATCACCAAGAGCAACGGTAATCGGAATCAGGCCAATGCCGCAGGCAACACCGACCGCATATCCGACAGCAGCCCGCCAGGTACCCATCTTGCCTTTTTCTTCCGAGCTCTTCGTCTTATACGACATCATTGTGTAGTAAGGAACAGCAATGGCTGTATATACAATCGCGGAAGCAAAAACACAGGTGACCAGGGCATAGACATAACGGAAAGCACCCATGGAAGCAGGAACTGTGAAGAGCAGCACGCAGGCCAGAAATACGGGAATTACCATACGCAGCAGCCAGGGTCTTGCCTTGCCGGCTTTTGTATTGGTCTTATCCACGATCTTTCCCATAAACAGATCTGTGAATGCATCGAAAATCTTGGAGATCAACAGGACAGTGGCGACTGTAGCGGAAGCCATTCCGACCTTTGTGGTGTAGAAATAAGTCAGCTGTCCGGTGAGCTGATTGAGAGAGTTGAGTGAAAACTGTCCGAGAGAGTCTGTGAAGTAATCTAGCGGACGAAGGTGTTTCTGCTGACCGTCTTTATCCAGTCCGAGTTCGTTTGCCATGATGATTCCTCCTGATGAGCTGTTGAATGATTTTTTCGAAGCCGCCGAACGGATGATGTTTTTTCGTCCCCGACTCACTTTCCGTACTCATCATAGCAGGAGAAAACGCCATGGATTATCTTAATTTTGCTGATTTTGTCTTTATTTTGATATGAAATTCGCCGGTTATTCTGTTCGCTTCACCGCCTGTTGGCCTCCCGGAAAGCCCGCGGTGTCAGACCCGTAAATTTGCGGAAAACGGCGCCAAAATAACTCTGGGAAGGAAATCCTACATAATCCCCGATCGTGGAGATGGATTCTTCCGAATACCGGAGCAGGTTTGAAGCCCGCTCGATCCTTACCTTCACGACATATTCCTGAAGGGTGACGCCTGTCTCCTGGTGAAAGGCACGGGACAAATGCGATTCGCTGATTTTAAGCATCTTCGCGATCTCAGACAAATATATTTTTTCCCGGTAATGCAGGTGAATATAATCACAGACACGCCGGACGAGAGGGCTGTATCCCTGTTTTTCATTTGTCTCTTTTATGCGGCTGCAGAAATCCTTAAGTGAGGCATCCCTGAGTGCGATGAGCGCGGTAGGATCATCGATCTCATCACACTTCTGCAGATAAAAATCACTTAATGAATATGCATCTTTGGGAGAAAGACCGCCCTCTATGGCGGCGCGGGTCGAGAGTGTAACGGATACGATCAGTGTCTTCTTCCACTGCTGCAGGGAATCGGAAGACATGGCTCCCATCTCCTGGTCCAGTCTGTGCGACTGGTGAATGGCCTCCTGCGCCTCTCCTCTTCTGATACAGTCGAGAAGATACTGCTCTTCGATGTAAGTGTGGTGGGCAGCTTCTTCCTCTTCCTGTGCCCAGGAAAAACGAATCTGCTCCAGATCCAGTTCCCGTACTTTGCCGACGTCCAGATCATTGATGCGTATGATCTCTTCTTCATCCGTGCGCTTTCCAAGAATCATTGCCGCGATCTGAATCATGGCGATGGCGCGGGAAAAGGACAGGACCGGAGGATGCTGGCGGGAATCTTTTCCTATATTGTAGTGCCTGTAATAGCGCAGCAGCTCAGCTGTAGACATGACATGAAGAGCCACCGGACCGATAAAAAACCAGTTCCAATTGACAGGCCATGGAGAGTCTCCAAGGTTTTCGCTATCCGGGATATCCGGCATCGGCGCATCTTCCCAGACAATGGCAGCATAAAGAACATCGTGTTCATCCCGGATTACCGCAGGAAGGTGCGGGGCATTCAGCGTCATTCCGATCAGTTTTTCACGCAGCGCTGTATTCAGCCTTACCGGGTTCGGGTGAAGGGAAGGATGCAGGTCCCAGAACTGTCCGTACGCGCAGCATGTGATCTCCGCGCGTCCCAACTGGCTTAATTTTTCAAGAAAAAACTCAAAATCCCTCATAATCAGAAGTCAATCCTGTATTCAGCGTATGTCTCTGCAGCATTGCCTATGCCTGAGGGAAAGAATTGAACCATGCTCTTTCTTCAAATGCTTTCTTTACAGGCTGCATTGAATCGCCTTCAGCAATTCCGACGGGCAAATAGCAGACCAGCTCATAGCTGTCGGGAATATTTAAGATCTGCGCCATTTTGTCACAAATCCTGTCATCATCTGTAATATGTCCTTCATACCAGCAGCTTTGATATCCGAGTTCAACGATGGCAAGCAGCATATTTTGAATCGCCGCCGAATAGTCCTGCACGGCAAAACATTTGTCCCGGTATGCATTCATTCTCTGTGTAAGCACACAAACAGCTGCAGGCGCCGTTTCCCCGACGGGCGGATCGATCACGCGATGAAGCTTTGCCAGAACTTCCGGATCGTCAACCGCGATCAGTGATGTCGTCTGCTTATTGCAGCCGGAGGGTGCGTCAAGACCGGCCTGCATGATCTTCATAAGATCCTCTTTGGGTACAGGAGCATCTTTAAATTTTCCTCTGTAACTGTGTCTGCTGTGGATTGCTTCTATAACGTTCATTTCGGTCTCCCTCACAACCCGCAGTTTACAATAGGAAAACTGCAGGAAATAACGCAACTGTGTAAGGAGTCCTGTTCACGTCCAGAGATTGATCCGGTCCTCCGGCTTCAGGTACATGAGATCTCCCTCCTGAATGCCATATGTGTCCAGGAACTCGTCAAACTGCTGCACAACTGTATTGATCCTGAGATACCGCAGAGGGTGTTCGTTGGAAACGTCGTACCGCTCTGTGTTGATGGTGCTCTGCATTCTCCAGAGCTCCGCATGAGATCTGAAATACAGGTCGTAGTCAAAATCCTGATATTTCTTAGCGATCTTCAGACCGATGGCCATCCCGCCGATATCCGCGGCAGCTTCGCCCCAGACCATCTCCCCGTCGCATGCTGCATAGGGGAAAGGCTTTATATTGTTGAAGTACGCGGCGATTCGCTCTGCCCGTTCCATAAAAGCTTTATAGTCTTCCTCCGGGAGCCAGCCGTAAGGATTGTCGTCCGTCACCACCTTGTTTCCGTGTTGATCGTATTGTATCCCCAGCGGATCAAAACCGTGGGTCAGTTCATGTCCTATGATCTCCCCCAGTCTTCCGAGCTTTTCCTCCACCGGCATATCCTTCCGGTATGTCGCCTCGTTCACGAACCCGGAAAGGATAAAGAACTGGTTGAAACTCCCGTAATAGAAAGCATTTTCAGTCGTCGTCGCGATTTCGGGGCGGATGTCATAACGCCAGTCTCCCGGCACTCTCACCGTTCCCGCAAAAGAGCAGTTATGCCGGATGCTGTTCACAAGTATATGTGCGTAGTTGTCCAGGAAGGATGCCTCCCTGTCCACGGCAAGGTATGAACTGTCGATCAGCTGATCCGGCTTCAGGACAGAGAACGTCATGGCGTCAAGCTTTGCCGCCGCCTGTTCCCGGCCTTCCGGTGACAGCCAGTCTGACTGCTCAAGAATTTCCCGGAATGCGTCCCGGATTTCTTCACAGAGTGCAGTGATATCCTGCTTCTCCTCGTCGTCCGTGAAATACGTCATGTACGCGTTTTCTTCCGCTACACTCAGAAGCCCGCGGCTGCTCAGCACCTCGCTCTGATACGACGCATTCATGACCATCCGGAATTCCTCGTCCGTCTCCTCCCCCCGGATCAGGCAGCCCGCCGTCTCCATGTCCAGGAACGGATATGCACTGTACGCCGTATGCGTCAGGAGATAAGCCTTCAGTGCAGGCAGATTCTCTTCCGTGTAGATCTCGTCCAGAAGCTCTATGTACTGCGGAAAAACTGCGCGGATTCTGCTGTCGGTGACACCGTATGCGTTCAGGATTTCCTTCAGCGGAAAATGCGTGCAGCGGGAAACAAATTCATCAAAAGGAAGGCAGCCGCCGAACCTGCTTTCCGTTTCCCCGCTCTGATCCTCCTGGCCCCACGCGCACTCCAGGAGCCGGTCCTCCAGCGCATAGGAATCCTTCAGCAAACGGTCAATGTCTTCTTCCTGCCAGCCTGCCCTCGCGAGCAGATACCGCACCGGGATCTCAAAATCCTGCCGAACTTCTTCGACCTCTTCCGGATCACTGTTATGGTAGATCCTCGGCAGCACGGAAAACTGATCTTCCCCAAGCTCCAGAATCCAGGAAGAAGTGTCCTCAAGGTCCAGAGAAGGGTTCAGAGTCATCAGAATACAGAACGGATCAGACTCCGGATCCGTAAGATATTCTGTCATCTCCGGGATGGTTTCGATGTCTTCAATGGCTGTGAAATACTTCCGTACCGGCTCTATGCCTTCATCGTCTCTTCTCGTCCAGTCCGCCGCAGCATCATAATAGTCACGGAGGATCTGAATATTCTCTCCCCGGTAATGCTCACGATCCGAGAACATCTGCTGCTTCCGGTCCGGAACCTCCTGCTTTCCGGAAACGCCATCCTCGATCTCTCCCTGTCCATGCACATGCTGGCCATTCAGCCATTCATAATTTGCCGACAGATAGTAATCTGTCCTGACCCCAGGGTCGCCCAGCTGCTCCGCTACACCGATGAGACTGGCATCAGGCCACTGGATCCCCTCCACCCAGATCAGTTCCTCCGGGAGAGTACTTTTCTCTGAGCCTTCCTGATATGTTTTCTGAAGGACTGCCGCGTTCTGATCCGCGTCATAGGCGTAGATGCCTGTGGTCTCTGCGGTACTGCCCGGCTCCGCGGCATTGTCTCCCTCGGCACTGTCCGTCACCTCGATAAGCAGTTCTGAAAGATCGTCCCCGTCAAGATCACACAGAGTGTACCTTGTGTTCTCCCGGTATGCCGTCGCCCTGACCCCGGACAGATACATGATCTCCTCGGCGTTGTAAGGATAATCGCTGTCCGTTTTGATCTCGATCCTGTCCGGCAGGATCGTTCCCGGGCCTGCCGCTCCTGCTGCCTCCCGTTCTTCCTCCCGGGGCGCCTGTGCTGTTTCCGCGGTACCGGTCCCGGCCGCCGCGCATCCGCAGATCAATGCCGCAGCAACTGCAGTGCTGGCGGCTATACGAACTTTTTTTAAAAATATCAGTCTCATCTTTTTCCCTGCATGATCTCTCCGGCCCGGATCAGTTGTTCTGATTTATGAAATCCACGGCTTCCTGATCCTCCGGAAAAGACATTGTTCCATGCTCCGAAGTGAATACCCCCTCATGAGCCGGCGATGCCGGAGTGTCCGGCTCATAGGGATAATTTCTCTCTTTTGATTATATTATATTGCTTCTCCGGATACATTGCGAAGTCGCTTTTTGATAGCGTCAAGTTACTGTAGGACAGCAAGTGCCAGATTGAGCACCTTGATCATTGACAATTAAATATCCCAGAGATGCCAGCGGATGGCCGCTGTCTTTCTGGCTGTGCCTTCTACTATGGATGCACGGAATACGTCGC
>JAFRIW010000053.1 GCA_017432565.1 Lachnospiraceae bacterium
CCCCCCTGACTCCCCCTGACTCCCCCTGACTCCCCCTGACTCAACCCCCTGACTCAAACCTGTGACTCACCTCTGCTGTTTTCTGTACTGCAGCGGCGTAATGCCGAACTGCTTCTTAAACACATTCTGAAAATAGGACTGACTTGAATAGCCCAGGTAGGCGCTGATCTCGGCGAGCGATCTCTCGCTGAAGATCAGCAGGTTCCGGGCCTCTTCCATCTTACATTTCGTGATATAATCTCCGACGCTCATCCCGAGCTCATCTTTAAAATGCTTCATCAGATAAGAGGGACTGCGATGGATCTGTTCCGCGATCTCGTCGACAGTGATCACCGTGTTGGTATGGTTCTGAATATAAGCCGCACAGCTGCGGATCTCGGATGAAATATTCTGCGGAAACTTAGCTTCTCCGGCGCGCTGGCAGAAATCCATCAGCAGGATGTACTGCAGACGATGGACTTCCTCAATGGTGTGCATCTGTTCACACTCCTGCGTATATAGTCCGATCAGCTGATAGACCCGGTCCACATCGACACCGCCGGGAATCGCACCCAGCACGCCGGCTTTGGCAGCCAGTCCGATAAAAATGTTTTTGGCCTGGCGAAGCGGCAGCGATGCGACCTTACCCTCCTCGGGAATCGAAGCTGTTTCCAGGAACGTTTTGAGGCGGCCCGTATTGCCCAGCGCAATGTAATAATACAGCTCTTTTTCAAAGTCGTAGGAATTGCCGGAGCGCTGATTCTCTTTGGCGTCTACTGAGACGTCGACTGTCTTCTGCCCGCGGGTGAGCCGGGAGGCTGCATCTTCGGCATAGAATTCTTCGATCCGGATCTCCTTGTGATTCAGACACAGGTGGATGAAAGAAAGATATCGCATGAACTGCGGATGACCGCCGACGGGAATCTGATACAGCAGCTCAGCCGCCTCCTCCTGATACTCAGCCGGAATCCTTGTCTCTTCGAAAAATTCCTGCACCAGTTTCTCATTGATCGGGGCAGTAAAGATCGGTCCGAGAAACAGGTCATAACCTGTCCCTTCAATATGAACGTGACCGTACTCCAGATCCGGATTGATGGAACTGAATTCAGGGTTGCGGTCGGCGGGGTAGACCACAAACATAGCCGGCGGATGATAGGACAGTGCCTCTCCCAGAGAGGAGTAGACCGGCTCGTTGTCGAGAACCAGCGTAACAGGAACGCCGGTTACTGAAAAGAACTGGCGGCAAAATGCGACATAGTCCATATGTATATCCCCCTCGTATTTCAGAAACCCCTTCTGCAACATGAACCCCTTCTGCATCAACAATAACCTCTGTACAAACGCAGAACAAGATGTAATTTCACAATATTACGGAGAATTCTGCAATAAACGGAAGAATGTAATTGGTAGACTGACTTCAGAAAAAGCAAAATTATCAGAAAAAGGAGGCTGTCTATGAATCACAGGATCTGTATCCCAATTGCCGAGCCCAATCAGGGTATACTCAATTTTTCTCATCTGCTGGATGCGCCGGCGGGTAAGCATGGTTTTGCCGAGAGCCGGAACGGCCATCTGTATTTTGAGGATGGCACCCGTGCCCGTTTTCTTGGATTCAATATTGCAGCGCGTTCCAACACACCCAGCCATACGGACGCTGAGCGGCTGGCAGAACGATTTGCGAGCCTCGGCGTTAATGTGATCCGCATGCACGCCGCCGACGCGCCTCAGGGAGACGGCGCGGGCAGCTGGTCCAGTGCGAGGGAAAACCCGCTCATCGACTATGACCGGAAAACGAGCCGGTTTTTCCATCCGGAAGGCCTGGACCGCTTCGATTATTTTGCTGCAAAGCTGAAGGAGAAAGGCATCTATCTGCACATAGACCTGATTGTGGCGCGGGAGTTCCTGCCGGAAGATGAACTTGATTACCCCGGCGGCGTTGCCTCCTGCATGAAGCGCTATCCCATGTATAACGCCCGGCTTATTGAACTGCAGAAGGAATATGCCAGAGAGCTTCTCTGCCATGTGAATCCTTATACAGGACTTGCTCTTAAGGACGATCCGGCGGTCATCACTGTACAGATGAACAACGAAGAAAGCGCGCTTAAGGGCAACACCGGAGCCGACGCGGGAGAGGAGATGAAGCCTTATCGCGATGAAGTGCAGAGGCGCTTCGGAGATTTCCTGCTGATGAAGTACCACACCAGGGACCGCCTGAAAGAAGCCTGGACAGAGAACGGTGTCTGTGCCCTGGGAGAAGACGAGGACCCCGCGGAGGGAACCGTGCGCGTTATCGAAGGAAGCTTCTATCAGCCGGTCAATGAGCCGACGGGTCCGTGGGACGCCGCTGAGGGTCCGGCGCGCTATGCCGATTTCATGGAGTTCGGCACCTATATGAACCATCGCTTCTACAGGGACATGAAGGACTATCTGATCTCCCTTGGCGTGAAAGTCCCCATTGTTGCCAGCAACCTGGTCGCAGGTGCGGCGGACACATACGGACACACTGTGGGCGACATCATGGAAAACAACACCTACTTCAACCATCCGCTGCTGCCCGTTCAGAACGACACATATATGGTCTACGGCCCGACGGAGTACGTCTCGGTGAATCCTCTGACGGTACAGCAGGGCGTGGGTGCGATGGGCACGACGCTCGTGAGCTTTGCATCTCTGGCGATTGTGCAGGGCAAGCCCTTCATGATCAGTGAGTGGAACGAATATGCACTGCATCCCTTCCACTCTACAGCCTTTGTCCATACGGTGGCTTATGCCTGCCTGAACGACTGGGACGGCCTGATTCTCTATAACTACAACACCTCGGACAAGCCGGACGAGGAGCGGGCGGATGAAGTGCTGACCGTTTTTGACGCCTTCAACGATCCGGCGCTGATCAGCCAGTTCGGCTTTATGGCCAGCGTTTTCTACAAGGGACTGATCTCTCCGGCAAGGCACCGGGTGGATGTGGTCTATACACAGAACGATTGGAAGACACTGCCCGCCTTCAACGCGATGCCCATGTGCTTCCTGCCTTATGTGACCGGCCTGCGCAACGTCTTCCTGGACGGGGATGAGAGCTACCGGGGGGATGCAGATGCAGCGGTCAATGCGGGTTTTGTTAATGCCGGCGATCTGCGGGATGCAAAACATGGTGTGTATTATGCATGGTCTCCTTACCGCGACCCCATGCGCCGCTGCCTCGACGGGAACCGTCTGGTGCGTGCGGCAGCAGGCGGAGAGGAGATCCGGCCCGGTGTCCGCTTAAGTGAAAAGGCTCTGGTATTTGATAACATTGCGGAGACCGCCCATGCCGGAGATTACAGGGAGTTCGCTGCTGTTATGGATGAAGCACTGAAAACCTGGGGTATTCTGGGTGAAGGCAGCGGCTATGTGGATGGCAGACTCATCTCGGATACAGAGGAGATCTGTTTTGATCCTGATCACGCACGTTTTGCAGTCTCCAGCGCGGGCTGCGCCTACTTCAGCGGCGCACCGGAAGAGGTAACGACTTTATCCGAAAAGATGAAGGTCTGTGCGCAAAATGAGCGGATCAGCCTGGCGCTGCTGCCGCTGGGTGCGGACCGGCTGGAGGAAGCTGCAGAGTATCTTTTGACTGCGATCGGGAAAACCGGCACGGATGCGGCGAGTTACACGCCCGGTCCGGAACTGATGCCGGGCCTGAGCTTTACGGCTGTGCGGCTGGACGGAAAGCTCTATGCGGAATCCCTCGAAGGCAGTCTCCTGGTCAAAGCATCCGGAGCCACCCTCACGGCGCTTGACATGCAGGGACGCGAACTGGGGCAGATCCCGGGTGAAAAATGTGAAGACGGGGTGCGCTTTGTTATGGACGGCAGCCTTCCCGCCGTGCAGTATCATCTGTGCATCGAGGACTGAATATGATCAGGAAAAACGAGCCTCTCGGCAAGGCAATGTATGAATTTGCAAAAGATGGCAGTGCCTGTGCTATCTACGATCCGGAGACGCCGCGCTTCTGGTACAACTATCTGTGGAATGAGCTGGGCTATTGCGCCCAGGTCTCCCAGACCGGGCACGGGCGCAGTTATTATCTGAATGAAAAGGCCGATATGTGCATGCTCAACCGGGACGCGGCGCGCTATATCTATCTTCGGGATGAGCAGAGCGGAAGCTGTTGGAATATCGGATGCGGACCACTTGGTGAGCCTGTGGAAAACTATCGCTGCACCCACGCCATCGGGCACACACAGATCGAATCGGAAAAGGACGGCATCCGCGCCGCCTGGTGCATTTTCGTGCCGACCGATCTCTATGGTGAATGCTGGACTCTGTGTCTGGAAAACACCGGTGACAGTCCGAGGCTGCTCAGCGTCTTTCCGACGGTCAGCTTCTCGCTGGACGGCTTTTCCCATCCGCGGTATTACGAAATGTACCGGAGCATCGAAACGGATTTCGATGTGCAGCTGAACGGTATCTATTGCCGCAGCGAACATCCCTTCGCACCGCATAAACGCTACAACGGCTATCTGGCCTCGTCGGAACCGGTCTTTGCCTGGGACGGCGACCTGACTGCATTCTGCGGTTCACTGAGCACGCAGACCGAAACGGATGCGTCCGCCTCCGCCCGTTATCAGAGACCGGAACGCCTTGTCAGCGGGAAAAACTGCGGTAATTCCGACGGTGCGCTGTTTATTCCCGGGGCCGTCCTGCAGCACAAGCTGACGCTGCTGCCCGGCGAGCGCCGCGAGATCCGCCTGGTTTTCGGTGTGGCTGAAACACCGGAAGAAGCGCGCACCAGCGCAGTGCGCTTTACCAGTGTAGGACAATCAGACGCACTGTACAGAGCGGAGGAGCATTACCGGGAGAAATATGCCGCCCTGTCCGTACACACGCCGGACAGCAAAATCAACCACATCATGAATCTCTGGGTCCGGAAGCAGGTAGATTTCTGCATCGTCGGAAAAAAAGGCGTGCGGGACAATCTGCAGATTGCCGTAGCACTCTTAAACTATCGCCCCGAAAAAGCCATGGCAGAGATCCTGGAGTGCCTGCGGCATCAGTTCCGGGACGGCCGCGCAGTGCTGACCTGGTATCCATACGACGACACCCGCTATTCCGATCAGCCCTTCTGGATCATCTGGGCGGTGTGCGAACTGATCAAAGAGACGGGCGACCTGACGATCCTGGACCTGCCCATCGCGTGGCAGGACGGCGGGGAGGCCGCCGTGTTGGAGCATGTGAAAGCTGCAGTCCGCCGCCTTCTGGACGACCGGGGCCGGAACGGTCTGGTGCGGATCCTGTTCGCGGACTGGAATGACGCGCTGAACATCCCGCCGGAGGAAGAGGCCGAATCCGTCATGCTCTCCGAGCAGTTCTGCCTGGCACTGCACGAGCTGGAACGGCTCATGCACCGGATCGGAGATGAGAATTACGCGTCCTTCTGCCGACGGACGTGCGAGGAGATGAAACATGCCATCAACAGCACTGCCTGGGACGGCGGCTGGTATTGCAGAGCCCTGGCGAAGACAGAAAATATAGGTTCCAAAGACAGCAGCGGCAGCAAAATCTATCTGAACGCCCAGACCTGGGCAGTGCTGGGCGGGCTGGTACCGGAGGAGCGGCTTCCTGCTGTGCTCCGCGCCGTGGACGGCATGGAGCGGGACTTCGGATACCCCCTGAATGACCCGCCTTACATGGAATACGATCCCATGGCAGGGCGGATGTCCGGGATGCTCCCGGGGCTGTTCGAAAACGGCGGGGTCTACTGCCACGCCAGCGCCTTCAAAATCCTGATGGACTGCAGGCTGGGGCGCGGGGACGATGCGCTGCGGACGCTGAAAAAGATCATGCCCGACAGCAGCCTGAACCCCTCAGCACAGTCCGGGGCCGAGCCGTACGTCTTCACCAACTGCTATTCCACACATCCGAAGTACTACGGACGCTCCTACCAGTCCTGGACGACCGGAACGTCCGCCTGGTGCCTGCGCGGATTGTGCGAGGGCATCCTCGGTGTGAAGCGGGATTATGACGGCCTGCGGATTGAACCGGCTTTTCCTTCGGATTGGGACGGCGCTGAACTGACAAGGCGTTTCCGCGGCGATGTCTATCACATCGTCTATCGCCGTACGGGAGAGGCCGGACTGACCGTCGACGGCCAAAAGACTGCCGGCTCACTGATTCCGGGTGCCCGGGACGGGGCAGTGCATCAGGTGGAAGTCACATTTTGACAGAATCTTATAATCAAAGGGAGGTAAATCAAAATCATGGCAAAAGCAAGAAAAGAATACGACTCGGAAGGCGTAAAGCTCACCATGCGGACGCGGGATTATCTGGCGGATATGAGTGGACAGCTTGCCCTTGGCCTTATGGCAAACCTGGTCGGACAGCTTCAGTATTTTTACACGGATAAGGTCGGGGTCGCAGTCGGCTCTGTCGGTATTGTGATGGCGATCGCCAAGATCGTGGACGCGTTTACGGACGTGATCTTCGGTAATATCATCGATCATTCCCGCGGCGGAAACAAAAAGTATTACCGCTGGATGATCATGCTGGCGGTGCCCGCAGCGGCGATCGTAGCGCTGATGTTCACGGTGCCGCGGGATGCGGCCAGTGCCGCTCAGGTCGCCTATGTCCTGATCACCAACCTTCTTTTGACAGCGGTGATTTATACGATGATCGCGACACCCTTTGCGGCTGTGATGGTCGTGCGGACCAGGTCCAACAGCGAGCGGGCCAACATGGGTGTCTTCCGCGCGGTCGGTCAGTATGCTGCCGGCATGGTGATTGCCATCGCAACCATCCCCGTGACGAATATGCTGGGCGGCACGCAGAGTGCCTGGATCAAATACGGTGCGGTGATGGCCCTGGTCGTGCTGCTGCTGTTCCTGATCTGCTGGCTCAACGGTCACAATGCTCCGTTTACCCGCGAGGCAGAAGCGTCTGACGGCACTCCTGCTGAGCCCGAAGAGGAACCCGTTCCCTTTGTACCGGCCATGGATATGCTCTTCAAAAACAAGTACTGGGTCATCGTTCTGCTGTTCAATCTCATTACCGCCATTACGAATGCCATTGCCGGCTCCTCCGGCGCATACTATACCAAATGGATCTTCGGCAACGACAACCTGGTGGCCATCATCGGTGCGGGCGGCCTGTTTGCCACAGCTCTCGGTTTCGTGCTTTCCAAGCCCATCATCAACAAGCTCGGCGTGACCCGCACGGTCTCCATGGGCTGTCTGGGTGCGGCGCTCTTTGCCGGAATCCGGTGCCTCGCGCCGGCGAACCTCATCATGTATATCGTCACCAGCCTGCTGGGAAGCTTTATCCAGATCCCTCTGATGTGCCTCTACGGCGTGCTGCTCGCCATGGCGGTGGACTTCAATGAGTGGAAATATGACAGGAAGCTGGTTGCCATGTCCGGCGGCGCCATCGGCTTCGGCAACAAGGTCGGCAGCGGGATCGGCACACTGCTCCTGAGCGCTTTCCTTGTACTCGGCGCTTATGATGCCTCCCTCACAGCTGCGACACCTTCCATGCGCATGAGCATCTACGGCTTTTCAAACTACCTGCCGGTGGTCATCAACCTGCTGATGTTCTTCATCTTCCGCGGTTTTGACCTGGAGGCAAAACTTCCCGCACTGCGTGAGGAGATCGCCGCCCGCCGCGCCGGAAAGAAAGCCGAGTAAACCCTGATCATTTCATACAGGAGGACCTGACATGTTTGCGATTGACGAGATCCGGATCGAACATCTGCCCGCAGCCGGCAGTCCGATCCTTATCACGGACAACAGACACCCCCGAATCTCCTTTTCCCTTAAAAGCGACCGGCGAGATACGTCTCTCCGGTCTGCTCGTATCCGGATCAATGACTGGGAAACGGAGACAGATGATCAGCTGAATATCGTGTATGACGGACCGGTTCTGAAGCCGCTGACGACTTATCCGGTGACGATCTGCGCAACTGATGACCGGGGAGAGACAGCCCGGGCGGAGGCAGTATTCCGGACCGGTCGTCTGGATCTGCCCTGGCAGGCAAAATGGATCAGCGACCCCGCGTATCATGTGGAGAGCCCCAGCTCGCCCGTGCCGATGCTTTTCCGCCGTCGCTTTACCGCGCAGAGTGCAGTGAAGACCCTCCGGATCAGCGTGACGGCCATGGGCGTATTCGATCTGTATCTGGACGGGAAACGGCTGAATGAGGATTATTTTGCACCGGGCTTTACCAATTACGAGGCGGATCTGCAGTATGTTCTCCATGAGCTGAGCGATCTGCCTGCGGGGGAACATGAACTGCTCGCCGCCGTCGCCGGCGGCTGGGCTGTGGGGCGCACGACGCATGTGGATAATACCAATAAGTCCAGATCGAAGCTGTCCGCCGACCGCCAGGCCCTGCTGTGTGAGATGCGTCTTAAGTACGCAGACGGGCAGAGTGATGTGATCGGATCGGATGAGCGTTTTGAAGTTACGGAGAACGGCCCCTGCCGCTTTGCGGACTGGTATGACGGTGAGATCTATGATGCGCGCATCCGGCCCGAAGCGGCGGACTGGCATCCGGCGGCAGAAGAGAAGCTCCGTGTCTTTCCGCGGCTCTCAGCGCGCTACGGTTGCCCTGTCACGGCACACGAGCTTCTGGAACCTGCGGCATGGATGGAGGCACCTTCCGGGGAACTGATCTGTGATTTCGGGCAAAATATTGCGGGCGTGGTCTCACTGAAGATCAGGGGGAGCGCCGGTCAGGAGATTGTGATCCGGCACGCGGAGGCGCTGGAGAACGGGGAGTTGTACGTGCAGAACCTGCGCTCAGCAAAGCAGGAGCTGCGCTACATCTGCCGGGACGGTGAGCAGGAATACAGCCCCCGCTTTACTTATATGGGTTTCCGCTATGTGGGGATCCGCGGAATCTGAAAAGAGGACCTGGAGATCAGGGCGCTGACAGTTTATTCAGAACTTCGGCCTGCGGGCTCATTTTGCTGCTCAAACGAAGATCTGAACCGGCTGCAGAGCAACCTGGTCCGGAGCGGGAAAGGCAATTTTGTGGATATTCCAACGGACTGCCCGCAGCGGGACGAACGCCAGGGCTGGACAGGCGATATCGCTCTGTTTTCACCCACGGCCTGCTTCAATTTTGACATGAGCCGGTTTCTGGAGAAGTGGCTGCAGGACCTGAAAACGGAACAGACGGCCACAGGCGCAATCCCCTTTGTGATTCCTGCGAGAAAAGGGATTACCCCTACGATGACGACCTCGTGCTGGGGCGACAGCTGCATCCTCGTGCCCTGGGCGCTGTACCGGGCAAACGGGGACAGGAGTATTCTCGGGCGGCAGTATCCTGGCATGAAGAAATATCTGGCGGATACAAGGCGCTGGGCGGCGCTGTCACTGCCGCTCCACGGTTCCTCGTATATTCTCAGACTGCCGTTCCAGTTCGGAGACTGGTGCGCTCCTTATGGCTCTGTACAGGACTGGCTCAAAAGAGGTCCGTGGGTCGGCACTGCGTATTTCTACCGGTCCGCCCGGATCATGTCTGAGATCGCTTTAATCCTCGGGAAGGGAGAGGACAGCCGCAGATATGCGGCGCTGGCGGATAAGATCCGCGCTGCTTTCCGCAAGGTGTTTACCGACGGGAAGGGGCGTCTGAAGGAAGAGTTTCAGACCGCCTACGTGCTCGCCCTGGCTTTTGGACTGGCAGAGAGAGATGAGCGCCGGATCATGGCCGAAAGACTCCGGATGCTTGTAAAGGAAAACGGGGGACATCTTAATACCGGGTTTACCGCAACACCCTTCCTGCTTTTTGCCCTGGCGGATAACGGGTACGGGAAGGAGGCTTACGAGCTGCTGCTGCAGGATACCGACCCATCCTGGCTGTATCAGATCCGCCGCGGTGCGACGACCATGTGGGAACAGTGGGGGAGCATTCAGGAAGACGGCACGATCAGAGAGTCTTCCCTCAATCACTATGCCTACGGCGCAGTGGGAGACTTTTTCTACCGGCGGATCTGCGGCCTGGAAGCCGCTGCACCGGGCTATCGCCGCTTTACCGTCCGGCCTGTCCCCGGCGGAGGCCTTCGCTGGGCCGAGTGTCAGCACATCAGCCCGTACGGACGGATCCGGGTCCGCTGGGAGCAGAAGGACGACAGCTTCCGTCTCGAAGTTTCAGTTCCCGTCGGATGCACCTGCGAGGTGACCATGCCGGACGGGGAACTGCATCGCATCGGAAGCGGAGACTACGCATTCGGTTGAGTCATGCAGAAACTTCGTACAGTATCGCCGGAGATATTCCTGAATAATCTGCGCCGGACACAGTAATGGGATATAATACAAGAAAGCCATATTGGCTCACCTCTGATTTCCCGACGCAGCATAAAACGCAGAAAGGTATCTGACGACCCACATGGAATGGATCTGGTACATCATAGCAGCTCTTGGCGCAGGGATTGGCACGGGGCTCGCCGGGCTTTCGGCAGCGACCGTCATGGTCCCGATCCTCATCGTTCTGTGCCCTTCATTCTCCGGGGAGACCGGCGCGTATCAGGCGACAGCGATCGCGCTCGCGTCGGACATCCTGGGCTCTGCGGTCACGACCTATACCTATGCAAAACATAAGAATATCGATTTAAAGCGCGGCTGGATCATGCTGGTCTGCATCCTCTCGATGTGCACTGTCGGCAGCTACGTTGCCTTCCTTGCCGGGAACGTAGTGCTCGGCAGCTTCACGCTGTTCCTCACGTTCTTCATCGGCATCCGCTTCCTCGTGAAACCGGACACGAGCCGGAAGGAGCAGGCATCCAAAGGTGAAAAGCTCGACTGGAAGGGTGTTGCGATCTCACTGTTCTTCGGCCTCACCATCGGCTTCGGCACCGGCTTTGTCGGCACGGGCGGCGGCATGATGATGCTCGTCGTCTTCACGGCCTTCCTGGGAATGGAGCTCAAAACAGCCGTAGGTACCAGCACCTTCATCATGACCTTCACGGCGCTGATCGCGTCCGTCAGCCACATCCTGATCCATCCGGCGATCATCCTGGAAAAATGGAACGTCATGCTCCTGTGCATCATCGTCGCAACAGCGGCGTCCCTCGCCTCGGCACGCTATGCCAACCGGGTGAGCAGCCGGACCGTCGGACTCGTAACCGGCGCAGTCCTGACACTGCTCGGCGGCTCCATGCTCCTCCTGAACTTCCGGACACAGATCCGGGCGATCCCGCTGGCGGCGGACACCCTGCTGTGCTTTGGCAGACTGATCCTCTACATCATCCCGTGCGTCTTGATTTTGCTTCCGATCCGCTTCTTCACAAAGATGCCGTCCTTCGTGTTCCGCAAACTTCTCCACATCGTCGCCTTCACCTGCTTCACAGTCATGATGCTCGCAGCCCGGAGCTGGCAGTCCGCCGCGCTGACCTGCGTGACCATCGCAGTGCTGATCTATCCGCTGCTATCACTCTGCGAAGGTGCGCCCTGGTACGACAAACTGTTCGTGCAGAAGTCGACGGGAGAGATTAAGCGCAGCCTGCTCATGCTGTTCTTCATGTTCGCAGCCGTGATCACCGTGTCGTGGGGCCTGTTCCATAACCCGCACGCCGCGGCGGCATCTATCCTCATGTGGGGCGTGGGTGACGCAAGTGCCGCACTCGTCGGCATTCCCTTCGGAAAGCATAAAGTCAAAATCACGCCGCGTACCGCGAAAAAGTCCTGGGAAGGTTCGTGCGCGATGTTTCTCATATCAACATTGACGGGGATCCTGTTCCTGTGGCTATACTGTGGATACCCCCTGGGAACTTTGCTGCCATGCGTCCTTACCATGGCCCTTGCGGGAACGGCCGTTGAGCTGTTCTCTCCCAGCGAGTGGGACACCGTCACAGTTCCGGTGACAATGCTGGCCATCGCACTGACAATGTTATGAGTGATGAGTGAGTCAGGGGGAGTCAGGGGGACAGGTGCGGTGACTCATTGCGCGCAGTGAGTC
>JAFRIW010000054.1 GCA_017432565.1 Lachnospiraceae bacterium
TGCCGGCGGCCGCTGGGGCGGGGAGGAGTTCATGATCCTCCTGCCGGGGATGAATCTGGAGGAGAGCGTTGCCTTTGCCGAGCGGCTGCGCGCAGGGATCGAGGGAATCCGCTTCCCGCTCTGCGGAAAAGAGACTGCGAGCTTCGGTGTTGCCGAGGCGAGACCGCAGGAGACCGAGGACGAAGTGGTCATGCGTGCGGACATGGCCCTGTACAAGGCAAAACGCCTCGGCAAGAATCAGGTCCAGACGGACTGAAGAGAAAAGAAGAAAGCAAAATACAGCAGAACATCGGGGACAGCTCTGACAGAGCTGTCCCCGATGCGGCACTTTTCGCGGGAAACGATTCATTCCGAACAGCGGTCCAGGAGAGGGATGGCGTAGAAACCATACTGACTGCCGATATCCTGTTCCCAGTCTGCCGGCATCAGTGTGACGCGGAAATAAGCTCCGCTTTTCTCAAGCCCGAGAGAATGGAGCAGACTGATCGCTGGATGCGTCTCGACATCTGTCTCATCCTTCATTTTAATCAGCGGCCCGCGGAACTTGTAATAAAAGACCTTTCGAGAGGGCAGATACTCCACAATATCATTGAGCGGAAGGCCAAGCTTCCGGAGCCGGTGTTCGTCCACAGAAAAGCCCCAGACGATCTGACTGTCCCCATGAACCATCATGCAGGGCTTCACAATCGGAATGAAGCTCATCCAGTCACGCAGCAGCTCATAGATCCGCGGATCATGAAGAAAATCGTCGCTGTCTGTATGCGGCAGAAAAAACGCCGGTCTGCTCCGGCGGATCTCCCAGTCAAAGGGCTGCGTCTCCAGCGGTGCTTTCCATTCGAGAAAGCTTTCATACTCTTCGATCACGGCTTCATCAAGCAGCATTTCCTGACGAAGGTGATCCATGTTCTCCGCCAGGCGGCGGTTGACCTGAGCGGATTCCACCGCATGCTGCTTCAGGATTTCACCGATCTCGCGCAGTGTCATACCGAAATTCCGCAGGCGGACGGTCTCAATCAGAAGCATGGTCTCATGAAAGGGATAATAGCGGTAACCGCTGTCACTGCGTACGGATTGAATGAGCCCGAGGTCCTCGTAATGCTTGAGAAAGTCGGGTGTTACCCCCAGGTATTTTGCGAAATCACCGATGCGATACTGCTTCATCATTCCATGCTCCTATCTGCAGAAGTCCTTTTCCGGACTTCAGTATAGCGGTTTTGCGGAGTTTTTTCAATTTGAAAAGCAAAGAAATATTTGCTTGACCTGTGACCTGCTCCTTCCTCTATAATTCTTGACGGTACAAATCCAACATCTTTACATGGAGGAACGCATAATGAAACACATCTCCCGCCGCGATTTTCTGAAGGGCGCACTGGCCGGCACTGCCGCCGCTGCGCTCGGCACCGTCACGGGAACCTCTGCCTTTGCGGAGGACAATGGGGTTTACAAACCCGGCACATACAGCGCGACTGCCAAAGGCATCGGCAGCGATGTCAAGGTCACGATGACCTTTGACGCCAACAGCATCACCGATGTCGAGATCGATGTCTCCGGTGAGACGAAGGGCATCGGCGCCGAGATCGGCGAACAGATGCAGGATGCAATTCTGTCCGCCCAGAGCGCGGACGTGGACGCCGTCTCCGGCGCAACGGTCACCAGCGATGCCATCCGCCAGGCGGCTGCGGCCTGCATTGAACAGGCAAGCGGGGAGGCGGTCACCCTGACAGAAAAGAGCGAAGCGCCGTCCGACTGGCTCGGTGAGGCACCCGAGATTGCGGAGGCGGACATCAAGGAAGAGCTGGAGACCGAGGTCCTGGTCGTCGGCTGCGGCACCGGCGGCTGGATTGCCACCATGACCGCGGCGGAAGAGGGCGCCAGGGTCCTGGTTATTGAAAAACGTGAGACGCCCACTGGAATCCGCGAGGACATTGGGTCCATCGACTCCAAACTCCAGCAGGCGAGCTTTGAGGAATATCCCGAGTTCCGGATCGACAAGACCGAAGCGCTGCAGGACATCGTCCGCTATGCGGGCGGCTATGTGGATTCGGACCTGATCAAGGTGTGGATCAATCATTCCGGTGAACTGGTCGACTGGCTGACGGACCTGATGGAATCTACCGGCGACTGGTATATGAGCCTCGAGGGCGGCGTCGGCGATCTGGAGCATCCGGAGCGCGACAAGGCCTATGCAACCGGCCACAGCCCGCACAAGACCGAGCAGGGCGTCAAGAACGAGGTTACGACAAGCTCCACTTTCCGCGATTTCTGCGATGCCACCGGCAATGTGGAGTGGCGTTTCCAGACCGCACTTGCCAAGCTCGAACAGGACGCCGAGGGCAGGGTAACCGGTGTTATTGCCCAGGATCTGACAGACGGGAAATATATCCGGATTCAGACTTCCAAGGGCGTTATCATGGCGACCGGCGGCTATGCCACCAATACCGAAATGATGCTGGCCCTCCAGCCCATGACTATGAAGATGAAGGCCAATGTACCCATCGGTTCTACGGATGACGGTTCCGGCATCAAGGCGATGCTCTGGGCAGGCGCCGAGCTTGACCCGACCCATGCCTCGATGATGTTCAACCGCTGCTCCGTTCTGCCGACGGAGACTGCCGGCTACAAGACAAACGGAAAATGGTATTGGTTCGGTGAGCAGCCCTTCCTGAAGGTCAACCTGAAAGGAAAGCGCTTCTGCAACGAGTCCGGCCCTTATGAGTTCATGCTGCACAGCATGTACATGCAGCCTGAACACACCTACTGTGATATCTTCGATGCGAATAACAAGCAGTACTGCGAGCAGTTTGACGAGGTCGGCTGCTGCCGCCTGTTTGCGTTCCCGAACGGCGCCGAGAGCAATATGCCCTACGACTATGTCTGGGGCCAGATGACAGAGGGTGAAAACTCGCACCTCGAGCTGGGCTACCTGCAGAAAGCCGACACGCTTGAGGAACTGGCTGAGAAGCTGAACATCCCTGCGGAGGAATTCGTCAAGTCTGTCGAGCGTTACAACGAGCTCTGCGCGAAGGGCGTGGACGAGGATTACGGAAAGAGCGCCCATCGGATGACCCCGGTCGACACCGCCCCCTTCTATGGCATCCGCACCTGCGCCTGGCATCTGACAACGCTCAACGGCTGCCGCATCAACACCGACATGCAGGTCATCCGCGAGGACGGCACGCCCATCGAGGGCCTTTATGCAACCGGCGACTGCACGGGCGGCTTCTTCTCGCAGACCTATCCGAACCTGTTCACCGGTCTGGCCTGCGGCCGTACCATGACCTTCGGCCGGCGTGCGGCAAAAATCGCTGTGAACGGCAAGGCATAAAACGCTTATAAAAAGCACAGAGGATATGCAGACTGCATATCCTCTTTTTTCTGCTGCGGCAGAGCACGGGCAACTTTCTGCTTGCCGAGAGCGGACAGGCTGTGATAAAATAATATAAAAGACCGATGGATTTCTTCCGTCGGGCAGACGGAATCAAAAATCATTCAGAAAGGATGCGGCACGAATGGGTATTACAACAACACATCTGAGGGACGGACAGCACAGCATTCCTCTGCGCATTGCAAGAGGGCATTTTGCGACAAGCAACTTTCACGTGAACTGCTATCTGGACATGACCTATACCAAGCACCGCCTGGAGGAAGCACAGGAAGCGGCCAA
>JAFRIW010000055.1 GCA_017432565.1 Lachnospiraceae bacterium
CGACTCATTGTGCACAATGAGTCGCGGGACCTGTCCCCCTGACTCACCCTGAGCCCCCTGACTCCCTTATAAGTACTTCTTCCTGTATTCCCGGATCACAAAGAACGCAGCGATGGCCGCCATCACGCCGGCGGAGCCGTTGCTGATCAGCATCATCAGTCCCACGGAGCGCTCTCCGAGCGAGGTCAGGTGCTGCATGGCCCAGAACAGCGGGATGCGGAAAATAAACACCCGCATGAAATTCAGTACAAGTGTGAGCCTGTTTTTCCCCAGGCCGTAAAGAAGTCCAAGGACAGCCGCGTTGACGCCGAGCGGGATCGCGCACAGAAGATCTGCCTTCGCTGTCACGAGAATCAGCCGGTGGAATTCCGCATTTTCCTTTGCAAAAGACGCCGCAATCAGGTTCAGATTCAGCAGCTCAGCGCCCGAAATCGTGGCGCCGAGAAGGACGTTGATGACCAGCGCCGCGTAGAAAGCCTCCAGCACACGGCGGTACTTTCCCGCTCCGAAATTCTGTCCGATGACAGAGGCCGCTCCCTCCTGATATCCGTTCAGCGGAATCGTGGCGACGCCGCTCAGGTTGTTTGAAACACCCAGCGCACCGACCATCAGGTCTCCGTAAACCGTGCTCATGGAATTAACGATGGATTTTCCGAAGGCAAAAAGAGCACGCTCCGTGACGACCGGGATCGATTTACTGATCATCGGGCTGCAGGTCTCTTTGTCCTTCGTAATTGCGTGCGTCGAGAAGCTGAAGGCGTCCTTTCCCGCCATGCTGTACCGGACGGCAAAACACAGCAGCACCGCCTGCGA
Source organism: Lachnospiraceae bacterium (assembly GCA_017432565.1). Lineage (GTDB taxonomy): Bacteria > Bacillota > Clostridia > Lachnospirales > Lachnospiraceae > CAG-791. The sequence continues at coordinate 814 of JAFRIW010000055.1, forward strand.
AATCAGTGTCGCCGCGGCAATCATAACCAGGTCTCCCTTCAGAACATAGACAAACAGGACCGTGAGCGAGGTTTTGACCGCAATAACAATCATGTTCAGCGCCATGATCCGTCCGGAGTTGCCCCGGGCGCGCTCCACCGCGATATAGACGTTATTCATGAACACGATCACCATGGAAAAAAGCTGCACGGTGAAATAGCTTGAGCCGATCCGGATCAGGCTCTCCGGCGTTCCCGCAAGCCGCAGGAACGGGCCGGTGAACGGCAGGATGCACGCCAGCATTACAAGGCCGATGCCCAGCGCCATGGCATAGAGCGTGCTCACTCGGCGCTTCACCATCCGGTAGTCGCCCTTTCCGTAGGCAATACTGATCTGAATGCCGGCGCCGACCGCAAGGCCGCCGCCCACTGCGGACAGAATCTGGTTGATCTGCGTCAGGAAACTGACCGCGGAAACAGATTCCGCGCTGATCTGCGAGGCGATCATCGTATCAATGACCGAAAAGACCTGTGTGAGAAGCTGATACAGCGCAAGAGGCGTGCCGATTTGCAGGACCACCTTCCACATTGTATCATTCAGGCACTGCTCTCTGCGGATCCGGTCCCGCTCCGAGATCCGGACTTCCTGCTCTTTTGCCGCAGTCTCTGCACCTGTTCCCTGCGCAGCGGCTCTTCCCGTACCCTGTATGCTGCCGATCGTTCCTGCTGTATGCACTGCTGTTGCTGTACTCATTATCCCTCCGGGAAAGGAGCTGAACCTTTCCCTGTCACTTCTTCCCTGATTTTTTCTGATTTTTCTCCATCATATCTTTCTTTTTCATTGTTGAATACCGATAAAAGCGGTACAATCTTGATAACCGCTGAAAAAACAACACAGTTTTCGCGGGGCATAGTATTGGGATGCTGTATAAAGGGGGGACTTAAGTCTATGCCGGATACTGCCCGCTCTCAAATCAGAGAAAAAGATGCCCGGACGTCGCACACAGTGCGCACGACATCACAGCCTCTGCAGCGTGTCAGCGCCGAGACAAAGGAACGTGACAGCAGCTTTGTCATGGCCTCCTATCACATTCATCCGTATTATGAGCTCTATTATGTGGAACACGGCGCCTGCCGCTTCTTTATTGACAATGAACTGTACGATCTGCACGCGGGTGATTTCCTGCTGATTCCGCCAAGAACACCGCACTACACCCGATATCTGTTCGGCGACTGCCGCAGGAGCTGCCTGTTCTTCCGGGACCGCGATCTGGAAGAAAGCGTCAGACAGCATTTTCCGCCGCTCTCACGGGAGGCACCGGTCATGGATATTTTTACCACGCCCGTTTCCTACCGGCCGCAGTTTGAACAGTTTTTCAGGCGGCTTTCCGCCGAGGATCAGATTCAGGATGCCTCCAGCGAAGACATGTCTCATTTCATCCTGCAGGAGTTTCTCCTGACCTGCGGGCGCTGCTGCGAGTATCCGGAGAAGACCCCCGCGAGCATTCACACCGGAGACCGTCAGATTCTGACTGCTGCGCGCTATATGAGTGCGCATTTCCGCGAGCCCGTCAGCGCTGAGATGATTGCGGACGCCGCCGGCTTTTCCACCAACTATTTCAGCCGCAAATTCAGGGAAGCCACGGGCATGCGGGTTCACGAATATCTGGTGCTCCTGCGCCTGAAGAGCGCCGCCCTCGAACTGCTTTCCACGCAGGATTCCATCACGGAAATTGCTCTGCGGAACGGCTTTTCCGACAGCAACTATTTCAAGGACGCATTCAAAAAAATGTACGGCGTGTCACCGCGCGCCTACAGAAGCTGAAAAGGAGGATCTCATGAACCTGGCCGAACTGCTCTCCCGCATCGACGACGCAATCTATACCTGGTGTCTGATCTATCTGCTGGCCGTCGCCGGTATTTTCTTCACAGTCAAAACAGGCTTTGTACAGATCCGGCTGCTTAAGGATGCCATCCGCTGCATGGGTGAGAAGAAACAGACCGACAAGGGAGTTTCCTCCTTCCAGGCGCTGATGATCGCCACCGCGAGCCGCGTCGGCACCGGCAATATGGCGGGAGTGGCCACTGCGATCGTGGCGGGCGGTCCGGGCGCAGCCTTCTGGATGTGGCTGATGGCAGTCCTCGGTTCCGCTTCCGCTTTTGTCGAAAGTACGCTCGCCCAGATCTATAAGCAGAAGGACGGCGATACCTTCAAAGGCGGGCCCGCCTATTATATCGAGCGGGCACTCCATGCGAGGTGGCTCGGCATCATCTTCGCCATTTCACTGATTGCCACTTTTGCTTTCGGCTTCAACGGACTGCAGGCCTTCAACATCGTCTCGGCTTTCCAGTATTATGTGCCGGATTTTGAACACAGCTCGGTGCCGATGATTGTCGGAATAATCCTGTTCGTAGTCTCCATCATCCTGTTCTTCGGCGGAACCGAAAAGATCAGCTGGGTCTCCTCCGTGCTGGTTCCGATCATGTCCTGCATGTACATCCTGATCGGCCTTGTCATTATCATCCTGAACATCGGGCAGGTTCCCGCAGTCCTCGCACTCATCTTCCGCTCCGCTTTCAATTTCCGGGCGATCTTCGGCGGTTTTACGGGCTCCTGCATGGTCTACGGCATCAAGCGCGGCCTCTTCTCCAATGAGGCAGGTATGGGCTCCGCGCCGAATGCCTCCGCTTCCGCAGAGGTCTCTCACCCCGCCAAACAGGGTCTTGCCCAGATCATCTCTGTCTATATCGACACACTGCTGATCTGCTCCACGACCGTGTTCATTATTTTGCTGACCGGACAGTATCAGGGCGGCGAATTTGACGGCATTCCGCTGATTCAGCAGTCCGTCTCAGCCCAGTTCGGTCCCTTCGCCATCCACCTGATCACCGCGGCGGTCTGTATGTTTGCCTTTACTTCCATCATCGGCAATTACTTTTATGCCGAGTCCAATATCCGTTTTATCAGCAAAAACAAGACTGTCATGACGGTTTTCCGCATTCTCGCCGCCGTCATGGTCTTCCTCGGGGCGCAGAACAACATGTCCGTCGCCTGGAGTCTGGCGGACATCACAATGGGACTGGAAGCCATCGTCAACATCATCGCAATCCTGCTGCTCTCCGGCATCGCCCTGCGCACGCTGGAGGACTATGAAAAACAGAAAAAAGACGGGAAAGATCCCGTCTTTCATGAGTCCAACATCGGCCTGACCGACACTGACGTCTGGAAGGACTGAAAAGGTGAGTCACCGGACCTGTCCCCCTGACTCACTCTATTAATTCGCAGAGAAGCTTCAGAAGCGCATCGGGCTGGAAGGGCTTGGCGATGTGTGCGTTCATGCCGGCATCCAGGCACGCGCGGACGTCCTCATCGTAGGCGTTTGCGTTCATTGCCAGGATCGGCACCATCCGGAAATACGCATCGCCGAACTCTTCCTCCATCGCGCGGATCGCCGTCCTTGCGGATGATCCGGTAGACAGCATTGTCAATATGTTCATCGGTGGTTCTGATCTGCTCCGAGATCGACACGGAGACCGAGGCAAAATCATCCGGATGCACAAAACCGCGGAAGGTGAAGCCTGTCAGCTTCTTAAAATCATCCAGATCCTCACAGCCGAAAAGATCAATCACCGGCCTGTTCGCGTACAGCAGCCGCTCGGGTTCCTGCGCCTCTTAAAATAAAAAAGCCGCCGGGCATGTGAGCGCCAAGTTCCTCAATCACACCGAGCGTCTGATCATTCAGTACAAAGATACTGCTGTCTGTCAGTTCATTCATTTTTTTCTCCTCCGCACACGGAGCAGTCATTGCCTGTGTATATCCTCATTAACTATACCATTCCGAGAGCCCTCCCGCTATCTTCACACTGAAAAAAACAGACCGCTTTCTCCGCGGTCTGTCTCATTCATATTCATCCAGAATCATGGCTGCCGCCCTTCGCCGCGAGACGCCGTTGTTCATGGCAAGCTTCCCGATATACCGGTGAGCTTCATCTTCACTCATATGCCTGTTCTCGATCAGGGTGAATTTTGCCCGGTCCACCTGACGGATTTCCTCCGTCTTCTCCCGCGCGTCAGCCGCTTCTTTCATCAGCAGAGACATTTTGTCCTGAATGGATAAAAGGAACCGGACCGCGTTCTGAATCCGCGGGCGTGTCGCCGGCCTTGGAATCACTAAAACCCCCCGGTCCGTCACCTGCTCCTGCACATCGTCGCTTACCTCGGCGGGCACAGCCAGCAGCACACTGGTATGCCGGTTCTCGGCAAAATCCAGCGCAAGGCCCAGGCCGTTTTCACCCGGCAGCGGAGCCTGGATCAGAACAAGGTCAAAATCCCGCTCCAGAAGGCAGCGTCTTGCCGCCGCCGCGTCGGTCCGGACTTCGATTGAGCTGAACCTGCCCGCCGGCAGAGAGGCCCTGGCGAGCGCAGTAAACTGCTGCGCTCCGGATATGATCAGCACAGAGTGCTGTATGGCTGCTGTTCCGGGCATCCGCCTGCCTCCTGTCAGTGTAAGTATTCGTTCATGATCCCGGCCGGTACAACTGCCCTGACGAAATCACTGGTCTTCGCAAGTTTTGCCGCCTCCCGCCTGGAACCCGGCAGCAGAAGGCTCTCCTCTCCCGCCTTTTCAGGCAGTTTCATGCAGTTCTGTATTCCCTCCAGCCCTGCGTAAATCAGCAGTGCATAAACCAGATACGGATTGCAGGAGGCGTCCGGCGAGCGGAGCTCTGCCCGGGTCCTGCCGAAGGATTCTTCGACATACATCAGTTCCGATGCGCCCTCATCGGACCAGTCGACCCGGTCAGGTGCCGTATTGATTCCGAACCGGGCATAAGATTCCTCCGAAGGATTCAGGAACAGCGTGATTTCCCGGATCCGGTTCAGAATGCCTGCTGCCGCGCAGGCCGCGACATCCTTTCCTTCCCTGTCCTCCGCGTAAATATTAATGTGGTAGCCGTTTCCCGGCCTGTCCGGCAGCGGCATCGGCGAGAAGTCCGCCGACAGTCCGTACCGGTCCGCAATCGTGTTCACCACCATCTTAAAGGTCGTCGTCTGATCCGCCGCCTTGATCGGTCTGGCATAATGAAAGTCGATTTCATTCTGGCCCGGTCCCTGCTCGTGATGCGAGCGCTCCGGCGTCAGTCCCATCCGCTCAATCGTCAGGCAGATCTCTCTGCGGACATTTTCACACCGGTCTGCCGGCGCGATGTCCATATATCCGGCACAGTCGTAGGGAATTCGGGTCGGGTTGCCGTTCTCATCCTTTGAAAACAGGTAGAATTCCATCTCCGAGCCGAAGCGGAAAGAAATACCTGCTTCGGCTGCTTTCTCCGCTGCCTTCTTCAGGATCGCCCTTGTATCCGCCTCCACCCTTTCACCGTCAGGGGTATACAGGTCGCAGTACATGCGCAGCACCTTTCCGCTGTCCGGTCTCCAGGGAAGAACCGACAGCGTGGAGGAATCCGGCTTCAGAAACAGAGAAGCGTACGGATAGTCCCTGAATCCCGCGATCCGTCTGGGGTTGATCGGAATCCCGCTGTCAAAAGCCTTCCTGATTTCCCCGGGCATCACGGAAATATTCTTCTGTACGCCGTAGGCGTCCCGGAAGGCCAGCCGGATAAACTTGGCATCTTCTTCCTCGATATACTTCATGATTTCATCAACAGCGTATTCCATCTCTTCCTCCAGTTTATGTGCTCAGACGCCCCTGTCTCAGATCGCGGCTATGCCGGGTGTAATCTCCTCCAGCACATCCAGCACGATCCGGACGGTATCCAGCGATGTAAACATCGTAACTCCATTCTGAATGGCACAGCGCCGGATTTCAACACCATCTTCATAATGAACCCCGGAAAGAACCGCCCGGGTATTGATGATATAACTGACATAGCCGGCCCGGATCGCATCGAGGATCTCCGTGCTGCCCTCGCTGATTTTCCCGCGGATTCTGGTCCGGATACCGTGTTCCTTTAAGAAGAGGCCGGTCCCGATGGTAGCCTCTATATTGAAGCCGAGCGCATAAAAGCGGCGGACCAGAGGCAGTGCTTCCTCTTTGTCTTCATCCGCCAGCGTGACGATGACCGTTCCGTACTCCTTCATCCGGACACCGGAAGCCTTCAGTGCCTTGTACAGTGCTCTCTTCAGGCTCCTGTCATAGCCGATCGCTTCTCCCGTCGACTTCATCTCAGGCGAGAGGTAAGCGTCCATGCCGTTCAGTTTTTCGAAGGAAAATGCCGGCGCCTTCACATACCAGAAATTTCTGCGCGGACCGGCGCACTCCCGGCCGGATCCGGACGCTTCAGACGCTCCGGCAAATTCCTGGTCTCTCAGGGAAATCCCCAGCATCGCCCGGACCGCGATATCCACCAGTGCGAGACCGGTCGACTTGGACAGGAACGGAACACTTCTGGATGCGCGCGGGTTCACCTCGATCACATAGACGCGGTCTTCCCTGTCCACAATAAACTGAATATTATACAGACCGACGATCCCGATGCCGATGCCGAGTCTGCGTGTGTACTCAGCGATGCGCTCTTTCACCTGTTCCGATATGGAGAACGGCGGGTAGACGCTTGTGCTGTCGCCCGAGTGCACACCGGTGCGCTCCACCAGCTCCATAATGCCGGGCAGAAACACATCCGTCCCGTCGCAGATCGCGTCCACCTCGACCTCTCTTCCGACAATATACTGATCAACCAGCACCGGAGACGCATTGTCCACAGCCATGGCTTTTGCCAGGTATTTCTCCAGCATCTGCTGATTGGCGACGATTTCCATCGCGCGGCCGCCCAGAACAAACCCCGGCCGCACCAGGACAGGATAGCCGATTTCCTGCGCGGCGCGGATGCCTTCCTCAAGGGAATTCACCGCCACACCCTCCGGATGCGGAATGCCCAGTTCAATGATGATCTTCTCAAACGCATCCCGGTCCTCTGCGGTATTGATGGTCTCCGGCGATGTCCCGATCATCGGGACGCCCCGCTCCGCAAGCGGCCCGGCCAGATTGACGGCCGTCTGCCCGCCCAGAGACGTTATGACGCCGTCCGGCTTTTCCAGATCGACAATATTCAGAATGTCCTCGCAGGTCAGCGGCTCAAAATACAGCTTGTCCGCGGTTGTATAATCCGTGGAGACCGTCTCCGGATTGTTGTTGATCACGATGGCTTCATAGCCCAGCTCGTGAATCGTCCTGACCGCGTGCACTGTCGAATAGTCAAACTCCACACCCTGTCCGATCCGGATCGGCCCGGACCCGAGCACGATGATTTTCTTCCGGTCCGAGACGACAGACTCATTCTCTTCCTCATAGGTGGAGTAAAAATACGGCACATAGCTGGCAAATTCACTCGCGCAGGTGTCGATCATCTTATAGACCGGCCGGAGCCCGTACCGGCGCCGCAGCCCGCGGATTTCCTCCTCCGCACAGCCGGTCAGCTCCGCGATATAGGAATCGGAAAAGCCCATCCGCTTGGCCTCCAGCAAAAGCGCCCTGTCCGGCTGCTTCGGCTCTGCCCCGGGATTCTCCAGCTTTTTTTCAAAATCCACGATTTTCCGGATCGCCTGCAGGAAAAACAGATCAATCTTCGTCCTGGAATAAATTGCCTGCAGGTCCGCACCGAGCCACAGGAGTTCTGAAATCGCATAGATGCGGTCATCCGTGCCGTCCTCAATATAGGCCAGCAGTTTCCCGACTGCCTCCTTCCGGTTCTCCGGCGCCGGCTTGTCGGAGAGGCTGCTCACATCGAATTTTGCCAGGTGAATATGATTCTTTCCGTCCTCCAGCGACCGGATGGCTTTGAGAAGGCTCTCCTCCATGGTTCTTCCGATACTCATAGTCTCGCCTGTCGCCTTCATCTGCGTCGAGAGGACATTGGATGCCAGTGTAAATTTGTCGAAAGGAAAGCGCGGCATTTTCGTCACGACATAGTCCAGCGAAGGTTCGAAGCAGGCCGGAGAATTGGCCAGTCTGATCTCATCCAGGTTCATGCCGACGGCGATCTTCGCGGACACGCGGGCGATCGGATAGCCGCTCGCCTTCGAGGCCAGCGCCGAGGAGCGCGAGACCCGCGGATTCACCTCAATGACATAGTACCGGAATGACTCCGGATCCAGCGCAAACTGTACGTTGCAGCCGCCGCAGACCTTCAGGGCGCGGATGATTCTGAGCGCGCTGTCGCGCAGCATATGATACTCTTTGTTGGTCAGAGTCTGGCTGGGCGCCACGACGACGGAATCACCGGTGTGAATGCCGACCGGGTCCAGATTTTCCATGTTGCAGACGGTGATGGCCGTGTCATTTGAGTCCCGGATGACCTCGTATTCAATCTCCTTATAGCCCTTGATGCTCTTTTCCACCAGCACCTGGCCGGCGGGAGAAAGCGCCAGCGCGTGTTTCATTTTCTCCCGCATCTCTTCGTCATTACAGGCAAAACCGCCCCCGGTTCCGCCCAGTGTAAATGCGGGACGCAGAATCACCGGATAGCCGATGGCTGCCGCCGCCGAAAGGCCCTCTTCGATGCTGGTGGTAATGGCCGACGGAACCACCGGCTCACCCAGCTCTTCGCACAGCTCCTTGAACTGCTCCCGGTCCTCCGCCCGCCGGATGCTCGAGGCGCTTGTCCCCAGCAGCTCGATCTCACACTCGGAGAGAACGCCTTTATCATAGAGCTGAAGAGAGAGATTGAGTCCCGTCTGTCCGCCGAGTCCCGGCACAATCGCATCCGGCCGCTCATACCGGCAGATCCGCGCCAGGTATTCCAGCGTCAGCGGCTCCATGTAGACCTTGTCCGCAATTGCGTGATCCGTCATGATGGTCGCGGGGTTCGAGTTGGCCAGAATGACCTCATATCCCTCTTCCCGCAGTGCCAGGCACGCCTGTGTTCCGGCGTAGTCGAATTCCGCCGCCTGCCCGATCACAATGGGGCCGGATCCGATGACCAGTATTTTTTTCAGATCTGTCCGCTTCGGCATTTCCCGCGCTGCCTCACTGTCTTCCCCGGAACGCCTTCATCCGCTCCGTAAACTCTGTAAAAAGGTGTGTGCTGTCCTGCGGCCCCGGCGCGCTCTCCGGGTGATACTGGACCGAGAAAGCCGTGCCGTCCGCGCTGCACAGGCCCTCAATGGTGTTGTCCAGTACATTGAGATGCGTCGCTGTCAGTCCCGTCCCCGGAAGGCTGTCCTCCACCACCGCATAGCTGTGATTCTGACTGGTGATCTCGATTTTCCCTGTCCGAAGATCCTTTACGGGATGATTGCCGCCCCTGTGTCCGAATTTCAGCTTATAGGTCCGGGCTCCGCAGGAAAGAGCCAGAAGCTGATGCCCGAGGCAGATTCCGAACAGCGGCATTCTTCCCCGCAGACCCCTCAGGGTTCTGATGACCTCGGACACATCCTCCGGATCACCCGGGCCGTTGGAAATCAGAACGCCGTCCGGTGCAAGCGAAAGGATTTCCTCCGCCTCCGTGTCAAAGGGAACCACTGTGACATTGCAGTGGCATCGGTTCAGCATCCGGACAATATTCGTCTTCATGCCGCAGTCGATCACGACCACCTGAAACTGCGGGTTGGAGGTGCGGCTGTACCATTTCCGGCTGCTGCTGCGCCTTCTGACGGCATCATGCGGGACCGGCGTCTCCTGAATCATCTGCAGCGCTTTCTCCACCGATGTGTCCGCGTCCGTCAGCAGAGCCCGGCGCGATCCCAGATCACGGATGCTTCGCACGAGTCTGCGCGTATCCACCCCGTATAATCCCGGGATGTCGTTATCCGCAAGCAGTTCGTCCATCGTCCCGGTGGCGCGGAAATTGGACGGATTCTCGTTCAGATCCCGGACGATCACCGCCGACGGCGCGATACACTTACTCTCAAAATCTTCATCCGTGATCCCGTAATTGCCGATCAGCGGGTAGGAAAAGACCACGCCCTGGTCTGTGTAGGACGGATCCGAGAGAATCTCCTGGTATCCTGCCATCGAAGTGTTGAACACGACCTCGCAGACGCTGTCCCGCCTGCTCCCGAAGCCATGTCCGCAGAAGACGCTGCCGTCCTCCAGAATCAGTTTTCTGTCATACATTTCGTATCCCTGCTTTCTCTTCCTTACCGTTCTCAGATCCGGCAGGCCGCCTTCAGAAATTCCCGGAACAGCGGATGCGGCCGGTTCGGCCTGGATTTGAATTCCGGATGGAACTGTACGCCCAGGAAGAACGGATGATTCGCAATTTCAACCGTCTCCACCAGCGTCCCGTCCGGAGAGGTTCCCGAAATAATCAGGCCGGCTCCCACAAGAAGATCCCTGTATTCATTGTTGAATTCATACCTGTGCCGGTGGCGCTCCCGGATCCCGGATGCCTGATAGCATTTTTCCATGATTGTCCCCGGCGCGATCCTGCATGGGTAGCTGCCGAGCCGCAGGGTGCCGCCCTTATTGATCTCATCGGACTGTCCCGGCATGAAGTCGATCACCTTATGCTCCGTCGCATCGTGAAATTCTCCCGAACACGCATCTGTAATGCCTGCCATATTCCTCGCATACTCAATCACGGCGATCTGCATCCCCAGGCAGATGCCGAAATACGGGATATAGTGTGTACGGGCATACTCCGCGGCCAGAATCATGCCGCCGGTCCCGCGGTCGCCGAAGCCGCCCGGGACAATAATCCCCTGAAGCTTTCCCAGCTTCTCTTCGCAGTTGGATTCGTCGACTTCCTCCGAATCAATCCAGTCGATCTCCACATGGGCATTCACTGCAAAACCCGCGTGTGCCAGTGCCTCTGCGATGGAAAGATACGCGTCATGAAGCTGAACATATTTGCCGACCAGACCGATGCGCACCGTCCGGTCCCGGCCTTTGATCGAAGTAACCAGTTCCTTCCATTCCGTCAGATCCGGCGGCGGTGTCACAAGGCCCAGCTGCCGGCAGACCACACCGGAGAAATTTGATTCCTCCAGCATCAGCGGCGCCTCATACAGACTTTCCAGCGTCCGGTTCTCAATCACGCAGTCCTCCCGCACATTGCAGAACAGCGAGATTTTGCGGAAAATACTCTCCTCCAGCGGCTCATCGCAGCGGAGCACAATAATGTCCGGCGCAATCCCCATGCCCTGCAGTTCCTTTACCGAATGCTGGGTCGGCTTGGATTTGTGCTCATCGGAGCCCCTGAGGAACGGAACCAGCGTGACATGGATAAACAGGCTGTTTTCTCTGCCGACCTCCAGCGAAATCTGCCGCACCGCCTCGATGAAAGGCTGTGATTCAATATCACCGATCGTCCCGCCGATCTCCGTAATCACGACATCCGCGTCCGTCTCCCTTCCGACGCGGTAGACAAAATCCTTGATCTCATTGGTGATATGCGGAATAACCTGCACTGTCGAGCCCAGGTATTCGCCCCGCCGCTCCTTGTTCAGCACATTCCAGTAAACCTTTCCGGAAGTCAGGTTCGAAAAACGGTTCAGATCCTCGTCGATAAACCGCTCATAATGTCCCAGGTCCAGATCCGTCTCCGCGCCGTCCTCCGTGACATAGACCTCTCCGTGCTGATAGGGGCTCATCGTGCCCGGATCCACGTTGATGTACGGATCGAGCTTCTGCGCGGCGACCTTCAGGCCGCGCGCCTTCAGCAGCCGTCCCAGGGAAGCGGCCGTAATGCCCTTCCCGAGTCCCGAGACCACACCGCCCGTGACAAAAATATACTTCGCCATCTGTCTCTCCTCCTTGTGCAGCGCCGGACCGGTCAGAATGCGGTGTACCCCATCAGTGCCTCGTCCACCGCTCTGGCGGCCGCCCGGCCCTCCGCGATCGCCCAGACCACAAGCGACTGTCCGCGGTGCATATCGCCCGCCGCAAAGACCTTTTCTCTCGAAGCGGCGTACTCCCCGGGCGCCGTTTTCACATTGGTTCTGCCGTCCGTCTCCACACCGAAGCTCTCCGTCACATAGCTCTCGCTCCCGAGGAAGCCGGCGGCAATCAGCACAAGCTGGGCCGGAACTGTCCGCTCCGAACCCTCCACCGGCACCATGTTCATCCGGCCGGTTTTCTCATCCCGGACCGGCTCCAGGGAGACCAGGACCACGCTCTTCAGATGCCCTCTCCTGTCTTTGACAAATTCCTTCACCGTCGTTTTGTAGATCCGGGGGTCCTGTCCGAATTTCCAGGCAGCTTCCTCCTGCCCGTAATCTACCTTCAGAACCCGCGGCCACTCCGGCCACGGATTGGAGGGAAGTCTTGAAGCGGGCGGCTCCGGCATCATCTCCAGCTGTGTGACGCTCTTCGCCCCGAGGCGGATGCAGGTGCCCACACAGTCATTGCCTGTGTCGCCTCCGCCGATCACGATGACATCCTTTCCCCGCACCTCTGCGTCCGGCAGCTTTTCAAAATTGCTGTCCAGGAGCTGTTTCGTGACGTTCCCGAGAAACTCCACCGCGAAATGAATGCCTTTCGCGTCCCGTCCGGGCGCTTTGATATCTCTGGGATTGGACGCGCCGCAGGCCAGAATCACGCTGTCATACTCCTCCAGCAGCCCGGCTGCATCCACATTCCTTCCCACGTCCGCACCTGTCACAAACCGGACGCCGGCTTCTTCCATCAGCTTTACGCGCCGGTCAATCAGAGACTTGTCCAGCTTCATATTCGGAATGCCGTAGCGCAGCAGCCCGCCGATGCGGTCTCTTCGCTCATATACGGTCACCTCGTGTCCGCGCCGGTTCAGAAGCTGCGCAGCTGCCAGTCCGGAGGGGCCGCTGCCGATCACCGCGACCCGCTTGCCGGTGCGCACGGCCGGCGCCGTCTCCTCCACAAGCCCGTTCTCGTAAGCATACTCAATCACAGCCTTCTCATTCTCCTTTGTGGAGACCGGCGTGTCATGAAAACCGCAGGTACAGGCCGCCTCGCACAGGGCGGGACACACCCGGCTCGTAAACTCCGGAAAGCTGTGCGTGACGGAGAGCCTTCTGAATGCCTCTGCCATCCTTCCCCGGTACACCAGATCATTGATCTCCGGAACCAGATTGTGCAGCGGACAGCCGGACGCCATCCCGCTGATCATGACTCCCGCCTGACAGAACGGCACGCCGCAGTCCATACACCTCGCGGCCTGCTCCCGCTGCTGTGAGAGCGGAAGCCGCACGTGAAACTCCCGGAAATCCTGCACCCGCTCCGCCTCTGTCCGGACGGGTCCGTCTTTGCGTTCATATTCGAGAAAACCAGTCACCTTAGCCATCTTTTGCCCTTCCTTTTATCCGACAAACTTCCGGAAAGCCTCGATCCTGGCCGTTTCCGGATCCGCGCCCTGCTCCTGTGCCTCCGCGATCAGCCGCAGAATCTCCTTGTAGTCCTCCGGAATAATCTTCTTGAAGTGAGGAATATACCGGTCAAAATCCGCCAGTATTTCAAGTGCCTTGGAAGAACCCGTGTGCGCCGCATGTGCCTCGATCATGCGCCGCAGCTCCTCCTGATCGTTTTTGTTCCGCACATCCTCAAGGCGGACCATCTGCTTGTTCAGGTTCCGGTAGAGACGGTTCTCTTCGTCCAGCACATAGGCAACACCGCCGCTCATACCGGCCGCAAAGTTCTTTCCGGTCGGTCCGAGGATGACGACGCATCCGCCGGTCATATATTCACATCCGTGTTCACCGACACCTTCCACGACTGCGACGGCGCCGGAGTTGCGGATACAGAAGCGCTCACCGGCCATGCCGGCGATATAAGCCTGTCCGGAGGTCGCGCCGTACAGAGCGACGTTGCCGATCAGAAGATTGCTGTGCGGATCATATCCCGCCTCTCCGGGAGCGGTGACCACCAGCTTGCCGCCGGAGAGTCCCTTCCCGAAATAGTCGTTGCTGTCGCCGGTCAGCTTCAGCGTGAGACCCGCCGGGATAAATGCGCCGTAGCTCTGTCCGCCGGTCCCGCGGCAGTTCACCGTAATCGTATCCTCCGCGAGTCCCTCCGGGTGCTTCCTGGTGATTTCCGCGCCCAGCAGCGTGCCGAAAGTCCTGTCCGTATTCTTTACTTCAATACTGATCTCAGACTGCGCGCCGCTCTCAATCGAACTGCAGATTGCCGGGTCACTCAGCAGAACCTTTTCATCCGGCGTCTCCCGGAGCCGGAAATCATAGCGGTACTGCGGGTGGAAGGTCGACTGCTCACGGTCTTCACCGGACATATCCATCAGAATCCTGCCAAGATCCAGCCTGCGCTCGCGCTCGGAGAGGTTTTCCCGGATCTTCAGAAGATCGGTCCGTCCCACCAGCTCGTCGATCGTCCGCACACCCAGCGAAGCCATGATTTCCCGCATCTCCCGCGCGATGAACAGCATGAAATTCTCGACATATTCCGGCTTGCCCGAGAAGCGTTTCCGAAGCTCCGGATTCTGTGTCGCGACGCCCATCGGACAGGTGTCGGACTGGCACACGCGCATCATCACACAGCCCATGGTAATCAACGGGGCGGTCGCAAAACCGAACTCCTCCGCGCCGAGGATCGCCGCTATGACGACGTCCCGGCCGCTCATCAGCTTACCGTCTGTCTCAATAACAACGCGGTTCCGGAGTCCGTTGGCGATCAGCGTCTGATGCGTCTCCGCAAGACCCAGCTCCCACGGAAGACCCGCATTGTGAATGGAGCTGAGCGGCGCCGCGCCGGTTCCGCCGTCATAGCCGGAGATCAGGATGACGCCCGCGCCGGCTTTTGCCACGCCTGCCGCGACCGTTCCGACGCCGGCTTCGGAGACCAGCTTGACGGAAATACGCGCATTTTTATTGGCATTCTTCAGGTCATAAATCAGCTGCGCCAGGTCCTCGATGGAATAAATATCGTGATGCGGCGGCGGCGAAATCAGGCTCACGCCCGGCGTCGAATGCCGGGTTCTGGCGATCCACGGATAGACCTTCCGGCCGGGAAGATGTCCGCCCTCGCCGGGTTTTGCTCCCTGGGCCATCTTGATCTGAATCTCCCGCGCGCTGACCAGGTACCGGCTGGTCACGCCGAAGCGGCCGCTCGCCACCTGCTTGATGGCAGAGCTGCGGTCGTTGTCGGTCCCGGCGGAGAGAATGCGCTCCTCGCTCTCGCCGCCCTCGCCGCTGTTGGATTTTCCGTGCAGATGATTCATCGCGATCGCGAGCGTCTGGTGCGCCTCCTCGGAGATTGAGCCATAAGACATGGCGCCGGTCTTGAAGCGCATGACGATCGAACGCTCATCCTCCACTTCCTCGAGTGGAACGCCCGCCTCCGGCGCGCTGAATTCCAGCAGAGACCGCAGATAGCCGGTCTTTTCGGCATTCACCATCGCCGTGTATTCCTTGAATTTCTCATAGCTGCCCTCGCGTGTTGCCTGCTGCAGCTTGTGAATGGTCTGCGGGTTGTAGCGGTGCCGCTCGCCCTGACTGCGCTCCTTGTGCCGGCCCAGTGCCGTCAGTTCCAGATTGACGGGCAGTCCGAGCGGGTCAAAGGCGCGGCTGTGCTGCGCGTCCACGGCCTTCCCGATGTCCTCGAGCGTGATGCCGCCGACGCGGCTCACCGTACCGGTGAAATAGTCATGGATCACGTCCCCGGAGATGCCGATGGCTTCGAAGATTTTGCTGCCCTGATAGGACTGAATCGTGGAAATGCCCATTTTGGAAGCAATCTTCACGATGCCGGAGAGGATCGCGCGGTCGTAATCATCGACAGCGGCGTAGTAGTCCTTGTCCAGCATCTCCTCCTCCACCAGCTCCGCGATCGTCGCGTGCGCCAGATAGGGATTGACCGCACAGGCGCCGTAGCCGAGCAGCGTGGCAAAATGATGCACTTCCCGGGGTTCACCCGATTCGAGAATCAGCGAGAGCGCCGTGCACTTTCTGGTATCGACCAGATGCTTGTGCACCGCCGCCACGGCCAGCAGAGACGGAATCGCCACGTGGTTTTCATCCACGCCGCGGTCGGAAAGGATGAGGATATTGGCGCCCTCCTTGTAAGCCTTGTCGACCTCCACAAACAGATGATTCAGGACGCGCTTCATCGGCGTGCTCTTATAGAAAAGAATCGACACCTTCGCGACGCGGAAGCCGTCCTTCTTCATATTCTCGATCTTCAGAAGGTCCAGGTCCGTCAGAATCGGATTATTGATCTTCAGTACATGGCAGTTCGCCGGCTGTTCCTCGAGCAGATTGCCGTTTTTGCCGACATAGACGGTGCGGCTGGTCACGATTTCCTCGCGCTGTGCGTCGATAGGCGGATTTGTGACCTGTGCAAAGAGCTGCTTGAAATAATAGAAAAGCGGCTGATACTGATCCGAGAGAGCCGCGATGGGCGTGTCCACACCCATGGAGCCGATCTGCTCCGTCCCGGACATGGCCATGGTGCGGATCCCGTCGTGATAGTTCTCCCAGGTATAACCGAAGGCCTTCTGCAGCATCTGGCGATACGCGCCGCTGATGGCGGGAACCTTCTTATTCGGAATTTTGACATCCTTCAGCTCCAGCAGGTTGCGGTCCAGCCACTCGCCGAAGGGCTTCGAGCAGGCATACTGCTCCTTGAGCTCATGATCGTAAATGATTTTCTTCTGCTTCGTGTCCACCAGCAGAAGCTTGCCCGGGTGGATCCGCTCCTTCTTGATAATGCGGCGCTCATCCAGCGGAAGAACACCGACCTCGGAGGAAAGAATGACGCGCCCGTCATCAGTCACGACATAGCGCGAAGGCCGCAGGCCGTTCCGGTCGAGAATGGCCCCCATGATATCGCCGTCGGAAAACAGAATCGAAGCCGGCCCGTCCCAGGGCTCCATCATGGTCGCATAATACTGATAGAAATCCCGCTCCTCCTGGGACAGCGTCTCATTGTGTGCCCAGGGCTCCGGAATGGTAATCATCGCCGCAAGCGGCAGATCCATGCCGCTCATCATCAGGAACTCCAGCGTGTTGTCCAGCATGGCCGAGTCGGAACCGCTCTGGGAAATGACCGGCAGGACCTTGGTCATATCCTCTTCCGAAAAGCGCCCCGAGTGCATGGTCTCCTCGCGCGCCAGCATTTTGTCCGCATTGCCTTTGATCGTATTGATCTCACCGTTATGGACAATCAGGCGGTTGGGGTGCGCCCGGTTCCAGCTGGGCGTCGTGTTGGTGGAAAACCGGGAATGCACCATCGCGACGGCAGAGGCGTAATCCGGCTGCGTCAGATCCGTGAAGAACGTCCGCAGCTGCCCGACCAGAAACATACCCTTGTAGACTATCGTCCTGCAGGAGAGCGATGGGACATAGGTGTTGACATTGCTCTGTTCAAATTCGCGGCGGATTACATACAGCATCCGGTCAAAATCAATATCCTCCGCAGCATCTGCAGGCCGGCGGATAAAGACCTGGCAGATGTTCGGCATACACTCCCGCGCGCGGGAACCGAGCACCGACGGATCCGAAGGGACCTTGCGCCAGCCCAGAACAGAAAGGCCTGCCTTCCGGACGATAATCTCAAACATGGATCTCGCCTGCCGCATGTCCAGATCATTCTGCGGGAAGAAGAACATACCGACACCGTACTGCCGCGGCCCCGGCAGCTCCACGCCCTGCTCCTTCATGACTCTGACAAAGTAGTCGTGCGGAATCTGTGTCAGAATGCCGACACCGTCTCCGGTCTTCCCCTCCGCATCTTTTCCGGCTCTGTGCTCGAGATTCTCCACAATCGAGAGCGCATCATCCACAATTCCGTGGCTCTGCCGCCCCTCAATATCGATGATCGCCCCGATTCCGCAGTTGTCATGCTCGAAATCCGGGGAATACAGACCTTCCCTCCCGATCCGGTTCAATTTTTCGTTCATCGGACTGTTATTCTGATTTCCCATGGACTGCCTCCGCGTTAACGCAAAATAAAAAAGGCGCGTCGGGTAATAAACCCGAAGCGCCTTTGCTTCCTCAAATCAGCTTATTTCATGCTTTATTTATAACTGAATATCCTGCCGCCTTTGACATTGGAAACATTATAGGCCCGGCAGAAAAAATTGTAAAGATAAAATGTATACAATTATGCAATTTATTTATCCGGCATACCTGCTTGCCCTTCTTCCAGTATCACCGCCAGCTGCTCCCGGTGCAGATCATGAATAACCCGGCAGCCGCGGCCGCTCACGTCAACAATCCGCACGATCTGCTCCAGGCCGCTGCGATTCTGCTCCGGGAGAATCTCCCCGATCAGATTCGGCAGCTGCCTGAGATACTCCGGGTGGTACTGCTGTGTGCGCTCATCCTCAAAAACGGCTGTATACAGAATGTCCGCTTCCACAAGGTCCTGGAAGATGTGGCTGCCGTAGGACAGCTCCGGATGATAACCCGCACCGGACTCCGACACTTCGCAGATCACCTCAAACTCGCTGATGTCCGAAAACGCAGTCGGCACACCCAGCTCCGGCGACGAGGTCCCGACTCTTCCCGGAACAATCAACATCATATGTTTGCCCTGCCCCCTGTATTTCCAGTTGATACTGCCGATCACCCGCGCAATCAGAGATTTTTCGGCATAGGGCATCTCATAATAGGCAATCGGATCCACATAGACAATCAGATCCAGCGGAACATCCCTGGAAAGTCCCATCGAGGCACTCTGCGACTCGAGAAGGACTTTCTGAGCGGAGAGATCCGCCGGAACGGTCACATTTCCAGTGTCCTTGAACACCTGCAGCGGCCGGCACTGCAGCAGGTTGATCACATACTCGCCGCTCTGTGACTGGTTGACGGTAAACTCAATATCCACCGGCTGACCGTACTCGCTCTGAATCAGCTGCATCATCTCCCGGAACTGCCGCATCATTTCCGCATTGCGCACCAGCCCTCTGCAGGAAATAAACAGAATCTCTCTGTCTGTCCCCAGTTCATGAAAATGCTGTTCTGCGCTGTAGTCGTGCTCCAGGAGCAGATTCTTCAGATATACAGGCAGGCCGGGCAAAATCCGGCCCAGGTCGAATCGCTCCAGTCCTCTGCTCTCTTTATTGACCGCTTCCAGCTTGCGCTGGGAATACTGATGACGCTCCGCCGCGGAAGAGTGAACCGATGCCTCCGGCCGGTCCAGATTCACCAGCCGCGGGTAGGATCCTTCTGTCCTGTCCACGGCGGAGGTGCCGAGTCCCATGACCAGCCGCAGCATCCCGGCCGACGGGTCCAGGCTCTCCATAAAGCGGTACGGGCTGTAGGAATAGCCGACACCCGCGGCACAGGGCATGTAATACTGATCATAGTGAGAGCCGGACACACGCTGTACCAGCAGCGCCATCTGCTCATCTCGTCCGGCCAGATTTCTTCTCTTCCGGTAATCCAGTGCGGACAGACTCATGGAGCTGGCATAAACCTGCCGGATGGCCGACTCGAACTCTTCAAGGCGCTCCTCCATGGTTCCGGTATTTGCACAGAAAACCGACTCGTACTTTCCCGCGAAGGCATTTCCGAATCCGTCCTCCAGAATACTGCTGGACCGCACAATGATTGGATCCCGCCCATAGTATTCCAGCAGTGCGCAGAACCGGTCTTCCATCGCTTCGGAGAAGGTTCCGGAGAGCAGACACTGTGCAAAATGATCCGCCAGGGAGAAGTATTCCTCCTCCGTCCGCTGCCGGATCCGCAGATCCCAGTAGCCGTTTTCAACAATATAGGAATAATACACGTCCGAGCCGATGTAGAAGGAGTCATGCGGTTCCAGCAGCGCGAACAGATCCGGCCGCTCATTTTCAATGATCTTCCGGGCCAGCAGCATGCCGCAGGCTTTGCCTCCGATCATGCCGGTTCCGATCATGTGGCCGTGAACCTGAAAATAGTCTTCGGGTGTAAAGTGCTTCCTGATCAGAGCCCGCATCTTCTCATCGCGGCTCATCATAATTTCACACATACGCGCGCAGGCCTCCGAGACATCCATCCCGCTCTGATGCATCTGCTGCGTAAGGCCAAAGAACCGGTCCCAGGCATCCGTGTTTTCTTCGGCGCCGGATCGCTGGAATCGGTTCATCACCTGATAGAACCGGCTCACCTCAACACCGTCCAGCAGCGGCCGGACGGCGCCGGACACAGGGTCATACTGATGCGGCAGAAACATTGTCTCCAAGTGCCGCCTCCAGACCTTTTCCGGGCGGATGTAAACCGCCCCCCGGTCCGAATAGACATCCAGAAACAGCTGTGTCGTGTCCTGGATTTTGGCAATGGCCTGTGCCGAATGTCTGCCCCGGATCAGCGGAAAGAAGGCGACCGTATCCAGCTGAAACAGAAACGGACAGGTGACGCGGAAGAAATTGCCCATCATCAGATCCGTCGCCCAGGCAGTCTGCAGTTCCGACAGGCAGTCAAAAACGTAGAAAGCGTCCCGGCCGGCTTCCGCAATCAGGTTGTGGATCGCGACCGTGAACGTCTCAAACCGGTGCGACAGTTCAATGTGTACTGTCCGGATCTCCGGATGGCCTTCCGTCAGCGGCGGGTGCGACGCGAAACGAACATAAATGATCTGCCGCCGGTCCCGGATGGCCTGATCCAGATAAGGATCCAGAAATAAGCGGAACTCGCTCAGATCCGACACCCGGAAAACCACATTGTCGCCCAGGCGGATGTTGTCAAGCGCCTGATCCAGTTCCGGAATACCACACTTCACACGTTCAAATGCTGCCATACAACACCTCCTATACCGGATATTGCTGATTGAAGCACGCGGCGCACACCGGCAGATCGCCCAGCATGGTCCGGAAATCCTCTATTGCCAGATAAGCCAGCGAGTCCGCACCGATCTCTCTGCAGATCTCCCGGGCGGAATGCTCCGAGGCAATCAGCTGGCGGGAGCTGGGCACATCCGTTCCGTAAAAACACGGATACAGAAACGGCGGCGAGCTGATCCGCACGTGCACCTCCTGTGCGCCGGCCTCCCGCAGCATTTCGATAATCTGCCGCATTGTCGTCCCGCGCACAATGGAGTCATCGATCAGGACGATCCGCTTTCCTCTCACGACACTCTTCAGCACGCTGAGTTTCCGGTGAACAGCCGCCCTGCGCTCCGGATCTGTCGGCTTGATAAAGCTCCGGCCGATATAACTGTTTTTATGAAATGCCAGCGCAAACGGAATCCCGGACTCCCGCGCATACCCCTCTGCGGCAATCAGGCCGGAATCCGGCACACCGGTCACCAGATCCGCACAGGGCGCGGCCGCATGATTATCCTCAGACACGCAGTATTCCGTGCGGGCCAGGGCCTGCCCCGCACGGAATCGCGCATCGTGAACTTCAATCCCGTCAATCACGGAATCACTTCTCGCAAAATAGATATATTCAAATACACAGTGGGCATGCCTGCTGCCGCACAGCGCATCTATACTTGATATTCCCTTCCGGTCGATCACGACAATCTCTCCCGGCCGGATATCCCGGACCAGTCGGCCGCCCACTGCCTGAACGGCGGCGCTCTCGGAAGCCAGAATATAGTCCTCTCCTCTTTTTCCCAGCACCAGCGGCTTGATTCCCTGCGGATCCCGGACGCCCACCAGTTTCCGTGGGCTCATGATGATGCAGGCATACCCGCCGCGCAGCTTTCCCGCGGCACGCAGCACAGCCTCTTCAATGGTCTCTGTCTTCAGCCGCTCGCTGATGATCTCGTACGCGAGCACTTCCGAGTCGGAGGTCGTGTAATGTGCCTGGCCCCGGAGCAGCTGCTCCTGCCGGATTTCTTCACTGTTCACGATGTTTCCGTTGTGGACCAGCGCAAAGCTTCCCTTGATATAATTCATGGCGATCGGCTGTGCGTTCCGAAGCGTGCTGTCTCCCGTCGTTGAATAACGCACATGACCGATTCCGATATTTCCCTGCAATGCGTCCAGATCCGCCTGACTGAAGACCTCGCTGACCAGCCCCATCCCCTTCCGGGTACAGATGTTGCCCCTGGCTCCGTCCGTGTCGCAGACAGAGATGCCCGCCGACTCCTGCCCGCGGTGCTGCAGGGCGGTCAGCCCGTCATAAAGGTGTGCAGCCGCCTGTACGCCCGGCGGGCAATAGATTCCGAACACACCGCATTCTTCGTGCAGCTTATCCATATGTAATTACCCCTCCGCATTGCAGCATTGCAGCATTGTTCCGGTTCTGCCGTCTTGTTCTGTGGGTTGAGCTTCTTTGTTCTGCAGATTAAGCTTCTTTGTTCTCTTCTTTATACCGCCCAAATGCTTCTGTTGTATTGACAATCGATCTCCTTGCATTGTTTCAATACACGGCGGTTATTGAAACTGTATTGACAATCGAACCAGTTGCTCTGCTTCACC
>JAFRIW010000056.1 GCA_017432565.1 Lachnospiraceae bacterium
GCGACGTATTCCGTGCATCCATAGTAGAAGGCACAGCCAGAAAGACAGCGGCCATCCGCTGGCATCTCTGGGATATTTAATTGTCAATGATCAAGGTGCTCAATCTGGCACTTGCTGTCCTACAGTAACTTGACGCTATCACTGCGGTGTAAGCATCTGTAAAAAAGTGTTCAAATCAGATATAATAGTTTCATCAGTTCAACAGGCGAGGAACAGACATGTCATTTACATTTGTGCAGGAACTGCCTTCCCCGGGAGCGATCCGGGAAGAGTATCCGCTTCCGAAGCCGTTTGCGGAAATCAAGCGGCACAGAGATCAGGAAATTGCAGACGTACTGACCGGAAAAAGCGACCGGTTTCTGGTGATTATCGGTCCGTGTTCGGCGGATAACGAAGATGCCGTCTGCGAATACGTGACCCGGCTTGCGAAGGTCAACGAAAAAGTAAAAGACAGACTGGTGCTGGTTCCCCGCATCTATACAAATAAGCCGCGCACTACGGGCTCCGGCTACAAGGGTATCACTTCCCAGCCGGATCCGGAGGGAAAGACCGATTTCAGAGCCGGCCTGATCGCCATGCGCAAGATGCAGATACACGCCATTGAGGTGTCCGGGCTGACGGCGGCAGACGAGATGCTGTATCCGGACAACTGGGGATATGTGCAGGATATTCTGTCTTACGTAGCCATCGGCGCGCGGTCTGTGGAGGACCAGCAGCACCGGCTGACAGTGAGCGGATTTGATGTGGCATCCGGCATGAAGAACCCGACGAGCGGCGATTTTAATGTCATGCTGAATTCTATCTATGCCGCGCAGCATCCGCACTCCTTTATCTATCGCGGATGGGAGGTGCAGACCACCGGAAATCCGCTGGCGCACGCGGTTCTGCGCGGGGCGGCCAACAAACGGGGAGAGAGCAACCCCAACTATCATTATGAGGATATTATCCGCCTTGTGCATCTGTACAATGAGCGGAACCTGAAATATCCGGCAGCCGTCATTGATACCAATCACAGCAATTCGGACAAGCAGCATAAACAGCAGATCCGGATCGCGAAGGAAGTCCTGCACAACCGCTATGAGAACCCGGAGATCAGGACGATCGTCAAAGGCCTGATGATTGAGAGCTATCTCGAGGAGGGCTGCCAGAAGATCGGAGAGGGCGTTTTCGGCAAATCCATCACGGATCCCTGCCTGTCCTGGGAAGACTCGGAGCAGCTGATTTATGAGATTGCGGAGCAGGTCTGACAGAACATCGTACAGCAGGCGGGAAGATGCCCGCATGGTATAGCAAAAAACAAGACAGGGGGAAAACAATGAAAAACATTTTGTATGCAGCATCTGAATGTGTGCCTTTCATTAAAACCGGCGGCCTGGCGGATGTGGTGGGGTCACTTCCCAAGGAGATTGACCGCGAGTACTATGATGTGCGGGTGATTCTGCCCAAGTACGGCTGCATGAAGCAGGCCATGAAGGACAAGCTCGAGTATATCACCGAGTTTTACATGGACTTTGACTGGAAGAGCTGTTATGTCGGCCTGCTGAAAGCGGAGCTGGAAGGCATCACATATTATTTCATCGACAACGAGGAGTATTTCAACACGCCGCGCCCGTACACGGACGACGCGCTCTTTGAGATCCGCAGGTTCGCGTTTTTCTCCAAGGCTGTGCTATCAGCCCTGCCGACACTGAACTTCCGGCCGGACCTCATCCACTGCCATGACTGGCAGACCGGCCTGGTCCCGGTATACCTGAAGGAGCGCTTCCAGGAGAACGAGTTCTACCGCGGCATCAAGACGGTCATGACCATTCACAACCTGAAATTCCAGGGCAAATGGAATGTCCAGGATGTGGAGAGCATCACCGGCCTGTCCGGCTACTACTTCACACCGGACAAGCTGGAGTTCAACAAGGACGCCAACCTCTTAAAGGGCGGACTGGTCTATGCGGACGCTATCACCACCGTGTCCCCGACTTACGCCGAGGAGATCAAGACACCGTTCTTCGGAGAGGGCCTGGACGGCCTGATGAACGCGCGCTCGGGTGACCTGCGTGGCATCCTGAACGGCATCGACTACACCGACTTCTCACCCGAGGCGGACAAATATATCGCAAGACCCTACAACGTCAACAA
This sequence comes from Lachnospiraceae bacterium, assembly GCA_017432565.1. Taxonomy (GTDB): domain Bacteria; phylum Bacillota; class Clostridia; order Lachnospirales; family Lachnospiraceae; genus CAG-791. Next base: position 2,134 of record JAFRIW010000056.1, read on the forward strand.
TTTCCGCAAGGAGAAGGTGAAGAACAAGATCGAGCTGCAGAAAGAGCTCGGACTGGGACAGGATGAGAAGGTCATGCTGATCGGAATCGTCTCCAGACTGACGGATCAGAAGGGCTTTGACCTGATTGCTTATGTTCTGGAGGAGATGCTCTCGCAGGATGCGATCCAGGTGGTCGTTCTGGGAACCGGTGAAGAGCGCTATGAGAACATGTTCCGCTACTTCGACTGGAAATATTCCGACAAGCTCTCCGCCAACATTTTCTATTCCGAGGAGCTTTCCCATAAGATCTATGCGGCTTCCGACGCGTTCCTGATGCCGTCTCTGTTTGAGCCCTGCGGTCTCTCGCAGCTGATGTCCTTAAAGTACGGCACACTGCCGATCGTCCGGGAGACCGGCGGATTGAAGGATACGGTCGAGCCGTACAACGAGTTCGAGAAGACCGGCACCGGCTTCACCTTCGCGAATTACAACGCACACGAGATGATGGCCGCGGTCCGCTATGCGGAACAGATTTTCTATGACAAGAAGCGCGACTGGAACAAGATTGTGGAGCGCGCAATGCAGGCCGACTTCTCCTGGAAGGTCAGCGCGGGCAAGTATCAGGTGATGTATGACTGGCTGATCGGACCGACCGCCTGAAAGCGGACGGGAAATCACCTTTCCGGGCGGGAGTCCCGGCAGAGTAAGTAATTTAACAGCGGCAAGCATAAGTACATGGAGCAGGAAAGCAGGAAAAGTGTTATTATGCAGGCCGGAATTCTGGCGAGCGCGAGCATTATCGTCAGAATCATCGGACTGTTATATCGGGCGCCCCTTACGGCGGTTATCGGCGATGAAGGTAATGGATATTACGGATTTGCCTATAATATCTATACCATTATTCTGATGATTTCCTCCTACAGTGTGCCTTCGGCTCTTTCCAAAATCATGGCACAGAAGCTTGCGCAGGGACAGTATCGCAATGCGCAGCGTGTTTTTCACGCTGCGCTTGTCTATAACATGGCGGTCGGTGTTTTCTTCGGCCTCATTATGTTCTTCGGGGCATCCTGGCTCGTCCCGCCCAACTCCGTCTCGGTACTCCGTGTTTTTGCCCCGACCATTTTCCTGTTCGGCATTCTCGGGGCGTTCCGCGGCTACTACCAGGCGCAGGGCACCATGGTGCAGACCTCCGTATCCCAGATCCTGGAACAGATTGCCAACGCCGTCGTCTCCATCGGCGCGGCTGCGCTGCTGATTCATCTGGTGGCGGATCAGGATGCGACGACGAAAGCCCGCTACGGTGCGATGGGTTCCGCGCTGGGAACCGGAAGCGGCGTCCTGATCGCATTGCTGTTCATGGGCTGGACCTATTATCTGAACCGGCCTTATTACCTGAGAAAGGTGGCTTCCGACCGGACAGAGTATGAGGAGAGCTTCTCTCATGTGATGCGGGAAACGATTCTGGTGATTACCCCGTTTATTCTCAGTTCCTTCATTCTCAACCTGACCACGGCACTGAATCAGACTGTTTATTCCAAAATCATGATCGGGGCGAGAAATTACGATGAGGCGATTATTTCAACGCTGTACGGCATTTTCTCGAACAAGGCCGTCGTGATTACCAACATACCGATTTCCATCGCCACGGCTTTTTCCGCGGCCATCATTCCGGGCATCGCTTCCGCACATGCGCAGGGAAAGAGAGAGGATACCCGGCGCAGGGCGCTGGATGCGAAGCGCATGACGCTTCTGATTGCCATTCCGTCCGCGGGCGGACTGATTGCACTCGCAAGACCCATCACCATGCTCCTGTTTCCGCAGCCGGCATCGCTGCCGATGGCGTCGCGCCTTCTGGCCATGCTGGCCGTGACGGTCGTCTTTTATTCCATCTCGACTGTCACAAATGCAGTCCTGCAGTCCATCGGAAGAATGTCGCTTCCGCTGGTTTCCGCGAGTGCGGCGCTGGCCGTCCAGACCATTGTGCTGGTTGTTCTGATCCGGTACACGAAGCTCAGTGTCTACGCACTGGTGATCGTCAGCATTCTGTATTCGATTCTGATTTTCCTGCTGAACGAGTTTTTCCTGCACCGGTATCTGCGGGTGCAGGATGATGTGATCAACATGTATGTCAAGCCGATTGCAGCCGCGCTGATTATGGGCAGCATGGCCTTTTCCGTCTATCATCTCTGTGCCTGGATCCTGCAGAAGATCGGAATGAAGAGAGAGTATTTCATCAATCTTGTCGCTGTCATTCCGGCGCTGATTGTCGCCGTGCTGGTATATTTCTTTATACTGATCCGCAGCGGCGCGCTGACGGAAGGAGAAATTCTTCAGCTGCCGAAGGGGCAGGGCATGGTCAGAATCCTCCGGAGACTGCGGTGGATCTGACACCCTACGGTATCTGCGTGAGGGCGGAAATATCCGTGGATGCGAGAATGGAATAGTTGGTGTAATACACGACAAAGCCCGGGCGGGATCCGCCCGGCTTTTTTACGTTCCGGCGCTCCAGATAATCGATCTCCACTTTGCCCTGATCCCGCCCGCTGGAGTAGTAGGCTGCCAGCGACGCCGCCTCCTCAAAGGCGCGCTCCGGGACGTCCTCGAATTTCTCACCGCGCGTGCACAGGATCACGTGGGAGCCTGGCATATCATTGGCGTGGAACCAGATGTCCTGCGGCGAGGCAAAATGGAAGGTGAGGGTATCGTTCTGGGTATTGTTTTTGCCGACATAGACGTCATACCCGTCCGAGGTGACATAGTGCAGAGGTTTTCCCGGCTCCGGCCTGCGGCTGCCTTTGCGGCCGCCCGCGGAAGCCTTCCGGAAGCGCTCGCGCTCTTTGTCGGAGGGAAGCGCGTGAGAGCGGATGAGTCCCGCCTCGCGCATCTCCTCACGGATCTCGGCGAGGTCCGCCTCGTCGGCCGCCAGATCCAGCGCAGTCTGAATGCTTCGCAGATGATCGATTTCCTCCTGCACCTGCGAGGTCAGCTGGACAAGCGCCTCACTGGTCCGCTTCAGCTTGGTGTAGCGGTCAAAATATCGCTTAGCGTTCGCGGATGCGCTTAAGGCAGGGTCGAGCGGAACCGTCGTTGTCTCTCCGGTGTACCAGTTTTCCAGCTCCGCGGAGGAAGCACCCTCCGGAATACTGTAAGCGTAGGCAGTGATCAGCTCGCCCCAGACCCGGTACTTGTCACGCTTTTCCGTGTCCTTCAGCTGCTTCTGCTGCAGATCATATTTGTGGATGTCCCGCTCCAGGATGGTCTGGACGATATGGCGCAGATCCGAGGACTTCTGCCGGATGCGGGTCTGCTCATTCTTCTGGGCGTAATAGGTCTCAATCAGTTCGGACACCGTCCCGAAGCGGCGCGACGGCATACCGGCGTAGGTCATCAGCGGCACGACGGAAAATTCCGCGGGCGAGACGGGAGAGGGGGCAGTCCCCGCATGATAATAAATGACGGGTGAAAAGCGGCCGGCCTGCACATCCTGCAGAAGGCCGGTGAAGGCTTCGTAAAGACGGCTGCGCTCCGCCGCTGTCAACGCCGCAGCGCTCTCATCCTGGGACAGCTGCGCCCGCGCGCAGATCTCCTGCGCCATGACGCGGGAGAAGCCCGTATAGGTGCGCATGATCAGTCCTGCGGGATCTGTGCCCGCACCGGTGAGCCTGTCGGAGAAGCCTTCCTGCGTCTCGTCAAAGGGATTCAGTTTATTCTGAGTGTCGGGGATAAAATACGGACGCCCCGGCAGAACCTCCCGGACAGAAGAGACCATCTGGGACACGTGCCGGATACTGTCAATAATCTGATCGCTTTCGTCCAGAAAGATGATGTTGGAATGCTTGCCCATCAGCTCGATCAGAAGTGTGTATTCCTTCAGATCGCCCATCTCATTGCGGTGCTGCGCGCGGATCCGGACGATCCGCTCCAGTCCGGGCTGCAGAGCCTCCAGAATCAGGGCACCCTGCAGATGCTTGCGCAGAAGCATACAGAAGGCAGGGGCTGTCAGCGGAGCCGGCTTGTTCTGCTGTGTGAGGTAACACAGCGGAAGCGAGGGGTCTGCGGAGAGAACCAGCCGGGTGCTTCCGCCGCCCGCGGAAGAGGGGAGCTTTAAAGTCAGAAGCAGCTCGTCCTTCTCCGTCTGCGTGATTTTGCTGATATGTGCGCCGGTCAGGCACCTGTTCAGTTCCTGCGCAAGGCAGGCTGTCGTAAAGCCGTCAAAAGCCATGGAAAACTCCTATAAAACCTTTCTCAGAATAATTGTCTCAGAATAAACTTCCCCGGAATGAACTTCTTCATCGGATAAAGTGAAACAGCATGTTGAGTGCCGGAATAATCATAACCAGAAGAAGCGTCAGCACAGAGACTGCGCCGGTCACGTAAAGGCCCGCCGCTTCCCATCGGGAGCCGGAGCGGTCTTCACGCACGGGACGTCTCCTGCCGAGGATAAAGAGGGCAGCGAGAATGATCAGAGAAAGTGCGCTGGAGACGGCACCGATCGTAAAGCCGTCCGGTGTATAGGTCAGAACAAACTCGTTGTGACCGGCCGTGACCGGAAGCATCATCAGGCTGTCGCTGACCTTTCCGATCGGCACTTCTTCTGTGCCGCGGCGGCACCGCCAGCCGGGATCCGTGTAGACCGGGAAGAAGGCGAAGCCGTCCCGGTCATAGTCCAGAGAAATCCGGACACTGCGCCGGCTCATGGTCACCTGCAGGTTCTGGGATCTCGCCCGGTCCAGGCTGAGACTGCAGGCCACTCTGAAAGCGTCCAGATCCAGTACTGCAAGCTGTACGCTGGAAACCGCATCGGGAGAAACTGAAAGCGCCTGATCCGTCGTGATCTGTCCGTGGGACACGAGCTTAATGCGCACCGTTCTGCCGGCATCGTAGGAACCCAGACACAGGATCCGGTCGTTGTAAAGTGCCGGATACAGCCGGTTGTCGAAGGCTTCAAAATTCGGGACGGCAGCCGGCACATCGTCCACGAAAAGCTCGCAGTCCGTCAGATTCAGTCCGTACAGATAAAGCGCACTGCTGCCGTCTGTCAGAATTTCGGTTTCGAGAACGCCGTCCGCCGGGACGGGAAGGGTCTGCGCACTGATCAGATCTTTTGCGGGAAGAAGGCCGCCCTGATCGGAAGTAAAGAAAATCCGGTAGAGAGTGTTCTGGATACCGAACAGGCTTGTGTCCTCCGCCGCGCGCGACGAAGCGGAGACAAAATCATCCAGAGAGCAGGTGAGTACTTCCGGCAGGCGGTTTTCCGCGGACCGGATCTCATAGCCCTCGACCGTGTCCAGGAGGCGGTAGAGCGGCTGCGCCGTCTCGTCGTGCTTCCAGAATTCATTCTCAACCGAGGCTTTGGACAACAGAAGATTCTGCTGCAGCAGCGCGTCGGAGAAGACTGTGCCGCCCGTGTCGCTCATGCGGTCCCAGACCTGTGAGTAGCCGAGCATCTGATTCAGATAGATCTGCGCGGCTGAATTCAGCGGGTCGTAGTTGCACACGGAGGGCAGTCCGAAGAAAAACGGGAAGTTGCTCCGAAGGCAGGCGTCGGCGAGCTTGGTGCGCTGAAGAAGCGTGCTGGCCGGCAGCGATTCGCGCGAGGACCAGGCATCCATGTCCGCGGTGCGGATCTGTGCGTGTGCCTCAGTCAGCAGCGCCGCGTCGTCGGTGCGGTCGCTGACAATATAGACGCGTGCCTGCATCAGAATGACCGCGCTCCAGCAGGCGATCAGGGCAAGCATCGCCGGGAGAACCAGCTTTCCGGGCAGGACCTCATCGCAGATTTCCTTCATAAAGGCAGCCGACAGAGTCAGAATCAGAAAGACCGGCACAAAGCCGTAGCGCATGGGAAAACTGGAATAATAACCGTTGGCGTAGACCACATTGGTGGATTCGACGAAAAACGGCCACAGAGCCAGAAGCATAACATAAACCCGGAAGACGGGGACACCGTACCCATCATTTTTCCGGCCGCTGCCCGGCGCTTTTCTCTTCAGGAGTGCACAGACAAGACCTGCCGCGAAGACGATGAGCGCGGGAAGAAGACTCTTCAGGATCGTCCATTTGCGGAAGGCTTCCATTCCGGGCTCTGTGAGGAGTGTCCGGTAATAGTCATCCAGCGGGAAAAAGCGCAGCATGGAGGCCCTGTAAGACCGCAGAATGTTGATGAGCTGCGGCAGAAACAGCACCGCCGAGAGGCCGAGGGAGAGAAGGGAGAGCAGGACAAAAGAAGAGGCGCCCGCCCTTTTCTTTTCGGGCCGGAGGATCAGCAGCACGCCGCCGGCATAGAGAATCAGGTAGATGCAGATCGCGTAGGCCTGCGGGATATTCATCACCAGCATCAGCGTCAGATAGAGCAGATAACGCCGGGAGAAGCCGTTTTTCAGCAGAGGCCCTTCCGATCTCGTGAGCACGCGGTTCAGCTCCAGCATCAGCAGCGGGAAGAAGACAGCCAGATCGATCCAGGAAAAGCCGTAATACTGCATGCAGTAGCCGCTGAGTGCATAGCCTGCGGAATACAGGATCATCAGAGCCCCGGGAAGACGGCTCTCTCCCGCGAGCAGCTCGTCCTTCTGAAGGAAATACAGGAAGGTGCAGCCCATGGCGATCAGCTTGATCAGCGTATACCAGATCATGGAGGCCTGCATCGCGCTGCGCGGAATCAGCAGGAAGAAGAGCGAAAACGGGCTGACGAGGGAATAATGTGAGAGCGTTCCGGCATAATTGCTCCCCAGTCCGATATTCCAGTTGAAATACAGATCGCTCCGGCCGTGCAGAAAATCCCAGACCTGATGCAGGATCGGGATGGACTGGGCGACAAAATCACCGCTCCCCAGAAGCCGGTCCCCGAAGGGCATGACGCCCCGCATCGCGCAGAAAGAAAGGAAAACGGCCGAGATGACGGCGGCGGTGTACAGGTACAGTTTTAAAGAAGAAGACAGTAGTTTTTTCATAATCAGAATCTTAGCATTCAGGGGGAAAAGGGTCAATCGGTGGGAGATGCCCGAAAAAGCCGCATTTCTTGACGGCCTAAGTTACAGCCGATATAATGACTCTGTGTGTGCACACGAGGGTACACCGAAAGGGTGGGTTATCTGTATATGATCAGAAGTATGACAGGGTACGGCCGCAGTGAGCTGGTCAGGGGAGACCTCAAATTCACTGTGGAGATGAAATCGGTCAATAACCGCTATCTTGACATTTCGATAAAAATGCCGAGACAGCTTAATCCGTTTGAGTCGGCCATTAAGGCTGAACTGAAAAAATACATGCAGCGGGGAAAGGTGGATGTCTTCATTTCTCTGGAAGACCTCGCCGAGTCCAACGTCACCATCCGCTACAACCGGACTGTGGCGCAGCAGTATCTGGATCACCTTCGGCAGATGGCGGAAGACTTCGGACTGGAGAACGACATCAAGGTCAGTGCGCTCTCCAGATATCCGGATGTTCTGACGATGGAGGAAGAGAGCCCGGACACGTCGGACTACTGGGAGCCGCTGCGCGAAGCCATTGATCTCGCTGCGCAGCAGTTCTATGAGGCACGCACGCGGGAGGGCGGATTCCTTCGGGACGACCTGCTCGCGAAGCTGGATGAGATGCAGGAAAACGTGGAATTCATCACACAGCGGGCACCGGTCATTGTGGAGACCTACCGGAGACAGCTGTACGAGAAGGTGAGCGATCTTCTGCAGGGCACCGCGATTGACGAGGGACGGATTCTCGAAGAAGTCACCATCTATTCGGACAAGGTCTGCGTGGACGAGGAACTGGTGCGGCTGAGAAGCCACATCGAAGCAGTCCGGACAGAACTCTCCGGCGACGAGGGCGTCGGCCGCAAGCTGGACTTCATCGCGCAGGAAATGAACCGCGAGTCAAACACGATTCTTTCCAAGTCGGATGATCTGGCGGTGTCTGACAGGGCTATTGAACTGAAGACCTGCGTGGAGAAAATCCGCGAACAGATTCAGAATATAGAGTAGGCAGGAACGCAAATGAGCGAGAACAGACCCGAAAAGGGCAGCCTGACCGTCGTATCCGGCTTTTCCGGAGCGGGAAAGGGAACCATCATGAAGGCTCTTCTTTCGCGCTATGAGGGCTATGCGCTGTCGGTATCGATGACGACAAGAGAGCCGCGGGAAGGCGAAGTAAACGGAAGAGAATACTTCTTTGTCTCACAGGAGGAATTCGACCGGACCATCGAGGAAGGCGGCTTCCTGGAGTATGCAAAATATGTGAAGCACTCCTACGGGACGCCCCGCCGGTATGTGGAGGATCAGATCGCCGCGGGGAAAGATGTCCTGCTGGAAATCGAAGTCCAGGGCGCGATGCAGATTCTGAAGAAAATGCCCGAGGCCAATACGGTTTTTGTCACCACACCTTCCGCCGAAGAGCTGAAGAAGCGCCTGAGGGGCCGCGGGACGGAGACAGAGGAGTCCGTTGCCGGGCGACTTGCGCGCGCAGTGGAGGAAACAGAGTTTATTCCGTATTACCAGCACCTCCTGATCAACGATGATCTGGACGAGGCAGTCGGAAAACTGCATGCACTGATTCAGGATTCGAAAAAGAGACAGGCATTTGTGGAACAGTTCCGCGAGGATCTGAAGAACATCGGATAAGGATCCGGACAGAATCTTAAACAGTTGTGATTCGGGCATCAGCCCGTTCTCAAGAGGATAGTAAGGAAAAGGAGAGAACAAAATGATTCATCCGTCGTATGTTGATTTGATGAATGTTGTAAACAAGGGTGTGGAAGAGGGAGAGACTCCTGTCATCAACAGCCGTTATTCTATCGTTATGGCGACCGCAAAGCGGGCGCGCCAGATCGTGGACGGAGATGATCCGCTGATCGTGGCAGCTCCCGGCAAGAAGCCCCTTTCCATCGCTGTGGAAGAGCTGAATCAGGAGAAGATCACGATTCTTCCGGAGGATGAGAAGGCTGAAGAGCGCGAGGAAGCCGAGGCACTGCGCCAGGCACTCCGTCAGTGCACAGAGTTCAGCTCTATCGATAAGGATGCCGTTGCGGAAGAAGAAGGCATTGAGAACATCGATGAAGAGGAAGAAGACGCAGCGGATGCAGATGCGGATGCAGCGGAAGAAGATTAACCCGTGAAAGTACTGTTTGTTTCGCTCGGGTGCGACAAAAATCTGGTCGACACCGAGCATATGATCGGTTCTCTGTCCGGCCGGGAAATCCCCGGCAGCGGCGGAGCCTATACCTTTACGGATAATGAGGACGAGGCGGAAATCGCTGTCGTCAACACCTGTGCTTTTATTGATGCCGCGAAGGAGGAGAGCATTGAGACCATCCTTTCCCTCGCGGAGAAAAAGCGCAGCGGAAGTCTGAAAAAGCTGGTGGTCACCGGGTGTCTGGCGCAGCGCTTCAAAGAAGAAGTTCTGCAGGAGATGCCGGAGGTAGATGCCGTTCTGGGCACGACTGCGGCGGATCAGCTTCCGGAGGTGCTGGACGGCCTCCTTTCCGAGAGCGAAGGGCAGGCTGAAAAGCCTGCCTGTTTTGAGAGCCTTCGAAAGGCGCCTGAGCTGTCCGGGAACAGAGTTCTGACCACCGGCGGCGGTTACGGATACCTGAAGATTGCGGAGGGCTGCAGCAAATGCTGCAGTTACTGTGTGATTCCTTCGATCCGCGGCCCGTACCGCTCCGTTCCGATGGAGGATCTGCTGCGGGAAGCACAGATGCTTGCGGACCGGGGCGTCAGAGAGCTGATCCTGGTTGCGCAGGAGACGACGATCTACGGGACGGATCTGTACGGCGAAAAGAAACTGCCGGAGCTGCTCAGAGCCCTGTGCCGGATCGAAGGCTTTGAGTGGATCCGCATCCTGTATTGTTATCCGGAGGAAATCACGAAGGAACTGATTCAGGTGATGAAGGAAGAGAAGAAAATCCTTCATTATCTGGATATGCCGATTCAGCATGCGAGCGACGACATATTGAAGAAAATGCACCGCAGAACCACCCGGGAGGAACTGATCCGTGTCATTTCCCTTCTCCGGGAGGAAATCCCGGACATCTGTCTTCGCACGACGCTGATCACCGGCTTTCCGACAGAGGATGAGAAGCAGCACAAAGAGCTTCTGTCTTTTGTAAAGAAAATGAAATTTGACAGACTGGGCGTCTTCACTTATTCGAGAGAAGACGGCACACCTGCCGCAAAGATGAAGCCGCAGGTTCCCGCCCGCGTCAAGAAGGCCAGACAGAAGGAGATCATGCTCGTGCAGCAGGACATCGCCTTTAAGAAAGCCGCACGGATGAAAGGGAAAACCCTGACCGTGATGATCGAGGGGCGGATCGCGGATCAGGACGGCGTCTATACGGCGCGAAGCTACCGCGATGCACCGGGCGTGGACGGACTGGTCTTCGTGGAATCGGAGCGCACCTTCCTCTCCGGAGATTTTGTCAGAGTGAAGGTGACCGGCGCCTCGGGGTATGACCTGATCGCGCGTGAGGTCTGACCGGAAAAGGCGGGATACAGTCTTTTTCAGGACGAAAAGGAGAACAGAATGAATCTGCCGAATAAACTGACGATTATGCGGGTTTTGCTGATTCCGTTTTTTGTCGTGTTCATGTTGTGGGAAGTGACGGGAGAGTATGATAAGTGGATTGCGCTGGCGATCTTTATCATCGCATCCCTGACGGATCTTCTGGACGGGAAAATAGCCAGAAAGTACAATCTGGTCACCAATTTCGGAAAGTTCATGGATCCGCTCGCGGATAAGCTGCTGGTCTGCTCGGCTCTGATCTGCCTGGTCTCGCTGGTGCGGATCCCCGCGTGGATCGTGATCATCATTGTGGCGAGGGAATTTACCATCAGCGGCTTCCGTCTGATCGCCGCAGAACAGGGAACCGTCATTGCGGCGAGTTACTTCGGCAAATTCAAGACCACCTTCCAGATGATTATGGTCATCCTGATGATCATGGATCTGCCGCAGCTGAATCTGCTGACACAGATTGTCATGTGGGCGGCCCTGATTCTGACCGTGCTTTCCCTGATCGATTACCTGTACAAAAACCGCAGCGTGCTCAAAGAGACCGACTGAAAAGTAAAGCTGGAGGAAGAAACGTGAATAAACTGTTTGAACAGATTATGAAATTCGGAATTGTCGGCGTAATCTGTTTCTTTATCGATTATATTGTCGGAATTATCTGCATGAACATCGCTCTCCGGATCCTGGGAGAGAGCGGCTTCGCCGCCGCCTCCACCTTCGGCTCCGTGATGGGCTTTATTGTTTCCGTGATCTGCAACTATATTCTCAGCTTCAAGTTTGTCTTCAAGCGCAAGGAGAATATGGACCGGCGCAAGGAATTTATCATTTTCCTGATTCTCTCCATCATCGGCATGGGTCTCAACGCCCTGATCGTCTGGGGATTCACGGGACCGATCTATTCCGGCGTACCGGGACTGAAGGATCTGCTCAGCTACAACATGGCTTACACGGTCGGCAAGGTCATCGCCACCGCGATCGTTATGGTGTACAATTTTGTTACAAGAAAGAAGTTTCTGGAACAGAAGGATGAAGAGTAGGAGGCGTTATGGCCGACATCTTATACTTTGTGATTCCATGCTATAACGAAGAAGAGGTGCTGCCGGAGACATCAAAACGTCTGAAGGAGCAGCTCGGACACCTTGTCAGCAAAGGGCTTGCACATCCCGACAGCCGGATCGTCTTCGTCAACGACGGCTCGAAGGACCGGACCTGGGAACTGATCGAACAGCTGCACGCGCAGGACGCCGTGTTTTCCGGCGTCAATCTGTCCCGCAACCGCGGACATCAGAACGCGCTGCTGGCGGGGCTGATGACGGTGAAGGACGCCGCGGATCTGACGATTTCCATGGACGCGGATCTGCAGGATGACATTGCCGCCTGCGAGGAGATGCTGGAAAAATACTATGACGGCGCCGACATTGTCTACGGCGTCCGCTCCCGCAGACAGACCGATACCTTTTTCAAGAAGTTCACGGCGGAAGGCTTTTACAAGCTGATGAACGGCATGGGCGCGAATACCGTCTACAATCACGCCGATTACCGCCTTCTCAGCCGCCGCGCACTCGAAGGCCTCGCGGAATTCACGGAGGTCAATCTCTTCCTGCGGGGCATGGTGCCGCTGGTCGGCTTTCCGTCGGAGATTGTTTATTATGAGCGCGCGGAGCGCTACGCCGGCGAGAGCAAATATCCGCTGAAGAAGATGCTCGGCTTTGCCCTGGAGGGAATCACATCCCTCTCGACCAAGCCGCTGCAGATGATCACAGGACTGGGCGGCGTCGTGTTCCTGATCTGTATCGTCGCGCTGTGCTACTCACTGATCCGCCATGCGATGGGAGAGACCATCGTCGGCTGGACGACCACAATGCTTTCCATCTGGGGCATCGGCGGCGCGATCCTGTTGTCGCTCGGTGTGATCGGAGAATATATCGGCAAAATATATCTGGAGACCAAGAACCGTCCCCGCTTCATCGTGGAGCAGTTTCTGGATGATAAGCACGGTTTTGAGACAAAGAAAAAGCGGGAGAGAGGAAATCCCGCCGTCCCGGAAGATACAAAGAAGGCTCCTTCGGAGGAAATTTCAGAAGAGTAAGCCCGTGCCGTTGTCGGTGAGCCATTTGCGGCGGACTTTATAGTCGGGCAGAATGGATCCGACCAGGGACCAGAAGGCGGGAGAGTGGTTCATCTCACACAGATGACAGAGCTCATGGACCACGACATAGTCCAGCACCTGCGGCGGTGCCAGCATCAGCCGCCAGTTAAAGGAGAGTGTGCCAGTGGAAGAACAGCTGCCCCATCTGGTTTTCTGTGCGGCGATCCGGATGCCGGCCACCTCGCGGTGTCCGGCAGGAAGAAGCGGCTCATAGTAACGTACCCGTTCTGCGAACAGGATTCTGGCCGCAGAGCGGTATTTTTTTTCAAGAGCGGCGCGCTCTTCCTTCGGAAGGGAGGCAAAAGGACTCTCCTGGGCACGCTCCCGCTGCAGTTCGATTTTGGACAGAACCCAGTCCTGCCGCTCCCGGATGATTTCGTCCGCGGCCCTGCCGGAAAGCCTCTTCGGCGCGTGCAGAATGACGTCGCCGCCGGGCTTTACGACGATGGAACAGGTTTTGCGGGAGGAGAAGACCACCTCATAGGTCACTTCAATTTCCGCTCCGTATTCATCTGTGAGGTACACGGTCCTGATCACCGGCTTTAACATCCTTCCCGCGGCAGATCCTGCCGCATTTACGGCGTAAATTATAACACAGAACAATCAGCTGATAAAAAAAGCGACGGAGGACATGATGGAAAATACCGGAAAGCCCGGAAAATGCATTCTTGTGTGCGCAGGCCATTTTGACGAAAACTCGCTGCCCCTTGAGGCGGGAGATTTCCTCATTGCGGCGGACAACGGGCTCGCTTATCTGAAAAAGCTCGGCGCAGAGCCGGATCTGATTCTGGGCGATTTTGACTCGCTGGAGGAAGAGGACAGGCCTCTGCTGGAAAAGTACGCTGACCGGGTCCTGCGCCTGCCGGTGGAAAAGGATGACACGGATTCGCTCGCGGCAGCCCGGGAGGGACTGCGCCGGGGATACCGGCATTTTGTCCTGTACGGCGCGGCGGGGGGCAGCAGGCTGGATCACACACTGGCCAATCTGCAGACACTGCTGTTTCTGAAGCGAAGCGGAGCCAATGCCGTGATGATCGACGGCGGGACACAGATTCGCATCCTGGAGAACGAAGAGCTGCATTTCCCGGCGGGAACCCGCGGCGGTTTTTCGGTTTTTGCCCTGGAAAAAGAGGGCTGCAGTCTGACGATTCGGGGAATGTACTATGAAGCACAGAACCTGCCGCTGTGCAACGATTATCCGATCGGGGTCAGCAATTCGTTCCTTCCGGAGAAAGCGTCCTGCGTCCGGGTTCAGGGCACACCGGCTCTGGCGGTGATCCGGTATGAACAGCAGGATCCTGTGTGAACCGGGGAGCAGGCAGAGACAGGAATGACAACAGAGACAAGAAAGTCAGCAGAGGCAGAAAGATCAGAAGAGACAGGAGAACTTCATGAAGAAGGGCGAAATGGTTGAGGGCGTCATCACGAATGTGCGCTATCCGAATAAAGGCATGATGACCGGGAAAAACAGCGCGGGAGAAGAGGCGCTGTGCTGCGTGAAAAACACTGTTCCCGGACAGAGAGTTCTGGCCCGCACGGGGAAAAAGAAGGGCGGTGCGATCGACGCACAGCTGATCGAAGTCATTGCGAAGGCACCGGATGAGACTAAGCCGCCCTGCCCGCTGTTCGGATCCTGCGGCGGCTGCACCTATCTGAATCTGCCCTATGACAGGGAATGTGCGCTGAAGGAGCAGCAGGTCAGGGAACTGCTCGCGGGCGCGATGCGGGAGGCCGGCGCGGAAGAGGATCTCTCCTGGTTTGAGGGGATCACAGGCAGTCCGAGGATCTATGAGTATCGCAACAAGATGGAATTCTCCTTCGGAGATTCGGCCAAAGACGGCCCGCTGGAGCTGGGCATGCACCGGCGGGGAAGCTTTTATGACGTCCAGACGGCGGACTGCTGCGTGATTGTGGACGAAGACTACCGGCAGATCGTACATGCGGTCCGGTCTTATTTTGCTCAGCAGAACACACCGTACTTCCACAGGGGAACCCATGAAGGATATCTGCGGCATCTTCTGGTGCGCAAGGCAGCCCGCACGGGCGAAGTTCTGGTAGACCTGATCACGGCGCCGGCAGGCGGAGAGCTTGCCGCAGCGGAAAAAGAACTTCTGTCCGGCTTCCGGGAGGTGCTCCTGTCTCTTAAGACAGACGGCGTGATCACAGGCATTCTGCACACCGTCAACAGCGCAGTCTCCGATATTGTGCGGGACGACGGGACAGACATTCTATACGGGCAGGATTTCTTCACGGAGAAGCTCCTGGGGCTGTCTTTTAAAGTGACGCCGTTCTCATTCTTCCAGACAAACACGGAGAGCGCCGAGGTGCTTTATGGAACTGTGCGGGAATATCTGCGGGACTTTTTTGCCGGGTGCGAGGCGCCGCTGGTCTATGACCTGTACTGCGGCACCGGCACTATCACCCAGCTGGCGGCCGAGAGTGCGCGCAAGGTCATCGGTGTGGAGATCGTGGAGGAGGCCGTCCGGGCAGCGCGGGAGAACGCCCGGGAGAACGGGATTGATAACTGCGAGTTTCTTTCGGGGGATGTCCTGAAGGTGCTGGATCAGATTGAGGAGAAACCGGATCTGCTGATTCTGGATCCGCCGCGGGACGGCATTCACCCGAAGGCCATGCCGAAGATCCTTTCCTACGGCGTGGAACAGATCCTCTATATTTCCTGCAAACCCACGAGTCTTGCCAGGGATCTGCCGTTCTTCTATGCGGCCGGGTACCGCGCAGTGCGCGGAATGTGTCTGGATCAGTTCCCCTGGACGACCGGGGTCGAGACCATTGTTCTTTTTTCCCGATAGTGCGGAGAACATCCAAGCCAGCTTCACGATATGACAGTACTGATCTCCGGATACGCGCGATTCGCAGTGGAATATGGTAAAATAAAGCCGTAGGACAATTGTCTGAAAACAACCGGAAAGGAAGTCCGAAAATGAGAAAACTGATTGCACGGATGATGACAGCTCCGATACTTGCATCACTTCTGCTGACGGGTCTGCCCGTACAGGCGGCCGGACAGGAAAAAGCCGCAGCACAGGAAGAAACAGCGCAGGAAGAAGCAGTGCAGGAAGAAGCAGCTGAGCAGAGCACGTTTTTAAACCTGCGGCTTCACAACAGAAGTGTCCGCAGCTGGGATGAGGAACGGATGCGATACAATTACATCGGCCGGTATCAGACTGTTGAACTTTCTGAGGACTGCGCGAAGGCACATCCGGAGCTGGCCGCGAAACTGAAGCTGCTGAACGAAGGGCAGAAGCGCTATCTGGAGAACAGTGCGGAGGGGATGATCGAGTTCGCCGGGCACTTCACAGGGGATCAGGAGTCTGCGCTTCCGCTCACCGAGACCTCCTCTTATCTGGTCCGCAGAGCGGATGAAACGGCGCTGTGCATGCTTGAGCGCTATGACCTGTACGCGGGCGGCGAAGAGACGACCATTTACTACACCTATCACTTTGATCCGGAGACAGGAAAGGATCTGAAGCTGGAGGAGATTGTAAATGACATTGAGGCTCTGCCGGATCTGATCGCGGACCGCATGGTGGCACAGATCTGCGCGGAGACAGATATTGCGGCAGGCCCGGAGCAGGCCGCCGGGAACAGTGCAGAAAAAGGGAGCAGTGAGGAGACAAAGACGCCGGAGCAGATCCGGACTGAACTGCTCGGGGAACTGCACCGCACGCTGGAGGTGGAGGATGAAGAGTGGCTGTGGGTTCTGGATCCGCAGGGACTGACTTTTGTTTTCAACCCGCACACTGTGGATGTGGAGCGCGAAGATCCGCTGTTTGTGACGATCCTGTTCAGAGAAGATAAGAAGAATGAGATTTTCCGGGAAGACATCCGGGAAGACAATACCTACGCACTGTATCTGCCGTATGATGCGCCGGCTTTTGCCGATCTGACAGGAGACGGAAGAGCCGATTCCATCCAGGTGAGGCCACTCGCGGATGAGACAGAGCACTACCGGTACCGCGGCGCCGAGATCACCCTGAACGATGAGCATTATTTTGACACGATTTACTGCGAGAAGCTGACACCGGTTCTGGTGCGCTCTTCAGCAGGCTATATTCTGTTCCTGTTTTTCCAGACGGGCGAGGGCGGACGGATCCGCTGGTACTCACTGGCGCAGGGCTCGCCGGTGCTGATCGACGAGATCCAGGGAATGCTGAGAGTGGAAGATGACCTTGTCCTGGACTGGGACATCGAGGACACGGTTCCGGACCAGATTCTGACCGATCCGGACCGGATGGAAATCCGGAGCATTGTATGGCTCCTGTCTTCCTATTACGGCTGGAACGAGTATGCGCCGGACCGCGAGGGAAATCTGGTCGCGAAAAATCCGTATTACCGGATCAGCGGGAACAGGCTGACACTGAAAAAAGATCTGAAGGTGCCGCTGGTAGATGAGACGACTCTGGAGCCGACCGGACGCAGAGTCCGGATCCGGAAAGGAACCGAACTGATTATGAAGGACAGTGACGGCACGACGTTTGTCGATTTCGAACTGCCGGACGGACGGCTGGTCCGCATTGAGGTGGAGATCGGCGAGTACGGCGAAGAGCGAGTGGACGGTGAGGATGCCTATGATGTATTTGACGGAATGCTCTATGCGGGCTGAGAAAAACAGGAAAAAACGGGCCGTCCGGCTGGCGGCGGTCCTTGCGGCGGTCTGTGTCCTGTCATGGCTTTCTCCGGTGAAGGGGACAGCCGCAGGAGAAACTGATTCGCCGAAGCCTTTCAAAGCCGGGGAGACTGATACGCCGTCTGTGTTCGGCGAAGCCTTCCTGGAGGGCGAGGTCGAGAATAACGGCGGCTTTTTCGTGCGGGTCGGCGATACGGTCTATTTCCGCGAATACGGACAGGATGTACTGCCCGAAACCGCGCTGTTTGGTGAGTTCATCACGACCGCGGGGACGCCCGGCACATCGAAGATGATTGCTTTTGATCCGGAGACGGGAGCCTCCCGGACGGCCTTTGAGGATGAGGGCTACGGGCGGATCTATGCTGCGGCAAACGGCTTCTGGCTGACGCAGCGGGAAGAGGACGGCGGCATGGACGACGCAGTTTATGTCAGCCCGGACGGGACGCAGCGCAGAGTCTATCCCGCGGAGCGCCCTGTCGGCGTCTCGGAGGACGGCTCGGTGGTCGCGCTGGAGGCTTTTCCGGAGAAGGGAGGACCGGACCTGATCGCGCGCATCGGCGGAGAGGAGACTGTGAGGGCGTACCCGGAGGAGTCGGAATCTCTTGTGTTCTGCGGGGTCAGCGGGAAAGAGATCATCTTCCTTGCCAATAATTATGAAAAGAAGACTTCGGACCTGTATTCCATGAACGCTGTCAACGCGCGCCTCACGCACCTGGGGAAGGTCAGCATTCCGTACGAAGAAGAAAACGCATTTTTCGGGAGCTATCCGGAACCGAAGGGCTTTCAGATGATCCGGAAAGGTGTGGTGGTGACCTTTGGCTGGTACGAGGGAACCGGACACTTTCTTTATCAGAGCGCGTCCTTCAGGGCCGTGCCCGGAGAGGAAAACAGCCTTAAGCTGACGGCTGAGAATGTCCTGGACGAAGAGCCTGAGAAAGAGAAATTCAGCGTTTTTTACAAGGACACCGACTACAATAAGGACCCGCATCGGATTATCCAGACGGCGGAATATATCGGCGATACGGCATATGTGATCACAGCCCTCGCCGGGCGCGCGCCGGAGGACGACATCGGCTGGCGGGAGGCTTTTCACTGCACCGAGATGGACTGGGACCGGATCGAGCGGCCTGATTTTGCCGGAAAAGGGCAAAATAAGGCTTCCGGCAAGGTGGAGCCGATCACGAAGGTGATCTTTTCCGAATAATCAGGAAAACATTGAAAGGTATCACTATTTGAACAGGGAGGAGGCATGGGAATGAAAAAGAATCTGAACCGGAACAGGCGGATGCGCCGTATGACTGCTATTCTGATGCTTTTTGCTTTGCTCGCGGCGTCGCCGGCCATGCACGCAGCGGCGGCACCGGCCACAGAGGAAACGGAGGAAGCGGCACAGGAGCGCGCGCTGACGGCGGAAGAACTCGATGAGCTCAATGAATCTCTGAATCCGGACGAAAACGGATTCTTCGCCTCCGTCTACAGCCGGCCTGAGGAGATCGACTGGACTCAGGTGTTCTATTCCGGTGCCGGCATCAGGGCTGAAATGACTGATGAGCAGGTCAGTGAGTACGAAGACAGAAACGGTCCCGCGGTCGCCGGACTGTTCGCCGTCCGCAAAGAAGATGTGGAGCGCTTCGTAAAGGAAAAAACCGGCACGGATTATGCCGAAGCCCTGAACGGTCTCTACGGAAACTGGGATGAGATCGACGACCTGTATGTTCTGCAGCACGGCGACACAAATTACCGGCCCGTGGAATTCTTCGAGGGCACGGTATCGGAAGAGAACATCTATCATCTGCACTATATCGGCTCGGATCCCGGCTCTTATCTGCCGGAGGAGGAAATGATCCTGACCGCGCGGATTGAAGACGGGGAATGGACTTATATCTCCAATCTGAAGGCAAACGTACCGGCGCCGCTGCCGCTGCTGACCATTGACTTCTATGAGGATGAGGAGAGCGCACCGGAGCTTTCACCCGCTTACGAGATCGAGATTGAGCAGAAACCTTCGGATGAGCCCTTCAGCTGGTATTACGCCGTCATCACCGCGCAGACAGATGCCGTGAAGGTTGAGCTGACCCGCGCGGAAGACGACACGACGCTGGAAGAAATCCTGATGCAGGAAGGTTATTACAGACCGGACGAAAGTCTTGCCGATTTCACACTGGATGAGGGTGAGTGTGCCGTGGTCAACGTCAACATGCCCTGGCATCCCGTCATCCGGATCAGTGCTTCCTGCGGCTCTTATTACGGAGATTATCTGTTCGGAAGCGACAACTGGAAACATCTGGAGGATGAAAACGGCATTCCGCTGCAGCGCGTCATCACAGGGCATGATATCAGCGCGGAGGACAGAGGACCGTACTACAGAGATGAGACCGGACTGGCCCGGTTCCTGGAGGGAGACTGGCTTTACGAGGATGAGTCGACGGGTGAGGTCCTGGCGGCGATGCGGATCCGGGATTACCGTATGGCGGATCTGCTGATCTTCGAAGACAACGCGGAGATCGCTTTTGACTACGGACATCTTCTGACGCCTGAGACAGGAGCACCCGACCTGATCAGCATCTCCTCCTATGACGAACACACGCTTGAAAGGCTTCCCGCCGGAATCGGCACAGGAGATTCTCTCGGAGATTATCTGATCGCAGCCCATCAGGAGGACGGTTTCCAGATCCTGGAGATGCTGCAGGTGAACAACGGCTACGGTGCGCTCGGAACCCTGCTCGGCACAGATGAAGACGAGGTGCTGTTCAGCTTCTACCGCTATGAAGGCGCGTACAGCTGGAAGGAGGCCTATAAGAACCTGCTCGCGGATTGCCGGATCGAGACAGTTTTTGCCGAGGATGAAGAGGACTACAGCAATCTGTTTTACAGATGGTTCCTGTATGACATCGACAAAAACGGCATTCCGGAACTGATTATCCAGCATGGAAGCTGTGAGGCGGATTATAACGCCGAACTCTACACCTTCCGGAACGGAAGCGTGCGCAGCATCCGGACGGACACCGGCGAAGAGCGGATCGGAATGGGTCACACGGCGCTGTGGACCGTGCCGGAGAAGAACGGCATTCTGCACTGCTGGGGCCATATGGGCAGCAGTCAGATCTGTGAGTGGACACTGAAAGGAACAACACTGGTACAGGGCGAGGTTCTGGCGGAAGAGTATCTGATGGATATGCCGGATGGAAGTGATCTGACCCGCCCGGACGAACTGGTGGGAAACGCCATCCCGCTCAGCTCCTTCGAGCCGGCCGAAACGCTGCCGATCGACTGGTATGAGCGCTGGGCCGACGTTTATGCGCAGGACGAAGAACCTGAGGAAACGGAGTGGGCACAGGAGCCCGCCTTCTACAGTGAACTGAAACAGAACGGGGACGCAGAGGTTCTTGTCTGCCCGATGGACAAATACATGAATCCGGGCGGGCGCATGGCCTATGCGGATCTTTTCAGGGAAGGCGTGCTGTATGAATACACCTCCGGCGACCTGAAGATCAGCTCGGAGCACTTCGCAGACATGAACGGCGACGGACGGACCGATGTGATCCTGTATCTGAAGGAGCAGGGTTCGCAGGATCCGATGTACCGCGTCATTCTGGCATGGCAGGACAATGAAGTCTATGCCTATTCCAGTTTCGGCGCCTATGACGAAAATCTTCTGGCGGACGGCACCATCCGGTATGAAGAAACGTATCTGAAGTGCGGAATGCGGGTGCTGTTCCTGAGGGATCAGAGCTTTGCTTATTACATTCCGTAACAGAGCATTGTTTTGACAGGCAAAATATGTTAGAATCGCCTTTGATAATTGTATACAAGTGTACAAAAACGATTCAAAGGAGTGAGACATATGAAACCCTATGCCGAGATGAGCCGTGAGGAGCTGCAGCAGGAGCTCGCGGAACTGAAGAAAGAGTATCAGAAATATCAGCATTTGGAACTGCATCTGGATATGTCCCGCGGCAAACCCTGCCGGGAACAGCTGGACCTCTCGATGGGCATGATGGATGCGCTGTATTCCGGTGCCGACCTGACCTGTGAAGACGGAACGGACTGCCGTAATTACGGCGTGCTGGACGGAATTCACGAGGCGAAGGTTCTGCTGGGCGACATGATGGAGAATCACCCGGATAACATCATTATCTACGGTAATTCCTCCCTGAATATCATGTACGACACCGTCGCGCGCGCCATGACGCACGGCATCATGGGCGGCGTGCCGTGGTGCAAACAGGACAAAATCAGGTTCCTGTGCCCGGTCCCCGGCTATGACAGGCATTTCGCGATTACGGAGTACTTCGGAATCGATATGATCCCGGTCCCGATGTCTCCGACCGGGCCGGATATGGACCTGGTCGAAAAGCTGGTCTCGGAGGACGAGACCATCAAGGGTATCTGGTGCACCCCGAAGTATTCGAATCCGCAGGGTTATTCGTACTCGAATGAGACAGTCAGACGCTTTGCGCGGCTGAAGCCGGCGGCCAAGGACTTCCGTATTTTCTGGGACAACGCGTACGGTATTCATCATCTGTACGATGTGAACCAGGACTACCTGATCGAGATCCTCGCGGAATGCAAGCGGGCAGGCAATCCGGACCTGGTCTACAAATTTGCTTCGACCTCCAAGATCACCTTCCCGGGAAGCGGAATCGCAGCGCTTGCGACGTCCGAGAACAACCTGGTGGACATCAAAAAACAGCTTAAAATCCAGACGATCGGTCACGATAAGGTGAATCAGCTGCGGCATGTTCGCTTCTTCGGCGATATCTGCGGCATGGTAGAGCACATGAGGAAGCACGCGGACATCATCCGGCCGAAGTTCGAGGCGGTGGAAGAGATTTTTGATAAGAACCTGAGCGGTCTGGAGATCGGTACCTGGACCAAGCCGAACGGCGGATACTTCATCAGCTTCGATGCACTGCCGGGCTGTGCGAAGGAGATCGTGGCAAATGCCCAGAAGGCGGGTGTCAAGCTGACCGGTGCAGGCGCAACATGGCCGTACGGCAAAGATCCGCAGGACTCGAATATCCGGATTGCGCCGACTTATCCGCCGCTGGAGGATCTGAAGATCGCGGCGGAGCTGTTTACGCTGTGTGTGCGGATTGTCAGCATCAAAAAGATTCTGAAGGAAAAGAGTGCGGAAGCATAAGTTTTTATGACTTACGGGTCAGAAAGGAGCAGTATCATGTTTTGTACCAGTTGCGGAAGTGAAGTTGCAGAGGGGCTGAAATTCTGTACAAACTGCGGCGCACCGATCGTTCCGGTGTCTCAGGCACCTGATCTGAATGAGGCGGCTGCGGCGATGGAAAATGCAGCACAGCAGAGCGCGGCCCAGGCAGCGGCACAGGCAGCGGATCCGTTTGAGCAGGTGATCCAGGAAGCACCGAAGGCACCGGATTATAATCCGTTTGAGCCCCACAGCTCCCACCAGAATAACGCAGATGTGATTCCGCCGGTCGTACCGGCAGCGCCCCAGCAGGATACATACAATCAGCAGAATACATACAATCAGCAGGATACGTTCAATCAGCAGAGCGACGCCGGCTCACAGAATGCTTACAGTCAGCAGAACACCTACACCCAGCAGAACGCCTACACCTATGATACGGATGCGGATTATGTGCAGGATGCTTCCAAGATGAAGACCAAAACAGCACTGATCATCGCTTATCTGCTCGGACCGATCGGCTGGCTGATTGCCTGGTTTACGGGCGACCGGAATGACCCGCTGCTTCGTTTCCACATGAATCAGCTGCTGGTGCTGCAGATTCTCAATATTATCCTGAGACTTTTTGATGATGCGGATGCATTGGCTATGGTCGTTGTGCTCATCAGCATCTTCCTTATCGTCTGCTGGGTCATCGGTTTCATCGGCGCCATCAAGGGTCAGAAAAAGGCGATGCCGCTGCTTTCTGAGCTCAAGATTATCAAGTAAGATATTTCTGCCGCAGAGCAGGAAAGGATTGTCAGTTTTATGAGTGAAACATCAGGCGCTCAGCAGAATATACGGAATTTCTGCATCGTGGCGCATATTGATCACGGGAAGTCCACGCTGGCGGACCGGATGATTGAACAGACCGGCCTTCTGACCAGCCGTGAGATGCAGGATCAGATCCTGGACAATATGGACCTGGAGCGGGAACGCGGAATTACAATCAAGTCGCAGGCCGTGCGTCTGATTTACCGGGCGAAAGACGGGCAGGAGTATATCTTCAACCTGATCGACACCCCCGGACATGTTGATTTCAACTATGAAGTGAGCCGGTCCCTGGCCGCGTGCGACGGAGCCATTCTGGTCGTGGATGCGACTCAGGGAATCCAGGCCCAGACACTGGCCAATGTCTATCTGGCTCTGGAACATGACCTGGATGTCTTCCCGGTCATCAATAAGATCGATCTGCCCAGCGCCATGCCGGAAGAGGTGAAGCAGGAGATCGAGGACGTCATCGGCATTGAGGCGATGGACGCGCCGCTGATCTCCGCCAAGCAGGGGATCGGCATTGAAGATGTCCTGGAGGCGGTCGTCGCAAAGCTTCCCGCGCCGGACGGAGATCCGGAGGCACCGTTAAAAGCGCTGATCTTTGATTCACTGTATGATTCCTACAAGGGCGTCATTGTCTTCCTGCGGGTCCGCGACGGCAGACTCCGGAAGGGCATGAAGGTCAGAATGATGGCCAGCGGCGCCGAGGCCGAGGTGGTTGAAGTAGGCTACTTCGGACCGGGACGTTTTATCCCCTGCGATGAGCTCGCCGCAGGTGCGGTCGGGTATTTCACCGCTTCGATCAAGAACATCCGCGACGCGCGGGTCGGCGATACGGTGACGGAGAAAAACCGCCCCTGCACAGAACCCCTGCCGGGCTACAAGAAAGCTCAGCCGATGGTTTACTGCGGCCTGTATCCCTCAGATTCAGCCCGCTATCCGGACTTAAAGGATGCACTGGAAAAGCTGCAGCTCAACGACGCTGCGCTTTCTTTTGAGCCGGAGACCTCTCTGGCACTGGGCTTCGGCTTCCGCTGCGGCTTCCTCGGACTTCTGCATATGGAAGTCGTGCTGGAACGGCTGGAACGTGAATACGATCTGGACCTGATCTCCACAGCACCTGGCGTCATTTACAAAATCTACAAGACAGACGGCACGATGGTGGAGCTGACCAATCCCTCCAATCTGCCCGATCCCTCTCAGATCGAGCGCATGGAGGAACCGATCGTGAACGCCGAGATCATGGTCACGACCGATTACATCGGCCCGATCATGCAGCTGTGCCAGGAGCGCAGAGGCCGCTACCTGTCCACTGACTATATCGAGAAGACACGGGCAGTGCTCAAGTACGAACTTCCTCTGAATGAGATTATTTATGATTTCTTCGATGCACTGAAAAGCCGGTCCAGAGGCTATGCGTCCTTCGACTATGAGCTGAAGGCGTACGAACCCTCCACCCTGGTCAAAATGGACATTCTTGTCAACAAGGAGCCGGTGGATGCGCTGTCGTTCATCGTGCACGCGGACGGCGCCTACGAGCGCGGCCGCAAAATGTGCGAGAAGCTCAAGGACGAGATTCCGAGACAGTTGTTCGACGTCCCGATTCAGGCGGCCGTCGGCGGACGGATTATCGCCAGGGAAACCGTGAAGGCCATGCGCAAGGACGTTCTGGCCAAGTGCTACGGCGGCGATATTTCGAGAAAGAAGAAGCTGCTCGAGAAACAGAAGGAAGGCAAGAAACGGATGCAGATCGTCGGAAACGTTGAAATTCCGAAGGAAGCATTCATGAACGTGCTGAAGCTGGACAGCGGAGACTGATGCAGGATTTATCCATTTATATTCACATCCCGTTCTGTGTCAGGAAGTGCGCTTACTGCGACTTTCTTTCCTCGCCGCAGGACGAAGAGACAAGGGAAAAATATGTGTGTGCGCTTGTGCGGAGCATCCGCGCAGGCGCCCCTTTTTGTGCTCCGGTTGAGCAAAATCAGGCCCATGAAGATTCCTGCAGTGCGGAGAAATGCAGAGCGGAGGATCGCCTGGTCCGGACCATCTATCTGGGCGGCGGGACCGCCTCGCTCCTTACGCCGGGGCAGATTCTGCGGATTCTGGAGGCGGTTTTTGATACATTCCGGGTGGATCCGGATGCGGAAATAACGCTCGAGTGCAATCCCGGAACCGCTTCGCCGGAAAATCTGCTCGCCTTCAGACGGTGCGATGTGAACCGCCTCTCCGTCGGTGTTCAGTCCATGAATGACCGGGAACTGGCCATGCTGGGGCGGATCCACACGGCGCAGGACGCTGTCCGCACAGTTCGGGCGGCCCGGGGAGCCGGCTTTGAAAACTTAAGTCTGGATCTGATGAGCGCACTGCCGGGGCAGGATTTTGAGACATTCCGGGCATCCCTGCACGGCATTATGCAGATGGAACCGGAACATCTTTCGGTCTACAGTCTCATCCTTGAAGAGGGGACGCCGCTGGCTGAGCGGGCCCTGAAAGGGACGCTTCCTGAAATTCCGGGTGACGAAGAAGACAGAAGGATGTATTATTATACGCGGGAATATCTTGAACGGTTCGGGCTGGAGCAGTATGAAATCTCCAATTATGCCCTGCCGGGAAGACAGAGCAGTCACAATGTCGGATACTGGACAGGACGTGAATATCTCGGCTTCGGCCTCGGAGCGGCGTCCTGGTATGCCGGAAGACGTTTTCATGTGACCCGCAGTCTGCAGCAGTTTATCGAGGATCCCTGTCATGAGAAGAACCTGGAGGAGATCTCCGTTTTGTCCCTGCGGGAACAGATGGAGGAATTTATGTTCCTGGGACTTCGCATGACGCAGGGTGTATCCGGAAAAGACTTTCTGCAGCGGTTCGGACAGGAGATGGACGAAGTCTACCGGGATCCGATCAGGCGCTTTACGGACGCGGGACTGCTCGTCAGAGAAGAAGACCGGATCCGGCTGACCTTCCGGGGACTGGATCTGGCAAATACGGTGATGGCAGAATTTCTGCTGTAATGTCCGTACAATCGGAAAGGAATCACCATGATGAAATTGAAAAAGGCGGCAGGAATGCTCCTTGCGGGGTGCCTTCTTGCAGGTTTGACAGCCGGAGCTCTGCAGCCGGTCGTTTTGGTGCGTGCTGATGAAGTACCCGCCGCACCGGATCTGACGGTGGAAGAAGCAGAGCAGGCCGTGAATGACGCGGAGGCCTATCTGAACGCGGTCCTGGAGGAATATGCGCAGACGCATCCGGAGGAAGCACAGAAGCTCCGGGAAGAGGCTCAGTCTGCCCTCGAGGAGGCCGAGAAAGCCAAAGCAGGCATCGGCGCCGCACAGAACAAAACAACAGAAAACGAAGTCAGAGTAAATGAAGCAGGCAGTACAGCGGAAAACAAGTCTGCTTCTCACGAAGAAATCCTGAGCGTCTTCAGCGACGGAACCGCCCGTTATTATCTGACCGGCAGCAGAGTCCTCAAGGAAGATCTGCAGAGCCGGACCGTTTCGCTCATCATGCCGCTTGCCGACAGTCGTTACACCGGTCTGTATGCAGATGCGGAAAAACTGATTCTGCTGCGGCCGGGCGCGGAGGATGTGTACCGGTTTGCCGCAGACCGGACTCCGGTATTTACAGAGACGCGCAGAGAAGGCGATGCGTCTTATTTTGCCCCTGCAGAGCAGACCCCTTCAGGGGACGGCACGCAGGAGGGATCGCCGGCGGATCAGCTTACAGCACTTATGAATCTGCAGAAAGCGGACTCCCTGCTCCCTCTTCCGAACACACCGGTCAGACAGATAAATGATGCGTTCCTGATCCGCTCCGGAAATGTGCTGTACCGGCTCGGACAGGAAGTCGCGGAGGCAGAAAGTGCCGGCCCGGAGGTCCTGAGTGTCCTTTATGAGCCCGCGGAGGGCGAAAAACTCCTATCCGCCACCTCCTGGGGCGATCTTGCCTATGTGCTCCTGGAGCGGCCGGACGGCACGAGAGTAGTCCGCGCCGTCGCGGCGGACAGAAGCGTCCGGGACATTTACGGTTTTGAGCAAAATGCGGATTACACCCAGGTCCTGGTGACCGACGGTGTGATCAGCTTCTCTTCGGAAAACGATACAAAGGAAGCGCTCTTCAGACTGGGCGCGGGCGGTCTGTTCGGCAGCCTGAATATGGTCGCCGGCACGTCGCTGGATGAACTTCTCCCCTCTGTGAGAGAAGAGGCCGGAAAAGAAATGGCCGCCGCAGACCAGGGCTTTGAAAACGTGATTTCCGAGCTGCAGGGCATGCTGGAGCAGGAGACGGATGCGGACAAGGCGGCGCGGATTCAGGAAAGTATTGACATGCTCTCAGTGGAGAAAGAATGCCAGTACTCCTTCCCGGTCTGTGCGCTGACGGGCGGTGTTTTTTCCTCTGCTTATCAGATGGCGCGGCTCGGCCGGATTTACCTGATTGAAGACGGACTCCGGCTGATCGAAGTAAATCCGGATGCGCCGGAGGGCAGCAGAAGAATTGTTTATCCCATCGAGGCGGATGCGTCGCTGATTACCATTTCGGACGACGGCGTCCTGTACCGGGAGAACGGACAGATTTTCCGGATGAGACGGACCGCACAGGGCTTTGAAAAGACCCTGTATATGACGACGGATGCGGAACTTGTCTTCGCAGGAGAAGACAGCCTTACACTCGGTGAGTGGAAGGAGACGGAAGACGGTGTGCCGGTCTATGTTCTTTCCCGTGCAGATCTGGCCGGAGGAACCATCGGCGAACTGTTCCGGTCTGCCGGAGATCTTCCCGCGCCGGAGGAAGTGTCGAGCTTCCCGCTTTATACAGAGTGCGGCGGCCGGATTTTCTACAGGAAGACAGTGAGCGGCCGGCAGTATCTGTTTGAGCGCAGCGAGCAGGCCCTGAAGGAAGAATATGTCATGGGCGGCGCGGTTTCGGACTCGGGCTGCGCGGATGCGGGAATCAGTGAAGTGATACGTTATTACGCGGCCTATGCCGGAAATGAAACCGGCAAAGATGCAGCAGGAACGGAAGGCGCTGCGGGAAGTGCGGGCGAAGAGAAGCTGCCGGAGCTGGTGATCGGTTTACAGATTCCTGCTTTTTCCGGTGATTATGAAGGCGCGGCAGCAGCCGGGAAACTTTTCGAGAGCCGTCTTTCCGGATTCCTGACGACAGCCCTTACGGCGATGAATCTGGATCCGGCGGACAGTGCGCTGAAGGAGATCAGCTTCAATCAATACCGCAGTTTTCTGGACCGCGGTGTCGCCGGAGCCGCCGAGAGTATGGGAGAGCTTACCTGGGCGGATGAGCGCTATGTGAGTTTTGCCGTCTGTGACCGGCTCACACCGGCCGGATCGGCGCGCAGCGTCTATGCGAATGATTATTATGTCCTGGATATGGAGAGGGGCAAACGTCTTCTCTTAAAGGATGTTGTCCGCACCGGCCATGATGAACTGAAAGCGCTCGTGGTATCCGGAATCAGCAGGCAGGCAGCTCTTGCACCGCAGAGCTTTTATGAAGATGCCGCTGACCGGGCGGGGGAGGTTTCCCCCGACAATTATCAGTTTTATCTCTCAAAAGGCGGCCTGTGTGTTGAGTTTGCCGCCGGAGAGCTTGCTCCGTATACGGAGGGTGTAAAGACAGTCCTGATTCCCTATGAACAGATTGCTCTGTGGATCGTTCCGGGAAAAGGCCTGAGTGAGGAGGATGAATAAATTTGAACAGGAAATTACGCAATCACATGATGAAACGTCTGATGGCCGCACTTCTTGCAGCGGCGCTGCTTCTTCTGACGGTGCCGGGTTTCGGAACCAGAGCGGAGGCAGCCCAGAAGGGTATTGACGTCAGCCAGTGGCAGGGCGCAATCAACTGGCAGGCCGTGAAAGCGGGCGGGGCAGATTTTGCCATGATCCGGATCGGCAACTGCAAGTATGGACTGGACACCCGGTTCGCGGAGAACATGATCGGCGCAAGTGCCGCGGGCCTGCGGGTCGGCTGCTATGTCTACACCTATGCGACGAATGTACAGGAAGCGATTGCCGACGCGACACTGGCGGTACAGGCGATGGCACCTTTCCAGGTTTCCTTCCCGGTCGCCATTGATATGGAGGACTCCGTTCATAAAACGCTGAACCCGCTGCAGCAGGCGGAAATCGTCAATGCTTTCTGCTCAGTCATTTATCAGGCCGGATATTCGCCCATGGTTTACGCCAGCCGGAACTGGTTCCTGGAGCGGATGGGCCCGGTGCCGTGGGACCACTGGGTCGCGATGTACAACACACACTGCGATTATCCCGGCTTCACAATGTGGCAGTCTTCCTGCAGCGGAACAATTCCGGGCGTTGCGGGCAAAGTGGACATCAACTATCTGTTTAAGGACTACGCTTCGCTGATTCCCGCGAACGGGTTTTCCAATCAGGCGGGCATGACCTTTTATTTCGTCAACTACCGCAAGCAGTTCGGCCTTCAGAATATCGGCGGTCTGCAGTTCCTGTTCCAGCCAAACGGCGATATGGTCCGGAACGTGACCACCACGGATGAGGCGGGCAATATCACAAGGTACTGCAAGGATGGTCACATTGTCGTGATAACCGCGCAGATGCAGCAGGCGGCGGCAAATGCCGCAGCGCAGCTGAACGCGGCGCAGGTCGCCCAGGCAGCGGCGGAAGCGGCGGCAGCACAGGCAGGGCTTCAGACCGGCGCGGCACAGACGCTGACGCAGCAGATCGCAGGGGCTGCGGCGGAGATGGCAGCAGCCGCACAGACACTGACGGCGCAGTTTAATGCCGCACCGACTCAGGAACTGCTCGCTCAGCTTACGCTGACACAGCAGCAGTGCGAAGTGCTGAATGCACAGCTTGTTCAGGCTCAGCAGGCTGAAGTGGCAGCCGTACAGAATCAGGCCGCGCTGGAGCAGGCCATGCTGCAGGCTCAGACCCAGACCGCTCTGGCGGAGCAGGTCAATGCGGCGGCACAGGCGGCCATTGTGATCCCTGACTGACGCGTTCTTTCATTGCAGAGCGCATCTTAGCCTGCTATAATAATCCAATCCGGGATGCCGATCATCTGACCGGCATCCCTTCTTCTTCTCATTTTCCCTTCAAACTGATATGGACTGATCGTTTCCTGCTGCGGCAGGCTTTTTGTGCTGCGCGGACGCAGAAAGGAAATTATTCATGTTCAGTACGATTTTATCCGGTGCCGTACACGGCATCGACAGCTATGTAATGCAGGTAGAGGTTGATCTTGCGGACGGACTGCCGGCCTTCAGCATGGTCGGGTTTTTATCCGGCGAGGTGAAGGAGGCGCAGGAGCGGGTCCGCGTCGCCATGCGGAATGCCGGCTTCCGGATCCCGCCGGCCCGGGTGACCGTCAGCTTCAGCCCGGCGGATATTCCAAAGCGCGGCATTGTGACAGATCTTCCGATCGCCGTGGGACTGATGATCTGTATGCGTTTCCTGCCGCCGCAAAGCGCAGAGGACATACTGTTTCTGGGGGAGCTGGGCCTCGACGGCGGGGTCAGACCGGTCCGCGGAGTATTGCCGATTGCGGAGGAGGCAGCCAGGCGCGGCATCGGAACCTGCATTCTGCCGGAGGCAAATGCGGCGGAGGGTGCCGTGGTGCCCGGCATCCGGATCATCGGCGTCAGAAATCTGCGGCAGGTCTATGAATATCTGATCCGGGATGAGAGCGGGCGGGAGAAGCTCATCCGGCCGGCTTCCGCGGATCCGGAGGCGCTGCTCAGACAGGCAGGAAGGTCGGCCTGCCGGGACCTGGAGGATATATACGGACAGGAGAGCTGCAAACGGGCAATGGAGATTGCTGCCGCCGGCTTTCACAACCTTCTGATGGTGGGACCGCCCGGAACCGGCAAATCCCTTCTTGCCTCCTGCATTCCGGGACTTCTGCCGCCGCTGACTCTTGAGGAGAGCCTGGAAATCACCCGGATTTACAGCATCAGCGGACAGCTTCCGGAGCAGAAGAGTCTGATCACAGAGCGGCCTTTTCTTGCGCCGCACCATGGTATTACAACTGCGGCTCTTGTGGGCGGCGGCATCGTTCCTACGCCCGGTATGGTCTCTTTAGCACATCGCGGCGTCCTGTTTCTGGATGAGCTGCCGGAATTCCGAAGAGAGACAATTGATGCCCTGCGACAGCCCATGGAAGAACATATCGTGAATATCGGCAGACTGGGGACTTCCTGCCGCTATCCGGCTCATTTTCAGCTGGTGGCGGCGATGAATCCCTGCCCATGCGGATACTTTCCGGACAGGAGGCGCTGCAAATGCACTGCCCCCATGATCCGGCGCTATCAGAGCATGATTTTTAGCAGTTAATTATGTCAGTTCTCTTAATCATGTCAGAACTGGGCTTTTAATCATGTCAGAACTAAGGTTTTAATCATGTCAGATCTCGGAGGTTAATCATGTCAGAACTGAGGCATTAATCATGTCAGATCTCGAAGGTTAATCATGTCAGAAGTGACGTTTTAATCATGTCACTTCTCAAGTTTAATTATGTCACTTCTCAAGATTAAGGGCGGTGGAGGAGGAATGTTTACTGTACAAGACTTATCTGAAATAGACACAACATATTTTGAGATTATCAGGGCTACCGGAATAGCTGCGGAAGTTCGATCCAGGAATACGGGTCATTATTGGCGAATCAGATCGGAATTCGATTATACAGGTAAGAAATATATTTGTATTGTGGAGCATCGCCATAAAACGATTTATCCTTATCATTATCAATGTAGGGCCATTAGCCTTCGGTCTGCTGTCAATATAATAAAAAGACATGATCGATTTCAGATGGCGGGTAGAGATACTAATGTGAATTGGGGAAGATATGTGAACTGAACAAATGAATATTGCGTTTGCAACAAAGGATAAGGTAGGAATGATCAAGTAGGCAATCCTGGGCTTTGTGACAGAAACAGGGGTAAATAATAGGACGCATATAGAACTATTCAAAGTGGCATTATTTCGCTAAAGATAATATAATAATTTAGATATTTGCATGTGTTATTAGCATACGAATTTATATCGATGCACGTCATACACACAAGTGTTGAACTCGATTATTTAAACAGGGATATGAATACTATCAAGAGCCGGCTTCTCAACCTTCTTATGGATCTTTATCATCACACTGATAAAGACCATCCCATAACTACAGAAGAGATCATAGCAAAATATTCTTCAGATCAGATGCCACTTAACAGAAAGACTGTTTATGCTGATATAAAGGCACTACAGGCTGAAGGATATGACATACAGACTTCCAAGTTAGGAAAGTCCAATGCTTATTACATGGCCTCCAGAGAGTTTTCACTGGAAGAACTGAAACTTTTGGTGGATGCAGTATGTGCTGCTCCTTTCATAAGTCATAAACAGACAAAGCAGCTTATACAGAAGCTCCAGAACATGACATGCGATAACAAAGCATCAGAACTTGACAGATATCTGTACATATCTGGAGACAAGTCCGCAAATAATATCATTAGAAACATAAATAATATTATTTTTCAGGCAATTCAAGATAAGCGGCAATTATCATTTGTTTATAAGAGCAATGATGGAAAAGAAAAACAGATTATAAGTCCATATGCAGTAGTATTGGATGGCAGCCAGTATTATGTTGTAGGTAAGACGGAGAAGACGCAAAAAGAAGAACATTTTCAAGTAAATCAAATGACCTACCTACAGGTATTAGATCAAAAGCGGCAAAAGGAATCAGAAGGGTTTGCACTTAGAAAATATATTCAGCGTCACTTTCCTGATTAAGAAGGTGATTTTAGCCACAGAGATATATTACTTGAAATTATTTATTTCACACATATTTTAAATAAGCTTATAGAACATGGACAGAATTATAAAGAAGCGCAAGTAACACATACTTGGCTAGATGCATAATTATCACTGATCACCAAACAGAGAAAAGTTACTAAATGCATCATAAGGAGAAAAAATGAGCAGAGGAATCATTTATATAATGTCAACGGCTGTTCCGGGATTGATTAAGATTGGTAAAACCGGAAGTAATAACTTCGAACAACGCATGTATAACCTCGAACATGATGGTTATCGCAATGTCACGGCATTGAAACGAGCGTTTGCTATCGAAGTAGACGATTATGATGTTAAAGAATCGCTGCTCCACACTATTTTCGAGAAGAGTCAAGTGTCTGATACAGAGTTGTTCGCACTCGATATTAATGTCGCAATTCAGCTTCTTTCATCGTTCGAAGGTACTGTAATCTACCCCAAAACAGAAACAAAAGAAGAGATTTTCACGGGAGCCACCGAAAATACACACGGAAAACTGATTCCAAATGGCACATACACATTCAAAAGGAGAAAAAAGTCCGACAAGAATAAATTGGTCCACGCAACTGCAATAATCAACAATGGCAGGTGGACTCTTCTTAAAGGAAGTGTATTGGGTATGGCAGAAGATATGGGTGTATCGCAAAAAGCAAAAAAAGTCAGAGCCTCCATTCCAATAGATTCAAACGGCAAGCTCTTGGAAGACTTTGAACTTGGCGAATGTTCTCCAAGCCATGCTGGAACGGTAGTAATGAACCAGTCTAATAACGGATGGGCAGACTGGCATAATGGAAAAGGACAGCCTGTTGACATATATCGTTCTCATGCTGAGGAAACAAACTAATGAAAACACAGGTAAAATCAAAAGAACGTGTCACAGAACACGGCGAAGTTTTCACGAATGAGCGGGAAGTCAATGCCATGCTCGATCTTGTAAAGCACGAGACAGAACGCATTGAAAGTCGTTTCCTGGAGCCTGCTTGCGGAGAAGGAGCTTTTCTTATGGAGATTCTTCGACGCAAACTCGAAGTAGTGAAGAATAATTACAAGAAGAATCCCTATGACTATGAGCGCTATTCTATCCTGGCACTGACAAGTATATACGGCGTCGATATCATGGAAGACAATGCGACAATCTGCCGGAAAAACCTCTACGACATCTGGAATGTTGCTTATTCGCAGCATGCGAAAAATCAAGCAAATGACCAGTGCCGAGAGGTAGCTAAGTTCATTCTGCGCAAGAACATTCTATGCGGAGATGCACTGACGATGTTACAGAATGATGGCACCCCGATTACATTTGCCGAGTGGAGCCTTGTGACCGGTGATAACATTAAACGTCGCGATTATCGGCTGAATGAATTGTTAGAAGGTCATGAAGAGCAAATGACCATTTTTATGATTGGATGGGAATATGACGAAGAAATACAGGCCTTTATCCCAAGTCCTGTGCAGGAATATCCACCAACATCTTATTTGAGGTTAAATGATTATGAGTGAATTATATTACGCAGCATATAACCCCGATGTGCTGTCATGTCTCGCAAACCTCTCAAATGACGAGGTTTTTACACCGCCAGAGGTGGCTAATGCCATGTTGGATATGCTGCCACAAGAACTATTCTCCGATCCGAACACCACGTTCCTTGATCCCGGCACAAAATCCGGGGTGTTCCTTCGTGAGATTGTTAAGAGACTGCTTAAGGGGCTTGAAGATCAAATCCCAGACCTTCAGACCCGTCTTGATCATATCATGCATGAGCAAATATTTGGCATTGCCATTACGGAGATGACAAGTCTGTTGACTCGTCGTAGTATTTACTGTTCGAAGTACCCGAATAGCAAATATTCAGTTTCTTTGTTCGATGATGTTCAGGGTAATATCAGATTCAAAAACACACAACATGTGTGGCGAAAAGGAAAATGTGTATGGTGTGGAGCGTCAGAGAAAGAATATTCCCGTGTAAGTGAACTAGAGACTCATGCATACGAGTTTATTCATACAAAAAAACTGGAGGATATTTTTAAGATGAAGTTTGACGTGATAATTGGCAACCCGCCGTATCAATTGAGTGATGGAGGAAGTAAAGCAAGCGCAAAACCAATTTATCAATTATTTATCGAGCAGGCAAAGAAACTAAATCCTCGGTACTTGACTATGATCATCCCATCGAGATGGTTCTCTGGCGGAAAGGGACTAGACTCCTTTAGAATCTCTATGCTGAACGACAAGCATATTGTTAAAATAATTGATTACATTGATTCAAAGGAGTGTTTTCCGGGAGTGGATGTTGCCGGGGGAATATGTTACTTCTTATGGGATCGAGACCACCCAGGAGAGTGTGAAGTGACAACAATACATAATGGCACCGAAACTACTTCAATGCGAAAACTCAATGAGTTTGACACATTTATCCGCTATTCAGAAGCTCTAGATATAGTCCATAAAGTTCTTAGCCACAACGAAGAATTCCTTGATCAAGTTGTTTCGAGCAGAAAGCCTTTCGGCTTAGATACTGGCATTTTACCAACTGAAACAGGTGATCTCGTCCTTCGATACAACAAGGGAAGAGGAAAATATAGGTCAGAACTTGTTAAAGTTAATAAAGATAAAATTAGAAAATGGAAAACTATAATTTCATATGTCGGATATGAACATGCGGGGCAACCAGATAAAGACGGGAAAAGGAGAGTCCTTTCAATAGTAGAAGTGCTCCCACCTAATTCTGTCTGTACAGAAACATACTTGCTCGGGGGCACTTTCGATACAGAGAAAGAAGCCAACAATATGGCAAAGTATCTGAGAACTAAATTCGCTCGATTTCTTATTGGGCAAAAAGTTGTAACTCAACACATTACAAAAGCTTGCTTTTCTTTTGTACCTGTACAGGACTTCACTAAGTCATGGACAGATGAAGAATTATATTCAATGTACAGGCTTACTTCAGAAGAAATAGCTTTCATTGATTCAATGATTAAGCCTATGGACACAAATGGAGATGATTGATTATGCCTCGTATCGAAGATTTCTTTCCTGAATGGACAGATTCAAGGCCGATGATTTATGCATACACAGACGACCAGTATCCCGGCTGTCTGAAGGTGGGCTATACGGCTGTTAATGTAGACCAACGTGTTGCGCAGCAGTATCCGACAAAGCGCCCTGACGGATCTGTTCCATATAAGATTGTTCTCCGTGAGCCTGCCATGTATCCTGATGGCAGTGTATTTACGGATCATGATGTCCATGCTATTCTCCGCAAAAAAGGAATTAATGCCGTAGGTGGCGAATGGTTTCGATGCACCGTCAAGGATGTGCAGGCTGCTGTTGTTGCCGTGAAGACAGGTACTTTGAACACGGAAAACAGGACGCAAACGTTCAAGATGCGACCTGAGCAGGCACAGGCTGTCGATAAGACTATCGCCTATTACAAGAATATGGAAGACGAAGGTTCAGGTCGTGTGCCCAAATTTCTTTGGAACGCAAAAATGCGCTTCGGAAAAACTTTTGCAGCGTATCAGCTGGCTAAGAAGATGGGCTTTACTCGCGTCCTCATCCTTACTTTTAAACCTGCGGTAGAATCTGCCTGGTACGACGATCTTGTTCAGCATGTTGATTTCGAAGGTTGGCAGTTTATTTCCAGGCCGTCAAATCCAGGGGAACCGAATACGGACGTGCAATATAAGAACGCCGACAAGAGTAGGCCTATCGTCTGTTTTGGTTCCTTCCAGGATTTCCTTGGTGTCGACAAAAACACCGGAGGCATCAAGTCCAAGAACGAGTGGGTCCATACGACCAACTGGGACCTTGTCATTTTTGACGAGTACCATTTCGGCGCCTGGAAGGAGAATGCGAAAAACCTTTTCGAATCTGATGAGGACGATTTCGACGAGGATTTGACTAATTACGATCGCGGCAATGCCTACGATGAAACATGGCTACCAATCACAACAAGTCACTACCTCTTCCTATCCGGAACACCGTTTAGAGCGTTAAACTCTGGTGAATTCATCGAGGATCAGATTTATAACTGGACATACAGCGATGAACAGCGGGCAAAAACCGCATGGAAAGGTGCTGATAATCCGTATGAAGCTCTGCCTCGGATGGTCATGCTGACCTATAAGATCCCTGATTCCATTCAGAGAATTGCCAAGCAGGGAGAATTTGATGAATTCGACTTGAACGTGTTCTTTTCTGCCACAGGCAAAGAAAAAGATGCCAAGTTCGTTTATGAAGATTATGTTCAGAAGTGGCTCGACCTTATTCGAGGTTCTTATCTGGAAACGACGGTGGACGAGTTAAAGCTGGGCGCAGAAAAGCCACCTATGCCATATTCCGACACGCGCCTTCTGAACGTGTTGTCACATACACTATGGTTCTTGCCGAACGTAGCGTCCTGCTATGCAATGGCGAATCTACTGGCCCAAAAGCAGAACACTTTCTACCACGATTATACGATCAATATATGTGCGGGAACGAAAGCTGGTGTGGGTCTTGCAGCACTGGAACCCGTACAGAAGTCGATGGGCAATCCGCTTGAGACGAAGACTATCACACTGTCCTGCGGAAAGCTAACAACAGGTGTAACGATCAAGCCGTGGACCGGCATCTTCATGCTGAGAAACTTGAAGTCTCCTGAGACCTACTTCCAAGCAGCATTTCGCGTACAGTCTCCGTGGGAGATTACAACAGACAGTGGAAGACATGAGATTGTTAAGAAAGAATGTTACCTGTTCGATTTTGCGCTTGATCGTGCGTTGAAACAAATTTCTGATTATAGCTGCCGTCTGAATGTACAAGAATCGAACCCAGAGAAGAAGGTTGGAGAGTTTATATCTTTTCTGCCAGTCCTGGCATATGACGGAAGTGCTATGCGTCAGGTAGATGCAGGCGAGATTCTCGACATTGCAATGGCAGGAACATCCGCTACACTTCTTGCGAAACGTTGGGAGTCGGCATTGCTTGTTAATGTCGATAATGAGACCCTTGCTCGCCTAATGGCGAACGAAGCCGCCATGGAGGCCTTGATGCGTATTGAAGGCTTCCGTTCCCTGAATCAGGATATAGAAACCATTATCAACAAGTCCGAACATGTCAAACAGGCAAAGAAGAACGCTGAGAAGCTGACTCCGAAGGAGAAGAAACAACTCTCTGATGAAGAAAAGGAGTACAAGTCCAAGCGTAAGCAGATTCAAGAGAAACTGATCAAGTTCGCTACGCGTATTCCTGTGTTCATGTACCTGACAGATTACCGTGAATACAGCCTCAAGGATGTTATTACGAAACTGGAACCTGGTCTTTTTAAGAAAGTGACTGGCCTTAATCTGGGAGATTTCGAACTGCTGGTATCTTTGAATGTCTTCAACGAAGCACTTATGAATGATGCAGTATACAAATTCAAGCGTTATGAAGATGCCTCTCTGTCATACTCTGGTGTGAACAAGCATGAAGGCGAAGCGGTTGGTTTGTTCAGCACGGTTCTGAGTCGTGAGGATTATGACATGATGGCAGGTCAGCTGGCATCTTCAATGGTTGCTGCAAAACAGGATCCGAACGACCTGCCAGACTTCACTACAACTGCTCAATTTGAAGACGACGATGAGGAAGATGAGCAGTCAGCAGGTAATGTACAAAAAACACATGAGAGCATGCCTCCAGTGACAAGAAAATCGATTGTTCCGACCCCGCCTCCGACAAGGCCTAAACCGGTCCCGGTACCGCCGAAGCCAGCAGCGCCTTTCGATCCAAAGAAGATGATGATCGGAGCGAAAGTTCGGCATAAGGCATTTGGCGAAGGTACTGTCATCAAGTCAGATGGCCGCATTATTACTGTTGAATTCAATGGTGATGCACAGGGTATGGTGCAGAAGAAGTTCGCATTCCCTGGAGCTTTCCAGGATGGATTCCTTTCCTTTATAGACTAGAATATGTATAAAATGAGGCTTTATAGCTTCGACTAAGGCAGTCAGTGGATTCAAACCTGAAAAAGAGGAATAGTAAAGGAAGTGAAATTATGGGCCTGTTTTCATCACTGTTTGGAAAGAGAGAACAAAATAAAGTAAAAGGCACTATTACTATGGAATCCCCAAAAGAAGCCCCTATGCTGAAACCCACTCTTCACTTGAAGGGAAAACCAGACGCAAATGGCTTGTATCCGGCTGAACTGGTAATGCTTTATTATGCTGAGAAGTACAAGGTTACGGAAGCGTTAATTTCATGAATGCAACATTAGCCGACAAAGTGCTGATGGATGGTAAACTGGCCGACGATGAAATCTACCTTGGGGTGATGGCATACAACCGATTTATGTTTGTGATTTTATCTTCTAATGCTCTAATTGATATTAGTCTTGCCCATAAAGAAACAGAATTATTTGAAAAATATGTTATTACCAATTTTGCGAAATCTATTAAACAACAGGATGTTGATTATGCTGCTGAAAGCCTTGCTGGGCTAATATCTTTAAAAAATAAGAATGAAAATAATATGATAGATATGGTCATGGCGTCTTTGACATTCGGTGCCATGTACTTTTATATTGACATAACTGACAAAACACAGGCAGCTCATATGTGGTTTTATACACGAGAGTTGCAAAAAGCTATTTTAGATGGAAATTATTATGGCTTCTTAAAACTTGATTAAGTATCCGTGGGAGAATAATGATATGACTAAATGTCCCCGCTGCGGCGAGCCTATGACCGGCGGAATATGTGATAACTGCGGATTTCCGATGACTGTCCCAAATGATGAGGAAAGTGGACTACATATGAAAATGCCATTGAGGCGCTTGACGGAAGAAGAAATGCAGGATATCTACGAAAGCCTGGATAGAGAAGACAAAAACGCGGTGGATCGAATGGTGGCCAGTGGCAGAAATCGCGAAATAGTACTGAGAGCAGCCAGGGATCTCTGGTAAATAAAGCAGACGTAGAAGTGAGTATAGTTTTTTAAAAGAAATCCTAGGATATATTACAACAGCATCATCAGGACAAATGACAGAATACAGCACAGAAAAGAGTTATCTAACTGGTGATCCGTATGCCGTACACGATAAGCTCCAGTACGATCCGCACCCTACAAGAGAACGTCTGCTGGATATAATGGATCGCTATCATAGTAATGATTACAACCTTAGGGATCAGGCACAAATAGATATGCTTGGAATCCTTTCTCCATACATTCTCGGTATCATAAACACAAAATACGATACTTACAAAAAAGATCATCTGGAAGATTTATTCGCTCATGCCTATGAGGGAGTATTGATCGGGATGAAAACGTATGATCCAGAGAAGGGAACGCCAACCACCTGGTTTCACAAGTTTATTATGGGTGGAATTAAGCGTTACATATATTCGCAGGTGCACCATACTTCATTTCATTATTACGCAGCGGGGAAAAAGGTATATGCATATATAGATGCACAGGCGGAGAAAGACATTCCATGTACGCTAAAGGATATTAACATCGAAACTGGCGTACCGGTAAGGACTTTAAAGAATTGTATCAAAGTAAACTCGGTGACAGCAGGCTCTATCAGTACTGGAGTTGAAGACCTGGAAATTCCAACTGATTACGGCGATCCGGAAAGATATACAGAGCAAAGAGAGGCGTCGGAGACCATCCAACGCCTTATTCTTGGAAAAGAATCTGAGACAGGAGAGTTCACCAACAGCATTCTTGATAAGTATGAACAGTCAATCCTAATTTTATACTATGGACTTGACGGAAAAGGGCGTAGAAATATAGCTGAGATCGAGTCTGTTACCGGGATCCCAAAAGACCAGATAAAGAGGAGAATCTGGCGCCTTCTTAGAAGGCTGAGGTGTGAGCTTGGACAAGAAAGGTGGAAAGCCAGGCTGAATGAAATTAACAGGAGAAAACAGCAGAATATAACATGTACCTGAAATTGCCGACTGGATATATAAATCCAGCGGTTTTATTTGAATAAGAAATATTCAAGAATAATAGTGAGAATTCACAAATCAGACCTGCACAATTTGTGCAGATTTTTTATGCTCCTGAGCTTGACTGCACACAGTGTGCAGGTCGTATAGTGTGATTACACCCGGGGGATACAAGAAAGGAGGATGTCGAGTGGAGGAAGACAAAGGAAAATCTCTTCGTGAGGTATGTGAAATAACAGGAGCCACAAGACGCGGTATACAAAATCTGGAAAAACTTGGGCTCATAGCACCATTATCGACAAGAGGAGTGAGAAACGCTTGTCAGTATGATGAAGCAACAATAATCAAGTTGCGAGAGATTCTTATATTTCAGGAGTGCGGTTTTTCTATAGCTCAGATTAAAACAATACTGGAAAAGACAGAGCGTGAGAAAAGAGCAGCTATCAGGAAAAGTATTAAAAAGCTGGAGGAAAGAAAAGAGCGAATTGAAGAGATGATAGCATTTGCATCATCTATATATGAAGGACCCGTTAAGCAGTTATTGTTAGGAAGTATTGAACCAGTCGATATAGGAGAGTTTGCTAAATTAATAAAGGCTGTAAGGACGGTACTCGAAAATGTGAATACTCCTTCGCCGAAGATCGATAAAAATAGGATAAAAGGACGAGAAAGAGAGATGGAAATTGAAGGCCGCAAAATCGTGCTTTTATTCTCTGAACTATTCGAGAAGGGAAATGCGTCAGAGGCAGAAGTGGGGGCATTGATAGAAAAAACGAAGAAATATGTTACTGAATATTTCGTTGACTGTCATGATGTAGATCTGTGGTGGCTCAGTGGAGTGGTCCAAGCGGAAAAAGAGCACGCATGGATTACCAGCATAGTCAGTACGGAATGTGCTGATTATATCTCGGAACAACTGGCGAATTATAGTGGTTCAATGGAGGACTTGTATAATGCAGTATTTTCAAAAGATTTTTTGGAGGACTTGGAAGTCCAGATAGATGAAATTTATAACATCTATCGAGGGGATCAAGATGTGGAATCGGTAGAGGGGGTGATTAATCTACTCAACAATATTGATGTCAACGACGATAGAGTGATTCAGCTGCTAAAAAATATAGATTATCAGTTTAGCTGTTATTCATCATTTATAAACATCCCTTTATTTTGGAATATTTATATGACTTACAAAGATAATGCCGATATCGTTCTGAAAGCTGTATGTGATTCTACAGATGAAGATATAGAAGTTGTTCGATCTGACTTGGAAAAACTCAAATTTGAAGAATTAGCTGCTGCAGCAGAACGAATAGTTATGGCATACATTGAAAAGAAGGAGGAAGTAACAAATGAAGACAAATGCTGAAAAGAAAGAGATTGTTCTTGATAATAATACAATGTCACCGGTTAATGCCGAAGAATCTTATTCGGAGTATATTATTCCTAATGTAGCCAACGCTGGCAAAATAGCCAGTACCAGCATTGAGGGCATTAAAAATGCCGAACAAGGCGCAAGAGAGGTGGCATTGAAGGCAAATGAAACAATTGCTGATGCAAACAGAGTGTTTGAAAAGCAGCTGGAAAATCCGAATATTTCTGATGAAGTACGTATCAACACAAATGCGGCTATATTAGAGAACTCGAGGATTGCCAAAGAAAATGCGGATGAGCAAAGGAACTTTGCTACAAATCTTGTTGTGATGGTGTTGTGTTTCGCCGGGGCTTTACTCGGTATTCATCTTGAAAAAAAGAACATGGAATAGCTCATCATGTCTAAATGTGAACTGTGAAGTCTAGATACTGTTAAGAGTCAGTGGGATACTGTTCTGCAGGCGTAGTTATACGATGAAATCCATGATAACGGTTTGGTGCTGAGGCAATTGCCTCTGAGTAATCCGCATGGTTGCGCTGTAGGCAAAAATATGAACAGGAAGTCCGAAGCAATTATGCCTCGGACTTCTTTATTTTTCTGGCATTCGGCATTATGCACTAATCACTAACCCAAGAATTAGATATTATTACAAACTGATTTGACAAAGCTGCCAAATACAGCCCCTAAGGTTCGGCACACGGTTTTGGGTAGGAAAACTATAATAAAAACTGTAATAAAACAGCAAGTGCAACCGAAAGGGCCGCCGGGTTAGGAGATAACATGCCGGAAATATACGGATATGTCAGAGTCAGCAGCAGGGATCAGAATGAAGACCGGCAGATGATAGCCATGAGTGAAGTGGGGGTTCCCGAGAAACACATCTTTCTGGATAAGCAGTCCGGCAAGAATTTTGACCGGCCTCAGTATCTCAAGATGTTTAAGAGACTGAAACCAGGTGATTTACTGTATGTTATGAGCATAGACCGACTCGGCAGGGACTACGAAGAAATTCAGAATCAGTGGAGAATTCTGACGAAAGAGAAAGGTATCGATATCGTTGTACTCGACATGCCGCTCCTTGACACAAGACGTGGCAAGGATCTGGTCGGAACATTTCTGTCAGATGTAGTATTACAGGTATTATCATTTGTGGCGGAAAACGAAAGAAATAATATCAGAACCAGACAGGCTGAAGGAATCCGTGCCGCTAAAAAGAGAGGAGTTAAGTTCGGACGCCCTGCAATTCCGTTACCGGAAAATTTCGAGGAAATAGTCCAGAAATGGGAAGAAGGAGAATTGGAGCTGGTTGAGGTGCTGGAGCAGTCCGGGCTGAGCAGAGGAACATTTTATCGGAGATATCGGGAGTTATGCCTCAGGAAGCAATTTGCGGAAGAGGTGCTTATTCCAAAAAACAAGTCATGCATGTATTCTTGAGATGCCAAAATGGCATTTCAAGAGATGAAGGATCTTTTGAAAAATCATTTTTGTCAGTTACAAATAAATAATAAAAGAGGTACAGAGTCATGACTATAGAACAATACATTCTCATGAGAAAAAAAGAGGACGGCCTAAATGAATATGACCTTTCGAAGCGCAGTGAAAATATACGTATCTGTGTAAACTATATCTTTGAATACTTTGACAATTATCTGGAGAACAGCCCGGATTCTGAGAAGACATTCCTTGAAGAACAGAAACAGGATAAATACAGACAATTAGTATCAGAGTATTCTCCCGATGTTCAAGATTGGCTTGTTGAGCTTAATTCGAGAACCGGTAAACACGTACACCTGCATCTCAAACGCCTGATAGACGATACATATTTCCTGTTATTTAATACAGATTCGGAGTTTCGCTCTCTGTCTTATGCAATCTACCCTAAGGCAATAAAAAAAGTCAAAGCATTAGAGGGTGAGGGTGAAATGATTTATAAATTCATACGTGACAAGCACAGAATCAGAAGTGAGTTCACGTTGGAGGATCAAAGTATACATATTACCGATAATATTGATCAATGGATATCTAACACATTCAAAAAGTATGGGGTAAATATCTTTGCATTCTGCAGTGCATGGTGTTCGTATTTCTCATTCACACCCGCTTTATGGGAGAAACAAAGAAAAAAGAGAAATCACGAATACGATTCATTACTTGAAGATAAAAGATATGACCTGAGCAGCTATATGTTCTGGGATTATGATTATAAAGCCGACGGAGAGCGCTTTGGCTTAAATACTCTATATCGGAATATGCCTAAAAAGGATTTCACGAGAGGAAAAAAACAATACTTTGATGCTGTTATGATGTACTGGTGGACTCATTTTTGTGATAATGATGAAAAGGCATGGGAAGAATATCGTGTCCAGCTGGAAGAAAAGAGCTATTAGGTATCTGTTAAACAAATCGGAATTTCGTGAGGAGCATATGAAAAAGGCAACGAGAGAACATCTGGCCAAAGTTGCGAAGGAAATGGCGCTGGTTCCGTTTCACGGAGCGG
This sequence comes from Lachnospiraceae bacterium, assembly GCA_017432565.1. GTDB lineage: Bacteria > Bacillota > Clostridia > Lachnospirales > Lachnospiraceae > CAG-791. The sequence continues at coordinate 46,983 of JAFRIW010000056.1, forward strand.
TTGATGGACTCGAGTCCAATCTTGCGCCAGTTGTGCGACCATTTCCAACGTGGAACATCAGGGAAGCGGACGGGTTATGGTGCGCGGCGTTCGTACTATATTGCTGCAGGGAAGCGGGATTCGAGATTCCGTATAGACCCAATGAATGCAAAACCTGTCATCTGGCAGCATGCTTCGGCTGGGAGGAGTTTGCCATCAACGATCATCGGATTGAATACCATAAAGGGACAGAGGCCTTTGTTCCGAAAGCGGGAGACATCGTCATTTATGACAGAGTTTTTGAGAACAGAGAGCACGACCATATGGGAATTGTTCTTGAGAAACGGGAGCATGCGCTTCTTGCCGCGGAAGGAAATGTCAACAACATATCCGGAATCATCGAAAGACCAATCGACGAGCATATCCGGGCATATATCCGAATTCCGGATGGATATCAGTACAGAGCGAAGTGAGAAAATTCAAGTTTGACGAGGAGAAAATGATCATACTGATAAGAGGAGCATCTCACACAAGAAAAACTCTTCTGGCTCAGAAGAGGCTCGAAAAATGCAAGTAGTGGTATGGTGGTCTCCTGATATCCATGTTACAATCACCATAAAGAAAGAGCGGCCGTGAGCATACTGGTCGTCTCAGTATATCAGCAAAAAGACAACTTTCCTTGGGATGGGCGGGTTGTCTTTTTGGTTTTTATGGAAGATAGTCACAGGAGCTCTTTCTTTTAATTTCCAATTCCTTTATGGGAATGCACTTAGCTTTAGAGTATTCACCCGTGGGAAGATTGATGAGTTTCCAGATAGCATTGCCTTCTTCATTCGAAGGCTGATCCGCGGTATTGCAATTGTCTTTGAAGTTAACAGTATACAAAAGATCATCAGGATGACAGCCCAATGCAGAACATATTTTTAATATATAATCCTTAGAAGGAATAACGTTTTCTTCTTCCATTCTGCGTACATATCTGCCAGAGCAGCCAATTATTTCTGCCAATTCGTCACCAGTCAGATTTCTTAAACAACGCATATATTGAAGATTGGCGCCAAAGTAATCCAAACAGTATTCCATTCTCTCACGGGTCACTGCCTGTTTTATCATGCTGGTCATTTTCGGAGTCAGACGGAACAGCAGCCTCTCTCCGGCGATCAGGCAGGTAGCAAAGATGGCTTCTTTTTCGTGCCGTCTTCCCTTATCAACTAAAACATTTGTCTTGCTCAGTTCAATAACCACATCTTTAAAATCCGCATGACTTCCACCGGTAAGCTGCTGAAATATACTGTAGGGGATTTGATTGTGAAACTGCTGACGCATAGACATGGCTATTATCAGATTAAGCACTCGTGACGTATCCTGGCTCAGATGTCTGTCATATTCAAAATAAGATAATATGTCATGCTTATCAAAAATGGCGGCTTCTGAAGGAGATATTATTGGCCTGCCTAAGTTGTAAATAGATATCATGTGTTCCCTCAAGATGATTAAATAATACGAATCTGAACACCTGGAGATAATACCCCCTCACATTTTATCACCAGTTTACTGTTTGTAATAGGAACTGTCAGTTCCTATTCATTTTTTTTTATCAGGGTTATGATAAGAATCCACCATTTAAAACGAGCAGAAACACCACATGAGTTTTTGCATGTGCAATGGCCCAGAAGTATTAGACATGGAGCAAAGGGCATATTTGCTGAAGGAGGGATACAAATGCAATACACAAGCGCGACAGCAAACAAACTGCTGAAGAAGATCACAGCAGAAAGAGATGCACTTCTGAAGAGAGAGCAAAAGCTTTCGATCTTTAACTGCAGTGCCGGGGAAGATGAAGACAAATTACGGCCCGAATACGATATGGCTGAATACAAAATGAAGATCAGAACGCTTAACAAGCAGATTATGACAATCAAGCACGCCATCAATCTGGCCAACTGTAACTGCAAGGTACCAAATGCAGATGGATTGACAGTGGATCAGCTGTTGATCGTGCTCCCGATGCTTACGGAAGAAGTACGCAGATACTATGATATGGCGCAGCGCCTTCCGCGTGAGAGGGTATATGACAGATACTCCTCAAGTTCATATGTCGATTATGTGCTTACAAATTATGATCCGGATGATGCCAGAAAGCTGTACGAGGTGGCACGCGACAAATTGACCAGGTATCAGATTGCTCTGGATGAGGCAAATCACCAGATGATTATCGACATTGATCTGTAATTATGAATTTCCGCGACAGCAGATCCATTAATGCCGAGTCCAGGCTTCTGAGACGTATCTGTATAGTGTTAAAAGCAGTCGTAAACCTGATGTTATTGCATTAGTTGGATAAGGTATATAGCCAAAGTTAAAGAAACACTTACTGCTGTCAAAAACCGCATGTGATCTTCCAGATTATGTGCAGCCTCCCTGGTTCGGTTTGAAGGAGGCACTTAAAAACGGTGGAGCAGCGGTTTGCCTCTAAGGCAGATCGTTCGGAAGGATGTCAAAGCAGTACCGGCATCCTTCCGGACATTTCAGAGTGAGGGCCAGGCTCTATGGATAAGACGAACGGGTACATCCTGAAACACTGGTATATCGACAGGAAGCGAAGAGACCTTAAGGATAATCCAAAGGGTTATTCGATTCTTCACGGGAATGTCTTCGGCAGACCGGGCTGGCCGGATGGAGAACCAATGCATTCTTCTCCGATAGTAAGGTCTAAGATCGAAGAAGACACTCTCATTATATACACAGAAAATTCTACTTATCGCTGCCTGTTCGAAGACAGCAATCATGAATACATGGACAAAGCCGCTCTGTCTGAATGGATTGAAGAGCCGGTCGATGCTTTTATATCGAGGCTCCAGCGCCATGTTCAAAGGAAACAAAATCACGACAAGGATCTGATGCTGAGCCTTCTTCCCAAAGACCGGCAGAGCAGCAAAGCCTTTCTTATGAACTTCTCACCTGATGCGGAATACTACTTTGTCTCCATGCTTTTAGTAAAGAACGGTAAAGCATATTATTCCGAAGACTACGATGTGCATGTCGGTATGTTTCAGGATTCCATTCTTTTAGGGATTGATGAAATGTACGAAGACCAAATCTGGCATGGCTTTGATTTCAGGTATTTCCCATTTGGAGGGAACAGACTGGAGTTCTATGTATGGGATAAGGAAAAAGAGCCTGTTTTTGTATATAACTCCGGAAAAGAAGGTATAGAAGTAGATTGCCCATACGGCAAGTTTATTGTCCTGCCGGGGGAGACAGAAGTTCTTGCCAAATATAACACGCAGGCACGGATAGATGATTCGATAGCCCCTTCGATCGACAAACATAACCAGTGGGACGCGAAGGTCTATCCGAACGGGATGGTGGGATACGGCACACCGAAGGAACTCAGGAAGACACCGGAGAACTTCATGAACCCTCCGGAAGATCCGGACGAGGAAACAGAAGAGTAACATCCATCAGTTTATATGCTAAAGCGCAGCTTGGGGGAATAACAGCTATGATGCATATATCGGGGAAAGCAAAAACACTTTAATACAGGTAATCCGGTTCAGATGAATGGACCGGATCCAATTTCATATGGGAAGCACCCGGGAAGAATCTCCGGGGGCTTCTTTTTCATCTATGAAGAAAGGAGAGAACGGACATGAAAAAGAACTGGAGAATAACACTTTTGGAGTATCAGCGTGGAAGAGGACGGAATTATATGTCACCGCTGAGAACAAGCCACGGAAAGTCAAAAATGACAGACCATGTGTTCCAGATCGATAAGACCGAGCTCGATTTGTACGTAGTCTCGGAAGAAAATCCTTCGGACGTTTTGGGAAAACCCGTTATATATGCCGTGACAGATGTGAGGTCCGGCAAGGTCATAGCCGTAAAGGCGGATATTAAGAATAAGTCATTCGGCGAATTCCGCGATCTTTTCATGACGATTCTTGAGCCTCATAGTACACAGGCAGCCATCAGATATGTACGTGGCTTGAAATATGAATCCATTGCACTTGAAGCCGCCTGCAAAGAACTTGGGTTACAGGTTACATACGTCAAAGAAGTAAGAAGAAGTATGAAAGAACTGGCTCAGGCTTGCCAACACAGTATCGGACAGCGTCTTGTATCAAATGAGGAATATATGAACAGGACTTCCCTTACCTTAACGGATGTTGCAGATATTCTGACTGAGGCAGCGAATCATTACAACGAGAAGTCCAAAGCGGGGAGAATAAAGCAACAGGCATAAAAGCTGCAGGAGAACCATATGATGAATAAGCCGGTAAAAACAATGGTAGTAATACCGGACAAAGCGGATGTACAGGCATCACTTGAAATCCTGAAAGCCGGACATGATAGATATTTTTTGTCTTCTGAGATGTCGGATGATGAACTGCTTTCCATGTCCCCCAAAGACTGGTACCGCGTGCTTGATCAGAATGTATACGGACAGGATGAAGCCAAAAGGAAAGCGTCTCTCATCATGTGGAAGCATCTTCACGGGATACGAAGCACCTCGCTGTTTATCGGCCTATCCGGCTGCGGAAAGACTGAAATATGGCGGGTTATTAAAAATATCTATACTCCGATCATAATCGCAGATGCCGGAACCATTACAAATGACGGGTGGAGCGGGAGACAAAAGTATTACAGCGCTTTAAAGGAGATCAGTTTCAGCAGAATCCCAGCCAAATGGTGGATTGTCGTATATGACGAGTTTGATAAATGCGTGCAGCCAAGGTACTCGGCAAGCAGAGAGAACGTGTCCTATTCAATTCAGGCGGAGATGCTAAAGGTAATCGAAGGAACAGAGATAAATGTGGCGAAGGCAGATTACGATCCGGAAATCATCGACACTTCGAAAATATCGTTCGTGTTTCTGGGAGCATTCATATCACTTCTGAAAGAAGAGGATACATCATACGGGTTTAATCCCTGCAGGCAGCAGGCTAAAGACAGAACGATAACAATAGAGGATGTTATCACGTTTGGCCTTCGTCCCGAACTGGCAGGCAGGATTGAGAGTATATGTCAGATGAATGAACTCTCAGAAGAAGATCTGTATGCCATATGCCTGAATCCGTACTACGGACCGGCGGCGAAGCTCAGCCGTCTGTATTCAAGGATAATAACGATGACAAAAGCAACTGCACGGCGTATATCTCATGAGGCGGCAAGGTCGGGACTGGGTGCAAGATACCTGTTTTCACTGGCATCGAACATGACGGACGACATCATTTTTGAAGATCCGGATATAAAAAAGATCATTCTCTAAAGAGACAGCACACAGAAACATCAGCGGAGAAGACAGATGAAAGAAATACTGCGGGCAACTCATATTAAATATCAATACATGTAATCCGGTTCATCTTAGAATGGACCGGATCCAACTTAATGCAGGAAGCACCTGGGGATTCTCTCCAGGTGCTTCTTTCTCATCTATGGGGAAGGGGGGAAGCAACTATGAGCAAAGAAAACGACCGGATTATACGCCTGATGAAGAGGCGGAAAAGGCAGGTCCTTGAAGGAAGAGGGACAGGCGGCGGACCTGACTATGTACCGCTTCTGAAGGCCAACGAAGCAAGATCGATCGGTACGGCATGTATGATACAGGACCCCATAGCTTCACGGACTGTACATGTTATGTCGACTGTGGAAAAGGAGCTTTTCTATCTGCTCAGGTGGAATCAGGAGGTAGAGGATATACGGGAGCAGTATCTGATGGATATGGATAAAGTGAGCATAATAGCTGAAAAGTACGGGCTGGGTCCGGTCAATAAACGCCTGCCATACACACTTGATTTCCTTGTGACATACCGTGACAAGTCCAGACCGGCGACGGCTTATTCAGTAAAGGCATCAGAAAAGGTTTTTCGGAAGAACAGCCGTGAGTACAGGGGAAACGAGAAGAAATACAGGAAAATAATGAATCGGATCACGCTTGAGAAGATCTATTGGGAAGAAGAGGGATGTGAATACAAAGTAATCGTGTCTGAGGACATAAACCATATCCTTGCTTCAAACATAGAACTGGTCATGAACTATTACGACAGGCGCCGGGTGATAAACACTACACATAAGCTTATCTACCTGATAGCCCACAGATATGTAGACGTACCTTTGGATAAAGAGCGACTGAAACCGAACCGGCTAATATGTGATTTTCCCTATTGTGTGGATCAGTTATACGAAGCGGCGACAGCAGAGGAGGATCAACTGTATGGGATGCATTATTGACCAAAGCGCGGCAGCAGCAGACATCAGAAAAGGGGCAGTACTGCAGTCAGGCACTTATAAAAGCAGGGTGTTCTATTGTGACATTGAATGGGTTTTCATGATAGATCTTTCAACCAACCGTATCGAGAGAACAGGCACATCAGAACTGTTTGAGCGGTTGGATTCAGGAGAATGGGCGGTAATAGAGGGCGAAATATCTTCAAGACCGTATAGTCTGACACAGGAAGAACAGGAAATAGTTATCAGACGGGAACTCTGTATCCAGGATATGCTGCAGAAAACTTATCCATACTGGGACCGGCTGTTTGTTCCGGGAAAATCCAAACCGGCCATAGATGAAGCGGTAAGCAGACTGGGGATATCCAGAAGGCAGACGGGCAGGCTCATTATCAGATACTTCCTCTCTGCCTGTGACCGCACCTCACTGCTTGATCAGAGGAAATGGAACAGTCGTACCAGAAGAGCTGCTGCATATGCCAAAGCTAAGGAAATCGCCCCGGAGTCACTGAAAGATGTGGAATATGCGCTCCGTATTTTCAAGGCGACCAAAAGCGTCCAGAAGGCCTATGACGAAATGATAAAGAAGTACTATTACCGGTATGTTTCGGACGAGAACGGAAACTCCGTAAAAAGGATCATCGATGAGGCACCGAGTTATTCCCGGGTCTACAGGTACTTAGGCGAAAACCTTGGCGGACTGAGCATAAATGACTATCGGAAAGGAGAAAGAGACTACTACAACAACAGGCGGCCTTTGCCCGGTAATGCCCAATATGGCATCCCAACCATCGGCAGCACATTTGAGCTTGATGAGGTAGAGCTGGACTGCCAGATCGTCTCTGAAAACAGTCCATCCGCGCTCATAGGAAAACCGGTTGTATATGCCGCGGTTGATACCAAGTCTGATATCGTCATGGCAGTCAAAGTAGGACTTAAGAACAATTCGTACAGCGGATTCTGCGACCTTCTCATGACACTTCTTGAACCTCACAGCGTCCAGGCAAAGACTGTCGGAGCGATGTGTGATGATAATTTATATCCGTCTCTTGTTTTGCCTGCGAACATCAGGTGCGACCATGGCTCGGAGTATGAAAGCAAAGCCCTTGAAGCCGCGTGCAAAGAACTTGGTATTCAGGTCTCTTTCGTCAGAGTGGCGACAGGCAGTATGAAAGGACTGGTAGAGGCGTGTCATCACAGTATTCAGCAGCACCTCAGACACCAGCTATCAGATGCAGGCTTCATTAACAAAATACCCGGGGGTAATTCTGAACCGAAAATATATGATGATGCCCGCAAGAAAGCATGCCTTACCCTGTCGGATATTACAAAGATCTTTATAGAGGAGGTCTGCTTTTACAACACCGAGCCGCGGGACACTTATGAGCCTGACAAGGAAATGCTTGAAGCAGGGCTGGTCCTGACCCCTGTGAATATATGGAACTTTGAAAAGAGCCGTTCTCTTGATCCGACCAACATTACGGATGTCAACAGGAGAAGCTGCCTGTTTGCCCTGATGTGCCGTTCCGGGGATAAAAGGAGATTCACCATATCAAGGAAAGGAATATGTTACAGCGGACATTCGCTGAAATACTTCAGTGACGAGGACTGGTTCCTGGATATGCTATCGGCTGACGACAAAAATACTGCGGAAGTCCGGTACATGGATAATACAGTCTCGGCAGTATGGGTGCGCTATCGAAACGAGATTCACAAGGTCGGTCTCTCAGAAAAGCGTGAACAGAACCTTACACTTGCTGATATGAACTGGGAGGATTATGACAACCTGTACAAGGAACTGATGCAGAAGACCAAAGAGGAAAAAAAGATAGTCAAGGGGGCACAGTATGAGCTTGAAGACAGAAACGCACAGACTGTCAGGTACGCCAAAAGTGTTCAAATCGGAGCCAATGAGACCGAGGGTGTAAGGGCCGCCAGAGCTGAAGAAAGAAGGCGCATTGATCAGGATCCCAATGAAACCCGGAACAGGATGGCTGACCCGGAAAGACCCCGTTTTACAGATACGCCGCACGAGCCTACCGAGGAAGAACTGCTTATTGCCGAGATTATGGAAATGACTTCGGATGACGAAGCACTGTATGGTTACGGACAGGTATAGGGGAGGTAAGAAATGGATAAGATCAATTTTGAATTACAGTTCAGGGAGCTTAAAGAGCACGAAAACCTTTATGATCTGGCGGAGATTTCTTCCAGGTCGATTATCCCGGCTGAGTACATCAGAAGAAGCGGGTATGAAGACAACCCGGATGTATGCGCCATACCGAAATGTCCCGAAGCGCAGGACTTATGGAAGATGAACACAATTCCGCTGCCGGGCTATGACAGTGAGAAAGCAAGAAACATGTCGAAGGGCGAGGCCCTGGAGCAGATATATGATATAAGGCATGTTACCTGCCCGCTCGGACTGCATCTGGAGCTGTCGACCGTTATCAACCGCATGCTTCTGGAGTCATACAAGGGAAGGGAGACGAGACTGTCCCAAATGGAGGCGGATGACGGCACACCTTTCTCAAAAGGCAAACAGATCCTGTCGATGAGGAAAAAAGAAGGGGCAAGACCGGACGGCTGGCTTATGACCGGCGCTACCGGATGCGGGAAATCCGTTGCACTATCCTTATGCAGCGCGATCTATCCGGAAGCGATCCTCCATACATTTGAGGATTATCAGTACGTGCAGATACCGATCATACGGGTGACGGCGCTGATGGGAAGCCTGTCGGATATTTACAGGTCTTTCGGCACCAGGATCGACGAAATACTTGACTGCGGGTCATACCATGAATCACTTGTCCGCTCAGCCAGCCTTACAAAAGCCGCAGGATATGTAAAGAGCTGGATCAAAAGGTACCACATCGGAATGATGATTATCGACGAGGTACAGTTCATACACTTCGGAAGCGGCAAAACCAGCTTTGAAAACATCGTCGGGATTACCGAAGAAACGGGAATGTCGTTCGGCCTCATCGGGAATCCGGAAGTCTTATCCGGCATATCGACACTCCCGAGAATACAGAGCAGGGTGGTGAACGGATGCATCAACGCCAACGCGGCATCTAAAGAAGACCGCAGGTTCTTCATGATTGCAGCCAGGTATCTGTGGAAATACCAGTGGTGCAGGCGCAGTTTCCCCATGACGGATGAAGTCATGAAAGCTCTATTGTTTGAGTCGGCTTATAACATAGCGATTCTGAAAGCCCTGATTGCGGCAGTGCAGGTGGAACTGGTTAATAAACCGGACAGCGAGTACAGCGAGGATCTCGTGCATGAAACGGCAGGCGAGGAATTCAGAGTGCTCAGGGAACTCGTACTGGACGGCTCAGTGGAGAATGACAGGATATTTGCCGAGAAGCTGGACCAGAGATACAAGGATATAAAGGACAGCGCGGGAAATGAGATCGGTGCCGTGAAGGCAAACATTCTTGACCAGATAGAAAAGAATGAGCGGGATCAGGTAATTCAGCAGAAAAAGGAAGAGGCCAGACGTGCACTCATGACACTCTATGACGGGATCTATTCGGAGTCTGAAATCAGCAGGGCAATCACCAATGCGATGTATAAGGACACCTGGCTTTCCGAATCATCATCAGGCGATATCGCACGTTCTGCAAAGGCATTTCTGGATAAAAACAGGAAGAAATAAGAAAGAGGTCTGATCCGTATATGATTCCCATACTTTCAAAACCTTATCCCGATGAGTACTGGTACGGATATATCAGCCGGATGGCTTTACTGAACGGGTTTAAGTCTGTCAGGGAATTCGAGGAACTGTGCATTCTGCTGCGCGACTCCCACCGCTGCATCAGGATGATATCCGACCTGACCCGGATCTGTGACAGGTTTAAGGGCGCAGTCTTTCCTGATGTAAAGCGGGCCGTGGAAATGACGACTTACTATGACGGAATCGACAGGGAAACACCGGCAGAACAGGCATTTTTATCGGAGCATATTCTTTTTGACCTTGGGCACGGCACGGGAGCCGAATCGAAAAGCATCAGGTATTGCCCCGAGTGCATAAAGGCGGATCGGGAAAAGTACGGGGAATCATATATTCATGTAACGCACCAGCTAAGGGGTGTGCAGGTATGTCCGGTACACAGGTGCAGGCTTAAGAAACTTGCCGTGGATATCTACGATAGGAATATGAAACCCGCAAAGGAACAGGAACCGGAGGAAGATATCGGCAGGCTGGCAGGTGAAGCGGAAGAGGCAGTGCAGTCCTTTTACCGCAATATGCACAGCGGCATCCTGAAGAAGTATGTGTGCCCTGTCTGCGGCAGGCGCTACCTTGCACACCCCGTATCTGCACATACCGGACTTCCATGTCCGTTCTGCAGCGGCAGGATGAGCCTTTCCGAGCTTTTGAGAAGCCGCCTTCAGTACCTGTACGGGGGAGAATACGTACTCTGCCGGGACGGAGGAGAGAATCTGGGTAAGTACCGGGCAAAGCACATCCTGTGCGGGAGTGTAAAGAAAGATGTCAGGAAGCTGATCTGGGAATATCCCGTGACAGCATGTTCCGAATGCAGGAAGATGACCGCAAAGAAACTGCAGGCAAGAATCAACCACACAAGGAATGACATTTCAGTCCTGGAGGTAAACCGGAAGGAAGGAAAAGTCATGAGTGCCGAAATAGAGCATATCCCATGCGGAAGGCACTTCAGGGTATTCAAAGGCGAGCTTCCGGAATGGACCTGTCCGTACTGCAGCGGCAGAGAGTTTGATATCCATGATCTGTCAGAAGGCTACGACATCATTTCACCGCTCCGAAATAACCATCAGGGTGTTATGTTCAGGCACAACGGCTGCGGATGTGTGTTTATAACAAGTAAGACAAGCTTCATAAACGGCAGCAGGTGTCCCGTATGCAGCCCGAGGTACTCATACGGAGAAATCGAAGACATGGTAAAAGAGTGTGCCGGAGAGTACACGGTTAAGCAGCATATTGCCAGAGGAAAGGTGATGCTGTATTACAGGGGATTCCTGCTGGGCGTATATGATTACAGGGCGGTTGCCGCAGACCTTGAATCCGCGAATCCGAGGATCATTATTCACAGAAACAGGCAGTTTCAGCCCCCTGTCACGAAGAAGCGGATCATTTATCAGACAATCCGGGATAAGGCCGAAGAAAGCGGAAGCTGGGGCTTTAGTGACGGAATCCCCGGAGTTGAGATGACAAGAATCACAAGAAACATGATAAGAAAGATGACCGTTGCCGGACTGCTTGTACGGACAGAAAGGGGCAGGTATAAAGTAAATGTTCCCGATGATTCCAATTACGGAAAGAATTATAGAAGATGAGCTGTTTACTGAGTGGCTGGATTACCTGGCGAGGGTAAATTATGATCATCCCGACAAGTTCAAAAGAATCTATCTCGGAAACCGCCGCAGGAAAAACGTCTGCATAACCCAGCCGAGGCTGGAAGATCTCTGCAAATCAAACAGCAGATCCGCGGGATTTCCGGATCCTGTCTGTATCCTGAGAGACCATTCCGTCCACTACATGCTTTTACCCTTTATCCCGAAGAAGAGGAATGCCCTTCGAGCTGAACAGCTATTAAGGAATAAGGAGCAGATGCATTTCATGCCGAAGCGGCCGAATACGGCTTTGATAGAAGATATCATGATCTGTCCGTGCTGTGTCAGGGAAGACATTGAAAAGTACGGGAGAGTCATCATTCATACCTGTCATCAGCCGTTTGTAAAGAGCTGCTGGAAACACGGGGTCAGGCTGGTGAAAAAGGATGAGTATTCATCCGCATCAAAGCCTGAACCAGTATCCGAAGAAGAAAACCGGACTGCACAGTTCATGCGGTCGCTGTATCTTCATCCTGTCTATACATCTCTTGAAATGACTCAGGAGCTTCTTTGGAAAAATAATATAAAAAACATTAAAAACATAAATATCAAAGAACGCATCCGCCTTATAAGTCAAAACTTCACATTCGATGAATTCGCAAAAGAAGTGGAAACCATCGTACCGGAGTCTTTTTATTCCGAGATAAAGAATTTATATCGCCTGCTTACGGAGTTCGGACCGGTTGTCCGTCTTCAGTGCGGGTTTTGTAATTATACATTCTATGCGGATCCGTCCGCTGTTACTTCAGGAGTCATGTGTCCGGAATGTGCGAAGCATATACCTGAAAAGGCTTTGCTGCAGCGCTATCTGAACAGACATACGGATGGAAATTACAGGATTGTAAATATGCTGCCGGGAGGGCGGGCAGATATCATACATGAGGCCTGCGGGTACAGATCCCACCCTTATATCAGCATGTTCATATGGGACAAATCATTATGTCCAAGGTGTTATGACAGGCATGTCAGAAAGGACAGGGCAGGTGAAGAGACCATAGCTGCCAACGGACAGAAGATGCGGGTGAAATCATACAGATCAAGGTCTGATGTGGATGTCGAATTCGAGGACGGCACGGTGGTTTCCGGCGTGAGATATGACCATTTTACAGAAGGCAATGTCTCGAATCCGAACAATCCCTGCACAAGACTGAATGACCGTACCGGCGAAAAGAACACAGCTACAAATGGGCAGGAGATTATCATCACCGGATACCGTGACGCAAAGGATCTGGATGTTGTATTTGAAGACGGCACTGTTGTTACGGGGAGAAGCTACAGGGATTTTAAGGAAGGCTCCATCTATAACCGGAACGGCAGATATTCATATACAAAGGCAGACAGAGTCGGTGAAGTCCGTAAGATGAACAACGGACAGATGGCAGAGATCATTGAGTACAGAAGCGTACAGGACATCGACGTCCGGTTTGAGGACGGGAACGTTGTAACGAACAGACGCTATGCAGCCTTCCTGGCCGGGAAGATAAAGAATCCGAAGTGCATAACAAAGCGCAGGAGTCATACACGGGGACCGTATCAGAAGAAGGACCATTTCGGGGAAAGTGCAACAGCCGTAAATGGGCAGAAGATGGTCATTATAAAGTCAAACGGAGCCATGGATATCACGGTTATGTTCGAGGACGGAACGATAGTGGAGCACAAACAGTATCATCATTTCCTGGAGGGGAGAATCGGAAAACCAAATGACAGGGCAAAAAGCGGCAAAAGAAAGAGGTTAGGATGACTTGGATTATTGTTGAAGGGACCAAACTGGGCTAAAATTGTAATAACTATAAGCCATAAGAAAGCAGGTTTGCAAAGTATAAAACCGAAGACGCAAACATGACACCGGAACAGCGTCTTGCGATAAGTAAGGCTCTCGTCGAGGCAAATTCTGAGGCAAACAGAGCAATCATGGAGGCGGCAAAGAAATCGAACCCTCCGGAATAATCAGGGCAGAAGAGGAATAAAATGGAATATACCATAATGATTACAGTAGACTCGGAGGCTGGTGTATTTGTTGCAACAAGTCCGGATATAAAAGGCCTGGTGCTGGAGGATGAGCTTCTTAAGTCTTTAAAAGCCAGGGTAGAAGCTGCTGTACCAGAGCTCCTTAAGCTGAATAACCAGGAGCCTGCCGATGTGCTTCACTACGAGTTTGGTTACAAGAATAAGCCAGTGGGAACCGGGTTTGCCGCACCAACAATTGGAGTAATTCATCCGAAAGGGTCCACAGTCAGAAAGAATCCGGATGGCACTATTACTATAGTTCCCCCAGAAGATACACCTTCCGAAAAAGAAAAGGAATCTAAAGACGAAGCAGAGTAGCAGCCTCGGGGCAGAATGGCAGAAAACAAAGTAGAAGAGTATTATCTGACAGATGATCCTCTTACCCTACATAATATACTTCAGCATGATCTGCATGTGAAGAAGTGGCAGGTGTTATCAAAGATGTTAATTAATCATCCCTATCCATACTACCATATTGATCAAATTTCTAATCTGATCAATATGGTAGTCAATAAGGCTCTTAACGATCCTGATGGAATTGCATTTTCTTGGTACTTAAAAGATACTCAGGTATCTATATCATATTTGCATTTTTATGAGGATATTATCTATGCAGCTAAGCAAATAGAGCATAAAAAACAAGTTAATTGCCATATTGGATTAATTGGTAATAATTCATATGAATGGCTGTTAATATATATGGCCATTCTTTTGAGTGGCAACGTTGCTGTTGTCTTAGATAAGGATATGGAAAGTGGAGAATTGGAAAATATCGTTCAGCGGATGGATATCGTTGCAATAATTGCTGATGAATCGATAAAAGCAAAGATGTCTTTTGATAGTCCTGTTGATATTTTTCTTTTTTCTGAAATTACAGAGCATAGAGATATAGAACAAATAGATATAGATTTGTTTAGTGTCAATACAGAAATCGATCCAGATAAACTTGCATGCATTTTCCTCACATCTGGCACAACTGGAGCTCGCAAAGGAGTAATGCTTTCACATAGGAATATTGCCTCCAATATAAACGAAAGCTGTAAGCTCTTTAAACTAGATGGAGATACGCTGGCTGTGTTACCTTTTCATCATGCGTTTGGATTGATCGTAGCCGTTTGGATGGTATTTAACTATGGTCATACAGTGTACATTAGTCAAGGGCTTCGTAGAATTAATAAGGAATTAATGTTGGTAAAGCCACAGACATTGATGCTTGTTCCGTTGTTTGTGGAGAATTTCAGCAAGCAGATACGCATGACAATAAAAAAGAATAGACAGGAAATAAGATTTAGAAGAACAGTTAAAATTTCTAATGCATTACTTAGATGCGGCATCGATATAAGAAGAATGATATTTAAAGATATACTTAGCCAATTTGGCGGAAAAATAGAGTATATCATTTGTGGAGGAGCATTTCTTGATAAAGAATATGTTAAGGAGTTTAGAAGTTACGGGATCGAAATTCTAAATGGTTATGGTACCACTGAGTGTTCACCAGTTGCAGCAGTTAACAGAAATAAGCACCATAAAGATGGATCCGTCGGATTATCTTTGCCAAATTCAAAAGTAAGTGTCTCATCTGATGGTGAAGTGTTGGTTTCAGGTGAATTCGTAATGCAAGGATACTATAAAGATCCTGACAGCACTTCACAATCTATTATTAATGGGTGGTATCATACGGGTGATTTGGGCAGAATTGACAAAGAAGGTTTCGTTTTTTTATCAGGAAGAAAAACAAATCTGATAGTGTTATCCAATGGAGAAAACATCTCACCTGAAGAAATAGAGCAAATGATTCTGAGAATCGAGAATGTTGATGAAGTAGTAGTGTCTTCAGATAATGGGAGGATTAACGCTTCGATATATTCAAAGGATCTTGATGCCATAAAGAAGAGAGAGATTAAAGAGCAAATTGACGAATTGAATCGTACTATGCCCATGTATAAAAGAGTTTCCCAAATTGTATTTCGGGATGAGGAGTTTAAAAAGACAACTACTAAAAAAATAGTTAGAAATGATTGATGGATTCAAGGTGTTTCATTTTTGGAGTATTGACAGAAAAGAGATATCAAAATGACAAAGTACAAACTGACAACGCAGCAAAAGAACATCTGGAACTTACAAAAATACTATTCAGATTCATCTGTATCAAACATCTGTGGCACTATCTTATATGAAAAAGAAAGAGATAAGTGGCTGCTTAAAAAAGCGGTGGAAATTGCAGCGATATCCCACCCTGCCTTAAGGGTACGGTTCACATTAGAGGAAGAGCCCCAGCAGTATATATCGGAAGAACCAGTTAGTATAGAAACAAGGTCGTTTGCAACTGAAGAAGAACAGGATGCATATGCAGAGAGGATAGCTCGAGAACCAATGGAGCTGACTGACAGCTGCATGTGCTTTTTTACTGTGTTTAACATCGGGAATAAGGCAGGAATCATAGCAAAGCTGAATCATCTGATAGCGGATGCATGGACTTTGAGTCTGATAGCAGACGAGGTCAATGAAACATATGAACGGCTTGCTGCCAATGCAGAAGAGAAAGAAACAACTACTGATGGCTATTTAGCCCATTTAGAGAGCGGAGAAGAGTATCTGCGGTCTGCTAGATATGAAAAAGATAAAGCATACTGGGAAGAGAAATACAGGGCAAAGCCTGATGAGACACATATAAAGCTAATGAACCAGGCTGATACAGGGATAGAAGCAAAGCGTATAACAAAGGAGATGTCTGGAGAATTAGCAGAAAAGATCGCTTTATACTGTGAGGAAAGGAATGAGACAGAGGCAGTACTGTTAGAAAGTGCGGTATTGCTGTACCTGATACGGATTAATCAAGAGAATAGCAATTGTACGATTGGTGTTCCTATCCTGAACAGGAATAAGGCGGCAGAGAAGAGAACAGCGGGAATGTTTATATCTACGATGCCGCTGACAGTAAGTATAGGAAGAGGAGCGACTGTCAGAGAACTGATAGAAAAAACAGATACTACAAATCGTGAGATGCTGAGACATCAAAGGTATCCGTATGAAGAGATCCTGCAGGATATACGTAGAAAACATGAATATAGCGGAAGCCTTTATGAAGTGATGGTAAGTATACAAAACAGCCGAATTCATAGTGAAGAAGGATTCCGAACGAAGTGGTATACAAATGGATACAGTGAAGTACCTATAACGATCAGCATTGATCATAGAGATAGGGAAGATGGATATATTGTTACGATAGACTATCAGACCAGAGTATTTACTCAAGAAGAGGAAGTAGATATTTTATACAATCGGATAGAGTATATCCTTAGGCAACTCACAGAAGTGGAGAATGAAAGAAAACAGATAAGAGAGATTTCGATCATACCGGAGAAAGAAAGGGAGAAACTGCTTGAGGAATTCAACGACACAAAGGCAAACTATCCGAACGATAGGTGTATACACGAATTGTTCAGAGAACAGGCAAGGAGAGAACCCGAAAAGACAGCGTTAGTCTTTGAAGGGAGGAAATTCAGCTATAAAGAACTGGACGAGAAGTCAAACGCACTGGCGAATTACCTGAGGGAGAAAGGCATAAGAAGGAACGAAGTAGTACCGGTGATCGCGCAGAGAGATTGGCGGATAATCGTAGCGATGCTGGGTGTGCTGAAGGCAGGCGGAGCATATATGCCGGTATCGCCGGAATACCCGGAAGAACGAATCCGGACGATGGAAGGAATCGCGCAGAGCCGGATATCACTGACGTACGAATATGAAGGGGACCATAGTGCAGAAGGCATAGATATAGGAAAGTTTGATTTCAGCACCGAGACAGGAGAAATAGGTAATGTCAACGATTCGGAGGATCTGTGCTATATCGTATTCACATCAGGATCGACAGGAGAACCGAAAGGAGTCTGTATAAAACATGAAAATATAGTTAACACTATTAAGTGGAGAATGGAGAATTATCATATCAATGATAGACAGATAGTGTCAATTGTATCGTTTACAACCGACACTTTTACGGAGGATATCTTATATAGCTTATTATCTGGTACTGTCATTTATTTAATTAAAGATAGTCAAGACGGAAATACTATACTGTCATACTTGGCTTCTACTGCTAATTCTTCTGTGATGACTACACCTACTTTCTTTTCTACGTTAGTGTCGTTATATAAAGGTTCTTACTTATGCAATGAAGTGATACTGGTAGGTGAACAATTTGATGCGGCTACAAGAAACAGGCTATTAGCATACGTCAGATTTATACATAATGAGTATGGCCCCAGCGAATGTGCAGTATGCGCAACATATAAAAATGTCTCAAGTCAACAAACGGATGTAACCATTGGGAAACCAATCTCAAATGTTCAGATTTATATCCTTGGGGAAGAGCAAGAGCTGTTACCAATCGGAGTAGCAGGTGAACTGTGTATAGCAGGAGCGGGAGTAGGAAAGGGCTACCTAAACCGCCCGGAGTTGACAGCAGAGCGGTTTATAAGGAACCCGTATGCAACAGAAGAGAACGGACATGGGAAAGTTCTATATCGTACGGGAGATCTTGCAAGGTGGAAATCGGACGGAGAGATTGAATACCTTGGACGTATAGATACTCAAGTGAAGATCAGAGGATTACGGATCGAGCTTGGCGAGATCGAAGGCGTGATGGGACAGGTGGAAGGAATCGACCTGGTGGCTGCTGCAGCGAAGACGGACGAAAGCGGAAGGCAGTACCTTGTGGGTTACTACAAATCTGAGAAAGAGATTGACGAGAAGGCATTGAGGGAGAGACTGAGTGAGAAACTGCCGAAATATATGGTGCCGAATTATTTCATGCGCCTAAAAGAGATGCCAATGACACTAAGCGGTAAGATAGATCGAAAAAGATTACCGGAAATAGACGTAGAAGAGGTGGAAAGTGAAGCGGATTATGTAGAACCCGAAGGAGAAATTGAGAAATTACTAGCTGGCTTAATGGAGCAGGTGCTGAATTACTCACCCATAGGGCGAGATGATGATTTCTTTGAATTGGGTGGAGACAGTCTGAAAGCTATTGAATTGATAGCTGTGTTGGAAAATAAAGGATATAGCACAGATATAAAGACTTTATTCACTAACCCTACAGTACGGTCGCTGGCTCAAAAACTCAATTCAATCAAACCGAGACTCAACAATAATGAGGCTTCAGAGGATATTCCAGCAACTGCAGCGCAATTACGTGTATATACAGCACAAGCTTTGTTAGGAGGTACTGCATATAATGCCCCTTATGTATTTCGGACGGAGTCAGTAGATCCAGAGCGATTACAGAAAGCAGTACAAGGACTTATCAATCGTCATGAATCACTCCGAACTTATTTTGAAGAACGGGATGGCATCCTTATGCAGGTTGTTGAACCGAATACTTCGATCAATATCGAGAAATTATGCAGTGACGATATAACTTCGTTTATTCGTCCATTTGATTTGAATAAGGCACCACTGATAAGGGTGGGATATTTCAAGAATACGGTAATGATTGATATGCATCATATCATTACAGATGGTAATTCTATGCCCATATTCTTTAAAGAATTGAATGAACTGTATATGGGGCGTGAATTAAAAAATGAACCAGTGCAATACAGGCAATTTGCGTTACAGCCTCAAGACTATACAGAAGACGAGAAGTACTGGTTGTCTGAATTTGCGGATTTACCTCCAGCGGTGGAACTTAACACTGATTTTAAAAGAAAGCAGGAAGGTGATAATCGTGGTAGTGTTCTTTACGGGAATATTCCACTTGATTTCCACCGAGATGTGCAAACGATAAGCCGAAAGATGGGCATAACACCATATGTCTTTTATTTAGGTGCATTCTATATTTTACTCTCAAAGTTTTCGGGAAATGAAGATATTACAGTAGGCATACCGATGAGCGGAAGGGAAGGATCTTTCCTACAGACAATTGGTATGTTTGTCAATACAGTAGTGTTACGCGCAAAGCCGGAAGGTTTGAAAACAATTGAACAGTTTTTATTAGAGCTTCGTGAAGTAGTAGTGAATGCTATGGAGCATCAAAGGTTTCCATTTAATGAATTGGTTAAGAAACTAGGCTTGAATACTATTGAGAGTACGCCTTTGTTTAATAACATGTTTGCTTATCAGGACGAGGCGGTATTAGAAATTAGATTTGCTGATAAACCTGTTTCACTAATCCCTGTTCCAATAACGACTGCAAAATACGATTTCGTCTTTAGTATAATGCCAAGAAATAACGATGATCTCGTTATTATGATGGATTATAATTCCGCTTTATATAAAGAGACAACAATAGAAAGATTTATAGTTGCATATAAAGCGATATTGTCGCAGATGCTTAATACTCAGAAAAAAATACAAAAAGTTTCTGGATTAGATGACAGAGAATATCAAAGACTTATTGGCTTCAATAATACATTGAAGCCATATCCTAATGAGAAATGCATACACGAATTGTTTGAACAAGAGGTGATTAAATCACCAAGTAAAATTGCGCTCATAATGGATAATCAGGCTGTGACATATAAACAGCTAAATGAAAAAGCGAATAGGATTGCACATGGACTAATTGCAATAGGCATAGGAACTGGAGATATTGTAGCTTTTATGCTACCTCGTTCGATAGACTTAGTAGCTGTTATACTTGGAATTATAAAGTCTGGTGCCGCATATTTACCTATTGATTTAAATTATCCAGAAAAACGTATCGAATTTATGCTGTCAGACAGTCACGCTAAATTCAATATTACAGAAAAAACATTGGATTCATTGATTTGTAATACTTGTGTAGAAAATCCATGTATAGAGGTATCAAGTAAAAACAACTGTTATTGTATTTATACATCAGGATCAACTGGACAGCCCAAAGGTGTACTAATCAAACATCAGGGCATAGTCAATCTAGTATCAAATTTATTTGTTGCAAATAATTCAAAGCGGTATGATCGCATTGGGCTAATGACAACAATTACTTTTGATGTAGCTTCTCAAGAGATATTTTCAACACTTCTACAAGGAAATACAGGGGTTATTTTACCTAGCCGTTCGGAAACGACAATAGATAAGATGATTAGGAATATTGTTGATAATCAAGTTGATGTTATCTATGCAACACCGACTTATTTCAAGGCATTAACAGATACACCTGAAAGAACAGATATGCTTTTGAATACTGTCAAAAAAGTTGTATTAGCTGGAGAGGTGTTTGACTTAAGTGAAAGCGTATTAAATAGCAAGCATAAAAAAAATGTGGTTTTTGAAAATCAATATGGCCCGGCAGAGACACATGTAGTGACTATGGATACCTTTACTGGTGATCTCAATAATGTCACTATCGGAAAGCCAATAGCGAACACACAGATATATATAGTGGACAAATATATGCAACTTGTACCAACAAATGTTATTGGTGAGTTATGTATAGCTGGGGATGGGGTTGGTTCAGGCTATCTGAATCGGCCAGACATGACAGATGAAAAATTTGTTGATAATCCATTTGGTGAAGGAAAGCTGTATAAAACTGGTGATCTTGCGTATTGGCGATATGACGGGAAGCTTGTTTATGTAGGCAGAAATGATTTTCAGGTTAAGATTCGTGGCTTAAGGATAGAATTGGGAGAGATAGAAAATGCAATCTCTGCTATAGAAGGAATAACGCAGGCTGTGGTCGTAGTCCAAAAAGATGAAAACAACCGTCAACTGATATGTGCATTTTATTCTGGTGAAGAAAGGAGTGCAAAGGAGATTCGGGGCATAGTTAAGAATAAGCTACCGAAATATATGTTGCCGCACATATTTACATATTTGAATGAGATGCCGCTTACTTCTAGTGGTAAAATTGACCGAAAACGATTGCCGGAAGTAAAAGTAGAAGAAATAGAAAATGAAACAGACTACATACAGCCAGAAGGAGAAATTGAGAAATTACTAGCTAGTTTAATGGAGCAGGTGCTGAATTACTCACCCATAGGGCGAGATGATGATTTCTTTGAATTGGGCGGAGACAGCTTGAAAGCTATTGAGTTTGTATCACTGGCTCATCAAAATGAATTCGCTATTGAATTACAGAAGTTTTTTGAGAACTCGACCATTAGGAAGTTATCAGCTCATATCAATAAAACCAATGAATCATCATATTTCAGCTTTGATGATAAGCAGTACGATTATTATAACCAACTGTTGAGGTATAACTGTAAAGCAATAGGGAATGAAAAAATAGGTGATACCCCCATAGGAAATCTCTTGTTGACTGGAGCGACCGGATTCCTGGGAGCTCATCTTCTTGCTGATTATCTTGAGTACGACACGGGCAATGTATATTGTCTTGTACGTGGGAACACTATAGAAGACAGCAAGAATCGGTTAGTTGAGAAACTTGAGTTTTATTTTGGAGACAAGTTCATATACAATGACCGTATTCATGTTCTTTGCGCCGATATTCAAAAAGAGCACCTTGGATTAAGTAAACAAGAATATGATCATATCATCTCAAATGTTAATACGGTGATTAATGCGGCTGCTGTAGTTAAGCATTATGGATCTTATGAGTTCTTTTATGATATTAATGTTTCTTCAGTAAAACGTCTTGTGGATTTTTGTGACGCCTCTGGGAGCAGATTGATCCATATATCTACTACAGGGATATTTAATAACGTTTTGAATGAAGAAACTGATCAATTACAAAAAACAGTAGATAAAGAATATAATGAAACAGATTTCTATGTTGGTCAGTCTTTGGATAATGTATATTCACGGAGTAAATTTGAAGCTGAAGCGGTTGTGTTAGAAGCAGTATCAAATGGTCTTAGCGCCAAGATTATGCGAATGGGTAATCTGACTAACAGGTACTCTGATGGTGCATTTCAAGCAAATTATGATACAAATGCATTCTTAAATCGAATCAAGGCTTTTCTTATCCTCAAAGCCTTACCGGAAAGTATGTTGAGTGAATCAGTAGAGTTTACACCAATTGATGATGCTGCTAAAGCTGTCATGACTATTTCTAGGCATGCAAGTGAAAATCAGACTGTATTTCATGTTAAAAATACTCGTTTAATCGCCTTAGACCATCTGGTGGCGTACTTTAATGATTTGGGCTATGAGATGAGGGTGATTTCAGATGATGATTTTTATAGCTTATTAATGGAAACAGCTAAAGGAAATAGTAGGAATAGTTACCTGAATGCATTTATTAGTGAGATGGACCAGCACTTACAACTAACTTTTGATAATTCTAAAATAGATGCCAATTGTACTGAAAAGTATCTTAGAAATTTGGGCTTTGAATGGCATAAGATAGATTCATCATATATCTCACGATATGTCAAATACTTTGAAGCAATAGGATACTTTAATTTAGTATGATGTACTATTAAACAAAGTCCATTAGTAGACTTGATGAAATTTCTTCTAAATATGAATTGAGTTTATAAAGATACTAATTGATTCAGATAGTGTAAAAGTTGTATTACTATTGAACAACGACAATAAGGGGAAAACAATTATTTCCAAACATAGGTGAAAAATATGATAGAAAAGGTAAGAGAGATCCTAAAACAGTATACAGAAGTCGATAAGGACTGTATTACTGAAGAAGCCAATTTACAGAATGATCTTGGACTGAATTCGTTGGATGTTATAAATATTATAGTAGATTTCGAAGACGCTTATAATATCAGCATTCCTGATGAAGAAGTCAGAAATATGCTCACCGTGAAAGATATTATGAATTATCTTAGTACTCATATATGACCACCTATCGAAAGACGTTTGGCATATCAGGTCTTTATGCCTTTTGAATTAGGGCGTATCGATTTCTAATATCTGAGAGACAAAGACGCATCCATTCCTCCGGTTCGATTCGGGCCGGAGGATTCTTTTTTGCTCGGCTTATATCATAGCTTGAGTGATTTCCAAGATACATGTATTCTCAGTAATTGTGCAAAGTCACACTCCTATTTTACACTCATTGTAATTTAAAACAGATAAATGATAAATGGTATAACGGTAGAAGTAAAGAGACTCGAAAAAACACGGATGCACCGTGCCGGCATGGTAAATGCAAAGAATAAGGAGATTGCCCTGGCGGAATGCCAGAATGTAAAAAGGGACTCCATCGGCGTTTTTGATCCGATGGGGTTCCTTTTATAAATATTGCGGTCGAAAAACTCAGTT
The DNA here is from genome assembly GCA_017432565.1 of Lachnospiraceae bacterium. Taxonomy (GTDB): domain Bacteria; phylum Bacillota; class Clostridia; order Lachnospirales; family Lachnospiraceae; genus CAG-791. The sequence continues at coordinate 70,746 of JAFRIW010000056.1, forward strand.
GCTTTAGCAACTGGTTTCTAGAGGGACTACCTGATCATTCCTCTTCTGGTTCAACATGTTCTGATCCTAAGGAACAACGTAGCCTTTTACCGTATTCCGGATCTTTGGAACGGCTGTCCATTTCGCGCTTCATCAGCACTGTATAGTGCTATAATATAAATACAGCAACAGATCTGAAAGGCAGTATCGCACAGGGAAAACTGTCAACAGAAGGGAAAAGGAGGAATCAATGAAAAGATCATGGTTGACAACAGTCTGTGTTTTAGTGCTTACAGCCGCTATGGTAATCGGATGTGCTTACGTCCCGGTGCAGCAACCACCGGCGCAGCCCCCTGCGGCGACTGATAAAGAACAAGTGGAGCCAGCAGCAACCGAGGAAAAACAGGAAGAGGAGGCAGAGCCCGCAGAGACAGAAGATGACCAGACAACCAAAGACGCCCCGGCCGTCGAAGCCGCCCCGAAAGCCGATGAAGAAGATTCAACCCCCATCGACCCCGCCCTCGCCCGCAGCGGCAAGCCCTGGATTGACGCATCCGCCAAGGAAGCGCTCTCAGAGGACATGGAGCTCTCCCCGCGGGACAACTTCTATTTATATGTGAACTACGACTATCTGATGCGCCGCAAGAATGGCGAAAAGGACCCGAACGAGTCGTATGAAAAGATGCTCAGGGAGGTAAAGAGCCTTCTGGAGGACGACAAGGCAGAAGACCACTATGTGGAGCTCTCCCAGCAGTTTTACAAAGCCTTTATGGATGCCGATACAAGAAATAAGGAGGGCGTAGAGCCGCTCCGCCCTGTCATAGAGGACATCCGGAGCATCTCTTCCCTGGACGAGATGACGGAATTCCTGACGGACGCGGATCGCAGCATCAATGTTCCGCTGATGATCAGGCTGATGAAAACGAACGATGACGAAAAACCGGACAAATATGTGGGCAGCGTGTATTTCAGAAGCTTCATCGAGCTGTCTCTGGGAGACGGCACCGAGTATACGGAGCGCAGTGAGGAAGGGGAGAAAACTTACAAGGAGAACAAAGAGAGAATCACCGGGGACCTCGTGCAGCTCGGCTACAGTGAGGAGGACGCCGCGCAGGCTTATGATGATTTCATCGCTGTAGAGACGGTTCTCGCCTCCAAACTGGATTCCATGATGGACATCATGAAGGAAAGGGGCAAAAACGTAATCGAGAAGACGACCGCCGCCGAGATCTGCGAGATCATGGGAGATTATCCCATGGCAGGCATTATGGAGAGCAGAGGCTACAGCCCGGACGCCGAGTATATAATTGAAAACAGGGGCTATCTGAAGCTTGTCGGGGACTATTATAAGGAAGAGAACCTGGACCTGCTCAAAAACTACCATCTGGTGTCATTTCTTCTGAAATATGGCGGAGTGTGCAGAGTACCGGATCCGGAGTCACTGGAGGATTTTGAAACCATATTTGACCTGGTCAAGTATTATCTGTATGACATTCTGGACAATGCCTATCTGGCCAGATACGACAGATCGAAGGACCGCCAGATCCTGCTCGACTTTGGCGCGGAGATCAAGGACGTCTACGCCTCGATCATCAGAGAGGCCGACTGGATGAGCGAGGAGACGAAGGAAAAGGCCGTTGCCAAGCTCATGGATCTGAAGCTCCTTCTGCTTTACGGTGACCATCCGGTAGACTACAGCTCTGTTGATTTCACAGACAAGAGCCTTCCGGAGATGCTCATGGCGCTGGATGCGTTCAGGGAGAAACGGGAGGCCTCTCTGGTAGGAGAAAAGGTGATTCCCGACCAACGAGCTTTTACCTGGATGCCGACTTTGGAGAATAACGCGAGAGCTTTCCCTGAGATGAACGCGCTCATGTTCACCGTAGGAATCGTGGATGGGTACGGAGACGTCTCCAAAATGAGCAAAGAAGAACTGTACGGCACCATCGGCTACGCCTTGGCCCACGAGATGAGCCACGATTTCGACGAAAACGGTTCTAAAATGGACATCAACGGCCGCCAGACCGACTGGTGGACGGAGGAGGAAAGAGCCGCCTTCGAGGCCAGAGTCCAGAAGGTGGTCGACTACTTCAACGGGATCACCGTCTTTGAAGGAGTCAATTGCGACGGCGAGATCCTCTCCGCGGAGGCAACGGCGGACATCACCGCCATCGAGGCGATCCTGAGGCTCGCCGAGAAGCAAGAGAACTTTGATTACGACGCGTTCTTCCGCGCTTACGCGAGGCAGCACGCCTACTCCTCCGACTATAAGTGGGAGCTGCACATTCTGGGCGACGACCCGCATCCGCTGGCGTATCTGAGAACCAACGTCGTCCTGCAGCAGTTCGACGAATTCAACGAGACCTACGGCGTGCAAGAGGGCGACGCCATGTACCTGGCGCCGGAGGAGAGGATCCTTGTGTGGTGATCCCGGGAATCCAAAATTAGTGTGGAAGGCACAGGGGCGCTGAAATTTTTTTTACAGTTTCAGAACAGAAAAAGTCAAATGATTCTTCATTTAACTATGGAACAAAAACGATCCGACTTTGATGCTTCATATAGGATTTTACTCTGTTTGTAGATTCAATCGTTGCCCGTGAACTCTCTCAGGGCAAATCATGGGCAGTTTGCCCTGTTTTTTTGCCAAGTGAGTACAGAAGTGAGTACAATGGAAAAACGGATGAGGCGCAACCTCCTTATTTTACAGTGTTTTTCACATTTTGCTTAAAATTCGAATCACGTCGCTTCGAGATAGAAGGGTGTGAAAAATGAGAAATCGTTTTTCGCATCCTTTTTTGTATGCAGTTAACGTGAAGCTGTTTGTCGTTTTGTACAAACGAGTCCTGCCAAAATTTGACAATATCACAAAAGCACATAGTGAATTGTCTATTATGCAGAATTATTTGAACAAACTGTTAGCTACTTAAAATATTTATATTTCGATTGTTTGAAGTCACAAATTGTGACCTCAAAGGTGGATGGCAAAATAAGGTAACAAAATCTTACGTGACTCTATAAAGCAAGAAGCTATCTAAGGAAACAAATCCTCAGGTGGCTTCTTTTATTGTGAAAAATATTTTCCTCATTTTTGAAAAAACTTTTCCCCATTTTTGAAAAATATTTTTCTCGTTTTTGAAAAACTTTTTCCGCATTTTTGAAAAACCAAACATACTTTTTATGAAAAATTTTTCGTAGTTTCGTGAAAAGAAAAAACGGCAAAAAATAAGACCTTCCAAAAGAAAGGACATAATCAACTGAAAAATGGGTTATTAAAAATGCGGATTTGCGGGCTCAGAATGGACATGATCAACTGAAAAATAACAGAGCAAAATTTCCGGGCCGATCCTGGACCGGATCGACCTGTGTGTGGAGGTCCCGCGGATTGACGCAGAGAAGCTGACCAGACCTGAAAAGGGAGAGAAGTCAGGCGCCGTCCGGGAGCGGGTGCAGGCGGCGCAGGAAATCCAGAAGAGGCGTTTCAGGGGAACGGGGATCGCACTGAACGCTGAAATGAGCGTGCGTGATCTGGAGCAGTTCTGCCGCCTCAGCAGTGCACAGGAGGCGCTGGCCAGGGAAATCATTCAGAAACTGGAGCTGTCAGCCAGAGCATATCACCGCGGACTCCGGGTTGCCCGGACCATCGCGGATCTGGAGGGAGTAGAGGAGATCGGGGAAGAGCATCTGATGGAGGCGTTCGGATACCGCGTATTTCTGCAGGATCCGAGGCGGCAGGAGGAATAAAACCGTTTTCTGTGAACGGGCTCCATGTTTCAGGAAAGGAAGGCAAGGTGAATGTATATAGAGAAGGAAATGGCATACTGGCTGGACAGAATAGACGGACTGGGGAAAAAACGTCTGCAGAAACTACGGGAAGTGCTGGGGGAGAATACTGAGGATACAGCAGCCCGGCTCTATGAAATGAACGAGGCACAGGTCCGGGAACTTTTCGCGGAATGTTTTGGCGAAAACAATAAAGATGAAAGAGTGATCCGGTCTGTCCTGGAGGCGGGCCGGCTCGATCCTGCCGCGGAATATACCGCGCTGATCAGGCAGGGAGTACAGTTCTATACAAAGGAGGATGAAGAATATCCGCCGCGTCTAAGGACCATTCCGGACCCGCCGGAAGTCCTCTATGTGGCCGGAAAACTTCCGTCCCCGGTGATGCCCGCCCTGGCAGTCATCGGTGCGCGGGACGCGAGTCCCTACGGCCGGGAGCAGGCAAAGCGTTTTGCGAAGGAACTGTCGGAGGTGGGAATTCAGATTATCTCCGGAATGGCCAGAGGCGTGGACGGGATTGCCGGCCGCGCGGCACTGCCCGGCAGCGGCGGATCCTTCGCGGTGCTGGGATGCGGTGTGGACATCTGCTATCCGCCGGAGAACCGGGATCTTTACGACGCCCTGAAAGAGAGGGGCGGACTGATCTCGGAGTATCACCCAGGGACGCTTCCGAAAGCAGGTCTGTTCCCGGCCCGCAACCGGATCATCAGCGGCCTGAGCGATGCACTGCTTGTGACGGAAGCCAGACTCCGCTCCGGCACACTGATCACAACGGATGCAGCCCTTGAGCAGGGACGGGAGATCTTTGCAATCCCGGGACGGATCAGCGATCCGTTCAGCATGGGCTGCAATGAACTGATCCGGCAGGGCGCGCAGCTCGCCGCAGACCCGGGACAGATCATCGAGTTTTTCTACGGTATCCACGGCGAGGTGCCCGAGGAGGAAGCGGCACTGGAGCGCGCCAGGTCTGATTCGATCCGAAAAAGTATGCCGCGGGAAGAGGGTGTCCTGTACGAACTGCTGGATGCGAACGAGTCCCGGCACTCCGAGATTTTGCTCCCTGCGCTCGCATGTGAGCTGCGGCGGCCGGTCGGAGCCGGAGAGATGAAGACACTGCTGATGAAACTGGTTCTGAAGGGCTACGCCATTGAGGAGGGAAACGGCTGGTACCGGAGAGGGAAGTGAGAGACGGATTGGAATTTGCCGGTTAGATTTATTGTTAGGTAGTCCAAACTGGGATACAATTACAGTATCTGTTTACCATAAAGAATGGCGATTAAAGAAAAAGTAAGGGCACTCATGCATGGACAAACAAAGTAGAAAACTGGCCGTGTTCTTTCCCGGAATCGGCTATACGGCAGACAAGCCGCTACTGTACTACAGCCGGAAGATCGCGGCATCGGCAGGCTATGACATAAAGCTTCTTCCATATACAGGGTTTCCGGACAAAGTCCGGGGGGATAAGGAACGGATGCGGGAGAGCTATCAAATCGCGCTGAAGCAGGCTGAAGAAATGCTTGCGGATATAGATCTTGATGATTACGATGAGCTTCTTTTCGTAGGGAAGAGCGTCGGAACAATTGTGGCGACAGAAATTGCTTCACGGATCCGGAAAGCAGTCCGGTTTGTGTTGTATACGCCGGTGGAAGAAACCTTCGGATTTCTGATCGGTGACGCGATTGTATTCACGGGCGGAAACGATCCGTGGGTAGGAAAAGAAAAAAGCAGAATTAGTGAACTGTGCCGGGAGAAAGACATCCCGTGTACAGTGATCCCGTCTGCAAATCATTCCCTGGAGACGGGGGATCCGCAGACGGATGTCGCATCGCTGCAGATGATTATGAAGAGGACGGAAGAGTTCATTGGGCGAAGCGATAATTAAGGAAAGACGAGTTCCTCATCTGTTGCAAATATGCCTGCCTTCAAAGTGACGTCCAATCCTTCAGTTCGATTTGGGCTGGAGGATTCTTTTTTGCTCGGCTTATTTCACAGATTGTATTTTTCCCATTTTATGATATCGCAGTTGCTTCCGAGGGCAGATTGATTGTAGAGCACTGGTAATCTCATCATCGACCATTTTTTCTTTGATAGATGTTATGCGAGGCATATGGAAAAAGAATGATGTTTATGGCTTTTCCATTTATAGCCGGGGCAGTTATTGATGTTTTTTTCAAGATATTGGATGTCTGATTGCATGGTTAATATGGTGTGTTATGTTTGTGTTATTGCTTATCAGCAGGCTTAAAATGGAGCGCTGAATACGGATCTGCCGTGATGGAGTGATAGTAATCAATATTGGAATCTGCAGAGGTGAATAAATAATGCTTTCTTTGGTCAGACCGGCTTTTGACGATTTATGGTTCAGACAAAAACTGTTGGCAGATGAAGATACAATGTCTTATAACGTCAGGTGGGGCGGCACAATTCCGTTTCCTGAAGATGAGTGGGAATCCTGGTATGAATCCTGGGTGAGAAATCCGGGAGCCGGTCGGTATTATCGATATCTGATGAATCCCGAGAATGAATATGTCGGAGAAATTGCATATCACTATGATAAAGTCCGGGATATTTACATCTGTGATGTTATTATTCTCGCAAAGTATCGTAATAGAGGATATGGAACGGATGCACTGCAGCAATTATGCACAGCTGCAAAGAATAATGGTATTGCCGTGATTTATGATGATATTGCGGCCGACAATCCATCTTACAGATTATTTTTGGAGAATGGATTCGAAATCGAGTATCAGAACGAAGAAATTGTGATGGTAAAAAGAAATCTGTAACTTCGCGTCTTGTGGGAAAAAGTCCGGAACAATCCATAATTTCCGGACGAAAACGGCAGCAAAAAGTGCAAAAGATGATATGACGGGAAGGAACCGGAAAAACGGATGGAATTAAGAAAAATAAATGTGAAGGACGCAGAAGCGCAGTGGGTTTATACCACCTCGCTCCCCGCCGATGAAAATGGACTGACAAATCCTTATCATGGTGTATCTTTTGAAGAATACAGAAGTAAGGTGCTCCCGACACTCATTTCATATGAACATCCTGTAAATATGCCGGAGTGGTTTGTTCCTGAGACGTATTACTATTTATGGGATGATGATTGTCTGGTCGGAGAATTCAGGATCCGGCATCATCTGACAGATGCGCTTCGGGAAGGGGCAGGCCATATCGGATACAGTATTTCAAAAGAGCATCGCGGCAAAGGCTATGGTACAGAAGGGTTAAGGCTGACAGTTGAGATTGCCAGGGAAATTGTCCCGGAAGAAGAGATTTATCTTCGCGTTAACAAAGATAATATCGCATCACAGAAGGTAATGATCCATAACGGAGCATACAGAGCCGGAGAAGATGAAGACCATTACTTCATGAGGATAAAAAAGACTCCGGCTAAGCAGATGCAGCTTATAAATGATGACTATCTTGGCCATGTGGAGAAGCTTCGGCATGCATGCAGAGGAATACTTGTATGTGATGGTAAAATTCTTTTGTGCCATGAGTCGGGAAGCGGACTGTACATCATTCCCGGCGGCGGAGTGGAGGGGACTGAAACCTATGCAGAATGCTGCGAACGTGAAGTGCTGGAAGAAACCGGATACAGGACAGGGGCAATAAACGGATATCTTGATATAGAAGAACTCTTTGACGTGTGGAGGCACATTAACCACTACTTCATATGTGAACTGATTGAAGATACCGAATGCCAGCATCTTACAGAAGCAGAAAAACTTGCAGGATATACAAATGTCTGGCTTCCACTGCAGAAAGCTATAGATATATTCGGACAATATGAAACATATCGTAATAAGGACATTGCTGTTTATGGATTGTACAGACGCGAATATACAGCGCTGAAAGAGTATGAAAACTATGACAAACAGGGAAATTCTCAGGATTGCAATGGAGCAGTCTGCTGAAGATATAGGATGCAGAGCAGAAGATTTTCTGAAGAGTGAAAACGTGAGTGTTCCTTTTCGGCTGGGGGCAAATGCACGCAAGTATCATAAGGAGCCGATTACCTGTAATCTGGTGTCTTACGGCAATAATATCGTGGCTGCGTCGTCTGAAGAGGTTGAGGCACTGGTTTCCGAGTACATAGGACGGTATTATTTTTATCATTGTTTTGAAACACCAAACATGCATTGGCTGAATGAACACCTGATACAGAAGGGATGCAAAATCTGTTTTATGGCGGAGTATTACCTGCCTGATGTGAACAGAATTCCTGATATTGATCCCGGCTTTGACATGCGCGTACTTGAGCAGAAGGACTTCAGCGAATTATACCTGCCGGAATGGAGCAATGCTTTGTGTGAGGCTCGCAAAGAATTGGATGTACTCGGAGTTGGGGCATATGATGGTGATAAGCTCGTTGGTCTTGCCGGCTGCTCCGCAGATTGTGAAAATATGTGGCAGATCGGCATTGATGTACTTCCTGATTACAGGAGGCACGGCATCGCATCCGCTCTGACCAGCAGGCTTGCAAAAGAGATCTTACGAAGAGGGAAAGTTCCGTTCTATTGTTCTGCATGGTCTAATATCCGCTCCGTTCGTAACGGGATTAAAAGCGGATTCATACCGGCATGGGTGGAAATGACAGCAAAACCGGAAGCAGTTGTGGATGAGTTGAATAATAAGGATGAAGAAAAGACCTGTGGAGGGACAGACCATGGGGAAGCTTCGAGCCCGGACAAGTGGGAGTAAGGACAATGGTTTATTACGAAGATGAACAACTGATTATCCGCGATATGGAAAGTGCGGATGCCCGGATCTTTACGGATGAGTTTACAGCCCAGGGATGGCATCCGGAAATTGCCGGTTATATGGCACGGCTGAGCGATCGGTCCGAGGGGAAGTGCACAGCCCTGACTGCTGTATATGAGGGATGTCCCGCAGGTTATGTTTACGTGTATCAGTGTGCAAAAGATGGCCCGTTCGCAGGAAAAGCCTGGCCGGTCATCGTTGATTTTAACGTGCTGAAGAAGTATCAGAGAAGAGGGATCGGAAGCAGACTGATGGACGCGGCAGAGCAGATTGCGGGTCAGAATGCGGATACGGTCTGCCTCGGCGTCGGATTGTGTGAAAGCTATGGCGCTGCGCAGCGGATGTACGTCAGGCGCGGGTATATTCCGGACGGCTCCGGTGTCTGGTATCAGGGCAGGCAATGCGTCCAATATGAAACAGTCTGCACGGTCGATGATGATCTGATCCTGTTCTTATCCAAAAAACTGTGAGTATGAAGACGATAGATACGGATGGAATTACATATATCGAGCGTGTTCCCGGGACTACGGGTGAATGGTATTACGGGATAGATTATGAGCACGGAGATCTTTACGAAGCGGAGGAACGCTTCCGGGGCGGGCACGTCATAAAGGGAAGGAAGCTCTGCCTGGTTCACTATCCGGACGGACAGGTATTCTTTCCCGTACCAAAGACGGAAGGACATTACAGCGAAAGACCGGTCTTTTCTGACGGCGGTATCTTTCTGATTGATGTGGACTTTCCGGAGGGGACCATACGGATCTTAAGATTCGACTGCGAGGATCACCGGACAGATATTCATGCCAGGCTGCCGCTTTCTTCCGTAAAGGACTGCTATAATCTGCAGCTGCAGATCACTCCGCTCACACTTTCCAGGCAGTGCGCGGGAAACGGAGAATTTGAGATTGTGTGGCCGGAGCGGGTCAGCTTCACGATGGACCATCATGATTCCTTCTTCCTGCGGGACGGCGGAAAGCTGTTTTTCAACCGGTGGCATGAAGAGGGAGAGGAAGAGGACTATAAGTATTGGGAGGAAACCATTGTCAGAGACTTAAGCGGCGATGTGATCGGGACGATCCCCGGGGATGTAATGCTGATGCCGGACGGAGAGATATGGCATCTGAAGTAACACCGCCCGCTCTGAACGAAAGACAATATAGCAGGCGCTTCAATATTGATTGTCGCTGATTTACGTTATATTGTGTAATAGATGCAGGACAATTTACTCAGTATTTCAAGGAGGAAAAATACCATGGGCATTGATGAGAATTTCGAGGATGAGCAGGACGATATCGTGATTCTGACGGACGAGGACGGAAACGAAGAATCTCTTGAAATCCTGGATGTAATCACATATCAGGAGAAAGACTATGTGATCCTTCTACCTGTCGATGAAGAATCGGAGGAAGTCGTTATCCTTCAGGTTGATGAAGCTGATGAAGACGGGGAATCTTATATCGGCGTAGAGGATGAGGAGATTCTGAATGCCGTGTATGCCCTGTTCAAGGAAAGGAACCAGGATTCCTTTGAATTTGTCGACTGATACAGAACCAGGAGACGCTTGTTATGTCAAAATGTCCGAGATGCGGAGAACCGATGAACGGCGGGATCTGTGATAACTGCGGATTTCCGCTTCTAAGGTGCAGGAAGATGATGGCACCTGCCGGGAGGCGCTGGTTTGAAAACCGTCTTTGAGACGAAGAGAATCAGGTACGTTGAGCTTTCGGAGCTCCTGATAAGCGACTATCTCCGGATGGTCAACGACATTGAAAATGTCGGACGGCTGATCGGAAGGACGGAGCCGGTGACGGAAGAAGCGGAACGCGAATGGGTGCGCGGAAAGCTTGAAGAGAAGGCGTCGATCTTTTCCATGATCGATAAGGAGAGCGGGGTGTTCATCGGCAATATCGAACTGATGGATGTGCACGACGGGGGCGGAGAGCTCGGGATCGCCATCACTGCGGATCAGCAGGAGCGCGGCTATGGGACCGAAGCCATCCCCGCGATCCTTCAGTACGGCGTAAATGTATGCGGGCTGCACAGGATTTTCCTGAAAGCCTATCCTTTTAATGTTAGAGCAATTCACGTCTATGAGAAATGCGGCTTCCGTGAATATGACCGCACGGCGGATGACATATTCATGGAGATCAGGCCGCCGTTTCCTGCCTGTTGAGCCGGTGTGCCCGAACCGGCAGCAGGTGTTTCCAAAAGATCCGGGCAGTGCTATCATGACATATCATGACTTATGAAATTGTGATCACCGGGGCCGTCCAGGGAGTCGGCTACCGGCCGTTTGTCGCGCGGCTTGCGGAGGAAATGAATCTGACAGGAGAGGTCCGGAACGAAGGAGGCTTCGTCCGGATCCTGGTTTCCGACGGCCCGCAGGACGAGGACGAAAGCCCGGCGCTTGCCTTCGCGCAGCGCCTGCAGGAGGAGGCGCCGGAAGGCGCGATGGTTCTGAAGGTGGATGTTACCTGGACGCAGGACCGCTCCTTTGACCGCTTTACCATCGTGGAGAGCGCGGAAGCGGATCCCGGCGATCTTGCGGTCTTTCCGCCGGATATCGGGGTCTGCAGCGTCTGCGGCGCGCAGATGGCTGACCCGAAGGACCGGCGTTTTCGCTATCCTCTGATCAGCTGTGCCTCCTGCGGACCGAGGTGGAGCATTCTGCGCCGTCTTCCGTACGACCGGGACACAACGACGATGGACCGCTTTGAGATGTGCGAGGACTGCCGGACCGAATACACCGGACGGCTGGATCCGCTGGACCGGCGGCGCCACGCCCAGACGATCTCGTGCCACGACTGCGGACCGCAGATGATCCTGCGGCTGCCCGGTGCGGAGAAGGAACTGCGGGGTGAAGAAGGCTTTGCACAGGCGGTCCGGATCCTTGACGAGGGCGGGATCCTGATGCTGAAGGGCGTCGGCGGCTATCAGCTGCTGGCGAGCCCGTTCCGGGAAGAGACGGCCGCGCGCCTGCGCAGGCTGAAGGGCCGGGACAAAAAGCCGTTCGCGATCCTGTTTCCGGATGTGGACGCAGTCCGGCGCAGCTGCAGAGTATCCGCTAAGGAAGAGGAGATTTTAAAGAGCAGTGCGCGCCCCATCATTCTTCTGGAAAAAGATGGAGCTGCCGCGTCTTATGACGGCCGGGCATTCGCGGACAATGTCTGCGGAATCAGCCGGTATCTCGGCGCGTTTCTGCCGGCAGCAGGCATCCACACGCTGCTGACGCAGGCGTGCGGTCCGCTGATTGCGACCAGTGCCAATATTTCCGATCAGCCGATTCCGATCCGGGACGAGGACGCCTTCCGGTTTGTGTCTCCGGACGGCACGGACCGCCCGGACGCGGTCTATTACCATGTAAGACAGATTTTGCGCCCGCTTGATGACTCGGTCGCCGCGGTGCAGGGCAGCAGAGTTTCCCTGATCCGACGGAGCCGCGGCTATGTCCCGCTTCCCGTCTTCACGGAGCACCCGGGGGCGGACCTGTGTGTTCTGGCGGCCGGTGCGGACTTAAAGAGCAGCTTCTGTGTTCAGAAGAGGGACCGCGTGATCCTGTCCCAGTATCTGGGAGACCTGGAGCACTATGAGGTGCAGCGCAATTACCGCGCAGCGCTTGCTGACCTGCTGCAGGTGTTTCACGCCGTGCCGCAGGCGGTGGTGTGCGATCTGCATCCCGGCTACTTCTCCGGTAAACTCGCGCAGGAATATGCCGATCAGAACGGGCTGCTGCTTGTGAAGGTACAGCATCACATTGCGCATGTTGCCTCCGTGATGGCGGAGCACAGGCTGAACGGCTGCATCGGCATCGCGCTGGATGGCACCGGGTACGGCACGGACGGGACGCTCTGGGGTGGAGAGATCTTTTTTGACGACGGAAAAGAATTTGCGCGCATGGGATTTCTCGAGCCTGTGCTTCTGCTGGGAGCGGACGAAGCAGCCCGCAACGCGCAGCTGACTTATCAGTGCTGCCGCGCGGCTGCGGGGCTTCCGGTCGAAGATCCGCTCATCGAGGCGGCACTGAAGAACAGAGTCAACACGATCCCGAGTTCGAGTGCGGGCAGGCTGTTTGACGCTGTCAGCGCGCTGCTGGGAATCAGTTCCTACAATACTTATGAAGCGGAGTGTGCGATCGCACTGGAGAACGCGGCGGCGGCCGCGCAGCGGGACCCGGAGGCCTTCCGGGCAGCGGAAGACGCGGTCCGGTCATATTTTGCCGGAATCGTCGAAGTCCGGGACGGGCACTTCATCATTTCGCAGACCGGCATGATCCGCGCTTTGCTTGCCATGCTTGAGGACGGCGTATCGAAGGAGACGGCGGCGCTTTCGTTCCACCTCGCGCTCGCGGGGGCACTGTACGACGTCGTGCGGATGATCCACACTCTGACCGGGGAGAAGCGCGTGTGTCTCTCCGGCGGCGTGTTTGCCAACCGGATCCTGTGTGAGCACACAGAGAAGCTTTTACGAATCCATGGTTTTGCGGTATACTGGAACGAGTGCGTACCGGGCAACGACGGAGGCATCTGTCTCGGACAGGCCCTGATGGCGCACAGAATGCTGCGCGGCGCGCAGAATGAGGAATAAGAAAAACGGAGAGGAAAGTGCGATGTGTGTGGCTTATCCAGGCACAGTCATTGAAGTGAGAAAGAACGAACACCGGGCGCTGGTGGATTTTTCCGGCACGACGGTGGAGGCGCAGACCATGTTCATGGATGTGGAGCCGGGCGATCAGGTCCTGGTCCACGCGGGCTTTGTGCTGGAGGTGCTGCGCGATACGGAAGCCGCCGCGACGAAGAAGGTGTTTCACGAGCTCTCCGAGATCACGGGCAGGGATCCTCTCTATGAGGAAGCCGCGGGCGCGGCCGGGCCTGACCCGGATCCGATTTACGATTTTTACGGCACTGCCGCGGAGGAACGGATCTGAATACGCTTACGCTGGATACGATCAGAAAAGAACTGGCAGAATACGACGGGCCTCAGCTGCGGCTGATGGAGGTCTGCGGGACCCATACCGCCTCGATCGTGAAGAACGGCATTCCGTCCCTTCTTTCAGGCAAAATCAGGCTCATCTCGGGACCTGGCTGCCCCGTGTGTGTCACGGTGACGGCCTACATTGACCGGCTGATCTCGCTGGCTATGGAGCCCGGGAACCTGGTGCTGTGCTTCGGCGATCTGCTGCGGGTGCGCGGGAGCCGGATCTCGCTCTCCGACGCGAGAGCGGAGGGCGCGAAGGTCCGCATGATTTACTCGCCTTTTGAGGCGCTTGCGCTGGCGCAGGAGCACCCGGAGATGCAGATCATCGTGGCGGCCATCGGCTTTGAGACAACCGCGCCGGTCTATGCGGCGCTGCTCGAGGAGGCTATACAGAAGCAGATCAGGAATCTGAAGCTCCTGACTTCGCTGAAGACAATGCCGGAGGTCATCCGGTGGGTCGCGGCGCAGAGCCGCAGCGAAGCGCGGATCACCGGCTTTCTGGCGCCGGGCCATGTCTGCGCGGTCACGGGTTATCGGGAGTACTGTGAACTGGCGGAAGAATGCGGTCTGCCGTTTGTCGTCTCCGGTTTTTCCGGGGAGGAGCTCCTGTACAGCATCTATGCGCTGATGAAGCTGCAGGGGCGGGGCGAGGCGCGCAATCTCTACCCGCGCGTCGTGAGTTTCGAGGGAAATACGGCGGCGAAAGCGGCCGTTGACAGATATTTTGAAGCCTGTGACGCATCCTGGCGCGGCATGGGGACCATTCCCGGTTCGGGGCTTGCACTGCGGGAAGCGTATGCAGCTTACGACGCGGGAAGCAGGAGCCTGACAGAGGACCACATGGCGGCCGGATGCCGCTGTGCGGATATCCTGACCGGCCGGATTGCGCCGGAGGAGTGCCCGCTGTTCATGAAGGTCTGCACACCGGCAAATCCGCACGGAGCCTGCATGGTATCGCAGGAGGGAAGCTGTTTCAACCACGCGGTCCGCTGAGGCGCCGGGCGGTTTTGGAGGAATTATGCAGACTGAAGAATTTATCACCATGGCGCACGGCAGCGGCGGCGAGTCCACAGGACGCCTCATCGACGAGATTTTCGCAGAGGCGTTCCGGAATCCTTATCTGGAGCAGATGGAGGATTCCACCGTGGTTCCCGGAGCCGGTCGGCTGGCGCTGACGACGGACAGCTTTGTCGTCCTGCCTGTGGTGTACCCGGGCGGCGATATCGGGAGGCTGTGCGTATGCGGGACGGTCAACGACCTGCTGATGAGCGGCGCAAAGCCGGCTTATCTCACCTGCGGCTTTATCCTGGAGGAGGGCCTGCCGGTCGAGACGCTGCGCAGGATTGTCCGCTCCATGGCAGAGACTGCGAAAGAAGCGGGCGTCGTGATCGCCGCGGGTGACACGAAGGTCGTCGAAGCGGGACAGAAGGAGACCGGCCCCGGCCTCGTGATCAACACGGCGGGCGTAGGACTTTTTGACGGGGAGACAGATAACCCGGTGCTCCTGCCGCAGATCAGCCGGATCGCGGACGGGGACGCAGTGATCGTCTCGGGCACACTGGGCGAACATCACGCGGCTATCCTCGGGGAACGCATGGGCATTAAGCACACAATCCGCAGCGATACCGCACCGCTGACAGAGATGGTGCAGAACCTGAAGAAAAGCGGCATCGCGCTGCACGAGATGCGCGATGTGACGCGGGGCGGCCTCGCGACAGTGCTGCATGAATTTGCCCACGCGTCCGGGCACCGGATCATCTTGGAGGAGCAGAAACTGCCGGTGCAGCCACAGGTGCGGGATTTCTGCGGGATCCTCGGCCTCGATCCGCTGTACATGGGCAACGAGGGCAAAATGGTCCTGCTGGTCCGGGCTGAAGATGCCGATGAGGCGGTGCGGATCATGCGCAGCTCCCGCTACGGGGAGGGCGCCTGCGTCATCGGATCAGTCTGTGCGGCACAGGACGGCGAAGCCGGACTGATGCTCCGCACGGGCGTCGGAGGTCTCAGGGTACTGGGACCGCTTTACGGAGAAGGCCTGCCGAGAATCTGCTGAAGATCCGGCTGGAAACGATATGAGGAGGAGATTATGGCACTGACGAAGAAACCGGTCACGGGGATGAAGGACATCCTGCCGGCCGAGATGGAGATCCGGGATTACTGCATCTCCGTCATTAAGAAGACCTACGCGGAGTTCGGCTTTCTGTCGATCGAAACGCCCTGCGTGGAAAATCTGGAAAACCTGACGAGCAAGAGCGGCGGTGACAACGAGAAGCTGATTTTTAAAATCTTAAAGCGCGGCGAGAAGCTTCAGTCCGCCCTGGCCGGATTGGCCGGGACCGCGGCGGAGCAGGAAGGAGCCGCGATTCCCGACGCGCCCCTGACGGACGGCGGACTGCGCTACGACCTCACGGTCCCGCTGGTCCGGTATTTCTCCGCGCACGAGAATGAACTGCCAATGCCATTCAAGGCACTGCAGATGGGCAATGTGTGGCGCGCGGACCGGCCGCAGAAGGGCCGCTACCGCCAGTTCATGCAGTGCGACATCGACATCATCGGCGAGGCGTCGAACCTGGCGGAGATCGAGCTGATCCTGGCCACGACTACGACCCTCGGCAGGCTCGGCTTCAAAGGCTTCCAGATCCGGATCAACGACCGACAGATCCTGAAGGCCATGGCGGCGTCCTGCGGCTTCCCGCAGGATCGCTTTGACGAGGTCTTCATCATTCTGGACAAGATGGACAAGATCGGGAAGGACGGCGTCCTGAAGGAACTGACAGAGGCTGGTTTTACGGAGGAGAGCGCCGCGCAGTACATCGCGCTGTTCGACGGCCTCGAGGCGGCGGCAGGCAGCTTCACCCCCGGCACCGCGGAGCACTCCGCAGCATCTCTTGCCTATCTGGAGGAGAAGCTTACGGGCGTCATCGGCGAAGAAGTACTGCCCGGACTGCGGGAGATCTTCGGGAGCGTCGAGGCGGCCAAAGCCGCGGACTTCACGCTTGTTTTTGACCCCACGATCGTGCGCGGCATGTCGTACTACACCGGCACGATTTTCGAAATTGCCATGCCGGAGCTGGGCATCAGCTGCGGAGGCGGCGGACGCTACGACGGGATGGTCGGGCGCTTCACCGGCAAGGATGTGCCGGCCTGCGGCTTTTCCATCGGCTTCGAGCGGATTATCCTGATTCTGCTCGAGCAGGGGTATCAGATCCCGGGAAAGCCCGTCAAGGCAGCCTATCTGATTGAGAAGAACATGCCCTCCGACAGGCTTTCGGAGATCATCCGCAAGGCACAGCAGGAGCGGGAGAGCGGAAAACAGGTCCTGGTGGTCCGCATGAACAAGAACCGCAAGTTCCAGAAGGAACAGCTGGCGGAGCAGGGCTACGAGCAGTTTGAAGAGTTTTATAAGGAGATGACGAAATGACACAATCACGCACACATACCTGCGGCGAGCTGCGGCTTGCGGATGCAGGAAAGCAGGTCACGCTGGCAGGCTGGCTCGAGAACCTGCGGGAAGTCGGACAGAACCTCGGCTTTGCGGTCATCCGCGACTTCTACGGGACGACCCAGATCGTCGCCGAGACGCCCGAGATGCTCGCCGCCTTCAAGGCCATCACCAAGGAATCCACGATCCAGGTGAGCGGTGTCGTCCGCGAGCGCTCGAGCAAAAATCCGAAACAGGCCACGGGCGAGATTGAGATCGTCCCGGATTCGGTCAGCGTGCTCGGAAAGTGCATTTATAACGAGCTGCCGTTCGAGATCAACCGCAGCCGCGAGGCGGATGAGACCGCGAGACTGAAGTACCGCTACCTGGATCTGCGCAACCCGCAGGTGAAGGAGAACATCATTCTGCGCGTCAACGTCGTGAAAGCGCTTCGCGACGCGATGTCGGAGCACGGTTTCCTCGAAATCACGACGCCGATCCTGACGGCGAGCTCACCGGAAGGCGCACGCGACTATCTGGTCCCGGCCAGAAAGCATCCCGGCAAGTTCTACGCCCTGCCGCAGGCGCCGCAGCAGTTCAAGCAGCTGCTGATGGTCTCCGGCATCGACCGCTACTTCCAGATTGCGCCGTGCTTCCGTGATGAGGATGCCCGCGGGGACAGAAGCCCGGGCGAGTTCTACCAGCTGGATATGGAGATGGCGTTTGCGACACAGGAGGACGTCTTTGCCGTCCTCGAGGATGTGCTGCCTCCGATTTTTGCAAAATACGGAAAGTTCGACCGCGCGAGCGGCGCGCCGTTTATGCGGATTCCCTACACGGAAGCGATGGAGAAGTACGGCACGGATAAGCCGGACCTGCGGATCGACCTGACCGTGCAGGATGCGACAGATGTGCTGAAGGACTGCGGCTTCGGTCCGTTCGGAACTGTCCGCGAGCTGTCTGAGACAGACGAAAACGGCGAGAAGAAGGTGACCGGCAGCGAGCAGCGCAGTGTGTGTGTCAAGGCGGTCGTCGTTCCGGATTTCCATGAGACCCGCAAATTCATCGACAAGACGCTCGCCGACGCAGAAGTGGTCGCGGGCGACAAGCCCTACTGGTTCCGCCTGGATGAGAACGCGGAGCCGGTCGGCGGCATCGCGAAGTTCATCGCGCCGATCAAAGAGCAGGTTATCGAAGCACTGCAGCTGAAGGCCGGCGATTTCGTAGCGCTGGCAGCCGGCTCGGTCCCGGACAGCGGTGCGGGTTCCTTCGGCGCAGCGAAGCTGCGTGCGCAGAAGACGGCAGGCGTGCTGGTCAAGACCCTCGGCGCGGCTGTTCCCGGCCATATGGACAAGGAGCAGTATGCGTTCTGCTGGATCGTCGACTTCCCGATGTATGAGATCGGCGAGGAGTCCGGCGAGATGGAATTCTGCCACAATCCGTTCTCAATGCCGAGCGGCGGCCTTGAGACGCTGCTGAAGGCGGAGCGGGGAGAGATCGATCCGCTCACCATCACTGCGGACCAGTACGATCTGGTCTGCAACGGTGTCGAGCTTTCTTCCGGCGCGGTCCGGAACCACGACCCGGAAATCATGATCAAGGCATTTGAGATGGTCCGCCTGGGAGAAGAGGATGTGAAGGCCAAGTTCCCGGCGATGTACAACGCTTTCTGCTACGGCGCGCCGCCGCACGCAGGCATCGCACCCGGCGTGGACCGCATGGTCATGCTGCTGGCGGGCGAGGAGTCCATCCGTGAGATCATTCCGTTCCCGATGAACAAGAACGCGCAGGATATCATGATGGGCGCGCCCGGAGAAGTGACCGCGCATCAGCTCGAAGAGCTTCACATTGCCGTCACGGCTCAGGAAGAATAGGAAGAGAAGGATTTTGCTTAAAGAAACTGCTCCCAGAGCGTTTCGGTCCACGGCTCCCAGACGGGGGCCGCAGAAACGGGAGCATAAGTACAGACCGCCGCGCAGTATCCGCTTTCCGGAAAAATCAGGGGGAGGATCGCCGCGGCGGTTTCTTCATGTCCGTTTTCCCGTGCCAGGATGACATTTTCCGCGAGGTCGGGCCGGAAGCTGTCGAGCGGGCGCCGGAGGCCTTCGCCGGTCAGCTTGATATAGGCTTCCCGGGCAGTCCAGAGCCTGAAAAAGACGGATTGCTGCTCCGCCTCGGAGGAGCAGGACGACAGCAGCGCCGTTTCCTCTCCGGTAAACCAGCGCTGTGCCATTTTCAGCGGGCTGTAGTGCAGCGTTTCCCGCTGCAGATCAATGCCCACAGGCGCGTCGCTGACGACGAGCACCTCGTAGGCACCGGAATTCGAAATGTTGAAGTGAAGTCCTGCATAAGGAGAGTCCGGGGCAAAATACGGCTTGCCGTCCGGTCCTTTCACAAAGGGCGGCAGCGGCGGCCGGGCAGAATATTTTCTGCACCGGAAGAAGAGACGGATCATATCGGATCCTCCCGGCTCTGTACAGCGTCCGAGAAGGCGCTCTCTTCATAAGCGTCTGCCGGTGTTTCTGAAGGTGCGGCACCCTCGGCTTCCGGGCTGTCTTCTCCCTCCGCAAGGTGCGGGAAGCGGATCAGAACCTTGACAATCCTGTTCTTGCGGATTCCCTTGGCCTGCAGCGTTGTCCCGCCCGGCAGCGTGATGATTTCCTCGCTGCGCGGCAGACGCTCAAGCTTTTCAAGAAACAGACCGCCGATGGAATCGTAGTCCTCGGAGCTGAAGTCGGTGCCGAGCGCGTCGTTGATATCGTCTATCTTCATGCTGCCGTCCACCAGATAGGTATAATCATCGTAGCGGTGGATCAGTTTGCGCTCATCCTCATCGTATTCGTCGCGGATTTCACCGATCAGTTCCTCCACGAGGTCCTCCAGCGTGATCATGCCGACGGTGTCTCCGTATTCATTCAGCACAAATGCAACGTGCACACCCAGCTTCTGCATCTCGCGCAGAAGGTCCGCTGTCTTTTTATATTCATAGGTATAATACGGGCGGCGAAGAAGATCCCGCACATAGAAAGGTTCGTCCGGATTCAGCAGAATAAAGTCCTTGATGTTGATGTGGCCGATAATGTGGTCCGGATCCGTGTCATAGACCGGAATGCGGGTGAACATATCCGTGCGGAAGATGCGCAGCACCTCGTCATAATCCGCCGCCGCACTGATGCAGGTCATGTCGATCCGCGGAATCATGATTTCCTGTGCCTCGGAATCGCCGAAGTCGAACACGTTGTAGATCATTTTCTTCTCGCGCCCTTCAATGACGCCGTCCTCCCGGCCGACCTCCACATAAGTGCGCAGCTCGCGCTCCGTCAGCGTCTTTTTTTCGTCCGGATCGACGTGGAAGAGACGCATGAGCGCGTCCGCAAGAAACTGGATCACTGCAATGACCGGCGTGAGAACCGTCATCAGAAAACGAATGACAGGA
Source organism: Lachnospiraceae bacterium (assembly GCA_017432565.1). Lineage (GTDB taxonomy): Bacteria > Bacillota > Clostridia > Lachnospirales > Lachnospiraceae > CAG-791. Next base: position 91,103 of record JAFRIW010000056.1, read on the forward strand.
GCATCCGCGACGGCAATCTGCTCCGCGCGGATCCGCGAAATATTCTTGGGCGTGATCTCGCCGAAGAGGATGACCACGACTGTCAGGACAGCAGTCCCGACGCCGACCAGAGTCGCTCCGAAGAGACGGATAATCAGGGAAGTGCACAGGGCGGAGGCGGACAGGTTGACAATGTTGTTGCAGATCAGAATGGTGCTGAGCATTTTGCTGTACTGATCCAGCACATCAAGCGCGCGGGCAGCGCGGCGGTCTTTTTCATCCGCGCGGGCGCGCAGCGATACTTCACTGACCGTGGAGTAGGCGGTCTCTGCGGAAGAAAACCACGCGGAGAGCGCAATCAGAAGGATGAGGATGACAAGTTCGGCTATGACTTCAGATGAGATCATTCTATGAAAAAACTCCTTTCCATTCCTCATGATAGCACAGATGATTCTAATTGCACACGAGACGGATAAATGATACAATACGAAAAGCTGTGAGCATTCGCGGCGCATTTTTGTTGTGCAAAAAACGCCGATGCTCCAAAAGAATAGGAGATAGCAGGAAATGAAAAAACGGAATGCAGTGATATCTTTGATCATCATGGCAGCGCTTGTTGTGGGACTGTGCTACACCGCAATTGTCGGTCTGGGCGCCGACAAGAGCGGCTCCATCTCAAAAATCCACCTCGGTCTGGATCTGGCCGGCGGCGTCAGCATCACTTATCAGGCAGTCGGCGAGACGGCGCCTACGAGTGAAGACATGGCGGATACGGTCTACAAACTCCAGAAGCGTGTGGATCAGTACAGCACAGAGGCGCAGGTCTACCGCGAGGGCGATGACCGTGTCAACATCGAGATTCCCGGCGTTTCGGACGCAAACCAGATTCTGGCGGATCTGGGACGTCCCGGCTCCCTGTATTTTATCCGTGAGACGGATGATGACGGCAACCCGAACTACGGCTATATGGTCACGGAAGAGGGAAGCCTGGGCTACGGGCTCACCCGCACGATTGAAGAACTTGACGCGACGGGCGATATCGTTCTCTCCGGTACAGACGTGGCCAATGCCACTGCCGGCTATCAGTCTGACAGCATGAACAACCGTCAGATCGTCGTAGAGCTGATCTTTACCGACGAGGGCGGCAAGAAGTTCGCCGAGGCGACAAAGCGCGCCTATGACCAGGGCGAAACCATCGGTATCTACTATGACGGCGGCTTTATCAGTGTTCCGCGTGTTCAGAGCGCGATTACGAACGGCCAGGCCATTATTACCGGTGAAGAGAGTATTGAATCCGCACAGAACCTCGCCTCCACGATCCGTATCGGCGGACTGAAGGTTGAGCTTGAGGAGCTGCGTTCCAACGTTGTCGGTGCCCAGCTCGGCCAGACGGCGATCCAGACGAGCCTGCGGGCCGGTATCATCGGCCTTGCACTGGTCATGGCCTTCATGATTGCCGTCTACTTTATCCCGGGTCTTGCGGCCAGCATCGCACTGGTGATTTACACCATGCTGATGATTGTTATTCTGAATGCCTTTGACGTGACGCTCACGCTGCCCGGTATTGCAGGTATCCTGCTTTCCATCGGTATGGCTGTGGACGCGAATGTGATTATTTTCGCGAGAATCCGCGAAGAACTCAAGACCGGCGCATCCGTGCAGAATGCGACCGATATCGGCTATCAAAAGGCACTGTCCGCCATCATCGACGGCAACGTGACGACGCTGATCACCGCCTTCGTGCTGATGTGGCTCGGCACAGGCACGGTCAAGGGCTTCGCACAGACCCTGGCGATTGGTATTCTGCTGTCCATGCTGACCGCGCTGTTCATTACCAAGTTCCTGATGAAGATCTTCTACGGCATCGGATTCCAGGACAAGAAGTGGTATATCTCCGCCAAGGCGCTGGCGCAGAAAGAACTGAAGACCGTCGATTTTACAGGCAGAAAGAAGATCTTCTTCGGTGTTTCCATTGCGGTGATTCTGGCCGGCTTCATCGCCATGGGCGTCCGCGGCGCAACGGGTCAGGGCGCTCTGAACTACAGCCTTGACTTCGTCGGCGGTACTTCCACGGACGTAACCTTTAACCAGGACTACAGCCTTGACGAGCTGGAGCAGCAGGTCGTGCCGGTCTTTGAATCGGTCACGGGCGACGCGAACGTTCAGCTGCAGAAGGTTGCCGGCAGCAACGAAGTCATTGTCAAGACCAGAACCCTTGAGCTGGAAGAGAGACAGGCACTGACGCAGAAGCTCTCCGAGCAGTTCGGCATCGATGAGAGCAGTATCCAGGCGGAGACCATCAGCTCCACCATCAGTTCCGAGATGCGGCGCAGCACCATGATCGCCGTGATCCTGGCACTGGCACTGGTCCTTCTGTATATCTGGCTGCGGTTCAAGGATATCCGCTTCGGCGCGTCCAGCGTAATCGCGCTGGCACACGACGTACTGGTGACGCTGACCTGCTATGCGATTCTGCGTGTCTCGGTCGGCTCCACCTTCATCGCATGTATGCTGACCATCGTCGGTTACTCGGTCAACGCGACCATCGTCATTTTTGACCGTATCCGCGAGAATATGCAGATGAGAAAGCCGGGAGAGAAGATGGACGAACTGGTCAACATAAGTGTCACTCAGACGCTGTCCAGATCCCTGTTCACCTCCCTGACGACTTTCATCATGGTCTTTATCCTGTACATCTTCGGCGTCGCCTCGATCCGGGTATTCGCACTTCCGATCATGGTCGGTATCGTCGCCGGTGCTTACTCATCCGTGTGCATCTCCGGTTCCCTGTGGCTGGTTCTGCGCGGCTGGTTCCCGCCCAAGCATGACGACAGCGGTGCGCGTCCGAAGCAGAACAAGCAGAAGGCCAAGACCGATGAGGAGAAGAGACGTCTTCAGGAGAAGAGAGTCTGGGACAAGACACTTGTCTGATACAGGAAAAACAATGCGATAGTCCGCGCCCTGCGAAAGGTTGCTTTTCGCAGGGCGTGTTTTTTAAAAGGACCGGCCTGCAGGCCGGCAGGAAACGGAGAAACAGATGGCCGGATGGAAGGTTTATGCCAAACGGGCAGATTTTCAGCAGATTGCACAGGAGTGCGGCATTTCGCCGGTGCTCGCCCGGATCATCCGGAACCGGGATGTGATCGGCGCGGAAGAGACACGGAAGTTTCTTGAAGGGTCCCTTACGGATCTGCGGGATCCTTTTCTTCTCACGGATATGGACAGAGCCTGCGCACTTCTTACGGACAAAATCCGTGAGCGCCGGCGGATCCGTGTCATCGGGGACTATGATGTCGACGGAATCTGTTCCGGCTATATTCTGGTCAGAACGCTCCGGTTCTATGGCTGCAGTGCAGATGCGGTGCTGCCGGACCGGGTGCTGGACGGGTACGGAATCAATGAGCGCATTGTGCGGGAAGCGGCCGCGGAGGGCGTCGATACACTGCTCACCTGTGACAACGGTATTTCAGCTGCTGAGCCTCTGAAGCTGGCCCGCGAGGCAGGCATGAGTATTATCGTGACCGATCACCACGAAGTTCCTTTCTCCCTCCGGGAGGACGGGACAAAGGAATATCATCTGCCGCCGGCAGATGCCGTCATTGATCCCAAACGTCCCGCACTGCCCGGCTGCGCGGAATATCCGTTCCCGGATATCTGCGGTGCTTTTGTGGCGCTGAAGCTGTGCGACGCGCTGTATGAGCGCAGTGACAAGAAGCCGGACGGGTGGGAGCGCCTGAGGAAGGAACTGCTTGGCTTTGCCGCCATTGCGACGGTGTGCGATGTCATGCCGCTGCAGGATGAAAACCGGATTCTGGTGCGGCACGGCCTGACGCTGGCACAGCATACGGAAAATGTCGGGCTGAAAGCTCTGATCTCAGTCTGCGGACTGAGCGGCAGGCCGATCAGCGCCTATCACGCCGGTTTTATCATCGGACCCTGCCTGAATGCTTCCGGCAGACTCTCAGGAGCGGACCGGGCCCTCGATCTCTTTTTTGAAGAGGACGGGCACAAAGCTCTGCACGCTGCCGGCGAGCTTCAGCAGCTGAACGAGAGCCGCAAGGAAATGACACAGCGAAGCGTGGATGCTGCCTGCGCAGCTGTCCTCGGGCAGAAAGACCCTATGGACCGGATCCTCGTGGTGCTCCTGGAGAATTGCCACGAATCGCTGGCGGGGATTGTCGCCGGAAAGGTGCGGGAGCGCTTTCACCGGCCGGCCCTGATCCTGACCAGAGTGGCGGACGGACTCATCAAAGGCTCCGGCCGCTCCACGGAGCGCTATAATCTGTATGAGAACCTGACGCTGTGCGCGGATCTGCTGGTCAAATTCGGCGGCCACGCCATGGCAGCCGGCGTCACCTTAAAAGAGAGCGACCTCCCGGCTTTCCGGGAGCGGCTGAATGCACAGTGCACGCTGGAGGAGGATCAGCTGGAGGACGATCTGCATATCGACATGGAACTGCCCCTGCGTTATGCCGACGCGCCGCTGGTCCGGTCGTTTGAGAAGCTGGAACCCTTCGGGACGGGGAATCCCAGACCGCTGTTTGTCACAAGGGAAATCACCCTGACCGGCTTCCGCATTCTGGGCAAAAACCGGAATGTCGTGAAATTTGAGGCCGCCGTGCCGGAGGGAGGCCGCGCGGAGGTGATCCGCTTCGGATCCCCGGAAGAGATTGCGGATCTGACCGCCCGGATGCCGGTCCGGATCCATCTGGTTTACTCACCGGATATCAACAGCTATCTCGGAAGAGAGAGCATGCAGTATATTATGAAGGACTACAGGATTCTCCCCTGAGAATCCGTTTCAGACAGGAAAGGAAGAAGAACATGACAAAGACACTCAGAGAACTTCTTGAAGAAACAACCTGGCAGATCGTCCTGCCGGACCTTGCGCCCGCCGGTGGAGAGGAGACGGAGAAGGCACTGGATACGATCGTATCCGATATCACCAATGACTCGCGCAAAATCCACGATGGAAGTCTGTTCTTCTGTATCGCCGGCGCCAACAGCAACGGCCACGCTTATGCGCAGCAGGCCGCGGAGGCCGGTGCCTCGGTACTGATTATTCAGGAACCGGTCGAGATCACGGCAGAGCACAGACCGGTGCTGGTAAAGGTAGAGGACACACGCCTTGCCATGGCGCAGCTCTCCGCCGCCTGGTACGGACACCCGGCGCGGGAGATGAAGACCATCGGCGTGACCGGCACAAAGGGCAAGACAACCACAACTTATCTGATCCGTTCTATCCTCGAGACGGCCGGAAAGAAGACCGGTCTGATCGGAACGATTGAGACGCGCTTTCATGACGCGCAGGGGAATGAGATTGTCCGCCCCGCCAGCAACACCACGCCGGAGTCCATTGTCCTTCAGAAAACCTTCCGCGAAATGGCAGATGCGGGGGTCGAGTATGTTGTCATGGAGGTCTCTTCGCAGGCGCTGATGCTTCACCGCACACAGGGCTTCATCTTTGATCTGGGTATCTTCACGAATCTCTCTCCGGACCACATCGGCCCGAACGAGCACGATTCCTTTGAAAATTATCTGTATTGCAAGAGCCTGCTGTTCCGTCAGTGCCGCACCGGCATCATCAACGGCGACGATCCTTATGCACAGGCTGTCACGAAGGACGCCGTCTGCAGTCTTCTGCATTACGGCTTCGGAGAGGAGAACGATCTGCGTGCGCGGGATCTGCAGCTGGTGCACACCCCGGGCGAGCTGGGCATCACCTTCCGGACGGAAGGCCTTGTCACGATGCAGGCGCACATCCCGACCCCGGGCCGCTTTTCCGTCTACAACGCGCTGTGCGCCATTGCCGTGTGCGCGCAGTTCGGCGTGCCCGCGGAAGAGATCCGGCAGGCGCTGACCGGCGCGCGGACCAGGGGCCGGATCGAGATGGTCCGGGTCAGCAGCCGCTTTACACTGATGATCGACTATGCCCACAATGCCGTGGCGCTCGAGAGTCTGCTCAGTACGCTCCGGGAGTATCAGCCGCACCGCCTCGTGACGGTTTTCGGATGCGGCGGCAACCGCTCAAAACTGCGCCGCTTTGATATGGGCGAGGTGAGCGGCCGCCTCTCCGATCTGACGATCATTACATCGGACAATCCGCGTTTTGAGGAACCGGAGGATATCATTGCGGATATCGTGACCGGCATTTCCCGCACCGACGGAAAGCACATTGAGATCACGGACCGCAAGGAAGCGATCCGCTATGCCATCCTGAACGGTGAGCCCGGCGATATTATTGTTCTGGCCGGGAAAGGCCATGAAGATTATCAGGAGATCAGGGGCGTCAAATATCCCATGGATGAGCGCGTCCTGATCCGCGAAATCATGGAAGAAGAAGGAATCAGTCCCGATGCGGAAAACTGACGGGACAGGGCAGTATGAACCGATACGCGGATATTATCATTGATATTTCCCATACACAGCTGGACCATCCGTTTACCTATCGGATTCCGGAAAATCTCTCGGAAGAGATCCGTCCCGGCGTACTGGTCGACATTCCCTTCGGACAGGGCAATGCCGTCCGGACCGGCTATGTCGTCGCGCTGAAGGATCACTGTGCCTATCCGGAGGAACTGGTCAAAAATATTCTCGGTCCGTCTTCCAGACAATCTGCGGGCGGTGCGGACGCGGTCCGGCTGGCAGCCTGGATGAGCCACACTTACGGCTCCACCATGATCACGGCCTTAAAGTGTGTGCTGACCGCCCGGAAAAAGGTAAAGCCCATCCGGAAGCGGGAGATCGTTCTTGCGCTTTCCCGGGAGGAAGCCGGCGCGCGCCTTGCGGAGTACGAGCGCCGTCACCAGGTCGCCCGGCACAGACTTCTGCAGGAGCTGATGAGCAGCGCTGAGATTCCGTACGAGCTGGTCACGGGAAAGCTGCATGTCAGCGCCCAGACCATCCGGGCCATGAAGGAACAGGGCATCATTGAAATCCGCACGGAGGAACTGCTGCGCAACCCTGTCAGAATTTCCGTTCCGGAAGAAGACAAAAAGAATCTCAGCCCCGCGCAGCAGGCCGTGATCCGCGGCGTTCTGGCGGATTTTGACAGATTAAACGGACCGGGTGAAAAATACGGATCGGATGAAAGGACGGATGCGCAGGAGAGCGCGGCTGAAGGCCAGGTTCCGGCGCCGGTCCCGCAGGTCAGTCTCCTGCACGGGATCACGGGCAGCGGCAAGACGGAGGTGTATATCGCCGTGATCGAGGGGATCATCGCGCGCGGCCGGCAGGCGATCATGCTGATTCCGGAGATCGCGCTGACCTACCAGACGCTGATCCGTTTCTACCGCCATTTCGGCGACCGGGTTTCCGTGATGAATTCCTCACTCTCAGAGGGAGAGAAAAGCGACCAGATGGAGCGGGCAAGGCGCGGTGAGATCGATGTGATCATCGGCCCGCGCTCCGCGCTGTTCACGCCGTTTCCGAACCCCGGCGTTATTGTGATTGATGAAGAGCATGAGAGCAGCTATAAAAATGAGTCCATGCCGAAATATCACGCCCGGGAGACGGCCATAGAGATCGCAAGACAACACCGGGGTGTGGTGCTTCTGGGCTCCGCGACACCGTCGATGGAATCCTATTACCGGTCCGAGCAGGGCCTGTACAGGCGATATGAGCTGAATGAGCGGCTCACGGGCGGGTGCCTGCCGTCCGTCGATGTGACGGATCTGAGGGAGGAGCTCAGAAACGGCAACCGGAGCATTCTGTCCGTCAGGCTGAAAAGCCTGCTGGATGAGACGCTGGAGCGGGGAGAGCAGGCCATGCTGTTCCTGAACCGGCGCGGCTTTTCGGGTTTTATGTCCTGCAGATCCTGCGGAGAAGTCATCAAATGTCCGCACTGCGATGTTTCCCTGTCGCTTCACCGCGGCGGAAAGCTGGTCTGCCACTACTGCGGTCACGAGGAACCGGCGCCGAAGATGTGTCCCTCCTGCGGGTCGCCCTATATTTCGGGATTCCGCGCGGGAACGGAGCAGATCGAGAGCTTCCTTCAGAAGGAATATCCCGGTGCGCGAATTCTGCGGATGGACGCGGATTCCACAGCCAGGAAGGGAGAATATGAGCGGATCCTGTCGGCTTTTGCCAATGAAGAGGCGGATATCCTGATCGGGACACAGATGATCGTGAAGGGACACGATTTCCCGAAGGTGACGCTGGTGGGCATCCTTCTGGCGGATCTGTCGCTGTATGCCGATGATTACCGCGCCGCGGAGCGGACTTTCCAGCTGCTGACGCAGGCCGCCGGCCGCGCGGGCAGAGGGGAGCGGCCCGGACATGTCGTGATCCAGACCTATCAGCCGGAGCATTACAGTATCCGATATGCCGCTAAGCAGGATTATCAGGGCTTTTACCGTGAGGAGATCGGATGCCGGGAGGTGTTGTCCTATCCGCCGGCCGCACATATGCTGGCGGTTCAGATTCTGTCCCTCTCCGAGGATGACGCGATGGCTGCAGCCGGTGATCTCAGGGGACTGATCCGGGAGGAGGCCGGGCTCTGCGTCATAGGCCCGGCGGCTGCTTCTTACGGCAGACTGCGGGATCTGTACCGGTATGCGGTCTATATAAAATCGGAAAATTATGATAAACTGGTTGCCTGTAAAGACATCATGGAGGAGGCCGCATCTTCCTGGCAGGAAGCCGGAAAGCGGAAAAGCGTCCAGGTGCAGTTTGATTTTGACCCGGTCAGCGCTTTCTGACTAAAGCTTTGCAGTCCGGAGGCGGCCGGTAAACAGTAAGGAGACAAGATGGCACTGCGCACAATTCGTGAGATCGGGGATCCGGTCCTGAACAAAAAAGCGAAAAATGTAACGGAGATGAATGACAGAATCCGCACGCTGATCGCGGATATGCTGGAAACAATGTACGAATCGAACGGCGTCGGCCTCGCCGCGCCGCAGGTCGGGATTTTAAAGCGCATCGTCGTGATTGATATCACGCCGGACGCAAGCTGCCCGCACGTTCTGATCAATCCCGTCATCACGGAGCAGGACGGAGAGCAGACCGGTATGGAGGGCTGTCTCTCGGTGCCCGGAAAACAGGGGCAGGTCACGCGTCCGAATCACGTCCGGGTTCAGGCGCTGGACGGAAATATGCAGCCGATCGAGCTGGAGGGCGAGGAACTGCTCGCGCGGGCGATCTGCCATGAGCTGGATCATCTGGACGGGCACCTGTATGTGGAACTCGCGGAAGGAGAACTGGTGGATGTCCAGCCTCCGACCGAAGAGGATGAGGAAGACTGAAATTGAGAATTATCTTTATGGGTACGCCGGATTTTGCCGTTCCGGTCTTTGAAGAACTGATCCGGGCAGGACAGGAGGTCGTGCTGGCCGTGACGCAGCCGGACCGCAGAAGCGGACGGGGCAAAGAAAGCACTCCGCCGCCCGTCAAGCGCGCAGCCATAGCCGCATCCGTCCCGGTTTATCAGCCTGAAAAGGTGCGGACTGACGAGGCTTATGAGCAGCTGAAGGCTTATCAGCCGGATCTGATCGTCGTCGCCGCGTTCGGACAGATTCTTCCGCAGCGCGTGCTGGATCTGCCGCGCCTGGGCTGTGTCAATGTGCACGCGTCGCTTCTGCCGAAATACCGCGGCGCCGCGCCGATTCAGTGGGCGGTGATCAACGGCGAGAAGGAGAGCGGTGTGACGATCATGCAGATGGATGCAGGCCTGGACACCGGCGATATCCTGATGCAGGAGAGCATTCCGCTGGATCCGGAAGAGACGGGCGAGAGCCTCTATGAGAAGCTGTCCGCAATGGGCGGAAAGCTTCTGATCAGAGCACTTCCCGCGATCGAGGACGGAACCATCGAAAGAACTGCGCAGAAGGATGAAGAATCCTCTTATGCCGGCATGCTGAAGAAGGAGATGGGCCTCATCGATTTCAGCCGTCCGGCGGATGAGCTTGAGCGGCTGGTGCGCGGACTGAATTCCTGGCCGAGCGCCTACACGTATCACGGCGGGAAGCAGCTGAAGATCTGGCGCGCCGCGGTCGGCCCCGGAACAGGAGGTGCCGTGCCGGGACAGATTGTTAAAGTGACGAAGAACGAAGTGAGCGTCGCCTGCGGCGAGGGCAGCCTTGTGCTGCTCGAGGTACAGGCGGAGGGCAGAAAGCGGATGGAAACCGCGCAGTTTCTGCTCGGAAATGCACTGCGCGAGGGTGAGATGCTCGGGCAGTAAAGGAGAGGAAAGATGGACCAGTTTCAGTTTACACAGCAGATGCCCGCGGTGAGAGGGCTCTCGCCTTATAATCTGATGTATCTGCTGGTGATTGTGTCGGCGATTCTGTGCATGGCCGCCAGCGCTGCCGTCACCTCCACCTATAAGAAATACGCGGAAGTCATGAGCAGAAGCGGAATGACCGGCGCACAGGCTGCACAGCGGATCCTGGATCTGAACGGCGTGACGGATGTAAAGATCACGCAGGTTGCCGGATCTCTCACGGATCATTACGATCCTGCCGCGAAAGTGGTCCGTCTCTCCCAGGCCACTTACAATTCCGCCTCCGTGGCCGCCGTCGGTGTAGCGGCACATGAGTGCGGTCACGTCATGCAGCATCACAACGGCTATATCCCGCTGAAAATCCGGACAGCCCTGGTCCCGGCCGCCCAGATCGGGTCAAAAGCCGGCCTGCCGCTGATTTTTATCGGTCTGATGCTGGGACTGAATAATTCACTGGCAAAGGCCGGTGTTCTCCTTTTCCTGTTCAGCGTGCTGTTTCAGGTACTGACACTTCCCGTGGAATTTGACGCCTCCGCGCGCGCCCTGAAGCTTCTTCAGTCCGGCTTTATCCTCGACGAGGAAGAAACGGCCAAGAGCAGGAAGGTACTGACCGCGGCGGCAATGACTTATGTCGCATCGGCAGCCAGCGCCGTGATTCAGCTGCTCCGGCTGATGATGATCGTGGGCGGAGGAAGCCGCAGAAGAGACTGATGGACAGCGAAAGAAGAATGAACGAAAATCAGAAACAGGATCACAGCATGGACCGGGGGCAGGATCGGAAGCAGAATGAGCGGGAGATCGTGCTGGATCTTCTGATGAAAACAGAGCATTCCGGGACGCACAGCCATGTGCTTGTGCGCAGGGCACTGGACCGCTGCGGCGACCTTGAGGACGCACAGCGGTCTTTTATCAAACGTCTCTATGAAGGGACGCTGGAGCGGCAGATCGAGCTGGAACGCATCATCGACCGTCATCTGAAGGATCCATCCATACGCCTGAAACAGGCTGTGCGCTGTGTACTGCGCATGAGCCTGTACCAGATCTATTATATGGACGCCGTGCCGGATTATGCAGTTCTGAACGAAGCGGGAAATCTGCTGCGCCGCAGAGGACTTACGGCCCAGGTCCGGTTTGTCAACGGCGTTCTGCGCACTGTTCTGCGGGAGAAAGAGTCGGGCGCGGACCCGCTCGCCTCGCAGGGCGAAGAGACGCCGCTTTCCGTTCGTTATTCCATGCCTCCGCTGATGATTTCCATCTGGGAAAAGCAGTACGGAAAAGAAGAGACGGAGGCGCTTCTTCAGAGTCTTCTGGAAATCCGGCCCGTCACCATCCGGATCGATGAGCGCCTGTCACAGGCACAGGCAGAAGAACTGATCCGCGGACTTAAAGAAGCCGGGGCGGATCCGCAGCCTGCAGGTCTGTTTCCCTATGCCCGGACGATCCGGGGCGGCGGAAAGGTGACCGGACTGCCGGGCTTTGCCGAAGGATTGTTTACGGTTCAGGATCTGAGCTCCATGACCGTCGCGGAGGCCGCCGGCATCGGGGGCGGCGAGACAATTTTTGACCTGTGCGCGGCGCCCGGCGGGAAATCGGTTCACTGTGCCTCAAAACTGCTTGCTCTTGCAGAGCGGGAGGGAAAACCCGCCGGCCGGGTGTATGCATTTGATGTGAGTGCGGACAAAATCCGGATGATCCGGGAGAACGCACAGCGGATGAAGACAGACAATGTGATCTGCGGTGTCCGGGATGCGCGCTCTGTTTCGGATCAGACTTCGGAAAAAGCGGATATTGTTCTGTGCGATGTTCCCTGCTCCGGTCTCGGCGTGATCGGGAGAAAACGGGATATCAAGTATCATGTCTCACGGGAAAAACTGACCAGTCTGACTTACCTGCAGAAGGAAATTCTGCGCGGCGCGGTGCGCTGCGTGAAGAAGGGCGGCGTGCTGATTTATTCCACCTGCACCATTCACCGCGCGGAGAACGAAGAGATGGCGCGTTTTATTCAGGAAGAACTGGGCTTTGAGCCGGATCCGCTCTTCCCGCATCTGCCGGAGGAGCTTCGAAAGGACTTTATGTCCTGGAAACCGCACGGCAGCCGGGGAAGTCTTCAGCTGAAGAGGGGTCCGGACGGAAACATGCTCCAGCTTCTGCCGCACAGGCACGCCTCAGACGGCTTTTTTGTCGCAAGATTCAGGAGAAGGCTTCATGAGTAAAAAAGACCTGCGTTCCATGACGCAGGAAGAACTGAAAAAAGAGCTGACCGGAGCCGGCTTTCCGGCGTTCCGCGCGGCGCAGCTTTTCCGCTGGCTGCATGTACAGGCAGTGCGGGAACTGAATGAGATGTCGAATCTGCCCGGAGCGCTGAAGGATTATCTTGGAGAGAATTACGACCTGTCCGCCGCAGCGATGGCGGACCGCCAGATTTCGGCTCTGGACGGCACACAGAAATTTCTGTTTGCCATGCGGGACAACTGCCTTGTGGAAAGTGTTCTGATGCGCTACCGCTACGGGAATACGGTCTGTATATCCTCTCAGGTGGGCTGCCGGATGGGATGCAGCTTCTGTGCGTCGACGCTCGACGGACTTGAGAGAAACCTGCAGGCCGGAGAGATGCTGGAGCAGATCTATGAGATCCGCCGGCAGACCGGCGAGAAGATTTCCCATGTCGTCGTGATGGGAACGGGAGAACCGCTGGACAATTACGATCAGCTGGTCCGTTTCCTGCGCCTTGTCAGTGATGAGAACGGCATGAATTTAAGCCAGCGTTCGATCACGGTTTCCACCTGCGGACTGGCGGAGCGGATCGGGGATCTGGCAGAGGAGCAGTTCGCCATTACTCTGGCGATTTCGCTGCATGCCGTAACCGATGAAAAACGGCGGCGCATCATGCCCGTTGCAAACCGCTATTCCATTGAGGAACTGATGGAGGCCTGCCGGAATTATTTTGACAGGACAGGGCGGCGCATCACTTTCGAATACAGCCTGATTCACGGTGTCAACGATCTGAAGGAAGATGCGGCGGGACTGGCTGCCCTGGCCGGGCGCGTACACGCCCATGTAAACCTGATTCCGGTCAATCCGGTCGCCGAAAGCGGCTATGAACGCCCTGCGGATGAGCACGTCCGGGCGTTTAAAATGGAACTTGAAAAAAGCGGAATAAATGTTAGTATTAGGAGAGCATTAGGAAGAGATATTGATGGCGCCTGTGGGCAATTGCGGCACAGGCAGCTTTCTTGTTGTTAAAAAGTATTTGGGGGCAAAACAGTATGTCACGATCGGTTACGATCACGGATATCGGGAAGCGCCGCAGAATCAACCAGGACTATGTGTTCGCCTCGGATGAGCCCGTCGGAATCCTTCCGAACCTGTACGTGGTTGCAGACGGAATGGGCGGACACAAAGCCGGAGATTACGCGTCGCGCTTTACCGTGAAAAATCTGGTCCGGATTCTTGAGATCGGGAAGGAGGCTTCCCGGGGACTGACGCCGGAGCAGCTTATTGAGACGACCCTGCGGGAAGTCAATTCCGAGCTGCGCAGAATTGCCGCTTCCGATGAGAATTACTACGGGATGGGCACGACGATCGTCGTGGCTTCCATAGAGGGATCCACGCTCCGGGTATGGAACGTGGGTGACAGCAGACTGTACATTCTCTCTGACAGACTGCACCAGATCACGAAGGATCACTCTCTTGTCGAGGAGATGGTGGAAGCCGGAAGCCTGACGGAAAGCGGCGCGAGACGCCATCCGGACAGGAACGTGATTACCCGTGCCATCGGCGCGGAGGATTATCTGCTGATTGACTGTTTTACGTGCACAATTACGGACAGGGACATGATCCTGATGTGCACGGATGGCCTGACCAATATGCTGGAGGATTCCGGCATTGAAGAAATATTAAGAGAAGAAATCCCGCTGGAGGAGAAAGCCGCCCGTCTTGTGGACGAGGCAAACCGCAGCGGCGGAAGAGACAATGTCACGGTGCTGCTCGCTGACAGTCTTGTAGATACAGAGGAACGCATATGATTAAAATCGGTATGCTCATCGCTGACCGTTATGAGGTGCTTGAAAAAGTCGGCACCGGCGGCATGTCGGATGTATATAAGGCGAAAGATCATAAGCTTAACCGGCTGGTTGCCGTGAAAGCGCTCAAGCAGGAATTCTCGGAGAATGCGAATTTTGTCTCGAAATTCCGCGTGGAGGCGCAGGCCGCCGCCGGACTGATGCATCCCAACATCGTCAATGTCTACGATGTCGGAGAGGAGCGCGGGCTTAATTATATCGTCATGGAGCTTGTGGACGGTATAACGCTGAAAAAATACATTGAGAAGAAAGCACGGCTGTCTGTCAAGGAAGCCATCAGCATTGCGATTCAGGTCGCCATGGGACTGGAGGCCGCGCATTATAACCATATCATTCACCGGGATATCAAGCCGCAGAATATCATTATCTCCAAAGACGGCAAGGTGAAGGTGACGGACTTCGGCATTGCCAAAGCCGCGACCAGCAATACCATTACTTCCAATGTCATGGGGTCGGTTCATTACACCTCGCCCGAGCAGGCCCGGGGCGGATACAGCGACGAAAAGAGTGATATTTATTCGCTGGGCATCACAATCTTCGAAATGCTGACAGGCCGTGTCCCGTTCAACGGAGAGACCACGGTGGCGATTGCCATAAAGCACATCCAGCAGCCGATGCCTTCTCCCTGTGAGTTTGTGCCGGAAGTGCCGCACAGTGTAGAGCAGATTGTGCTCAAGTGCTGTGAGAAGAGCCCGGACCGCAGATATCAGTCCATGACGGATCTGATCGCGGATCTGAAGCAGTCATTGATTCACCCGGAGGACGATTTTGTCAAGGTCATCGACCCGGATCAGGACGGCGCGACGCGCACGGCTACGGAGCGGGAGCGCGCCGAGGTGAGACGCCGCATGGGGGATACGGATTATTTCTATCCGGAAGAAGAGGACAAACCCGAGGAAGAGGAAGAATACAGACAGTATACCGAGGAATTCGTGGATTACTATGAGCCGGAGGATTATCCGGCCGAGGAAGAAGGAAACTACGATGAACTCTACGGTTCCGATTATGAAGACGAAGAGGAGCCGCACTATCACAGCACGGAGGCGAGAAGATACCGCCGTGATGATTATGACGATGATTATGACGATTCACCTTCCGGGCCGAGACTGGACAAGCTGCTGACGATTTTTGCCGTACTGGCGGCGATCGTGATCGGTCTGATTGTGATTTTCCTGGCGGCCAGAAAGCTGGGATTGATCGATGGCTTCGGCGCGGAAAAGGAAGAGCAGCAGACGGAAACAGCTGTGACAACCGTTGTCATGCCCGGCGTGGTCGGCAAGGAGGCGGATGCGGTGAAGGAATCGCTGCTCTCACTGGGGCTGACGCCGGAGATTACTTATGAGGAATCCGCCGAATATCAGGAAGGCGTCGTGATGTCCGCAAGCGTGGAAGAAGGTACGAGCGTCAATGTAGGCAGCAACGTGGTTCTCACTGTCAGTGTCGGCACCAACGGAATCCTTGTTCCCGATATTGTCGGTTTGTCTATCGCGGAAGCGACGGCGACACTGGAGAGAAAAGGCTTTGTCGTCAATAAAATCGAGGCCTCCAGTGAGATTGTTGACAAGGGACTGATTGCCGCACAGAATCCGGCGGGAGAGACCACCGCTCCCAGCGGTTCCACAATTACGATTACGATCAGCACGGGACCCAGTGCGGACGGAAAAGTGCAGGTGCCGGATGTGCGGGGCTTAAGTGAAGAAGAGGCGATGTCCATCCTGGTGGAGAACGGTCTGCAGCTTGGCAATGTCACGGAAATTATTAATGAAGATCCGAACATGAAGGGGCTGGTCTGCGGACAGAGCGAGACCCCGGAAGCTTATGTGGACAAAGATACGAAGATCAACCTGCAGGTCAGCAAGGGGACGGGTGAAGTGACCTACCGCTACTCCGCAGATCTGTATGCGCCGACAGCGGAAGAGGATCCGCAGTATATTCCGGGAACGCCTGTTTATGTCGTCATCATCGCTGCAGATGGCAAGAAGCTTCTGGATACGACGATCACTTCCTTCCCGTATCCGGCGAATTTCACGGGGATTGCTTCCTCCACCGGCACGCTGATGATGAGCTATAACAATGTCACGCAGGATACCGTCGTTACCGATCCCAACACCGGCGAGAGCGTTACCGTACCGGGCATGACGGAGCAGAAACAGCTCTCCAGACCGCTTTCATTTACACCGGAACAGTGAGGACCGGCGCCTATGCGGGGACGGATCGTTAAAAGCCTTTCAGGATTTTATTATGTGGTTCCGGAGGAATCCGGAACCACTGTGCGTCATTCTGCGGCGCAGGAGTGGTATCAATGCCGCGCGAAGGGTGTGTTCCGCGCGCTGAAGGTCCATCCGCTGGTCGGTGATGAGGTTGAATTTGATATCACGGATCCGCTCAGTGATCCCAGAGAGGGCAATGTGACTGCGGTGCTGCCAAGGCGCAATGAACTTGTGCGTCCCACGGTAGCGAATGTAGACCAGGCCCTCCTTCTGTTTGCCGTCACACATCCCGCTCCCAGTTACAATATGCTGGACCGCTTTCTGATCTCTATGGATCTGTGCGGCCTGCCGGCCATTCTGTGCTTTAACAAAACGGATCTTGCCACCGAAGAGGAAATAAAGGAACTGCGCAGCATTTACGAACAGTGCGGCTGCGGAGTTCTTTTCTGTTCCGCCCTGGAAAGCCGGGACGGACAGAGCGAGCAGCTTTCGGAACTCTACAGCCTTCTGCGGGGGAAGACCACGGTCATCACCGGCCCCAGCGGTGCGGGAAAATCCACCCTGATCAACAGCCTGTGCCCGGAGGCGGACATGGAGACCGGCGCACTCTCCGAGAAAATCGCGCGGGGGAAAAATACGACGAGGCATGTGGAACTGCTGGAAGCCTCGGCAATTCCTGAGAAAGAGACGCCGGACGCGGAAGGGCACCGCCGCACCTTTGTCGTGGACACACCCGGCTTTACCTCTCTGGATCTGCTGGCTGTCCGGGATGTGAAGGCAGAGGACCTGAAACTGTATTATCCCGAATTTGAGACGCTTTCCTCATCCTGCCGGTTCCACGGCTGCAATCACCGGAAAGAACCGGACTGTGCGGTGCGAAATGCCGCGGAGAGCGGTTCCATCAGCAGGATCCGGTATCAGAATTACTGTGAAATCTATGATGATCTGAAAATGCGCAGGCCGGTGTACCGGTAACAGGCTTAAAAGAGAGAGGAGGCGTTCCGTGAATAATCAGAGAAACAACACAACACTGATTGCATTCATCGGCGGCATTGCCCTTGTCCTGATTCTTGTTTTCGGCACAATCTGGACAGGACACAGCGCCAGAACAGACACGGAATCGGCCGTCCGTTCGGTCAGCCTTCTGTATCTGGATGAGCTGGCCGGGCGGCGCGAGCAGGTGGTCGCTGACAATCTGCGGGATAAGATCGATGTCATCGAAACGGCTCTGGAACTGATGACAGAGGAAGATCTGAGTGATCCGGAGCATCTGCAGGCCTATCAGGCAAGAATGAAGCGCCTGTTCAAACTGGAGAAATTTGCTTTTGTCGATACAGAAGGACAGATTTATACCTCGCTTGGGATGCAGACAGATATTGAGCAGTATCATTTCGATTTTCTGAATCTGGATGGGCCGGAAATCTCCATCAAGAACCTGAAAAGCGAGGATAAGAAAGTAATTATCGCTGTTCCGGTAGACATGGTCTTTGAGGATCATGAACTCACGGTCTGCTTCATGGAAATTGACATGAGGGAGATGCTGTCCGGAGTCTCACTGGATGCGCAGACGAACGGCGCAACCTTCTGTAATATTTACACTGACGAAGGAATAGCCCTGACAAATACGATCCTGGGCGGACTGGCGGTGGAGGACAACCTCCTGGACGCACTGAAGAATGCCGATTATGATCCGGGCTATTCTTACGATGGCTTTCTGCGGGATTTCAGTGAAGGAAATAAGGGCGAAATCTGCTATACATACAACGGGATCCGGGAGATGCTCAGCTATGTGCCTGTCACGGGAACCGACTGGTTTCTGACCTATCTGATCCGGGAGAGTGTCATCAGCGACAAAATCAGCTCCGTCTCGGACGGAATTATCCGCCGCAGCATGCTCCAGACGGCATTGACGGCGCTGGTCCTGATCGGCATGTTCGGATTTATTCTGCGTCAGGCGCGCCGGAACACCAGACTGGCACTGGAGAAGGAAGCTGCCGACACGGAAAACCGCGTCAAACAGGAGGAGATGGAGCGCCAGCTCGCGCTTCAGAACGAGCTGCTGGAGCAAAAGCAGCAGCAGGAAGAACAGAACAGAATGATCACGGCACTTGCCTCTGACTACTGGAGTGTCTATTACCTGGATCTGGACAAGGATGAGGGCGTGTGCTATCAGTCTCACGACGATGTGGAGAACGGCTTCAAAGCAGGTGACCGCTTCAGGTATCTCGCTTCTGTCACAGCCTATGCACAGCAGAATATCAAAGAGGAGTATCTGGAAGAGTTTCTGCAGTTTATTCAGCCTGAAAATGTAAAAGACAGACTTCTGGAACAGCGGGTCATCGCCTTCCGGTATCTGGTGCACCGTCATGACAGGGACACCTGGGAAGAAGTACGTTTTGCCGGTGTCAGACACCCGGAAGACCGCAGGGATCATCTGGTACACGCTGTCGGCGCCTGCTTTGTGGATGTGGACCGGGAGACCCGTAAAAATCTGGAACAGCAGCAGATTCTGCAGGAGGCACTTAAGGATGCGGAATCTGCCAATAAGGCCAAGACAGCTTTCCTGTCAAACATGAGCCACGAGATCCGGACACCGATGAATGCGATCATCGGACTGGACAACATCGCCCTGAATGATCCGCAGATCTCCGATCAGACGAGAGAGTATCTGGAGAAGATCTGCACTTCAGCCCATCATCTGCTGGGAATTATCAATGATATTCTGGATATGAGCCGCATCGAATCCGGACGGCTGACAATCAAGAACGAAGAATTCTCCTTCTCCAAGGCATTGGAGCAGGTGAACACCATCATCAGCGGCCAGTGCCGCGACAAAGGCCTGACTTATGAGTGCCGGACCAGGGGGCAGATCGACGAATATTATATCGGCGATGACATGAAACTGCGTCAGGTGATGATCAACATTCTCGGAAATGCCGTGAAGTTTACGCCGGAGGGCGGCACGGTGACCTTCGAGATTGAAGACATTGCCCGGCTGGACAGGAAAGCGACACTTCGCTTTACAATCAGTGACACCGGCATCGGCATGAGCAAAGAATACCTTCCGCATCTGTTCGACGCTTTCTCACAGGAAGATTCGTCCAGTACAAACCGGTACGGCAGCACGGGCCTGGGCATGCCGATCACGAAAAGCATTGTAGAACTGATGAACGGCGCCATTGAAGTCGAGAGTGAGAAAGGAAAGGGCACAACCTTTATTGTGACCATCACCCTGACACAGGCGGATCACCGACCGGAGGAAAGAAATGACTTTGAACTGCGCCCGCATGAGATGAGCGTGCTGGTCATCGACGACGACCGCATTGCCTGCGAACACGCACAGGTCATTCTGGGGCAGATCGGCGTCAGCTGCGAGATGGCCTTCACCGGCCGGGATGCCGTGGAAATGGTGAGAATGCGTCATGCGCGCCGGGAGGATTACAACCTGATCCTGGTAGACTGGAAAATGCCGGAGATGGACGGCGTGGAGACCACAAGACAGATCCGGGCGATCGTCGGGCCTGAGACGCCGATTATCATTCTGACTTCCTATAACTGGGAAGAGATCGAGCAGGAAGCCCGGGAGGCGGGCGTCGATACCTTCGCGGCCAAGCCTCTGTTTACGGGAACGGTCATGGATGAGTTCCGCGAGGCGTTTAAGAAAAAGAACGCGGCAGCCGGCCGTGAAACAGCAGATCTGAAGGGACGCCGTATTCTGCTCGCAGAGGATGTCATGGTCAACGCCGAGATCATGATGATGGTCCTCGCCATGCGGGAGATGGAGACAGATCACGCGGAGAATGGAAAAATAGCGCTGGAGAAGTTCCTTTCTCATGAAGACGGCTACTATGACGCAATCCTGATGGATATGCGCATGCCGGAGATGGACGGCCTGGAGGCGACCAGGAGAATCCGGGAGACAGACCGGAAGGATGCGAAGAGTATTCCGATCATCGCACTGACAGCCAATGCCTTTGATGAGGATGTCCAGCGGAGTATGCAGGCAGGACTTGACGCGCACTTAAGCAAGCCGGTGGAGCCGGAGCTGCTGTTTGAGACACTGGAGAATCTGATCCGGTGAGAACGGAATGAGGAAAAAGCAGTGGAGAAAAAGGTCTGTCTGTGGTAGAATTCTGACCTGTCCACAGGACGGATAACGCGGCATGACTGCAGCTGTCAGATCTGTAAATTAATAAATCCGGGAGGATGTTAAATAAATGAAATTAGGAATCGTAGGACTTCCGAATGTCGGAAAGAGCACACTGTTCAATTCACTGACCAAGGCCGGCGCGGAGGCGGCCAACTATCCCTTCTGCACCATAGACCCGAATGTGGGAATTGTGCCTGTTCCGGATATCCGGATTCAGAAGCTTGGGGAGCTGTATCACACGAAGAAGGTGACGCCGGCCGTGATTGAATTTGTGGATATTGCAGGCCTGGTGAAAGGTGCGTCGAAGGGTGAAGGCCTCGGCAACCAGTTCCTCGCCAATATCCGGGAGGTGGATGCCATTGTACATGTGGTGCGCTGTTTTGAGGACGAAAACGTCATCCATGTAGACGGAAGCATCAATCCGGTCCGGGATATCGAGACCATCAACATCGAGTTGATTTTCGCGGATCTGGAAGTGCTGGAGCGCCGTATTTCTAAAGTTGCGCGGACGGCGCGTATGGATAAAGAAGCGGCGAAGGAACATGAACTGTTGCTCAGGATCAAAGAGCATCTCGAGGCAGGACAGCCGGTCCGGACCATGGAGCGCGCAGACGAAGAGGAGTCCAGGGTTATTGCAGGCTACACGCTTCTGACAGACAAGCCTGTGATCTATGCCGCCAACGTCGGGGAGGAAGATCTGGCGGATGACGGAGCGGGCAACGAAATGGTGAAGGCAGTGCGGGAGTATGCCGCACAGACCGGCAGCGAAGTCTTTGTCATCTGTGCCAAAATCGAAGCAGAAATCTCTGAACTGGATGACGAGGAGAAGCGTATGTTCCTCGAGGATCTGGGACTTGCGGAGTCCGGCCTGGACAAGCTGGTGACGGCGAGCTACCGGACACTGGGCCTGATGAGCTTTCTGACGGCGGGAGAAGATGAGTGCCGCGCCTGGACGATCCGGATCGGCACGAAAGCGCCGCAGGCAGCCGGCAAGATCCACACCGACTTTGAGCGCGGCTTTATCAAGGCGGAGGTCGTCAACTGGGAGGTCCTGCTCCGGGAGGGATCCCTTGCGGCAGCCCGCGAGAAAGGCCTTGTCGGCATGGAAGGCAAGGAGTATGTGGTACAGGACGGAGACGTAATCCTGTTCCGGTTCAATGTATGAGGACACACTTATGCAGAATATGATGGATTTAATGGACATCGCCTTTCCGCACCTGGGGATCTATCTGCGGAATGTCCCGAAGAATTTCACCATTTTCGGTTTTACGATTGCGCTGTATGGCGTGATTATAGCCGCCTCCATGCTGCTCGGAATTGTCATGGCGGCGCATATGGGGAAAAAGACAGGGCAGAATCCGGATGACTACTGGGATCTCTCCCTGTGGATCATCATTTCCGCCATCGTGGGCGCCCGGATTTATTATGTCATTTTCTTCTGGGACAGCTATAAAAACAATCTGCTGGAGATTTTCAATCTGCGCGGAGGCGGCCTCGCGATTTACGGCGGCATAATCCTCTCGGTTATCACGATTTTTATCTATGCCCGGATCAAAAAGAAGAATGGGCTGCTGATGCTGGACACGACAGTTTTCGGTCTGGTGCTCGGACAGATTACCGGCCGGTGGGGAAATTTCTTCAACCGGGAGGTGTTCGGCGAATACACGGACAGTCTGCTGGCCATGAGGATTCCGGCTGCAATGGTGCGGGAAAGGGATATCTCTCCACTGATCGCCGAACATATGACAGAGGGGATCAATTATATTCAGGTACATCCCACTTTCCTGTATGAGAGCCTGTGGAATGTCGGCGTTCTGGCGCTGATGCTGCTGTTTTATAAAAAGAAAGCGTTCGACGGGGAGGTCCTTCTGCTATATCTGACGGCCTACGGGATCGGGCGCGCATGGATCGAATATATCCGGACGGACCAGCTGTATTTTGCAGGAACGAAGATTCCGGTTTCCATGGTCCTGGGCATCGTCATGGCCATCGGTTCCGTGGCGGTTGACGCCTTCGTCAGGCTTCGGAAGAAGAAGGCAGAATAAGCGGATTTTCCTTAAGAATATGGGGTTTTCTCTGATCAGACCGGAGAGAGCATCTTCAGGATGCTCTCTCTTTTTTTGCCGATTATTTTGCGCATTTTTTCTTGCATTTCACCCACTCAGGGTTTATTATAGGTGCATAAAGGGAGTAAATTCCCATAATTGCCCACAGAAGTGGTGGAAAGTGGTTAAAACTTTGTGGATAACTCCTTAAAATCAAAAAGTTATTCACAATTCCGGGGAAAGCACAGGATAACCGATTATGTTCATGGGGGAGTACAGTCATTCGCTTGATCAGAAGGGGCGTCTGATTGTTCCGGCAAAGTTCAGAGATACGCTCGGCGGGAAGTTCTACATCACCCGCAGCCTGGATCCCTGCCTCCTGATTTATGATCAGGAAGGATGGGACAAGTTCTCCGAGCGGCTGATGAATATGCCGTACAATTCCCAGAAACAGAGAGAACTGGTCCGCTTCTTTATCGGAGGCGCGGCCGAAGTGGAGCCGGATAAACAGGGACGATTCATTCTTCCTCCGCCGCTGCGCAAGTACGGGGCCATCGATAAGGATGTGGTCTTCGTGGGAACCGGACAAAGAGCTGAGCTCTGGAGCGCAGAGCAGTACGGAGCCTACGAGGAGACCAAGGATTCCGCAGAGGAATTCAACCGCTACGCGGAAGAACTGCTCGGGAACGGCGTGGAATTCTAAAGTACAAAGCGGAAAAGAGTTATGAGATGGAATTTCGACATGAATCTGTCCTTCCGGACGAGGTAATCGGAAACCTGAATATCGAAGATGACGGGATTTATGTTGACGGAACCGTAGGCGGCGGCGGGCACAGCTTCCGGATTGCCGAACGCCTCGGAAGAAACGGACGGATCATCGGTATAGATCAGGATGAAGAAGCTCTTGCGGCTGCCGCAAAGCGCCTGAAGATTTACGAAGACAAGGTGCTGCTGATCCATGATAATTACGCACACACTCCCCAGATCCTGAAGGAGCTTGATATTCCTCTTGCAGACGGGATCCTTCTGGATCTGGGGGTCTCCTCCTATCAGCTGGACAATCCGGAGCGGGGGTTCTCCTATCTGACGGAAGACGCGCCACTGGACATGCGGATGGATCAGACGCAGAGCCTGACCGCCGCGGATATCCTCAACACATACAGTGAGAGCGAACTGGTCCGGATCCTTCGTGACTACGGAGAAGAGAAATGTGCAGTACCGATCGCGAGAAACATCATCCGGGAAAGAAGCGTCAAACCGCTGGAGACGACCGGTGAGCTGGCCGCGATCGTGAGAGAATCGATCCCGATGCGGATGCAGGAGAGAGGAAAGAACCCCTGCAGAAGAACCTTCCAGGCAGTCCGGATTGCCTGCAACAGAGAACTGGAGGTGCTGGAGGATTCGATCGACGACCTGATTGATCTGCTGAAGCCGGGCGGAAGGCTCTGCATCATCACCTTCCACTCGCTGGAGGACCGGATCGTCAAGAACACCTTCCGCAGGGCGGAGAACCCCTGTATCTGCCCGCCGGAGTTTCCGGTCTGTGTATGCGGAAGAAAATCCAGGGGAAAAGTTGTTACAAGAAAGGCCATCCAGCCCGGGCCTGAAGAACTGAGACAGAACAAACGGGCTGCCAGTGCCAAGCTGAGAGTGTTTGAAAGGACGATGTCGGATGAACAGCCGCACATACAACAGCAAAACTAAATACACAGGTACTGGTCGTATCCGCAGTGACGGCTACAATCAGAAATTTAAAGGGCGCTCCACCGGCGCGGCAGACAATCGCCGCAGCTACGTCTACGGCACCGCTGCGCCGGCGTACGCCTACGAAAACCAGAAGCGCGAGTATGACAGGCAGATGCGTCTGCAGCGTCAGCGCAGAGAGAAAATGCGCCGCAGAGCAGCGCGGATGAACATTTTCTATCTCGCCGTCATGACTCTGGTTCTGTGTGTGCTCGGCATGAGTTTTGTGTGGTATGTCAACCTTCAGTTCCGGATCACCGACTCCGTGGAACAGATCGCATCCTGTCAGAAACAGCTGACACAGCTCAGAGAGAATAATGAAGAAAGCTTGAACCGAATTGAGAGCAGTGTTAATCTTGATGATATTAAGTACACTGCAATCACTGAGCTGGGAATGGCTTACGCCACGAAGGACCAGATTGTGATTTATTCCAACGACTCCGAGGATTATGTACATCAGTCGCGGGAGGTCGGAAGATAACTGAAGGAACAGACGTGAGCGGAAAAAGAAAAAAAAGACGCGCGCAGATTTTTTCCATATATATGCAGAGAAAGCTGGCATTCCTGTTTGTCATGGTATTGCTGGCTTTTGCTATGCTTGCAACACGGATCTGGCTCATCAACCGGGACAAGGGCGCTGCCTATAAGAAGCAGGTCCTTTCCCAGCGCCATTACGACAGCCGGACGCTTCCGTACAAGCGCGGCATGATCACGGACTGCAAGGGCACCATTCTGGCGGACAGCGAACTGGTCTACAACGTGATTGTGGACTCTTATCATATCCTGCAGAACACATCCGACGCGGAAACCCTGCTGGCCAAAGGCGTCCAGTACGAATATCTGGAGCCCTCGCTGAACGCAGCCGAATCTCTGGGCGCAAACCGCGCAGAGCTGGCCGCGTATATTACGCAGAACCCCGATTCCCGTTATTACATCGCCGCGAAAAAGATCCCTTATCAGACCAAGACCGCCTACGAGACCGAGCGGGCACAGCACAGACTTCTGGTGGAGGAACTGATCGATCAGATCAACGAGGAAAACGCCAAAAAGAAGGGCGAAAAGGACGAGCAGAAAATCGCCGCCTGGCGCGCCCAGCTTGAAGCCGCCAGAAAAGTTGTAGCGGAGGACGAGAAAGTCAAGGGCATTACGTTTGAGGCCAGCTATATCCGCAGCTATCCCAACAAGACACTGGCCTGCGATGTGATCGGATTCGCGGACGGCAGCAACAACGGTGCCTTCGGTCTGGAAGAGTATTACAATGACACACTGAACGGCACGCCGGGGCGTGAGTACGGCTTCCTGGACGATATGTCCAACCTGGAGCGGACGACCATTGAAGCGACGGACGGGCAGAATCTGGTTCTGACCATCGATGCGAATATCCAGAGCATTATCGAGAAATACCTGAAGAAATTCAACGACGAGCACCAGAACGCGGTCCGTCAGGGATACGGCGCCAACAACATCGGCTGCATCGTCATGGAGGTCAACACAGGCGAAATCCTCGGAATGGCCAGCTATCCGAATTATGACCTCAACAATCCCTATGATCTGAGCGTCCTGGTCGGAATGCCGGAGCTGGATGAAAGCAGAGGCGACCAGCCCAGCGGCAATTACCTGACGCAGGATTTCGTAAACTCGCTGAAAGGCGAGGACGAGGAAACCACGACGAGGCGTTCCAAATATCTGTACGCCCTGTGGAAAAACTTCTGCATTCAGGATTATTACGAGCCCGGTTCCACTGCCAAGCCGTTCACGACGGCTGCCGGCCTGGAGAGCGGCGCGCTGACGGGTAATGAGACCTATAACTGCGAGGGAAGGCTGGACGTGGGCGCCTCCGAGCCGGTCAAATGCCACAATGTATACGGAGACGGCATTCTGACACTGGGAGAGGCGATTGAGCGTTCCTGCAACGTGGCTCTGATGTATGAGGCCATGGCGATGGGCGCCGAGACCTTCTGCGAATATCAGAGCACCTTTAACTTCGGCCTGAAGACCGGTATCGACCTGGCCGGCGAAGCATACACAGCCAACGCGGTTTACCGCGCGGACAAAATGGTCCTGTCGGATCTGGCGACCAATTCCTTCGGTCAGAATTTTGACGTGACCATGATCCAGATGATCACCGGCTTCTGTTCCCTGATCAACGGCGGAAACTATTACGAGCCGCATGTCGTCAGCAAAATCACCAGCGCCTCCGGCGCGACGGTCGAGAATATCCGTCCCCGGATGCTGAAGAAGACCATCTCCGAGTCGACCAGCGAAAAGATCCGCGAATACACCCTCCAGGTAGTCACCGGCCCGAACGGAACCGGCCACACGGCAAGGCCCGCCGGCTATCTGATCGGAGGCAAGACCGGGACGGCGGAGACGCTGCCCAGAAAGAACGGACAGTACGTCGTATCCTTTATGGGCTATGCCCCCGCGTACAATCCGCAGATCGCCATCTATGTCGTCGTGGACCGTCCGAACGCCATTCCGCAGGACGACGCCAAATATGCGACCGGTATCGTCCGGAACGTGCTGACCGAAGTGCTTCCGTACCTGAATATCCCGATGACCGAACAGCTCTCCGAAAAGGAGACAGAGGAGCTGCAGGCGCTGCTGGATTCCAACACCATCGCGCTGGGCGCTTCCTATCTGGCACAGGAGGTTGCGCGCGGCGGCGGTTCCGGAACGGATTCCGCGAACGGCGGCGTGGGAACCGCGGCACTGTTTGACGATGCGAACGGAGACGGCGTACCGGACGGCGCCAACCTCGACACCAACGGAGACGGCACCCCGGACGCGGTTGATCTGGACGGAGACGGGGCAGCGGATTCCAGGCCGGAAGAAGAGCCCTGGAAGAGTTACGCGGTGGATCCCGCGACCGGCTACTACATAGATCCTTCGGACAATCATCTGATTGATCCGGTCACCGGCTATAAATATGACGCTGTCGCCAGCCAGCAGACCCTGAATCAGATTCAGGAGAGCAGCCAGGAGGCGGGAACAGGCACCGGTGAATAGGCAAAATCCGGCTTAAAACGCCGTATTTTGCGGCGGGGATGACAAAGCATCCCTATATGTGGTAGTATATCGAGTAGTTTTACCGAAATATCCATGAATGATCTATGAATGAGGCTATTTTTATATGCAGACAATAAGCGTACCTGAGCTGGTGGTCCCGATGCTGAGCGCTTTCGCGATCAGCGCGGTCACCGGGCATTTTCTGATTCCCTTTCTGAAAAAGAAGAAGGCGACGCAGACCGAACGGGACGACGGCCCGGCTTCTCATCTGAAAAAGACCGGCACCCCCAATATGGGCGGCATCATGTTCATCCTGGGGTTTGTTGTGACCGGCTGTATCTTTTCCATGCGTCATCCGGAATTCATTCCGGTCATGATTCTGGTGACCGGCTTCGGACTGGTCGGCTTTGTGGATGACTTTATCAAGAACGTTTTAAGGCGGTCCAAAGGACTGACCGCATGGCAGAAGATTATTCTTCAGATCGGCATCTGCCTGCTGTTCAATCTGTATATCCGCCATTTCCACGGCGTGACCATGGCTATGAAGGTGCCGTTCTTCCCGGATGTCACGCTCCATTTCGGCTATTTCAACATTCCGGTTATGATCTTTATCATTCTGGCGACAGTCAACGGCACCAACCTGACCGACGGTGTGGACGGACTTCTCGCCTGCGTAACGACCGCGGTGACGCTGTTCTTTTCCATCGCGGCGGCCCTGATCGGCAGTCCCAACGTATCGGTCGTCGGTGCCACCATGATCGGCGCGCTGATGGGCTTTCTTCTGTACAACGCCTATCCCGCGCGGATCTTCATGGGAGACACGGGGTCTCTTGCGCTGGGCGGCTTTGTCATCGGTATAGCCTATCTGCTTCAGATGCCGCTGTTTATCCCGATTGTCGGCTTTATTTACATGCTGGAAGCCATTTCTGTCATTATCCAGGTCCTGTATTACAAGAAAACCAGACGCCGCTTTTTCAGAATGGCCCCGATTCATCATCATTTTGAAAAAGGCGGATGGTCCGAAGTTCAGGTTGTCGCAGTCTTTACTATCGTAACAGTCATGCTGAGCGGCCTGGCTCTTCTGGGAATCTGATCATCTGCGGCAGGCCCGCAGACTGAGGTATTATCATGCAGCATATTATTGACGAAAAAGAAGTTGTCTTAGTCGTTGGCACCGGTCTCTCTGGAGTCGGTGCCGTTCATCTGCTTCACCGGATGGGTGCGCAGATTATTCTCCTTGAGCAGAATGCCGACGCGAAGGAGCAGGATATCCGGAATAAGCTGGAGCCTGATGACCGGGCCTGCGGGACGGTGGTGATCGGCGAGCTGCCGCAGGAGCTGAGAGAGAGGATCACACTGGCGGTGCTGAGCCCGGCGGTCCCGATGGATATTCCGCTGGTAGAAGATCTGCGCGGGCGCGGTATTCCGATTTTCTCCGAGATTGAGCTTGCGTACTGCGCGGAGAAGGGCACGGTCCTGGGAATCACCGGAACAAACGGAAAAACCACGACCACAACGCTGACCGGCGAAATCATGAAAGCTTACACCGCCCGCCTTGGCGCAGAGCTTCCCGAAGGGGCAGAGAAGCCCGAGGTCTTTGTCGTCGGCAACATCGGCTTTTCTTATGCGGCAGTCGCGGACAGAACACATGAAAAGTCCTTCTCCGTGGCTGAAATTTCCAGCTTCCAGCTGGAGGGAATTCATGCATTCCGGCCCGCGGTCAGTGCCATTCTGAATATTACGCCGGACCATCTCAACCGCCACGGAACGATGGAAAATTATACGGCGATCAAAGAGCGGATCACGCTGAACCAGACCCGGGACGATGTCTGCGTGCTGAATTATGAAGATGCGGCACTGCGGGATTTTGCACAGGTGTGCCCGGCATCCGTCGTGTTTTTCTCGTCCGCGCACACACTGGAGAACGGCTATTTCCTGCGCGGTGAGACGATCTGCAGAGCGCGTGACGGAAAAGTCACTGAGCTGATGAACATCCATGACATGCACCTGGTCGGCATCTGCAACGTCGAGAATGTGATGGCGGCGATGGCGGTCACGGAGGCGGCAGGGGTTCCGATGGATCTGATCCTGGAAGTGATCCGGGATTTCCCGCCCGTGGAACACCGGATCGAGTACTCCGGAACCGTCCGCGGCGTGGATTATTACAACGATTCCAAGGCCACAAACCCGGATGCCGCCATTCAGGGAATCCGCGCCATGTCCAGACCGACCATTCTGATCGGCGGCGGATATGACAAGAAAAACACCTATGATGAATGGATCGAGGCTTTTGACGGCAAAGTCCGCGAACTGGTCCTGATCGGACAGACGAAAGAGGCGATCGCGGAGTGCGCGAGACGCCACGGCTTTACGGCGATCACTTTCTGGGACACCTTCGAAGAATGTCTGCAGCACTGCAGCGAGATCGCAAGGGAAGGGGAGGCAGTGCTTCTTTCCCCCGCCTGCGCCAGCTGGGGCATGTTCCCGAATTATGAGGAACGCGGCAGACAGTTCAAGGAATTTGTGAAGCGAATCGGAGCGGAAGGCTGCGGGACATCCGCAGACTGATCATTCGGATCCGGAGAGAAGAATGGCGAATACGAACACAAGAACTGCACAAAGCAGAACCGGGCACAGGGCCCGGAGTTCAGCCGGCATGAGAAATGAGACCGCGGTCTTTCAGGACTACGCGCTGATTATGAGTGTGCTTTTCCTGGTTGGCATCGGCCTGGTGCTTTTATATTCCACAAGCTCCTATGAGGCGGCGCTGAAATACGGCGATTCCGCCTATTACCTGAAGAGACAGCTGGTCTTCAGCGTTCTCGGAACCGGCCTGATGTTCTTTATCTCCATCTTCCCGGTAGCCCTTTTCAGGCGGCTCGAGCTGTTTATCTACGGATTTTCCACCCTGCTGCTGTTCCTGATCATTCCTTTCGGCCGCGCAGCAAACGGAGCCAAAAGATGGCTCTATGTCGGGCCGGTCAGTATCCAGCCGGCGGAGA
Organism: Lachnospiraceae bacterium; assembly: GCA_017432565.1. GTDB lineage: Bacteria > Bacillota > Clostridia > Lachnospirales > Lachnospiraceae > CAG-791. The sequence goes on from JAFRIW010000056.1 coordinate 121,542, forward strand.
TCAGCAAGATCGCGATCATTATCATTACGTCCTCGCTGATCTGCAGAATCGGAATCAAGGATCTGGGCAAAATCAAGAGTTTCGCGATTGTCATCGGCCCCGCGGTGCTGCAGGCTGTCCTGATTCTGGTTATCACGAGAAACTTAAGCTCCGCTGCAATTGTCGGCATGATCGCCTTCGGAATTTACTTCATCGCGGTCCGGGATTATAAGATTGTGTCGGTCATCATTCTGGCGGTGATTGCCGCCGGCGGAGGCCTGATCTATGCGTCGGTCTCCGGCATACTGGGCGGATTCAGAAGTGATCGTATCCTGGCGTGGCTTCATCCGGAAAACTACGCGGAGGGAACCGCGTTCCAGACGCTGCAGGCGCTGTATGCCATCGGTTCGGGCGGCTTTTTCGGCAAAGGCCTTGGGCAGAGTGTCCAGAAGCTGGGCTTTATTCCGGAAGCGCAGAACGACATGATTTTTTCTATTGTCTGCGAGGAACTCGGACTGTTCGGTGCCATCGGCGTCATGCTTCTGTTCCTGATCCTGATCTGGCGGTTCGTCGTGGTCGCAAACCGCGCGGAGGATCTGTTCAGCGGGCTGATTGTTTCGGGCGTTATTACGCATGTCGCGGTTCAGGTTATTCTGAATATCGCCGTTGTGACCAATACGATGCCGAACACCGGTGTTACGCTTCCGTTTATCAGCTACGGCGGATCTTCCATTATTCTGATGCTGGCCGAGATCGGAATGGTTCTTTCCGTTGCCCGCCGCGGAAGATATGAAGAGGCGGTCAGAAGAAAGTGAAGAAACTGTCTGCGGAAGAGAGGTATCGCGAGCGGGAGATGTATGAGAGTCCGGACGATTATATCCGGGCCAAGCTGCGAAGAAGAAACATCCGCGCCGCGATTATACTGCTGACTGCCGCGGTGACCCTCACCGTCACCGTGTTTTATCTTGTCGAACATTTCCGGGTGACGAAGGTTTATGTAGACGGGAATACGCGGTATTCGAACGAGGAGATCAGCGAGCGGGTCATGGAGGGATTTCTGGGCGATAATTCGCTTGTCATGAGCGTGAAGTACCGCTTCCGGGACATGCCGGAATTTCCCTTCATCGAGCGGATGGACCTGAACGTCCTCGACCATGAGACGATCCAGATTAAAGTTTACGAAAAGGCGCTTGCCGGCTATATCAATCATCTCGGCAGCTATATCTACTTTGACCGGAACGGAACGGTCGTGGAGACGTCCACACAGAGGATCAGCGACATTCCGGAGGTGACCGGCCTGCAGTTTGATTACATTATCCTGTATGAAAAACTGCCGACGAAGAGCGAGGCGATTTTCTCCAGAATCCTGAACACCACACAGCTGCTGCGCAAATACGAGCTGCATGCGGATAAGATTTATTTTGATTCGAAGGAAAACATGTCTATTTTCTTCGGCGGTGTCCGGGCTGATCTGGGACAGGATGAGTATTCGGACGAGAAATTATCCAACCTGTCCAAAATCCTTCCTGCACTGGAAGGAAAGAAAGGTGTACTCGAGATGGAGAGCTTTACACCGGAAACAAATAATGTGACTTTTCGGGGAAAATAAAGTTGATTATTTACACGTTCGAATGTATTATTAAGATGATTTTTTCCGAATAATTTTCGCGAAGGAGGGGGAACCCGTGCTCGAAATTAAAGCAAATGAATCTGAAATGGCATGTAAAATCATCGTCATCGGCGTAGGCGGTGCCGGAAACAATGCCGTTAACCGTATGGTTGAGGAAGGCATCTCCGGTGTGGAGCTGGTCGGCATGAACACGGATGTCCAGGCACTGGAAATGTGCAAGGCTCCGAAGCTGATCCAGATCGGCACCAAGCTCACCAAGGGACTCGGTGCAGGCGCCAATCCCGAGGTAGGTGAGAAAGCAGCGGAAGAGAGCGCCGAGGATATCGCCGCGGCAATCGCCGGTGCGGACATGGTATTCGTAACATGCGGAATGGGCGGCGGAACCGGTACAGGTGCCGCACCTGTCATCGCAAGAATTGCTAAAGAGCAGGGCATCCTGACTGTCGGTGTTGTGACAAAGCCTTTCCGCTTTGAGGGCAAGGTCCGTATGACCAAGGCACTGGCCGGTATCGACAAGATCCGCACTGCCGTTGATACACTGATCGTCATTCCGAACGATAAGCTTCTTGAGATCCTGGACCGCAGGACTACTTTCCCGGATGCCATGAAGAAAGCGGATGAAGTTCTTCAGCAGGCTGTCCGCGGCATCACCGACCTGATTAACCTGAATTCCCTGATCAACCTGGACTTCGCAGATGTTCAGACTGTCATGCGCGACAAGGGTATCGCTCATGTCGGTATCGGACACGGCAAGGGCGAGGACAAAGCATCCGAAGCAATCAAGCAGGCTGTCGAGAGCCCGCTGCTTGAGACCACCATTGACGGTGCTACCGACGTAATTATCAATGTAACCGGTGATATTTCCCTGATGGATGCGAGCGATGCCGCGAACTATGTTCAGGAACAGACCGGTGAAAACGTCAATATTATCTTCGGTGCTGCTTTTGATGAGACCAAGAACGATGCCTGCACCATTACGGTAATCGCAACCGGAATCGGCAACAGAAAGCCGGAGAAGGCACCTCAGCAGAGCCAGCAGGCTTTCGCCGCATTCGGTCAGCAGGGCTTCCAGCAGGCACCTCAGGTGGCATATCCCGGATACGGCCAGCAGCCCATGCAGCAGCAGATGCCGCAGGGATATCCGCAGCAGACCGGTTACCAGGCTGCTCCGCAGTTCCAGCCGCAGCAGGCTCCCTATGTGCAGCCCGGCTATCAGACACAGCCGCAGGCACCGGTGACTCCCGAGCCTCAGAGACAGATTACGAGACCCGCACCCGATTTTAACACCGGCGAAATCCGCACAGACGGACTCCGCTCCATCGAGATCCCTTCGTTCATGAGAAAAGACGGGGATAAGTAAATCCGGGTCATTCAATTCGATTTACAAAAATTAATGCTTGAAACGGAAATGCATTTTTATTATAATGCATTTCGTTCGGGGTCATAGCTCAGCTGGGAGAGCGCTGCGTTCGCAACGCAGAGGTCGTGGGTTCGAATCCCATTGGCTCCATAAAAAAGGGATCTGTCAGAAGGACAGATCCTTTTTTTATGTCTTTTCATTTTCCCGGAACCGGGTCCCAGGACCGCATGAAAATGCGGGCCTGCATTTGTCTGTTTAAGTTGAAATACGATGCTTTTATATTTATAATTATATTGATATGCGGTACCAGAGAACGGTTTATAAGGAGGAGAGTCAGTCAGATCAGGAGGTTGTTATGGGGACATTTATGATTCGGAATACGGACACCGGTACCAAGTTCGATTTACTGGGGGAAGACGGACAGTTTCTGGCAGGGTCACAGGTTTATAAGACAATCAAGACCTGCCGGAACGGCATCGAGAGCGTAAAGGTCTGCGCACCTGCCGCAATGCTTGAGGATCAGACAGAAGCCGGATTTGCGGTACAGAAGAGCCCGAAGTTCGAGATGTACAAGGATGCCGCAGGTGAGCTGCGCTACCGCCTTCGTTCCAGAAACGGACAGATTATCGCATCCGGAAATTCTTTCGGAACGAAAGAAGAGTGTCTGGAGGTCATTGATGCGATTCGGGCAGCGGCACCGGACGCACCCGTGATCCGAGAGGACGGCAGAGGAAGAGGTCGTACAGCTGGTGCAGTAAAGGAGGCTGAAGCTGCTGCCGCAGCAGAAGTAGTCAGCCTGATTCCGGAGAGCTTTATCGCCGGGGAAGGAGTAAGAAGCATTCCCGAAGCGGCAGAGACAGGCTCGGAAACAGTGGGGGTTATCGTGGAAGAGATTAAACAGACAACAGAAGAAATCGTAGAGGAAACCACAGAGACTGCAGCAGAAGCTGCAGCAGCCGTATCCGAAGTCGCCGGAGCGGCAGAGGAAAAGGCCGCAGAAGTCGTCGAAGCCGCAGGAGAAAAAGCTGAGGAGGCTGTCGAGGCTGTGGAAGAAAAGGCGGAGGAAGTCGTCGAAGTCGTCGAAGCTGCAGAAGAGAAGGCGGATGAAGTCGTTGAAGCTGTGGAAGAGAAGGCAGAGGAAGTCGTCGAAGCCGCAGAAGAAAAGGCGGATGAAGTCGTCGAAGCTGCGGAAGAAAAGGCGGATGAAGTCGTCGAAGCTGCAGAAGAGAAGGCGGATGAAGCCGCCGAAGCTGTCGAAGAGACCGCGGAAGAAGCCGAAGAGGAAGCAGAAGCAGTAGAAGAGACTGCGGACGAAGCGGAAGAAGCCGACGGGGAAGAGGATGAAGAATCCGATGAGGAAGACGGCGAGGAGGGCGAAGAGGAAGAGCCGAAGGAAACCAATTACCGCGTCCTTACGGTTCTGTTCGGAGCCGCTGCTGCTCTGTGCTGCATCCTGGCAATCTGCTTCGGCGTAAAATCTGCTTCTCTGCAGAAGAATGTGGACCTTCTGACTGCCGAGAAAGAGCAGATGGAAGTTATTCTGGCCGAGAAGAATGCACAGGCGGAGAACGCACTGGTTGAGAGAGGCATTCTGATTGACGAAAAAGAAGAACTGACAGCAGAAGCGGAAGAGTTGAGCAAGTCTGTCGAGGAACTCACACAGGCCACTGCGATTCTGCAGGAAGAGAATGATGAGCTGAAAGGCCAGATCCACAATACGATCGAAGGCATCGAAGGCATTCTGAGTGATCTGAAAGCGACCGCAGGCATTGAGGACGAAGCAATCCTTGAGGAAGATGTTCAGGAAGCGGAAGTGGAGGAGATCGAGCTGATCGAGGAACCTGCCGCCGAGGAAGCCGCTCCCGAAGCCGAGGCCGCAGAAGAAGCCGCCGGCGAAGAGGAAGTGCAGCCGGAAGAACAGAACGAAGCGGCAGCAACCGAGATTGAAGAAACTGCCCCCGAGGAAGAAGCAGGCTTTACGAATGTCAGCGAAAACCTCAAGGACCAGCTGAAGCAGGAAATGATGGCCGGCATGCAGTCCGCCGGACAGCCGTAAAAAACAGGTCAGTAAGTTCAGAGAATTTAAAAGAAGCGCTCCGGTTCAGACCGGAGCGCTTCTTTTATGAAGTGTTCATCTGGCGCGGGCAGTCAGGCTGCCGCCGCCGGCTCACCGGCTTATTGGAAACCGGTGACCAGGACAACGATTCTCAGAGCAAACAGAACGAAGATAACCCACATAATCGGGGAGACGTCCTTTGCCTTGCCCGTGAAGACCTTCAGCAGAACCCATGCCAGGATTGCAAACATGATACCGGTTGCGATGGAGTAGGTCATGGGCATCATCAGCAGTGCGAGATAAGCACCGGCGCTGTCAGCGATATCGCCGTCAAAATGAATCTTCGTAGCGGACTGCAGCATCAGCATACCGACATAAATCAGAGCCGGAGAGGTTGCGAAGCTGGGGATGGCCAGGAAGATCGGGGAAAGGAACAGGGAAAGCAGGAACATGAGACCGGTCACTACGGAAGTAAGTCCGGTGCGTCCGCCTGAAGCAACACCTGCGCTGGATTCGACGAAAGAGGTAACAGTGGAGGTACCCAGAAGAGCACCGGCTGTAGTGCCGATTGCGTCCGCCATCAGGACTTTGCCGACGCGCGGAAGAGTTCCGTCCTCATTCAGCAGATTTGCCTTGTCAGCGACACCGACAACGGTTCCGATGGTGTCGAACAGGTCTACGTACAGGAAACTGAAGGTGATTGCAACAAACTGTACCAGATGAGAAGCAGCCCAGCCAAAATTCAGCTTGAAAGCGGTATCTTTCAGACCGGACAGCTGCAGACCGGCGGAAAAGTTCGGGAATACACTGTAAACGCCTGCTTCCGGATTGACAACATACCAGCCGGTTGCCTCAGCGATCATGCCGAGAACCCAGGTCAGCAGAATACCGATCAGGACGGCGCCGCGCACGTTGTAGTGAACCAGGACCAGAATAATGATAAAACCGATCAGGCAGAGGGTGACGGAAGGATCCGAGAAATCACCGAGATTCAGTGTGGTTGCACCGGTGTTGTTGATGACACCTGCGTTTACCAAACCGATCATGGCGACGAACAGGCCGATGCCTGCGGAGATACCCAGCTTCATGTTCTGCGGAATTCCGTTAATAATGGATTCGCGGAACTTGAACAGGGACATCACAATAAAGATGACACCTTCCACGAAAACAGCTGTCAGAGCAACGGTAAACGCGTTCGCGTCGCCGCCGAGCTCACCCAGACAGACGGTGTACGCAAAGTACGCATTCAGTCCGAGACCAGCGGAAAGAGCAATCGGATAGTTGGCCAGGAATGCCATGACGAAGGTTGCCAGTGCAGATGCGATCGCTGTGGCAACGAATACGCCGCTGGGATTCATGACAGTACCCAGAATGCTCGGGTTGACGGCCAGAATGTACGCCATGGCAAGGAAGGTGGTCAGACCGGCCATCACCTCTGTGCGGACATCTGTCCCATGCTCTTTGAGCTTGAAATACTTTTCCAACATAGTGTTTCTCCTCCTCATACGTTGTTGGATAATAATAAACTGCAACCCACATTTTATAGGAAGCAACCCGGCTTGTCCATGGTACAATTCACACAAAGCGGGGTATCAGAACGGGACAGTTTGAAAAGAACTGTCAGTTTCTGCCCGGGAGAGGGAGTAATAGTAAACAAAAGAGAGTTCGGAGTGAACGGTATTTTGTAGGATGTTGTCTTTTTCCGCCCCTTGCTTCCTTGACGGTCTATAGCGCAGAAGATATAATTATGTGTGGGTTTTTCTAACTATTTTAAAGGGGGAATTCCGAATATGAGCTATATCATTCCGATTGGGCCGTATCACCCCGCTCTCGAAGAGCCTGTCCATGCGAGATTGATCGTAGAAGGAGAGGAAATCCGGGATGCGGAGGTTTTTATTGGCTATAATCACCGAGGCATCGAAAAACTCGCTCAGGAAAGAAACTTCATTCAGACACTGGTGCTGGTGGAGCGTGTCTGCGGAATCTGTTCTCATTCCCATTCGCTGACTTATGCGATGTGCATAGAGAACATTGCGCAGATGGAAGTTCCGAAGCGAGGGCAGTACATCAGAGTGATCACCGAGGAGCTGGAGCGCATCCATTCTCATCTTCTGTGGATTGGAATTGCGTGTCATATCGTCGGTCATGACTCTCTTTTTATGCAGGTCTGGAAAGACCGTGAGCAGACGATGGATACGCTGGAAGCCCTGACCGGCAACCGCGTAAACTATGCGATGAACATTATCGGCGGCGCGAGACGCGACATCGATGACGACATGCGCAGACTCATACTTGCGGCTATGGACGATCTGGAAGAGAAGATGAAGCCGATCACTTACTGGCTCACCAACGATAAGACGCTGGCGATGCGCACCAAGGGTGTCGGTGTCCTGACAACAGAGGATGCCATCCGCCTCGGCGCCGTAGGACCGCATGCGCGTGCTTCAAATGTCAATATTGACGTGCGCCGCGATGCTCCTTACAGCAGCTACGAAGACTTCGAATTTAATGTGCCGGTCGTGGAATCCTGCGACGTTTATGCACGTGTCGTCGTGCGTGTCCTGGAGACACTGGAGAGTATCAAAATCATCCGCCAGGCGCTCGAAAAGCTTCCGGAAGGCCCGATCAACCTGGGCAATAAGATTCCGAAGGTTCCGGCCGGAGAGTTTACCGCAAGACATGAAGCACCGCGCGGACAGCTCTGCTATAAGGTTGTCACGGACGGAGGCCCGAACAATTACCGCATCAGTCTGCATGTTCCGACTTTCAAGACAGCACCTACAATTCCGGTCATGCTGCGCGGCAATTCCGTCGCTGATGCCGGCCTGATCGTAGCTTCGATCGATCCGTGCTTCTCCTGCCTTGACCGGTAAAGCGGGGTACGGGCGTGCATGAGCTTGCTTTGACGGAATACATGCTCCGGACAGCAGGACAGGCCGCGAAAGAGAACGGCGCGGAGAAAATCCGGATCATTACTCTGTCCGTCGGAATCTACTCAGGGATCGTCCCGGAATATGTTGAGAACTGTTTCCGGGAAATTTCCGGAGGGACTGCAGCAGAGGGAGCAAAACTTGTTTTCAACGTGCTGCCGGCCCGGATCCGATGCAGAAAATGCGGCGGAGAGTCACAGATTGACACCGATACATTCCGGTGTCCGCTGTGCGGAGCAGATGATTTTCAGATGATACAGGGGCGAGAGTTTTATATCGAATCGCTCGAGGCGGAATAAAAGAACAAGAGGTCAGATTTATGAATAAGAACAGGTTTACAGATTGGCTGTCCACGTTTATCCTGTGTTTCCTTTTCTGGTTGCTCCTGGTATTCTCCCTGCAGCCGAGGGAGATCCTGCTTGGATTAATCGTATCAGCCATTGTCGCATGGGTATCGTGCAGATTCCTGATTCACGAGAGTGCGTTCTACCTTTACAATCCTGTCCGGTTTGTGCTGCTGTTATTCTACGCAGTCTGCATTTTCCTGGTTGAGCTGATCAAGGCGAATGTAGCGATGGCCAGGATTGTATTAAGCCCCGGACTGGATGGCTATAAGCCGGGCGTGATCAGGATCCCCGCCGCGAAGAATATCCGATCGCTGTACGGGCTGGATATGGTCGCCAACAGCATTACACTGACACCGGGAACCATTACGATGGAAGTGGCCGAAGACACGCAGGGCGACAATTATTTTTATGTCCAGTGGGCCAGCGTCGAGGAGACGGACCGTGAAAAGGCCGGCGATATCATCAAAGGCCGGATGGAAAACTGGATTGGGAGGATCTGGAGATGACAGCTTTACTGATCGGAGCAATTATCTATGTCATTCTTGATTTTGCGCTGCTGTACAGAATCTTCAGGGGTCCGACAGCCGCAGACAGAATGTGCGCAGCGGATGCGCTGGATCTGACGACCGCGACGGCACTGGTCATGTATGCCCTGTATACGGGCCGCGCCATTTATCTGGACGTTGGACTGGTTGTAGCGCTGCTTGGATTCGTAGGGACGGTTTTCGTATCCCGTTATCTGGAGGGCAGAATATGAATATCGCAGTGACAATATTTCTTGTGATCGGCGCCTTCTTCACATTTGTCGGCGCCCTGGGCGTGCTCCGGATGCCTGATGTTTTCGGACGTCTGCAGGCTTCCACCTGCATCGCGACGCTGGGCACGATCAATATCGTGATTGCCGGCGTCCTGTATGCGGCTTCCAGCGATATGTCTGCCGGCGTCATTGTAAAGCTGGTCCTGTTCGGCCTGCTTGTGATCCTGACAAACCCGGTCAGCAACCACGCGCTCTGCAAGGCTGCATATCATATGGGCATCCGCCCCGAGAAGGGCTTTGAGCCGGATGACTACGCAGCGGATTTCGGCGCAGCTGACGACGCAGAGAATGAAGTAAAGGAGGAAGCATAACATGAGCGGAATCCTGGTAGTAGTACTGAACACCCTGGTTGTAATCGGAATCATCGCTTCCGCGATCGTTACCGTGCAGGCCCGGAAGCTGATCGATTCTGTCATCGCACTTGCAGCAACCGGCACTTTCGTAGGCCTTGAGTTTATCCTGCTGCAGGCGCCGGATGTCGCCATCGCGGAGGTCGCGGTCGGAGCGGTGCTCTCGACGGTTCTGTATATCATTGCGCTCCGCAAGGTGAATGCAGACCGGGAAGATGACGAGGACGAGAAAGGAGGAACAGAAGCATGAATTCTCCTAAATTCAAAAAATGGGCCATTATCATCAGCTGTGCGCTGATCGTCATCATCGGATTGATTGCGGCGTTCAAAATGGCAGCAACGCCTTCTTCCTATAATGGTGAAGGTGTGGATGTGGTCAGCCTGTATGAGAACCCGACTGTGCATGAAGAGGAAGATGCGGACGGCGTGGCTGCGGTCATCGTCAACGAGCATGAAGAAGAGACTGCGGCAGACAACGTTGTGTACTCCGTCGTCTTCAACTTCAGAGGATATGATACCCTCGGCGAGTCCTTTATTCTGATTGCCGCGATTGCCGGTTCTCTGGCTATCCTCAGAAAGAGCACTGTAGGAAAGGAGGAAGCACAGAATGAATAACGAAGGCGGAATGAAAAAGAAGAGTGTAGTTGTCCGCTGTGCAGCGGATGTGTTCCTCCCGCTTGCCGCCGTATTTGGCTGCTATGTCATTTTCCACGGCAACACTTCCCCGGGCGGAGGCTTCCAGGGCGGCGTGCTTGTGGCGAGTGCAATCCTTTTGGTCTTCCTGGGATATGGTCTCTCCGGCGTCAACAAAACCTTCAGATATCATTTCCTTCACAGTTCGGAGACGGTAGCGGAAATTCTCTATGTTGTGATCGGACTCGTCGGAATTGCTGCAGGTTTGAATTTCTGCAAGAACTTCATTTTCTCACCGGCCGCACAGCTTGAATCGACGAATCTGATGAACGATGCAGTCGGTTATCACGTTATGGCCGGTATCGCCTGCCTGCTGATTATGATGCTCAGCCTTCTTTCCGAAGATGATGATGAACAGCCCGGACAGCCTGAGGAAGAGGTTCCCGCGGAAGAAGCACCCGCAGAGGAGCAGCCCGAGGCTGCTGCGGACAGCGCGCAGGAAGTGACAGAAGAGAGCATACCTGATGCAGCGCCGGAAGAAGTCCCGGCGGAACAGGAGGTGACGGCATGATTATCATGAATTATATTGCGTCCTTCATACTGGTGGGACTCGGCATTTTCTGCATTGCCACAAAGCGGAATCTTTTAAAGATCTGCATCGGCAGCGGACTGATTGATTATGGATGCAACCTGCTGATCGTTTCCGTCGGTTTCCACGACGGCGGAACCGCGCCGATTTTTGCCATCAGAGAACTGACCAGAGCGAGCTTCTTCGTAGACCCTGTTCCGCAGGCCCTGACGCTGACGTCCATCGTTATCGGCGCCTGCTCCACAGCGATGACGCTTTCTCTGATTATCATGATCAAGAAGCAGTACGGAACACTGAAAGCTGACAAAATCAGGAGGTTAAAGGGCTGATGAGCGAGTTTATTTCGAATTTCCCGATTCTGGCGATTATGTCCCTGTTCCTCGGAGCGTTTATCACATCACTTCTTGGAAGGAAAAACGCAGTTGTCAGAAATGTGATTGTTTTCATTTCCATGGCGCTTGCACTGATCATGATGCTTGCGCTGATTAAGCCTGTCTTTATAGAAGGAAAGGTAATCGGGTACTGGCTCGGCAACTGGGCACCGGTAGCAGACTGGGCCATCGGTATCGGCCTTGAGGTAGATGCACTGAGTCTTTTCTTCGGGCTGATCATTACGGTTGCGGTTTTCGTTTCCGGAACCTATTCCTTCACGTATATGAGCCATGACGACAGCCTGGTCAACTATTACACACTGTTCCTGATGCTGTCCGGCTCCGTTCTGGGTCTGGTTCTCTCCGGCGACCTGTTCAACATGTTTGTCATGATCGAAATCATGACCTTCACCGCAGTTGCCCTGACCGCATTCCGGAACACATATGAAGGTGCACTGGAAGGTGCTCTGAAGTACCTGGTTGTCGGTGCGCTCGGATCCTCATCGGTTCTGATCGGCACAGCACTGATTTATTCCCAGCTTCACACCCTGAACCTGGCGCAGATCACTGCACTGCTGACAAATGATCAGAACATCGTCACCGGCATCGCATTTGCATTCCTGTTCATCGGATTCGGAACCAAGGCATTCCTGTTCCCGTTCCATCCGCTTGCGGCAGATGCTCATGCAGTTGCACCCGCATCGATCTCGCTGATGATTTCGGGCGTCCTGACCAAGTGCGGTGTTTACGGTATTATCCGTCTGGTTTACTGCCTGTATCAGAATATTGACCGGCCGTTCGTACAGTATCTGGTGACAGCCTTTGGTGCCGTCTCCATGTTCATCTGCGTTACGATGGCATTCAATCAGCACAACTTCAAGCGTCTGCTTGCATTCCATTCCATTTCGCAGGTCGGTTATGTGATTACGGCCGTCGGCCTCGGAACCTCCCTGGGTCTGGCTTCCGGTCTGTATCACGCGATGAACCACACAATTTTCAAAGGCCTTCTGTTCCTTACAGCCGGTGCTGTACAGCATATGACCGGCAGCCTGGATCTGGATGAGCTCGGCGGTCTGTCCAAGAAGATGCCGCGCACCTGTATTCTGTTCCTGATCGGTGCGGCCAGTATCTCAGGCCTTCCGCCTTTCAACGGTTTTGGTTCCAAATGGATGATTTATCAGGCTGCATTCGAAAAATCCTCTCAGACCGGAAACGTCTTCTTCCTGGTGGTCTGTGTGACGGCACTGATTACTTCCGTCCTGACACTGGCATCCTTTGTCAAGGTCGCGCAGTCCGTCTTCTTCGGACAGCTGAATCCGAAGTTTGAGAATACAAAGGAAGTTCCGCTTGCAATGCGGATTCCGATGTGGATCCTCGCGATCCTGTGCATCGTTACCGGTATTTTCCCGGGAAGCGTCGCAAATAAACTGCTGATGCCCGCAGTCAACGCAGCTACCAATACGAGAGCTTATGTGAGCGCAATGATGGGAGAGGCCTACGCGGCAGCACATCAGGTCGTACACGCCGGTGCTGCGGATGTACAGCTGATTGGTGTCTACAGCCCGATGAGCTGGATGCTTCTGCTTCTGTCCATCACGAGTGCGGTCTGTCTGGTTGCAGTGCTCGGCTCACCCGAAAAGAAAAAGCTGGAGCCCGTGGTCGGTGCAAATGTCCCGAACGGCCCGATGACCCCCGGCTCTATCCCGGTTACATCCCAGTCCAGAGAAGCGGATGAGAGAGAGCTGATCACCGATGATCTCGATCCGAAATACGAGTCCTTCTTCTCCGGTGAGCACGCAGAGTACTCACAGGTCGGCGGAAGTGATCTGTTCTGGGGCTTCAAGAAGAACTGGAGACATTACTTCAGCTTCATGCATGAATGGCACAGCGGTATTCTGAATGATTACGCATTGTACGGAGCATGTTCCCTCGCTCTTACGCTTCTGTTGTGTGTACTGTTCCTGTAAGATGCCGGAACCGGTAAGACAGTAAATAATTAGTGAGGTAAGCTATGACGAATGTATTGTTATATGCCGTCCATCTGTTTCTCTTCCCCGGACTCCTGTTTATCGTGGTGATGGGACTTCTTCTGGCCGGTATTGACCGGAAGCTGGTCGCACGGATGCAGAACCGGGTGGGAGCATCCATCCTTCAGCCGTGGTACGATTTCCTGAAGTGCTGCGGAAAGGAAACCATCATTCCCAGACATGCGCGGAAAGGACTTTTCCTAGGCGCACCGGTGGCCTGCTTTGTCATCCTGATTTCAGCAGCCCTGTTTATTCCGGTGTTCGGCGGCCTGTCGATGAGCTTTGAGGGAGATGTTGTTGTTATTCTTTATCTGCTGACTGCTGCCGGCGTTGCGATTATCGTCGGCTCCGCCGCATCGGGCTCGCCTTTTGCCGGTGTCGGTCTCTCAAGAGAAATGGTCGCGATGATTTCCTACGAGCTGCCGTTCGTGCTGGTTCTTCTGGCGGTCGGTGCGCTCTGTGGTCAGGACTCAGCCTACGGCGTCACCTTCTCAATGGATGAGATCGTGAGATGGCAGACCGAAAACGGATCCAGTCTGCTGCACCCGGCAATGATCCCGGCTGCGATCGCGATGCTGTTCGTAATCCCCTGTGAAATTGGAATGCATCCCTTTGATATCGCAGAGGCGGAGACGGAGATCAGTGAAGGAACGCTGACAGAGTACAGCGGCGCGCCGCTCGGCGTGTTCAAGCTGTGCCACTGTGTCAAGATGTATGTCATGACGGCTCTGTTCTGTGCACTGTTCCTGGGCGGCCTTTCCACCGGCATCCTGCTTGTGGACGCACTGCTGGAGGTGGTGTTCTGCATCATCGTAACGTTCCTGTGCATGACCGTACCGCACGCAATCTGCGCACGTTTCAAGGTTGAACAGGTCTTTAAGTTTTACTGGACCTTTGTTTCCGCTCTTGCTCTGATCAGTCTGCTTCTGGTCTGGATCATGCGGTAAATGGTTCATCAGCGAGGAGAGAAGATATGTTACAGAATATGATTGACAGCAGCATGAAGAAGAGCCCGTGGATTTTCCATATCAATGCGGGTTCCTGCAATGGATGCGATATCGAACTGGTATCTGTCCTGACACCGCGTTATGACGCGGAGCGCTACGGCTTTAAGCTCTGCGGTTCGCCGAGACAGGCGGATATCGTGGTGGTGAGCGGACCGGTCACCATGCAGAGCCGCGAGAGACTGCGCAGAACGCTTGCGCAGGTTCCGGAGCCCTTCTGTGTGGTCAGCCTGGGTTCCTGCCCGCGCTCCGGCAATGTTTTCAAGGGAAGCTATGCAATTGACGGCCCTCTTGAGAAATATGTCCACGTGGATGTTTCCGTAGCAGGCTGCACACCGAAGCCGGAAGCAATTATTGCCGGGCTCGCGCAGGCGGCACAGCTTCTTGAAGAGAAGAGGAAGGAGGCAAGAAAATGATCCTGCCTTATCTTGGACAGTCCTTTAAAAATCTGTTTTCCAAGCCGGTGACCGAGGCTTTCCCCGCCGGGGATCCGCCGAAGGCAGCCGAGGGCTACCGCGGACGGCTTCATTATGATCCTGAGCTCTGCATCAACTGCGGTATGTGTATGCGCGTGTGTGCCCCGCAGGCCATCACCCGCGAAATCGTCCCGCTGGAGAACGGGGATCAGCAGATCACCTTTACGTACGATATGACGAGCTGCACCTTCTGCAGAATGTGCTCGGATTTCTGTACCAAAAAGGCCATCACTCTGACAGACGATTATATGATCGTCGGCTCGGCGCATGAGGATTTCCTTGTATCCGGAACCTTCATCAAAGCGGCGCCGCCGAAACCGAAGTTTACACCGGAGCAGCTTGAGGCAATGAAGAAAGCTGCTGCTGCCAAGAAGGCTGCTGCAGCTGCGGCTGCGGACGGTGAGAAGAAGCCGGAAGAGAAGGCCGAGGCAAAGGGGGAGGAATAAACCGTGCAGAACTATACCAGAATTTCAATCACGGCTGAGGAAATCGTGCCGACTGCCGAAAAGATGCGTGAGGAGAAAAGACTCCTTGTGATGATACACGCGTATCTGGAGAAGGACGGAACGCCGGTGATCACCTATGATTATGATGACGGACCGAATATTCTTTCTTATGAGGTGCGCGGCGAGAAGACCGTACCGACCATCTCCCACATCTATGATGCGGCTGCTGAGTGGCCGGAGCGGGAAATCAACGAGCTGATGGATATTACGTTTGAGGGGCTGGATGTCTCCAAGCGCCTGTTCCTTCCGGATAATCTGCTGGAAGGCAAAGGACAGATCCTGGTAACACCCATCGATGAGCTTCGCAGAGGAAACGGTCTGATCTGAGATGGTACTGCTTCACCAGATGCTGGCAATGCTCATCTTCATGATGATCGGATATTATATGAGCCGGAGAGCTATTCTTGACCAGAAGGGAGAGAAGATGCTCTCCTGGCTTATTTTAAATGTCGCTAATCCGTCCATGATGATTTCCAGCAGTATTTCGGATGAAAACACACTGCAGCTGCCGCAGCTGAAGCAGACACTGGCGGCGGCCCTGCTCATGTATGCCGTGCTGATTCTTCTCTCTCTGGTTGTTCCGCAGCTGATACGGGCGCCCCGCAGAGAGCGCGGCGTCTATCGGGAAATGGTCGTTTTTTCCAATCTGGGCTTCATGGGCTTTCCGCTTGCAGCGGCCATGTTCGGCCCCGCGGCTGTTGTTGTGACATCGATTTTTGCCATTCCCTTCAATGCCCTGATCTATACGTACGGTATTCTGATTTTTGAACATGATGCCGTCCAGGAAAAGGGAGAAGAAAGACAATCCGGGAAACAGCTGCTGACAGGAGCTTTGAAAAAACTGATCAATCCCGGCATGATCTGCAGTCTTCTTGCAGTCGTTCTGACGCTGACACACCCGGCCCTTCCGGATTTTGCCGAAGTGGCAGCAACACATCTGTCCAGACTGACCGCATCCCTGAGCATGATAGTGATCGGCGCGTCTCTGACGGCTTTCAGAATCCCGGATCTGTTTAAAGATGTCCGCCTGCTGGCCTTCTCACTCATCCGGCTGATCGTTTTTCCGGTCGTGCTGCTGACGCTTGCCGGGCCGCTGCTTGCCGGCACACCGGAGCAGCTCACGCAGGCCCTGTTTATCGCGCTCGCAACACCTGCGGCCAGTATGATCGCGATGCTGGCGCAGCAGAACGGAGGAGATCATCAGTTTGCGGCGAAGGGGGTAGCAGTTTCGACGCTGCTGTCCGTCATCACCATGCCGATTGTGGCTGTGCTGCTCGGACTGTCCTGAAAAAGAGATCACTGATCGGCGGATGCCCGGTAGGCATTGCGGTATTCGCGCGGCGACATATGATATTCGTCCCGGAAGACCCGGTTGAAGGTACGCTGGCTTGCAAAACCGGCGTTTTCATATGCCTCGGTGATGGTCTGATCCGTGTTTTCCAGAAGATAGCGGGCATATTCAAGCCGCATATCGTTGACATACTGATTGAAATTCATATGGAAGACAGAGGAAAACAGGCGCGAGAGAGCATAGGGACTGACATGCAGATCCGCTGCCATCCCTGTCAGAGTGATTTCCTCCGTATAATGTTCGGCGACATAACAGACCGTCCGGAACATCAGGTCATCGGATTCCGCGCCGGTCCGCTCGACCATCTTCATATGCGGCAGTGCGCGGGAGAGGATGATCTGCAGATAGGCCTGCCGCATGACATCCGCATAAGGAATGGGATTTTTCCTGTGGACACGGCTGGAGGAGAGGATTGTGCGCAGCGCATAGACAATATCCGGATGCACAAGCTTTGCCGGAAGAACCGGATTTTCCGGGCGGGAGGACTGGAGAACGGTCTGAAAGCTCCCGGACAGCGGAAGCGCCGCCAGAAAATACGTAATTTTGCTCTTTCCCTCAAAGAAGCACTGATAGTGGTGGATCAGGCCGGGAACGACCAGGGCAAAATCTCCCTGCGCCATGTGGTACAGATCTGTCCCGATTCCGAGCTCGAGTGAGCCTTCCGTGACATAAACACACTCAATGGAGGTGTGCAGATGGGGCGAAATATGGCTGCCCTTGCGCTGATAAATCTCAAAGGTTTCGGTGCTGTTCTGATAAGCCGGAAACATAGATGTTGGTCACCTCTTTTTGTATATGCAGCGCTCAGTGCAAAAGCATGAGTGCCGATGGAATCATGCGGAGCGTCAGATCTGCCGACCTGCGCTCCACTTCTCCGTCCGTGTGAACGCAGAGCGGCTGCTTTAAGCGGATACGGACAGAGGGCGTACGCCTGATATAAATGCCTTTTTCTTTCAGATGCCGGCCTTTGTTGATGCCCGGGAAGATCCGGAAGAAAGAGAGCTTGTGAAAGTCACCGGCCACACAGACATCCAGCTGACCATCGCAGTTGACAGCATCCGGACAGAAGCGGAAGCCGCCGCCCTGATACTGATGATTCATGCCGACTGCCAGCAGATAGCGGGACACATGGTCCTGCGCGGGAGCCGGGCCTTCCGGGTCAAAAGTCAGCTCCGCTTCCGTCAGAGGACAGGCAGCGAGAGAGCGGATTGCAGAGAGAATATAGACCAGCTGACCGAGGCCGATGCGGTTCAGAACAGCTTTGAGCCTGGAGCGGTCCGCATAGTAGCAGCTCAGCGCATCATAACCGATTCCGCAGCTGATGTTGAAGCGATGCACCGATCCGGCGGCCGCATCCGGCCCGTCTGAAGAGGGGTCTGCATCGTGATATTCCACTTCCCCGACATCAATCCGGCGCACAACTTCTCCTCTCAGAATGGTTTTCAGAATCTCTTCCGGGGACGCACCCGCGTAGAGATCCCGCCCCAGATCGTTTCCGGAGCCGCTCATGAGGAAGCCGACCCGGACAGCGGAGAAATCCGCAATTCCGTTGACAGCCTCGTTCATAGTACCGTCACCGCCCACGATCACCAGACACATGGGTTCTGCTTTCCCGGCGGCTGCTTTCTGCTCCGCTGCCGCCTGCAGAGAGAGTTCCCGGCAGATCCGCGTAATATCTCCCTTCTTTTCGGAATAATGAACCTTATAGGGAATCTGAACCCGGTCGAGCAGATCCCTGAAACGGGCCCTTTCTTCGTCGGCATTACCTGACTGACTGGCCGGATTGATCACAAAATGGAACATATTAACCTCCTGTGCAGAGCATCGGACTGTTATGCGGGTCACCCTGACTGAAGTTGTAAAATCGCTGTTATTTTACTATATTAGATGAGATGGGTCAAAAACAGAACCTTTGTCGGGACATTCAGATGGCAGAGAACAGGCGTACACTGGAGTTTCAGATCGGTACAGAAGAAGACGGAATGACCGTGCAGGAATTTCTTAAGAAAAACCTGTCTTTTTCGTCACGTCAGATTTCCCGGCTGAAGTTCCGGCAGGACGGAATCCGGGTGAACGGTGAGCAGTATTATGTCACCTGGCAGCTGCGCGCGGGGGACCATCTGGAAATCGGACTGCAGGATGACCGCAAACCCGCCAGAACAGGATGGCTTACACAGGAGGAAGCGGCGAAGATCGCCGGACAGTCCGGAAAAACCTTCCGTCTGCCGCCCTTTGAGGTGCTGTATGAGGATGATGACGTCCTTGCGGTGAACAAAGCCGCCGGGCTGGTCTGTCATCCGTCGCCGGGGCATTATGCGGACACCCTGTCCAATCAGGCCGCGGAATATCTGGCCGGGCAGGAAGGGACGAAAGACCGGCACTGCCGGATTCATCTGACCGGGCGTCTGGACCGCGACACATCCGGCGTCGTCCTCTTCGCGAAAAATCAGGACGCTGCCGCAGCGCTGCAGAGACAGCGCGAGCGGGGAGAATATGACAAGCTGTATCTCGCACTGGCGGAAGGCTCTTTCCCGTGCACGGAGAAAGTTCTGTGTGATCCGATCGGCAAAGTGCCGGGCGTCCTGATGAAGATGGAAACCGTCCGGGAGGGCGGTAAGGAAGCGCTGACTTTCGTCCGGATTCTGGAACAGACCGGCGACTGTGCACTTCTTCTGTGCAGAATCCGGCACGGGCGCACACATCAGATCCGCGTACATCTTTCCTCGGACGGCCACCCGCTGCTGTACGACAGCCTGTACGGAAAAGAAGAGGAAGGAAAGCATTTCTTTCTTCATGCCGCACAGGTACAGTTCATTAAGCCGTTTGTGCAGCAGAAGATTCTGGTCACGGCGCCGCTTCCGGACGAGTTCAGAAGAGAGCTCTCGCTGCGCGGCTTTTCCTGTGCCGGGGATATTCAGGAACGCCTTGATGCTCTTGCCGCGCCGCACTCGGGCTGCAATGGCTTTTGCGCGAAGGATTTTCAAACGGATCATAACATGGTAAGATAATAGCTGGCTGTGAATACGGCCTGACACAGGCGTAAAGAACAGATCCGGCCAAGAGGTGAATCAGATGCTTTTTTTTAAGAAGAAAGAAAGAGAAACACAGGAAGAGACTGAGCAGATCAGGGAAGTCGATCCTCATCAGCAGGAAGTAGACGCACAGAGGGAAGCTCATAAGGACCTGCCGATCCCGACGATTCTTCCGATGTTCCTGAATAAGCTCAACGGTGACGACGCGGCGGATGTGCCCGAGGACACGATTGAAGAAGCCAGAAAGAAAGAACTGATCGAGCTTCTTTATGAGCCGGAGCTGGGCAGATCAGTTGTGGAACAGCTGACCACACAGGAAGTCCTGTTCCTGATGCTGGCGATGGAACTCTACAACAAAGAGGCTGAACTGAAGAACTTCAGCCAGAACCACCGGGTCCTTTACAACGAGATTCTCTCCCGGGTGCGTGATGCGGAGCAGGTCTATGTGCTGTTTGACCGCCGGACGGGCTATCCTTTCCTGTACAACGGCTGTGTCTGCATTTATCTGGACAAGGATTATGCAGTGGATGCGGCGAACCGCTTCAGGAAAATCATGCGCGACCTGGAGGTGCGCATGCTGCCGGGTGAGGCCAGTGAAAACAACGACGCGACAGTTTTTGCCTACCTGAATTTCCTGGGCATGAATATGTGCATGCTCGATAACGGAAAATACCGCTGCCGGTTCCGCAGACAGGAAATCCGCGTCAACGTGAATTTCTCCGCGTCGAGCGACAAGCAGACGCAGAGGCCGCCGATGAATCCGGAGCTTTCCTATGCGCTGTGCGATTTCCTGCAGGAAGCCAGATGGCAGGTGAATTATGAGAAGCGGGACGAAGTTCTCAAGCAGAAGGAAACAAGAATGCTCGCGCTGCTTCAGCGCGGTATCTTCCTTCTTCCGTTCCAGGAGACAGAGCCCGGAAAACACGGCGTTCTGATCCGCAAAGACAAGAACGGGAACCAGTTCCTGGCGATCTTTACCGATGAAGTAGAGCTGGCAAAGGAACAGCTTCCGGCAGGAGGCGGCTGGAAGCTGCGCAGTATCGCATTTCCGCAGCTGCCTGTTCTGATGGGGAATCTGTCCGGCGCAATCCTGAACCCGAACGGACACAGAATCGTACTTCCCAAACAGCAGGTCGTCGCCGCCCTGAACGCACTGAAGGAGGCTGCGGAAAAGAAGGCCGCGGAAGCTGCCGCACAGGCGAATGCACCCGCAGAGGAACAGACTTCTGAAGAAAAGCCCGCAGAGGAACAGACTTCGGAAGAGAAGCCGGCAGAAGAACAGCCGGCAGAAGAATAAAGAGAAAAGAATCAGATCCTGATGAGACGGCGCCCGTACTCCGGTACGGCGCCGTTTTTTTCTGAGGAGGCAAGTCCGGCGGCAGTCAGATCGTAAAGCCAGGCTGCACGGATTTCTTTCTGCAGAAGCGCCTGCGATTTCCCGTCCGGAAGATGCTCTGCGTCCGCAGACCGCACAAGGACGGGGCAGGAGGCCTTCCTGCTGATTTCGGAAAGAAGGGCAGAGGCGCTGTCCCGCAGTCCGAGAACACGCACATAAGGAATCACACCCAGTTCCTGCAGCTGCATAAGATCTGCAGTCCGCACATCCAGCAGAATATGCAGAAGACTTCTGGCGACACGGGTGTAGGTGACATCACGGGTTTTGACCTGCGAAACAAAATCCTCAAAGCCCCGGTAGGAGGGCAGCTGCGCGCGGATTCTGTCGGCGAGCGGGCCGGACACATCTGCATAATCCTCCAGATGATCCCGCTGCTCCAGAAGACGCATCAGCAGCGCGCCGGAAAAATCATCCGCACACAGGTAAGGAGCGGTGAGCCGGTCCCCGGAAGCGAGCATCCGGCTGCGAAGCTCAGAGGCGGACGGAGCGGGGATACGTTTTACGGCGTGAAACTGCGGGGCAGAATCGTCCTGAAACGCAGATGCGGCAGCCAGATAATGTGCGCCCAGCAGATCGTTGGAAGATTTCGGAATATCGGGCGAAAAAGCAGCCTGCGCCTGCGCATAGGTCTGCCCCCGGCGAAGACCCTTAAGAAGAGAGTCTCTGAACCGGTCACTGCCGCGGTCTTTCAGCGCATCTGCAGCCTTCAGAAGTGCATTCAGATCGGCACTCTCGGAGCCGAAAACCAGATCCGTGACCACGTTCAGCCGGGCAAGAAGCGTGACCGCTCCGCGGGCAAAATAATCCGCGGCGCCGCAGGCATAGTAAAGGGGAAGCTCGAGAACGAGATCCGCACCGCCTTCCAGCACTGCGCGCGTGCGCAGATATTTGTCCTGAATGGCCGGCGCGCCGCGCTGTACGTAGTCACCGGACAGCACAACAATCACGTAATCCGCGCCGGAGACAGACCGCGCCCTGCGCAGAAGATGTGCATGACCTTCATGAAACGGATTGCATTCCGCAATAATACCGGCTGTTCTCATGGCATTCGGAAAGATTCTCAGGATGGAAATCGTTGTTATTACAGCTGAATAAGAGTATAATATTTTACGCTGAATGCGGCAAGCGTACCAGACGCGAACAGACCGGCGGGGCCGGTATTCTAAAACATCAGGGGGAAGATAATATGAATATTCTCGTAATCAACTGCGGCAGCTCATCACTGAAGTTCCAGGTCATCAATCCGGAGACGGAAGATCTCCTTGCAAAAGGCCTGTGCGAAAGAATCGGAATTGACGGCAGCATCACCTATGAAGCAGTTGCGAAGGGACTGCCCAAGGTCAAGAAGGATGTGCCGATCGAAGATCACAAAAAAGCAGTCAGCCTGGTTCTGGAAGCGCTGACAGATCCCGAGACCGGCGTCATTTCTTCTCTGGATGAAATCGGTGCGGTAGGCCATCGCATTGTCCACGGCGGCGAGCGCTACAACTCAACCGTGCTGATCGACGATGAAGTGGAGAATGCAATCCGTGAGATGTCCGAGCTCGCACCGCTTCACAATCCGGCAAACCTGATCGGTGTTGATGCCTGCAAGGCTCTGATGCCGGGCACGCCGATGGTTGCTGTATTTGATACGGCCTTCCATCAGACCATGCCGCCGAAGGCATTCCTGTATGCGCTGCCGATCCGCTTCTATGAAGATTATAAAATCCGCCGCTACGGTTTCCACGGAACCAGCCACGCATTTGTTTCCAAAACAGCCGCTGAATTCCTTGGCCGTGACCTTGAAAACACAAAGATCATCGTCTGCCACCTCGGAAACGGTGCTTCCTGTTCCGCGATCGTGAACGGAAAATGTGTGGACACATCCATGGGTCTGACCCCGCTGGAAGGTCTGATCATGGGCACCCGCTGCGGTGACCTGGATCCCGCCATTGTAGAATTTATTTCCGCGAAGGAAGGCATCTCCATCGCCGATACTGAAAAGATCCTGAACAAGGAATCCGGCGTTTACGGCCTCTCCAACGGTCTCTCCTCCGACTTCCGCGATCTGTGGAAGGGAAGCGATGAGGGAGATAAGTATGCAAAGATCGCCCTGGAGGCTTTCTCTTACCGCGTTGCAAAATATATCGGTGCCTACGCGGCTGCCATGAACGGCGTTGATGTCATTGCATTCACCGCCGGTGTGGGCGAGAATGATCCCAGAATCCGTGAGATGATCTGCTCTTACCTCGGATATCTGGGCGCATACATTGATGCGGATGCCAACAAGAGCCGCGGCGAGATGGCGAAGATCTCCACGCCCGACAGCAAAGTGGATCTGGTTGTGATTCCGACCAACGAAGAACTTGCGATTGCCAAGGAGACTTATGCAATCGTAGCAAAGGCATGATTTTTTCCGCCGGTATCGATTCTTTACTTGACAAGCGGTATTCCGGCCGATATAATTTTCATGTTTGACCTGAACTATGATGTAAGGAGGTGGGAAAAATGTCTATCTGCCCTAAGAATAAATCTTCGAAGAGCCACAGAGATATGAGAAGAGCAAACTGGAAAATGTCTGCTCCGGCTCTGGTAAAGTGCAGCAAGTGCGGCGCACTGATGATGCCTCACAGAGTCTGCAAGAGCTGCGGATCTTATAACAAGAAAGAGATCATCAGCAAGGAAGACTGATCACAGGATTGGTGACAGCCCCCGGGTAACCCGGGGGCTGTTTTTCATATTCCGGCAGGAAGGTTCGGAACTTTCTGCGATCGCTCCCCGCCGGAGAAGCATCCCGCACAAGTGCGGGATCTGTACGCGCTTGCTTAATTCTGCTGTCGTGTAGTATAGTGTTAAAAGGTTTTTTATGTCTCACGGACAGGAGGGTTCGTCAGCAATGACCGGAGAGAACAGAATCGTGAACGTAGCGGTCGACGCCATGGGCGGAGACAATGCGCCGGGACAGATTGTACAGGGTGCAGTGGAAGCGCTGAACGCTAACGAAGACCTGTGCATTACACTGGTGGGCCGGCAGGACGCCATAGAGAGCGAACTGAGCAGGTATTCCTTCCCGAAAGAGCGCATGCAGATTGTTCATGCCGCGGAAGAAATCGAAATGGCCGAGCCGCCGGTTCACGCCATTCAGACCAAGAAGGACTCTTCGATGGTCCGGGGTATGAAGCTGGTCAGAGAAGGTACCTGTGATGCTTTTGTCACGGCGGGCAGTACCGGCGCGACACTGGTCGGTGGACAGGTTCTGGTCGGACGCCTCAAAGGAATTGAGCGGCCGCCGCTGGCGCCGCTGATGCCGACATCGAAGGGACCGGTTCTTCTGATCGACTGCGGCGCGAACATGGATGCCAGACCGTCCTGGCTGGTGCAGTACGCACAGATGGGTTCCATCTACATGGAGAGTATAGTCGGCATTCAGAATCCGCGCGTTGCCATCGCCAATGTCGGGGCGGAGGAAGAGAAGGGGAATGCTCTCGTCAAAGAGACCTTCCCGCTGCTGAAAGAATGTGAAGGCATCAATTTTGTCGGCAATATCGAGGCGCGGGACATTCCTGCGGGAGAAGCTGATGTGGTTGTCTGCGATGCGTTCGTGGGAAATATGATCCTGAAAATGTATGAGGGCGTCGCAACGGTTCTGCTCTCGGAGATCAAAGGCGCACTGATGTCGTCCATAGCCGGCAAAATCGGCGGGCTGCTGATCAAGCCTTCTCTGAAGCAGACACTAAAGAAATTCAGCACTTCGACTTACGGGGGAGCTCCGCTTCTGGGCCTGCGCGGGCTTGTGGTCAAGGCGCACGGCAATTCCGGGGCGGTTGAAATCCGGCATTCCATCGAACAGTGCATCGAATTCTCAAGGCAGGATGTGACGGAACAGTTCCGCACCAGAATGCACCTTGTGGACCGCACTGCAGGCGCCGGAGAGAAGCAGTAATACGACCGGACTGTGAAAAACAGTGCCGGATCGATGTTAAAGAATAAGGAGAGATATTAAATGAACACAGAGTTTGAAAAGCTGAAGGCTATTATCGCTGATGTGCTGAATCTGGATCCGGAAGAGGTCACCATGGAGAGCACCTTCGCCGATGATCTGGGAGCAGATTCGCTGGATCTGTTTGAGATTATGAACGGGATTTCGGACGAGTTTGACATTACGATTCCGCAGGAAGAAGCCGAAAAGGTTACCACTGTCGGAGAAGCGTTCAAGCTGATTCAGGGAGCGCTCGGAGAGAAGGCCTGATGAAAAGTGCCCGGCACACACGGCAGTCTGCACCTGCAGAACTGGAAGAGCGGATCGGTTACCGGTTCCGGGACCGCTCCCTGTTTTTGTGTGCCATGACACATTCTTCCTATATCAATGAACATGACGGAACCTGTTATGAACGTCTGGAATTTCTGGGAGACGCTGTCCTGGAGATGATCTCCAGCGCGTTTCTTTATGAGCATTTTCCGGACATGCGGGAGGGCGAGATGACCAGGCTGCGCGCAGAGCTTGTCTGCGAGGCGGCTCTTTCGTCTGTCGCAAAAGAGCTCGGACTTGCCGATTATCTGCGGCTGGGCCGGGGAGAAGAGGCGGGAGGCGGAAGAAAGAAGCCTTCCATCCTGTGTGACATCACGGAATCCCTGATCGGCGCCATCTATCTGGACAGCGGCCGCGATGTGTCGGAGGCGGAGCGCTTTGTAAAACAGTTTATTCTGAAGGATCCGGAGGAACTGAATTATCCGGATACGAAGTCGCTCCTGCAGGAACAGGTGCAGAAAGAAGGCGGATCCGTTTCCTACGAACTTGTCGACAGGAAGGGTCCGGCCCACGCACCGGTCTACACAGTCCGCGTGCTGATCAACGGGACAGCAGCCGGAACCGGACAGGGAAAATCCAAGAAAAATGCCGAACAGGCCGCGGCGCGCAGCGCGCTGGAGCTGATGCGGCATCAGGACGGTTAATACATGTATCTTAAGAGCATTGAAATACAGGGATTCAAATCCTTTGCAAACAAAATGCGGTTTGAGTTCCACAACGGAATCACGGGAATCGTCGGACCGAACGGAAGCGGAAAGAGCAATGTCGCGGACGCGGTCCGCTGGGTGCTCGGAGAACAGCGCGTCAAACAGCTGCGCGGCGCATCCATGCAGGATGTTATTTTTGCCGGAACAGAGCTGAGAAAACCGCTGGGCTTTGCCTATGTGGCAATTACGCTGGATAATTCGGACCACAAGCTTCCCGTGGATTACGAGGAAGTCACGGTTGCCAGAAGAATCTACCGGTCCGGCGAGAGCGAATATCTGCTGAACGGCGTACAGTGCAGACTGCGTGATATCAATGAGCTGTTTTATGACACCGGAATCGGCAAGGAAGGATACTCCATCATCGGACAGGGCCAGATCGATAAAATTCTGTCCGACAAACCGGAAGACCGGCGCGAACTCTTCGATGAGGCTGCCGGTATTGTCAAATACAAACGCCGCAAGGAACAATCTGTCAAGAAACTTGAAAATGAGCAGGCTAACCTGGTCCGTGTGACGGATATTCTGCAGGAACTGCAGAAGCAGGTCGGCCCGCTGGAGAGACAGGCCGAAAAGGCGAGAATTTATCTGAAAAAGCGCGAAGAGCTGAAGACGGCAGACGTCAATTGCTTTCTCCTGCAGCATCATCAGGTGACGGAAGAGATGGATCATCTCTCCAGAGACCTGGAGATTGCGGACGTGGATCTCACCTCTGCCAGAACTCAGTATGAAGCGTCCAATGTCGAGTATGACCACATTCAGGACAGACTCGCGGGACTGGATGCGCTGATCACGCAGATCCGGGACAAAATATCGAAAACCAATCTGATCCGCGGCCAGCTGGAAGGCGACATCAAACTTTTTGAGGAGCAGATCCGCTCCGCCAGAACCAGTGCCGAGCATATGCGGCAGCGTCAGGCTGCGGTCACGCAGGAGCTGGAGCGGCGAAATGCCGAGAAGGAACAGATCCTCGGCGAAAAGAATGCCGTCGATGCGGATCTCTCAGGACTGGTGGCTCAGCGGGACGAAGCGGCCGGACAACAGCAGGCGCTTGCGGAACAGATCCGGCTTCTCATGGATCAGATCAACGAGAAGAAGGATGCAGTTCTGCACATCCTGGATGAGCGTGCTGCCATCAAATCCCGCATGGCTTCTCTGACGACACAGGAAGAACAGCTGGCCGTGCGCAAGGCCGAGCTCACCAGCAGACTGGTTCAGGTCCGGACGGACGAGAGCCGGCAGGACGAAGTTATTCTGGACCTGCAGAATCGATTTGACGCTCTGGCGCAGGAGATCGAGGAGCTGAATGCCGAAAAGGCAGCCGTCGAGGAATCGATCGCGGGCAAAAAGACCGAGCTGGCGCAGACAGATGAGAAAATGCGCGCTGCGGAATTCTCCTATCAGCAGGAAAAAGCGCGGCTGGACTCTCTTGCAAATCTGACCGAGCGCTATGAGGGCTTCGGCAACAGCGTCAAGCGCGTCATGGAGCACAAACAGCAGGAGCCGGGCCTGATCGGCGTCGTCGCAGACCTGATCAAGACGGATTCCAGATACGAGACGGCAATTGAGGTCGCGCTCGGCGGCAATATTCAGAATGTGGTCACCGAGGACGAGGCGACAGCCAAGCGCATGATTGAGATGCTGAAGAAGGAAAAGGCAGGCCGGGCAACTTTCCTGCCGCTCACCACGATCCGGAATCAGCAGGAATTCAAGGCGAAAGAGATTCTGAAGGAACCCGGCGTGATCGGCATGGCCGATGAGCTGGTTCGCACGGACGCCCGTTTTCAGGATGTCGCGGCGGCGCTGCTCGGCAGGGTGGTCATTGTGGACACCTTTGACCACGCCGTGAAGGCGAGCGCGAAATTCCATCACACAGTCCGCATGGTAACGCTGGAGGGCGAACTCTTCGCACCGGGCGGTGCTATCAGCGGCGGCGCATTCCGCAACAGCAGCAATCTGCTCGGCCGCAGACGTGAGATGGCCGAGCTGCAGGAGAAGGTCGCAAAATGCCGGGCGGAAGCGGACCGGCTGCGCCAGGCTATCGAAGACACCAAGTCGGAGAGAAACCGTCTGCGCGCCAGACTGGAAACCATCCGCATGACACTGCAGTCCAGGTTCCTGGAACAGAACACGACACGCGTGAATATCATCCAGGAGCAGGAGAAGAAGGAAAGCGCTGCGGACGATCTGGAGCTGCTCCGGGAGGAGAGCGCCTCGATCGAGGAAAAGACAGCTTCCATCGCCGCGGAGAAGCAGCAGATCGCAGCAGATCTCGAGGCGTCTGTCGTCTCTGAAAATGAAGCGAACCAGACCGCGGCACAGCTGCAGGTACAGGCGGACGGACTGCGGAAGGAGGAAGAAGAGAAAGCCTCCGTAGTGGCGTCCTGGGATATCGAGATCAGCAAAATCCGGCAGAAGGAGAGTTTTGCCGCGGAAAACCTTGCCCGCATCGAGGAGGAGGTCGGACGGAGTGAAGCCGAACTGCAGGAGATTCTGGAAAACCTGCAGAAGTACGAAGAAGATATCGCCTTCCGGGAAAAGAATATTGAGGAGACCCGCAAGACCATCGAGTCCTCCCACGGTGTACAGGACGAGGACGAGAAGGCCCTGAAGGACAGCACAGAGGAAAAGACGCAGCTGACTGCCCGTCAGCGCGAGGTCTATGAAGAGAGAGGACGTCTCTCTGATACCATCAGCGGTCTTGAAAAGGAGCTGGTTCGTCTGACGACCCGCAGGGAGCGTCTCGAGGAGCAGATCGACTCACAGGTTCATTACATGTGGGATGAATACGAGATCACCCTCAGCGACGCGAAAAAGCTCAGGAACGAAGAACTGACGGATCTCGAAGCGCTGAAGGAGACTGCCGCGGAGCTCAAGAAACAGATCCGCGAGCTGGGCAGCGTCAACGTCAATGCCATCGAAGAATACCGGGAGGTCTCCGAGCGGTACACCTTCATGAAGGGTCAGTACGATGACCTGGTGGAGGCAGCCAAAGCACTGGAAGGCATCATTGAGGAACTGGATAACTCCATGCGCAGACAGTTCCGCCAGCAGTTTGCCCGGATCACAAAGGAATTCGACAAGGTCTTCAAGGAACTGTTCGGCGGCGGAACCGGTACGCTGGAGCTGATGGAGGATGCGGATATCCTGGAAGCGGGCGTGCGCGTCATTGCGCAGCCGCCGGGAAAGAAGCTGCAGAATATGATGCAGATGTCCGGCGGAGAAAAGGCCCTGACCGCAATTGCGCTGCTTTTTGCGATCCAGAATCTGAAGCCGTCGCCCTTCTGCCTGCTGGATGAGATTGAGGCGGCTCTGGATGAGAGCAATGTCGGCCGGTTTGCACAGTATCTGCACAAGCTGACGAAATATACACAGTTCATTGTCATTACGCACCGGCGCGGAACCATGGAACAGGCGGACCGTCTTTACGGTATTACAATGCAGGAGAAAGGTGTTTCGGCGCTGGTCAGCGTCAACCTGATTGAGAAGGATCTGAGCGCGTAAGGAGCTAAAAGCATGGCAGAAGAGAAAAAAGGATTCATAGCGAAGCTGAGAGCCGGTCTTTCCAAGACCAGAGACAGTATTGTATCCGGTATGGACCGGGTGTTTCTCGGAAGCTCCAGAATCGATGATGATTTCTATGACGAGCTGGAAGAACTGATGATCATGGGTGACATGGGCATTCATGCGACGGATGAGATCCTGACAAATCTGAAGCGTCAGGTGAAGGAGCAGCATATCCGCGAGCCCAAAGACTGCCGTGAGCTTCTGATCAGCAACATCATGGATCAGATGACAGTGGATGAGCACGCGTATGACTTTGAGGAGGGGCCTTCGGTTGTCCTGATTATCGGCGTCAACGGCGTGGGCAAGACCACGAGTGTCGGAAAACTGGCAGGCATCTATAAGAACCGCGGCAAACGTGTTCTGATCGCCGCTGCGGACACTTTCCGCGCAGCTGCGGGAGAACAGCTGGAGGTCTGGGCGGAACGCGCGGGCGTCGATATGATCGGCGCGCCGGAGGGCTCTGACCCCGCCAGCGTGATTTATGACGCAGTCTCTGCCGCAAAAGCGCGCAAAATCGATATTCTGCTCTGTGACACGGCAGGCCGCCTGCACAATAAGAAGAATCTGATGGCGGAGCTGGCCAAAATGGACAGAATCATCACCCGCGAATATCCGGGCGCGATCCGGGAAAATCTGGTTGTCCTGGACGGAACGACAGGGCAGAATGCTCTGTCCCAGGCAAGAGAATTCGCCGGTGTGACAGATCTGACCGGAATTATTCTCACCAAAATGGACGGGACCAGCAAGGGCGGAATTGCCATCGCGGTCCAGTCGGAACTCAAGATACCCGTCAAATACATTGGAATCGGCGAAAGCATGGAAGATCTCCAGCGTTTTGAGCCCAGAGAATTCGTTGAGGCGATTTTCCGGGGAAGTGAAGAGGGACAGGAATGAAGCAGCTGACACTGGAAGCATTCGAAGCGGCCTGCGAGCAGGTCGGAAAAGTCACCCTGAATACAGAGCTGATTTATTCGGATTATTACAGCCAGATCACCGGAGGACGTGTGTATCTGAAGCCTGAGAACATGCAGCGCACCGGCGCATACAAGGTGCGCGGCGCATATTATAAGATCAGCACACTCTCGGAGGAGGAACGGAGCAGAGGCCTCGTTACCGCTTCAGCCGGCAACCACGCGCAGGGCGTGGCTTATGCCGCGAAAAGCTACGGTGTGAAGGCAGTCATTGTCATGCCGACGACAACGCCGCTGATCAAAGTCAACCGCACCAAAGCTCTGGGGGCGGAAGTGGTTCTGCAGGGCGACGTCTATGATGAAGCCTGCGAAGTCGCACTGCGCCTGGCTGAGGAACACGGCTATACTTTCATCCACCCTTTTGACGATCCCGCTGTCGCGACCGGACAGGGCACCATAGCTATGGAGATCATCAAGGAGCTCCCGCTGGTGGATATGATCCTGGTTCCCGTCGGAGGAGGCGGTCTCGCCGCGGGCGTGGCGACGCTCACCAAGCTGCTCAAGCCCGGCGTGCAGGTTTTCGGCGTGGAGCCGGAAGGGGCTGCATGCCTTTCCGAGTCGCTGAAAAACGGGGCTGTGACGACCCTGAATTCCGTTAATACCATCGCGGACGGCACGGCAGTGAAAACGCCGGGCGCAGAGGTCTTTCCCTATCTGCAGCAAAATCTGGACGGGGTGATTACCGTTCCGGACCGGGAACTGGTGACGGCATTCCTGGATATGGTGGAAAACCACAAGATGGTCGTGGAAAATTCCGGCCTTTTATCTGTCGCCGCGCTGCGGCAGATCGACGGCGCCGGGAAGAAGATCGTCAGTGTGCTTTCCGGCGGCAACATGGATGTGATTACCATGTCTTCCGTTGTCTCTCAGGGCCTGATCCTGCGTGACAGAATCTTTACCGTCTCCGTGCGGCTTCCGGACCGGCCGGGTGAACTGCACCGCGTCTCGGGCGTAATCGCCCGCGCGCTCGGAAATGTCATCAAGCTGGAGCACAATCAGTTTGTAACGATCAACCGGAATGCTGCCGTGGAGCTGCGTATAACCATGGAAGCTTTCGGAACAGAGCATAAAAACGAGATTATCGAGGTGCTTGAGAAGGAAGGCTATCAGCCGAAACTCGAGCGTACGGTCATCTGATGAAAAAAGAGGTCAGAAAAAACCCGAACAGGGTCAAGAAGATTTATCTTCTGAATATTATTGCGCTGTGCAGTCTGGTGCTGCTCTCGGTCCTCTCAGCCGTTCTGATTTATCAGCGTTACTATGCCGCCGAGCGGGAACTGAAAAAAACACAGGTCCAGCTGGAGGAGGCACGGCACGACAACACGGTTTACACGCAGGAAGACCTGGACGCAAGAGTGAATACGGCACGGCTGGAAGGCAATGCCGAGCAGCTGCGCATGATCCGGGACAGGATCCGCGAGGCCTACACAGACGGAGAGAGCACACTGGGTGTACTGCGGGATCTTTTTAGCGAAGAACTGGTCGTGAAAAACGGCGGCACCTATTCTTTTGTCCCGATTCTTCAGGAGCTTGACCGCAGCGGCTTCAAACCGGGCGATTTTATTCCCGCGAACGGAATTATGCGCTATGTCGGCAGCCGCAGCTCGGTCCGGCTGATGCTGGGAATTGATGTCAGCGCCGAAAACGGTGACATCGATTGGGAGAAAGTCGCGGAGGACCAGGTGACTTTTGCCATGCTGCGCGCGGCATACCGGCCGGAAGGCGGAGAGAATGACAGACTCATGCCTCTGCAGAAGGATGAGTATTTCGAGGAAAATCTGACAGGCGCCCGGAGCAGCGGAATCAGGGCAGGTGCATATTTTGTCCTGGATGCCGTAAGCCGCAAAGAGGCGGTGGAAGAAGCGGATGAGGTCATCCGGATTCTGAACGGCGCGGGTGAGGAGAATGCGGCTTATACGAGAACCGAGAAAATCAACAGTTATGTCGCGGTGGTGGTGCCTGTCCCGCTTGAAGAGGAACGGACTTATTCTCTGACAGAGGCGGAATGGACGGAATATGCTGCGGCTGCCTGTGAGCGGATCCGCGGAGCCGGCTACGAGCCGCTGATCTGCGGAAATCTGAATGCGCTGGTCACCCAGCTGGATCTGAAGAAGGTGCAGAACTTCGGTAAGTGGGTCATCAATTACGACAACGATCCGTACTATCCCTATCCCTTCTCACTCTGGCGCTACAGTATGTCGGGCATGATTGACGGAATCGAAGGGCCGGTCAATCTGGACGTGGAAATTCATTGACAGTTCAGCGGAGGTTTGGAAGCCACTATGCAGGTACAGGTGCTTCGCGGTGAAAATCAGATCGGCAGTTCCATTCTGAAGATCATTTCCGGAACAACCCGGCTGATCCTGGATGTCGGCAGCGAAATTGAGAGCACGCATACGCCCAAGGTTCCCAGAATCGAAGGGCTCTTCCGGGGTGAGCCCGGCTATGATGCTGTCCTGATTTCCCATCACTTTCTGGACCACGCCGGCCTGATCCCCTATATTGTCCCGCAGATTCCGGTCTATATGTCCCGCAGAACCTATGAGTTCTATCGCTACACGGCCGAGTACCAGCGCATGAATGTACTCAGAGAGCCTGTCCTTTTTGAAGATCAGCAGCTCGATGAAAACGGCAATTATACCTTTGTGATCGGAGATATCCGCGTGACGCCGATTCTCTGTGAGGAGAACGGTTATGATTCTTATCTGTTTCTTCTCGAATCGGGGGGAGAGCGGATCCTTTACACCGGCGGACTCTGCAATGACTCGAGAGCGGTCAGTGAGGATCTTCTTTCGAGAATCCCGGAGGCAGACACACTGGTGGTGGAAGGGACCATGCTGTCCAGACCTTTCGCGGGACTCGGCAGCGAGAGAATGGTGGAGCAGAAGATCGAAGAACTGATGCAGCCCCTTCCGCCGGTCTTCCTGATTGCATCTTCAACGAATGTGCGGCGCTTTGAGAGCTTTGCGGAGGCGGCCTCCAGAAGCAGCAGAACCCTTCTGGTGGATGTCTATCAGGCGGGCATTCTCCTGGATGCGGACCGGGAACTGATGAATGAAAAGCATCATCCTGAGATCCGGGTGTTCCTGTCCGGCTCCCGCGGCCGCGAACTGAGCGACATCCGGCTGTTTGAACATCAGCAGATTGACAGGGAGATGGTTCCCTTCAAACATATCGCCATGTGCGTGCGGCCGTCACGCGTGATGGAGCAGTATCTGAGCGAGCTGAATGCCGTTCATCCGCTCACCGGGGCGGTGCTGATTGTCTCGATGTGGCGCGGCTTCCGCGAGCAGAAGGATGTAAGACGTTTCCTGGAGCACTGTGAGAAGCTGGGGATGCGGATCGAGTATGTTCATACCAGTGGAACACTGGATCTGGCCGTTCTCAAGGCGGTGGCAAAAAAGTGCGGGGCGGGCAGGATTGTTCCCGTGCACGCATATGAGCCGGAAAAGCTGATTGAACTGCTGAGCTGACAGACAGGGTCAGGAGATCGGACAGCCGGATCAGGCAAAAAGAAAACTCAGAAGCGGATGCTTCTGAGTTTAATATATCTTTCGTGCGGAAGATGGGACTTGAACCCACACGACGTTGCCGCCACAAGAACCTTAATCTTGCTCGTCTGCCAGTTCCGACACTTCCGCGGATGCTTTCCTTTACCAAAGGAAAAATGCAGGAGATGGGACTTGAACCCACACTGCCTTGCGACAACAGGCACCTGAAGCCTGCGCGTCTGCCATTCCGCCACTCCTGCAAGCAAGGTATAACTTAACATTTTTCAGGATGGATGTCAACCACTTTTTTTGCTACAATGAGGGAACGAGTTCCGGAGGTGAATGGGCAGAATTGAAAGAAGAAAACGTCAAAAGAGAAGAAAAATGGTACCGGCTGGATAATGCCGCAACGATCATCCCTTCCAGCATCAAGGGGGCGGATACGAGAGTGTTCCGGATTGTCTGCGAGCTGAATGAGGAAGTACAGCCGGAGAA
This sequence comes from Lachnospiraceae bacterium, assembly GCA_017432565.1. Classification (GTDB taxonomy): domain Bacteria; phylum Bacillota; class Clostridia; order Lachnospirales; family Lachnospiraceae; genus CAG-791. The sequence continues at coordinate 155,915 of JAFRIW010000056.1, forward strand.
GCTGCAGGAGGCGCTCGACCGCGCTGTCCGGGAGTTTCCCTATCTGAATGTGGCGCTCCGAAAAGGGCTGTTCTGGTATTATCTGGATCCGGTCCGGGACAGAGCCGTCGTGGAGCAGGAACACCTGCCGGTCTGCAGCCCGCTTTATTTTCAGGGCAGGCGGAACCTGCTGTACCGGGTGAATTATTACGGTAAGCGGATCAATCTTGAAATGTTCCATGTACTTTCGGACGGGACGGGGGCTTTCGGATTCCTGGAGAGAATTCTGGAATTTTACCTGAGCGATGTACATGGCTTTACGCTTGAGAAAGCTTCTGACCGGTCTTCGGCCGGTGAGAAGGAGGACGATGCCTTCCGCCGGTTTTACGATGAAGCCGAGAAGGAAGAGGACCAGCTCGGCTCAATTACCGGCACAAAGGCGTATCAGCTGAACGGCATCAAGGATGAATCGCTGCATACCCATGTGGCGGAAATCCTGGTGAACGCGGGCGATTTTGTCAGGAAAGCCCATGAGTACAACACGACAGCAGGTATTCTGGCCACCGCTCTCTATATTCAGGCGATTGCCGAGGAAATGCCCACTGCGGATCTGGACCGCCCGATTGTGATCAGCGTGCCCGTCAATCTCCGGCAGTATTTTCCTTCCGAAACAGCCCGGAATTTCTTCTGTACGATTCTGACGCAATACGACGCGCGGGGTTATGACGGAAAGCTGGAGAGTATTCTGCCAGCCGTGACAGAATCCTTCTCCGCCCAGCTGACGGAGGAGCACCTGCGGAAGGTGATGAATTCATACACTTCGCTGACGAGGAATCCGTTCCTGCGCATCTTCCCGATTCTGATCAAGGATGTGACGATCCGCGGGTTCAACAGGCAGGCCAAGAAAGGCGTGACCGGGTCCATGTCGAACGTGGGACGCATGAAACTGCAGAAGGAGATGGCACCGTATATCCATCACTTTACCGGCTTCATGGCCGCTCCGAATATGCAGATCTCCGTACTGACCTGCGGGGATATCATGAGTTTCGGAATTGCTTCCGGATACTCGGAGCAGGAGGTGACGCTGAAATTCTGCAGACAGCTGACCCGGCTCGGCCTGGAGGTCACACTGTCCACCAATGATTACGATGAGGAGGCAAGCACGAATGCAGTACTGTCCGAAGTGTGAGATCAGGATTCTCGGAAGAAAAACATGCTGCCCGCTCTGCCAGGGTGAGCTGTCGGGCGAGCCGGAGAATCATGTTTATCCGCCTATGAAGAAGAACAGAATGAGCGGCGTTTCCTTTTACCGGATCATTCATTTTGTATTTATCGTGCTGGAAATCATTTTCGGCGCCATCGGCCTGCTGAGAGGCTTCAGCGGCTGGATTACGCTTGGAATGATCATCACGCTTTTAGTCTGGCTGGATTTCTGGCTGGTTTTCTATTACCGGAACAATTTTCTGAAGCTGTTTTCGATCGAGGTGTACCTGGCCATGCTGGTCTGTCTTTTTGTGGATTACCGGTGGACAGGACTCAGATGGTCTTTTGAGTGGATGATCCCGTCCGCGTTTCTGTTTCTGACCGTCTTCACCGCGGTCATTGCGGCTATCATGCATCTGAAACTGGAGGACTATGTGATTTACGTCCTGTGGAATGCGATCTGCTGCTGTCTGCAGATTCCGCCGGTGCTTCTCGGCCTCAACAGGACGCCGTATCCGGCTGTGATTGTGACCGCGGGGGTCCTGATCTACACCGCGGCAATCCTGATCTTCAAGACCAACAGTGTCCGGCGGGCATCCGGAAAATGGCTGCATCTGTAATAAGTCATCTGAGAAGCAAGCTTCTCATCTGGCTGTCACGATTGATCCGGGGGTGCTGTAAATTATAAAAAAAGGAAATTGCCCTGATCTGCAGAATAAGAATATCAGGAAGGAGCGCGTCATGACCATTCGGGAAGAACTTGAACAAAGAGAACATGAAATACTGGCGCCGCAGGCTTCCTTTTCGGACGAGTCCAAAGGCAGGATGACCGATGAGCCGCAGTGCGACATCCGTCCTGTTTTTCAGCGGGACCGGGATCGGATTCTGCACAGCAAATCTTTCCGGCGGCTGAAGGACAAGACACAAGTCTTTATCATGCCGGACGGAGACCATTACCGGACGAGAATGACGCACACACTGGAGGTTTCCCAGAATGCGCGCACCATCGCGAAGGCCCTGAAACTGAACGAGGATCTGACGGAAGCCATTGCACTCGGGCATGACCTGGGGCACACACCGTTCGGCCATGCCGGTGAGCGCGTGCTGAACCGCGTGTGCAGCGAAGGCTTCAAACACAACGTACAGAGCGTGCGGATCGTGGAGTGCCTTGAAAAGAGCGGCATGGGACTGAATCTGACCTGGGAGGTCCGGGACGGCATGCTGAACCATCAGACCAGTGGAACGCCGGCCACTCTGGAAGGCAAAATTGTCCGCCTCTCCGATAAAATCGCCTATTGTCATCATGATATGGACGACGCGATCCGCGGCAGGATCCTGACCGAAGAAGACGTTCCGGAACAGGTTCAGCGGGTGATTGGCAGGACGCTGGGAGAGAGACTGGATACTTTTATTCATGACATCATCACCACCAGTGCCGGAACCGGAGATGTGAAAATGTCTCCCGAAGTCGCGGAAGCCATGCGGTGTCTGCGCGATTTCATGTTTGAGAAAGTATATACCAACCCGCTGGCAAAAGGTGAAGAGCACAAGGCCGAGCAGGTCGTGGAACGGCTTTACGAGCATTATCTGCGGCATATTGACCAGCTCCCGGATTACCTGAAGGCGCGGCTGGAACTGGGCGATTCCAGAGAAAGAATTGTCTGTGACTATATCAGCTCCATGACGGACCGCTTTGCGGTTGCCCGTTATGAAGACCTCTACGTACCGTTTGTCTGGCAGTGAGGCAGCAGCATGTATTATTCTGATGAGACCGTCGAGGAAGTACTGCGGGCAAATGATATCGTTGACGTGGTTTCCTCTTATGTACACCTGAAGCGGAGCGGTGCGAATTATTTCGGACTGTGTCCTTTTCATTCGGAAAAATCGCCGTCTTTTTCGGTGTCTCCGGCCAAGCAGATGTATTACTGCTTCGGGTGCGGCGCCGGCGGAAACGCCGCTACTTTTCTGATGAAATATGAGAACTGCGGCTTCCAGGAAGCGCTGCAGTCACTGGCGGACCGGGCAGGCATTAAGCTCCCGAGCCCCCAGCTCTCCGAAGAGACCCGGAAAAGGGAGGAGAGGCGCGCACAGCTTCTTTCGGTCAATAAAGAGTCGGCGACTTATTACTATAAGCTGCTCCGCTCGCCCAAGGGCAGGCGCGGTTATGAATACTTTCTTTCCAGAGGTCTGGACACTGCGACGATGAATGCTTTCGGTCTGGGCTATGCGGACGGAAGCAGTAATGATCTGGTGCGGCATCTTCGGGAAAAGGGTTTCCCGGACGAGATCATTCTGGAAGCGGGCGTGGCCGCTTTTGACGAGAAAAGGGGACTGCACGACAAATTCTGGAACCGTGTCATGTATCCGATTATGGATGTCACCAACAAGGTGATCGGCTTCGGCGGACGCGTCATGGGAGACGGAAAGCCCAAATACCTCAATTCCCCGGAGACGCCGGTTTTTGACAAAAGCAGAAATCTCTACGGCCTGAATATTGCACGGAAGAGCCGCAAACCGTATCTGATCGTCTGCGAGGGCTATATGGATGTGATCTCCATGCACCAGGCGGGTTTTCCGGAAGCGATCGCGTCGCTCGGCACTTCCTTCACCGCCGGCCAGGCAGCACTGATCTCGCGCTATGTCAAAGAAGTGCTGCTCGCGTATGACAGTGATGAAGCCGGCGTGCGCGCAGCTCTGCGCAACATCGGAATTCTGAAGGAAGCGGGACTGCGGGCCAGAGTGATTGATCTGCGGCCCTACAAGGATCCGGATGAGTTCATGAAGGCACTTGGCCGGGAAGAATTTCAGAAGCGGATCGATGATGCGGAGAACAGCTTCTTTTATGAGATCCGCCAGATGGAACCGGCTTACCGGATGGACGATCCGGCTCAGAAGACGGAGTTCTACCGGCAGATTGCGAAAAAGCTCTGCGGCTTTGAAGAGGAAATGGAGCGGGAGAGCTATCTGCGGTCGGCCGCGGCGCGCTATCTGATTCCGGAGGATCTTCTCCGCAGACAGGTCGCCTCCTACAACCTGGTGGGAGGGGAAAGTCCCGCACCGGTACCTGAGAGACGCACGCCGGGTGCCGCGGGCGCCAGAAATTCTGTTAACGAGGCCTTCCGGAAAAAGCAGCGGCTTCTGCTGACCTGGGTTTCGGACGACCCGGGGCTGTATCCGCAGATTCGTCCGTATATCGGGGCACAGAATTTTGACGAGGGACTTTACCGGACTGCGGCGGCGCGGTATTTTGAACAGCTGGAGCAGGCTTACGGGCCGGATACATCGGAGGAACAGCGGCAGCACATAAGGTTTACGCCGGCTGCGGTCATTGCGGCTTTTGACGAGGAAGAGGAACAGAAGGAAGCCGCATCTCTGTTCGAGGAGCGTCTGCAGGGCGTGGAAAGCCCGCAGGAGAAGGAGAAGGCACTGCTGGACGTTCTGCTCTCGCTCAAGCAGGAGCAGATTCAGCAGCTGTCCGGAGAAAGCGGCGATCCACAGGCACTCGGGAAACTGATTGCCGCCAAGAAAGAACTGGAGCAGTTAAAAAAATGCCGGTTTACAATACGATGACCAGCCGGACATTTTGAAATATAATGATAATAAGAGGAACAGGAGAGATTTCCATGGCGAAAAAGGAAGCAAAGCAGACAGAAGCACTTGCAGAGGAGAAGAAGACCAGAACTTCTTCCAGAAAGAGCGCCGAGAAGAAGGCGGAGCCGAAGGAAGAACCGATGCAGGCAGAGGAGTCCCTGGAGTATCCGGATGATGATCAGGAAGGCCTCGCCGCCGATGAGATGGAGGAGTTCCAGGCGCAGCTTCAGCAGCTGATCACCCTCGGCAAGAAGAAAGACAATGTTCTCGATTATCAGGAAGTCGTCGAGCAGCTGCGCGATCTGAATCTGGATGACGAGAAGTATGATCTGGTGGTCCAGATGCTGGAGCAGCAGGGAATTGATGTGCTGCGCGTCGTCGAGAACGACGATGAAGTCCCGGACGAGGAGCTGGAGCTGATCGAGGAGAGCGATGAGGACACAGAACCGGAACTGATCGATCTTTCGATTCCGGATTCGGTCAACATCGATGATCCGGTCCGCATGTACCTGAAGGAAATCGGCAAGGTGCCGCTTCTTTCCGCCGAGCAGGAGATCGATCTGGCGCAGGCCATGGAGCACGGCGCGCTGGCCGAGAAGGTGCTTGCCGCCCAGAACCGCGATGCACTGAACCTCACAAATGAGGATAAAGAGCTGATCGAAGGAAAGACGGACGACGAACTCAGAGAGCTGATCGCAGAGGGCGATGCGGCCAAAAAGCGGCTCGCGGAGGCGAATCTGCGGCTGGTTGTCAGCATTGCGAAGCGCTATGTGGGGCGCGGCATGCTGTTCCTGGATCTGATTCAGGAAGGAAATCTGGGTCTGATCAAAGCGGTGGAAAAATTTGATTACCGAAAGGGATTCAAGTTCAGTACCTATGCGACCTGGTGGATCCGTCAGGCCATCACCCGCGCCATTGCGGATCAGGCGAGAACCATCCGCATTCCGGTGCATATGGTTGAGACGATCAACAAACTGGTCAGGATCAGCAGACAGCTTCTGCAGGAACTCGGCCGGGAACCTACGCCGGAGGAGATTGCGGAGCGCATGGATATTCCGGTTGAGCGCGTGCGGGAAATTATCAAAATTTCTCAGGAGCCGGTTTCTCTTGAGACGCCGATCGGTGAGGAGGAAGATTCCCACCTGGGCGATTTCATTCAGGATGACAACGTACCGGTCCCCGCGGATGCGGCGGCGTTTACGCTGCTGAAGGAACAGCTTTCCGAGGTGCTCGGGACGCTGACAGAGCGCGAACAGAAGGTGCTGCGGCTGCGGTTCGGCCTGGACGACGGAAGAGCCCGGACGCTCGAGGAAGTGGGCAAAGAATTCAGCGTCACCCGTGAGCGTATCCGGCAGATTGAAGCCAAGGCACTCCGGAAACTGCGTCATCCCAGCAGAAGCAGAAAGCTGAAGGATTATCTGGACTAAGGCGCAGCTGTGATGAAGGAAGTGAGTTTATCCCGGCGGCTTGAGACCATCGCGGGGATGGTAACCCCCGGCAGTCTTCCGGCGGATGTCGGCTGCGATCACGCACACATTCCGATCTGGCTGATTCAGAAAGGGCGGGTTACGCGGGTCATCGCGATGGATGTCGCGGAGGGACCTCTGAAAATGGCCGCAATGAACCTGGAGGAATACGACGCAGAGGGTGTGGAGCTTCGTCAGTCCGACGGTCTGGAAAAACTGGAGGCGGGCGAGGCGGACACGCTGATTATTGCCGGGATGGGCGGCGCACTGACGCGGCGGATCCTGGAGCGGGATCCTGAAAAGGTCCGGTCCTTCGATGAAATTATTCTCGGACCGCAGTCGGAGATTCCGCTGCTGAGGAAGTGGCTTCGGGAGAGCGGCTTTGCCTTTGCGGAGGAAAAGCTGGTCCCGGAGGACGGAAAATACTATCCGGTCATGAAGCTCCTGCCGCCCGGAAAAGAAGGCAGGAGCGCGGCGGGGAATAAGTCCGCCTTCTGCCCGGATGATCTGGCGGACTGGTTTGGCTGCCGCCTTCTCGAGAAGAAGGACCCGGTTCTGATCCGGATGCTGGAACGAAACCGCCGCCTTCTGACCGGCATTCTGGAAGGCCTGGATCCTGACCGGCATCTTGACCGGATTGCGGAAATCCGGCAGGAGCTGGATCGGATCCGCAGAGCGATGGAATACATGCAGTGACCTTTTGCAGGGAAAGGAGGCACCGATGATTCTCTCTGAAATCATGGAACGGCTGGAAGCGTTCTGCCCCGCGTCTTTTGCACAGGACTGGGATAATGTGGGACTGCAGACCGGCCGCACTGCAAGCGACATCAGCACAGTCTGTCTATGCGTGGATGCGACCTCGGCCGTGATTGACGAGGCACGTCGCCACGGCGCGCAGCTGCTGGTGACACATCACCCGCTTCTGTTTACGGGGACAAAAAGAGTCACCGACCAGGACTATGTCGGGAAGCGGATCCTGGAGCTGGCCAGAAACGACATTGCATGCTTTTCCCTGCATACGAATTTTGATGTACTCCATATGGCAGATGCGGCGGCAGACGATCTGAGACTGAGAAACCGCAGAGTGCTGGAGGTGACTTTTGAGGACGATCTCTCCAGAGAAGGTCTGGGGCGGATCGGTGATCTGCCGGAGCACATGACACTCGGAGAGTGCGCGGCTTTTGTGCGGGACACCTTCCGCATCCCGAATGTGAGAGTGTTCGGTGATCCGGAGCAGCCGGTGGTCTGTGCGGCTGTCCTGCCCGGCTCCGGAGGAGACGAAATTGACATTTCCCTGAAGGAAGGCGCCGATGTGATGATTACGGGGGACATCAGTCATCACAAGGGCATCGATGCAGTAGAGAAGGGAATCGCCGTCATTGATGCGGGACATTACGGAATTGAGAAAATTTTTGTTCCGTACATGCGGGATTTCCTCAGAAGAGAATTCCCGGATCTGACAGTGATTGAAGCAAAAGAAAGTGATCCGTTCATTACGGTATAAGCAGCACAGGGCAGATTTGTAAATCGGGGTCGCAGAAAGGGGGAACAGATATGCCTACTATCATGATCAGAGGAGCCAAGACGCAGTACGATAAGGGAGTTACCTACGAGACCATCGCGAAGGACTTCCAGAGCAAGTACAAAAACCGGATTGCACTGGTCTATTTCAATGGGAAGATGCGCGAGCTGCACCGCAAGGTGAGCGGCGACGGCGTTCTGTCCTTTATCACGACCGGTGACAGCTCCGGACACAAGGCTTATTCCAGAACTGCTTCCATGATGCTGGTGAAGGCGCTCTCCAATATCGCAGGCGACAAGAGCAGGGATGTGCATCTCAAGTTCGAGTTCTCGCTCGGAAATGCGAGCTACTGCTCGGTGTTCGGAGACATAGCGGTTGACGAAGAGCTTGCACAGAAGCTGACGGAGGAGATGGAGCATCTCCGGGACAGCAACATCCCGATCATCAAAAAGACCTACCCGATCGATGATGCCATCGAGCTCTTCCGGCGGCAGGGCATGAAAGATAAGGAAAAGCTGTTCCAGTACCGCCGCAGCTCCACAATCAACGTCTACAACATGGACGGCTACTACGATTATTTCTACGGCTATATGCTGCCGTCCACCGGTTACGTGGACCTGTTCAAAGTCAAGGCGTACGAGGGCGGTCTGCTGCTGATCCTTCCGACGCAGGACAATCCGAACGAGCTGGAGGAGTGGCAGGAGCAGAAGAGCCTGTTCGACCAGCTGATCATGGGCACACGCTGGGGTGAACTGGTTGATATCAGCACGGTCGGCGACCTGAACGAACAGATCTGCGCCGGCAATATCAGCGACATGATCCTCGTACAGGAGGCGTTGCAGGAGCGCAGGATCGGCGACATCGCCGAGATGATCCACGCCCGCGAGAGCGTCAAGCTCGTCATGGTGGCCGGACCGAGCTCCTCCGGAAAGACGACCTTCGCACACCGCCTGTCGATCCAGCTGCGGTCTTTCGGAATGCGTCCGCATATCATCAGCATGGACAATTATTTTGTCAACCGGGACAAAACACCGGTCGACGAGGACGGCAACTACAACTTTGAGTGCCTCGAGGCGCTGGATCTCGAACTCTTTGAGGACGATATGTGCGACCTGCTCGACGGAGAAGAGATCGAAATGCCGAGCTTTGATTTCCGCTCCGGGCGCAGAGTGTACAAGGGCAACACCATGAAACTCGGGCCGCAGGATGTCCTGATTATCGAGGGAATCCACGGCCTCAACCCGCGGACGACCCAGGAGCTCCCGCAGGAATCGATCTTCAAGGTCTATATCAGCGCCCTGACGAGCCTGAACGTAGATGAGCACAACCGGATCCCGTCCACAGACGTGCGGCTGATCCGCAGGATGATCCGGGATGCGCGCACCAGGGGCAACACTGCTCAGATGACGATCGGAATGTGGAAGAAGGTCCGCAACGGCGAGGAGGAGTATATCTTCCCGTATCAGGCCAACGCGGACGTGGTCTTCAACTCCGTCCTGATCTACGAGCTCTCGATCCTGAAACATTTTGCCGAGCCGCTCCTGTTCAATATTCATCAGAACCAGCCCGAATACTATGAGGCAAAGCGGCTTCTGAAATTCCTGGATTATTTTGTCGGCGTGGACACGGAGGCGGTGCCGAAGAATTCCCTGTGCAGAGAATTTGTCGGCGGCGGATGCTTCCCGCTGTAAGAAAGCCGGCTTCCGGAGCTGTTCATAAAAAATTTATTTGTAAAATTGCGATAAGGGATTAAAATAACAGTTTGTAAGCAGAGCAGGCGGTCGCGTGCAGGAGCAGCTCCGACAGAGCTGCTCTTTGTGCGAGGAAAGTCCGGGCTTCACAGGGCAGGATGCCGGATAACGTCCGGTGGAGGTGACTCCCAGGAAAGTGCAGCAGAAAAGAACCGCTGGCGATGCCAGTAAGGGTGAAAAGGCAGTGTAAGAGACTACCGTTTTCGTGGTAACACGAAAAGCCGTGTAAACCCCATCCGAAGCAAGACCAAGAACCGGACTTCGGTCCGGAGCGGGAACCATGGGCCGGCCCGGTCCGTTCCCGGGTAGGTTGCTAGAGACCGCCGGTAACGGCGGCCCCAGACAGATGACCGTCCAACGACAGAACCCGGCTTATCGCTCTGCTTACATGATTATTTCATTTATAAAACAGACAGATGTTATTTAAGGAGGCGCCGGTTATGGCAAAAATTGATATTATTTCGGGATTCCTCGGAGCGGGTAAGACAACCCTGATCCGCAAGCTGATTGCAGATGCGCTGAAAGGTCAGCAGGTAGCCCTGATTGAAAATGAATTCGGAGAGATCGGAATTGACGGAGGCTTCTTAAAGGAAGCGGGTATCGAGATCCGTGAGATGAGCCAGGGCTGCATCTGCTGCTCGCTCGTCGGAGATTTTGCCGCATCCCTGAAGGAAGTGATGGACACTTATCACCCCGATCGCATCCTGATTGAGCCCACCGGCGTCGGCAAGCTCTCCGAGATTATGAAGGCCATCGATGACGCATCCGCTGACGCGGATCTGGAGCAGGGCAGCGCGGTCGCGGTCGTGGATGCCTCCAAGGCGAAGCTCTATATCCGGAATTTCGGTGAATTCTTTATTGACCAGATCTCCTATGCAGGCACGATTGTTCTGACCAGAGTTGACAAGGTTTCACCGGAGAAGGTTCAGGAGTGTGTTGCACTTCTGCGTGAGCACAATACGAAGGCAACCATCATTACCACACCCATCAGCGAGCTGGACGGGAAAATGATCCTGGCCGCTATGGAAGGAACGGAAGATCTGCAGGCGGATCTGCTCCGCGAAGTGCTGGAGGCCGAGGAAGAGGACGAGGACGAGCACGAACATCATCACCATCATCACGATGAAGACGAGGACGAGCACGAGCATCATCACCATCATCACGACGAAGACGAGGATGAGGACGAGCACGAGCATCATCACCACCATCACCACGATGAAGACGAGGATGAGGACGAACACGAGCATCATCACCATCATCACGATGAAGACGAGGATGAGGATGAGCACGAACATCATCACGAGGGTGTGACGGATGAGTTCGGAAATACCGTGTATTCCGCTCATGAACACCATCACCATCACCACCATCATCACGGTCATGACGCGGATGAGATTTTCGAGAGCTGGGGCATGGAGACACCGGCTTACTACTCCGAGCAGGAGATCCGGGATATCCTTGCGAAACTAGAGGATGAGGAGACTTACGGTATTGTCCTGCGTTCAAAGGGAATGCTTCCGGCCGGAGACGGCAGCTGGATTCATTTCGATTATGTTCCCGGAGAGCCGCAGACCCGGCTTGGCAGTGCGGATGTAACAGGCAAAATCTGTGTCATCGGATCCGGCCTGAAGGAAGATGCACTGCTTGAGCTGTTCCGCAGGGTAAAATAATGGGTTTATTTAACAGAGGTAAAGAGAAGAATATGGCAGCGAAACAGAAGCCTGTCTATGTAATCAACGGATTTCTGGACAGCGGTAAATCGTCCTTTTTCAGCTATACGCTGGGACAGCCTTATTTCAAGTCCCAGGAGAAGGATCCCACACTCCTGATTCTGTGTGAAGAGGGCGAAGTGGAATATGATGAGAAGCTCCTGAAATGGTCCAACACCGTTCTGGAGAAGATCGAAAACGAGGCGGATTTCACACCGGCGACGCTGATGGCACTGGAAGCGAAACACCGCCCCTGCAGAGTCCTGATCGAATATAACGGAATGTGGGATTTCCGGAATTTCCGTCTGCCGAAGGCCTGGAAGCTCGAACAGGAGATCACCACCATCGATGCGTCAACCTTCGCGATGTATTTCTCCAATATGAAATCGCTGCTGGCCGAGCAGATCCGGAACTCCGAGCTGATTATGTTCAACCGGTGTGACGGCATTGATGAAAAAGCACTTCTGACTTACAAGCGGAATGTGCGCGCCATCAACCAGAAAGCCGAACTGATTTTTGAAGATGCGAACGGCGAGATCGATATGACGACGGAAGAGGATCTTCCTTACAACGTTAATGACGATCCGATTGTACTGGAGGGAATTCACTACGGAATCTGGTACCTGGATGCCATGGAGCACCCCGCCCGCTATCTGGGAAAGCGGATCTGCTACACCGGCATGGCGATGGTTCCGACGGATTTCCCGAAGGGCTATTTTGTCCCCGGACGGATGGCAATGACCTGTTGTGCCCAGGATATGCAGTTCCTCGGGTATGCCTGCAGGCTGAACGGCCTCGAAGCACCGGCTGAAAAGCAGTGGGTGCGGGTGACCGGTGTCATTGAGAAGGAAAATTTTGCACCTTACGAAGGGGAAGGAATTATCATCCGGGCAGAGAAGATCGAAAAGTGTCCGGAGCCGAAGAATCCCATCATCGATTTTTCTGCGCCGCAGAACTGATAAAATCCCTGCGCAGGGTTGACAGATGGGAAGGATTCTTCTATATTATTGGTTGTATGTCCTGAAAACGGGTCGTCCGTGTCCGGTTCCCGCTTCCAGGCACATGATTTCCGACGCCGGCAGGCGGCTGCTGCCGGGACATGATCCGGAGATCTGACGAACAAATTTTATACCATTTTGTCCACAAACCACTCTCGGTGAGCAGAATGGGAGTCAATGATTTCGGAGGTATTTAGTAAGATGGCAAACATCAAATCTGCCAAGAAGAGAATTCTGACCAGCCAGAAGAAGGCTGAGGCAAACAAGGCTGTGAAGTCCGGTGTCAAGACTTCCGTCAAGAAGGTTCGTGCGGCGATCGAGGCCGGCGATAAGGCTGCGGCCCAGGAGGCTCTGAAGGCAGCTGCTTCTACGATTGACAAGGCGGGTACCAAGGGCGTGCTTCATGCGAACAATGCATCCAGAAAGATTTCCCGTCTGGCATCTGCTGTAGGCAAGATGGATTGAAGTAAAGCGGGGATCTGACCATGAGCGTGATTCGCTGGATACTGGTTATTCTGATGATTATCGACAGCATTGCGCTGACGGCGCTGGTGCTGCTGCAGGAAGGTAAGACACAGGGCCTGGGCGCGATCGCCGGTGCTGCTGAGACTTACTGGGGCAAGAATAAAGGCCGTTCCATGGAGGGACGTCTCGTCAAGATTACGACGGTTCTGGCGGCTTTGTTTTTCCTGCTTGCAATCCTGCTGAATCTGAAAGTGATCTGATATCCTTTCGGCACAGACATGTATGAGATAACCGCACGGGACTTCCCCTGCGGTTATTTTTTCGGAACGAAGACGTATGGGAAAAGAGAATATATTATTAATCGCAAATAATAAAAAGGCCTACCACGATTATTTTATCGAAGAAAAATATGAGTGCGGAATTGTCCTGTACGGCACGGAGATCAAGTCGATCCGGCAGGGAAAGGTCAGTATCAAGGAAGCCTATGTGAGTGTGGACCACGGAGAGGCCTTTGTCGAGGGAATGAATATCAGCCCATATGAGAAGGGCAATATTTTCAACCGCGATCCGCTGCGCAAGAGGAAGCTGCTGCTTCACAAAGCGGAAATTACCAAACTCGCCGGCGCCGTTCAGGTCAAGGGCTATACACTGATTCCGCTCCAGGTCTACCTGAAGGGCGGGCGGTGTAAAATTGAGGTCGGTCTTGCCAGAGGCAAGAAGCTCTACGATAAGCGGGAAGACCTGCGCCGGAAGGAACTGAACCGGGAGAGCGAGAGAGACTACAAGGTCCGGATGAAGTAACAGGCAAAGACACACAGAACTTTCATAAATGAGGTCTGTCATTCAGATGGTTCTGATGTTATAATTCATATGTTCCAAATGCAAGGGTTAGTAAAGGTTTCGACAGGGGTCTTGCAGGTGGAGAAGCTATCCGACGCTGATCGTCAAACAGCAAACTTAAATATAAACGCTAAGAATAATACTTTAGCACTGGCAGCTTAATTGCTGCTCGTCGCCCGGCCGGTACCTGTGACAGCCGGATACGGCGTCGACTTTACAGGAAACGACACGGTGAAAGCCTCGCAGCTGTGGGCGTAACAGAGGATACCGGAGATTTGGGAAGTCTGTTCTCCTGATTCCGAGGGAAGCGGGTAACCGAAACAGCAGACTATGATAGTAGAAGTACACTGAATGGGTCTTTGGACAGGGGTTCGATTCCCCTCTAATCCACGAAGCGCAGCGAAGACGATCCCGTTTCGCTGCGCTTTTTCCGTACAGAAGGCATTGCAGCAATCTGATAAAGTCAGACCGCAGCAGTGAGCTTTTTGTGATATCATCTTTCTAAGACAAGACTATATTCACGAAGCACAGGAGCATCAGCCATGTCATTTTCACTTTCAGAGCAGAATCAGGCAAAATATGAAATTCTCGAGCAGCGGTTCCTGCCGGATATCCATTCTGACAGTCTGGTCCTTACGCACAGGAAAACCGGTGCGCGCATCGCACTGCTGCCGAATGAGGACACAAACAAAGTGTTCTATATCGGCTTCAGAACGCCCCCGACGGATTCGACCGGCGTGGCGCATATCATCGAACATACGGTGCTGTGCGGCTCGGATCATTTTCCGGTCAAGGATCCTTTTGTGGAACTGGCCAAGGGATCGCTAAACACTTTCCTCAACGCCATGACTTATCCGGACAAGACGGTCTATCCCGTGGCTTCCGTGAATGATAAAGATTTCCGCAATCTGATGCACGTCTACCTGGATGCGGTCTTTTATCCGCTGATTTACAGGAATGAAAGCATTTTCCGCCAGGAGGGCTGGCATTATGAACTGTCGGAAAAGGAGGAGGGCGGACAGGAACTGACTCTGAACGGCGTCGTTTACAATGAGATGAAGGGCGCCTTTTCCTCACCGGACGATGTGCTGATGCGCAAAATCTACGAGTCCCTTCTGCCGGATACCCCGTACAGCGTGGAATCCGGCGGAGATCCGGACGTGATTCCGCAGCTGACCTATGAGGACTATCTGGATTTCCACCGCAGATACTATCATCCGGGCAACAGCTATATCTACCTGTACGGAAATGCAGATATGAATGAACGCCTCGCTTTTCTGGATGAGGCTTACCTGTCGCATTTTGACAGAATTGATATCGATTCCTCGATTCCGCTGCAGCCGCCGTTTGACGCGCCGCGGGAGACCTCCATACGCTATCCGGTGCTGGAGGAAGAATCCGAGGAGGGCAAATACTATTTTGCCATGAACTACGCATTCCCGCCTTTTGAAGACGAGAAGGAGCTGAACACAGCGTTCAAAATCCTGGACTATGCACTCTCGGATGCGGAGGGGTCTCCGCTGACCGAAGCGCTGCATGAAAAAGGGATCGGAGAAGATGTATACAGTATCTATGAAAACGGCTTGCGGCAGCCGTGTTATTCTATCATTGCAAAATGCTGCAGAAAGGAAGACAAAGAGGCTTTTACGGATACGGTAGAGCAGACACTCCGCGCGCTGGCGGAGGACGGGATTCCGCTGAAATCCCTGCTTTCGGCAATCAGTTACTACGAATTCCGCTATCGTGAGGCGGAATTCGGCTCACTCCCGAAAGGACTCGTTTACGGTCTTTCCGCACTGGACACCTGGCTTTATGACCGCTCGCCCTGGATTACGCTGGAGGCGGGTGAGTGTTTTGAAAAGCTCCGCCAGAAGGCCAAAGAGGGTTATTTTGAGAATCTGATCCGCACGTATTTCCTTGACAATCCGCACAGGGTACTGGTGGTAATGGAACCCGAACGGGGGCTTGAGGAGCGAAACGAATTAAAACTGAAGGAGCAGCTGGCGCAAAAACTGCAGGCAATGTCCGCGGAGGAAACCGATCTGATCCGGGAAAAGGAAAAAGCCATGCGAAGCTGGCAGGAGACGCCGGACAGCGAGGAGAACCTTCAGACGCTGCCGGTTCTGCAGCGAAGCGATCTGAATCCGGATATTACGCCTTATATCAACAGAATTACGGATCTGGGGGAGGTGTCCGGGCGGAAAGCGACGCTGATCACCCATCCGCTGTTTACAAACGGCATCGATTATCTTTCTCTGCTGTTCTCGGCGGACGGTCTCAGTGAAGAAGAAGTGCGTCTTCTGTGTGTCCTGAAAACACTGCTGGGGGTTGTGGATACGACGCAGCACGGCTATATGGATCTCAATGAAGAGATTAATATTCATACCGGCGGTGTCCGGGTTACTGCCTCGGCTTATACGGATTCACAGGATATTTCCTCCTATCGCCTGACTTTTGAAGTACATGTAAAAGCCCTGCACGACCGGTTTGACAGGGCACTTGAGCTTCTGAAAGAAATTCTGACGCAGACGGATTTTGCCGCCTGCAGACGGATCCGCGAGGTACTGGAAGAAGAACGCTCCGGAATGCGTTCCGATCTTTCTGCTTCCGGACATGTCACAACCATGACCCGGGCTTCGTCTTATATATCAGAGACCTCGGTATTCATGGATCAGATCAGCGGAATCGAGGCGTACAGAACACTGGATGATGTCTGTTCCCATTATGAGGAGCGCGGGGATGAACTTGGCAGATTATTAAGACAGATCCTTCTGAAGCTGGCCTGCAGGGCGGATGTGATCGTCGACTGTATTGCGCAGGAGGAGGATCTGAACGAGCTGCCGGATACAATCCGCACATTCCTGCAGGACGTCACCGCCGCAGGAGAGGAAAGTCAGGACACGGAACGGACGCAGTCTGCTGTACCTTATCGCCCGGTACCGGTGAAAAAGAACGAAGGCTTCATTACAGCCGGACAGGTTCAATACGTCTGCAGGGCAGGCAGTTTTCTGGCTCACGGCTATCCGTACACCGGCGCACTGCGTGTGCTGAAGGTCATCCTGGGGTATGATTATCTCTGGAGCAGGGTGCGGATGAAGGGCGGCGCATACGGCTGCATGAGCGGCTTTTCCAGAGACGGCGGCGCTTTCCTGGCCAGCTACCGCGACCCGAATCTGGAGGCGACGATCGATGCCTATCGCGAAGCAGGGACGTATATCCGCTCCTTTGACGCGGATGAACGGACGATGACCAAGTACATCATCGGAGCAGTCAGTGTGCTGGATCATCCGATGACCCCGGTACAGTACGGCCGCTATTCTCTGGCGGGATATCTGACAAATCTGTCAGAGGAACAGCTGCGCCGGGAGCGCGAAGAGACGCTCACGGCAGAGCCGGAGACCATCCGGACCCTCGCGGATTATCTGGACGCGGTTTTTTCGGATGAGTGCCTCTGTGTGATCGGTACGAAAGATAAGATCGAAGCCGCAAAAGATCTGTTTTACGAAGTCTCACAACTGGTGTAAGCCCGGGTAACTGATGATCCGGAGAAAGGAAAGCAAGATGAAAAAGAGTAAAAGAAATCAGATCGTTTTCTGCAGGATGCTTCTGACGGCAATGACATGTGCAGCGCTTCTGACCGGCTGCGGCAGCTCAAAGAGCGACTCTTACGCTGAACCGGCGGCCATGGCGGCAGAAGAGTCCGCCATGGGGAGCTCCTCAAACGGCGTCTATATGTATAAAGCCGATTATGACATGGCAGAGGAGCAGGTTGAAGAAGAAGTTGAAGCGCCGCAGGAGGCAGGACCCGGCGCGGACGAGGACGGGATCCGGGAGGTAGATACCAGAAGAAAGCTGATCCGGACCGTGAACCTCTCCGTGGAAACACAGGATATTGACACGCTGGATCAGAATATCAAACAGCGTGTGGAAAGCCTGGGCGGCTATATTGAATCTTCCTACATGGACGGAAAACGGGATGTCATCGATGCGGACAGCGACGGCTATGATGATATCACCGGTTCCTACATCGGAAAAAACAGTCGCAGTGCCAGCTATACTGTCCGGATCCCGGTCGCGAAGCTGGATCTGTTTGTGGAAGCGGTTGCCAATGAGACAAATATCACTTCGCAGAATATGAATGTGGATGATATTACTTCGAATTATATTGACATTGACAGTCGGCGCAAAGCCCTTGAACAGGAGCAGAAACGGCTGCTGGAGATGATGGATCTGGCTGAAACTGTGGAAGAAATGATCCAGATTGAGGACCACCTGGCAGACGTGCGGTACGAACTGGAGAACATCGGATCCCAGCTGCGCTCTTATGACAACCGTGTCGCTTACAGCACTGTCTATCTGGATGTCAAGGAGGTCAAAGCCTATACACCTCTGGTGCAGGACAGCGCTTTCACAAGAATGACGAAGGGCTTTGCCCAGAGCCTGTCCGATCTGATGCACGGTCTGAAGGAATTTGCGGTCTGGTTCGTGGTACATCTGCCTTATCTGATCTTCTGGGGCCTGATCATCGCGCTGGTGATCTGGCTGATCCGGAAATTCGGGAACACACCTGAAGCCAGAGCGCGCCGGGAGGCGAGAAAAGTAAAACGGATGGAAAAGAAGGCGGCCGAAAAAGCGCGGAAAGAAGCCCGCAGAGCCGCGAAAGCAAACCGTAAGAATCCGCAGAACAACCAGAATCCGGAGGCATAAACGTGGAAAACACACGAAAAGCCGGATTTGTCACCATCGTCGGGAAACCGAATGTAGGCAAGTCCACACTGATGAATACACTGATCGGTCAGAAGATCGCCATCACTTCCTATAAACCGCAGACGACAAGGACCAGGATCCGGACAGTCTATACGGAGGAGCGGGGACAGATCGTGTTTCTGGACACGCCCGGCATTCATAAACCATCAACCAGACTGGGCGAATACATGGACCGGGCGGCGGAAAGTACGCTGAAAGAGGTGGATCTGATTCTGTTTCTTGCGGAATCGGGCAGCGGCCCGCGGGAAGCGGATCTTGAGGTCATGAAGCTGCTTTCGCGCACAGGGACGCCGGTCATCACCGTAATTACCAAGACAGATGCTGTCAAAAAGGCTCAGATTCTGCCGGTGATCTCCGAATATGCGCAGAAGTGGAAACTTCTGACCGGAGAAGAAGACGCAGAGATCATTCCGGTCAGCGCGCGGACCGGGAGCGGAATCGAAGAACTGAAGACAATGATCTTCGAAAAGCTTCCGGAGGGTGAGCCGTTCTATGACGAGGATACCGTCACGGATGAGACGGAGCGCAGCATTGCGGAGGAAATCATCCGGGAAAAGATTCTGCGGCTTCTGCAGGATGAAGTGCCGCACGGAACCGCTGTCTCAATCCTTTCCATGAAGTTCAGAGAGGACCGGCCGCTGTGTGATATCAATGCGGACATCATCTGTGAGCGTGAATCGCACAAGGGAATTCTGATCGGGAAGGGCGGCGCCATGCTGAAGAAAATCGGCATGGCCGCCCGGACCGATATTGAGGAAATGCTGGGCTGCAAGGTAAACCTGAAGCTCTTTGTCAAGGTCCGCAAAGACTGGAAGGACAACGAAAACATGATGAAGAGCCTCGGCTACAATGTAAAAGATTTATGAGTACTTCCGGATACAGTGTTGTGACGGGAATGGTGATCGGCAGCATGCCGATCGGTGAATATGACCGGCGGATTGTTCTTCTGACGAGGGAGATGGGCAAAATTTCCTGCTTCGCCAAGGGTGTAAGGCGCCCGGGCTCTCCGCTGATGGCTGCGACGGATCTGTTCTGTTTCGGACAGTTCCGTTTTTATGCCGGCCGGAATTCCTATACCGTCACGGAAGCGGAAATATCCAATTATTTCTCTTATTTCCGGACACATTTCAGAGAATCCTGTATGGGATCCTACTTTCTTGAAGTGCTGGATTTCTGTACGCGCGAAAACAACGATGAGTCGCGTCTGCTTCTGCTTCTGTACAGATCACTGCAGGCTCTTGAGAGCGGCCGGTTCGGACTTCCTCTGATCCGGGCGGTTTTCGAGATCCGCACGGTCGCGGAGGAGGGAGAGTATCCCGGCGTACCCGCAGATGCGCAGATTCAGGAAAGCGTCCGGCATGCGCTGCAGCACATTGTCAGCGCACCGATTCCCGATCTGTATTCGTTTACGCTGGAAGAGGAGCCTCTTGAGGAACTGCTTGTCATCGCGGACAGAATGATGGAGCGGACTTTTCATCATCGTTTTGCGAGCCTTGAGATTCTGCAGGTGATGCTCTAAGCTGTTTCTTGTCTTTTGCCTGAGGATTCTTTATAATAATTAGTTGCGTAAAAAGGAGCATGCGCGGGCTGCGCGGAGAGGACCTTGCTGTGAAGAGAATAATCAGACCGATTGTACAGATGATCCTGATTCTGTCTCTGG
This sequence comes from Lachnospiraceae bacterium, assembly GCA_017432565.1. Lineage (GTDB taxonomy): Bacteria > Bacillota > Clostridia > Lachnospirales > Lachnospiraceae > CAG-791. The sequence goes on from JAFRIW010000056.1 coordinate 175,866, forward strand.
GACTCGTGCTGGCAGGATGTGCCGGCCCTGTCAAGGTTGACCTGAAGGAACTGTCCGGAAGCACTATGTTCTTTCAGAAAGACAATCAGCTCGAGGTGGTTTCGGTAGAGAGCTTTTCGGAAGATTATTACAATGCCGAGGAACTGAAAAACCAGATCACGGCCTGGCTCGGGGAGTTTAACCGGAGCGGGGACAAGGTTGCCTTTAAGGACCTGGTTGTGGCGGACGGAATCGCGAAACTGGATCTGAAGTATAAAAACAGCGAAGCTTATGAGTCGCTGAACGGGATCAAAACCTATTACGGAACCCTGGCGGGCGCCGGACAGAAGGGGTATGACACAAATCTGTTCATCGGCGCCGTGTCCGCGGAGAATCCGAATAAGATCCTCACAGCCACCGCAGCGACAGACATGGATGATGTGACAGTAATCATCCTTTCGCAGCCGATTGCGATCCGGACTTATGAGAAAATCCGGTTTGCTTCCACAAATGTCAGCATTATCGATCGGCAGAGTGCGGTCGCCACGGAGGATACTTCGGCCGCTCATCCTGCGGTATTGATTCTGGAATAAAAAGCGATAAAGAGAGAGGAGACAGCTTTTATGGAAAAAACGATGGACAAAATTGTCGCGCTCTGCTCGGGCCGCGGATTTATTTATCCCGGTTCGCAGATTTACGGCGGGCTCTCAAATACCTGGGATTACGGCAATCTCGGCGTTGAGCTGAAGAACAACGTAAAGCGCGCGTGGTGGCAGAAATTCGTGCAGGAAAGCCCGACCAATGTCGGCGTGGACTGCGCTATTCTGATGAATCCGCGCACCTGGGTTGCCAGCGGTCACCTGAAGAGCTTTTCGGACCCGCCGATGGACTGCAAAGCCTGCGGAGAGCGTTTCCGCGCCGACAAGCTGATCGAGGATTATGCGGCGGAGCATGAGATGACGCTGGACAGCTCTGTGGACGGCTGGAGCTATGACGACATGATGAGCTTCATCCGCAAATTCGAAGTTCCCTGTCCTGCCTGCGGCAAGCATAACTGGACCGATATCCGTCAGTTCAACCTGATGTTCAAGACGTTCCAGGGCGTCACGGAAGACGGTGCGGCGACCATCTATCTTCGTCCTGAGACTGCGCAGGGTATCTTTGTCAACTTCAAGAATGTACAGAGAACCTCCCGCAAGAAGCTGCCTTTCGGAATCTGCCAGGTCGGCAAGAGCTTCCGGAACGAGATTACCCCCGGTAATTTCACTTTCCGCACCAGAGAGTTCGAGCAGATGGAGATGGAATTCTTCTGCAAGCCGGACACAGATCTGGAGTGGTTTGCCTACTGGAAAGATTACTGCGTCAACTGGCTGCTTTCTCTCGGCATGAAAAAAGAGGAGCTGCGGCTTCGGGATCATGACAAGGAAGAGCTTTCCTTCTATTCCAGAGCAACAACAGATATTGAATTCACATTCCCCTTCGGATGGGGCGAGCTGTGGGGAATTGCAGACCGCACGGATTACGACCTGACGCAGCATCAGAACGAGTCCGGTGAGGACCTGACCTATTTTGACGATGCGACCGGTGAACGTTATATCCCGTATGTCGTGGAGCCTTCTCTCGGCGCGGACCGCGTTGTGCTGGCATTCCTGTGCTCGGCTTACGATGAAGAGACGCTGGAAGGCGGGGACGTCCGTACTGTGATGCATTTCCATCCGGCACTTGCTCCGATCAAGATCGCGGTGCTTCCGCTTTCGAAAAAGCTGAATGAAGGCGCTGAAGCGATCTATGCGAAGCTGTCCAGACGATATAACTGTGACTTTGACGACCGCGGAGCCATCGGAAAGCGCTATCGCCGGCAGGATGAGATCGGCACGCCGTTCTGCATCACATACGACTTTGATTCCGAGACGGACCACGCTGTCACAATCCGCTTCCGTGATTCCATGGAGCAGGTGAGAGTCGCGATTGACGATCTGGATCAGTGGTTCCTGGACAAGTTCGATTTCTGAGCGGACCCGGGAAAAAGTAAGCAGAATGGGAGATTTTGATTATTATGAGACAATTTACTTCTGAGGAACTCAGAAAAACGTGGGTCAATTTCTACAAAGAGCGCGGTCACGCGGACTGCGGCGCGGTGTCGCTGGTCTCCGACGGATCGACCGGTGTTCTGTTCAACGTTGCCGGCATGCAGCCGCTGATGCCTTATCTGCTCGGCGAAAAGCATCCGCTCGGCACAAGACTCTGCAATGTGCAGGGATGTGTTCGAACCAATGATATTGAATCCGTCGGCGACAAGAGCCACGTCACCTTCTTCGAGATGATGGGAAGCTGGAGTCTGGGTGATTATTTTAAGAAAGAACGCTGCCAGTGGAGCTTTGAGCTGCTGACGGAAGTGTTTGGCTTTGATGCGGATCATCTGGCCGCAACGGTTTTTGCCGGCGATGAAAATGCACCCCGTGATGAGGAAGGCGCGGAGTACCGGATTGCCTCCGGCTTCCGGAAAGACCGTATTTTCTATCTTCCCGCGGAAGATAACTGGTGGGGACTTGAATACGGCCCCTGCGGCCCGGACAGCGAGATGTTCTATGTCGCGGATGTGCCGGACTGCGGCCCGGACTGCGGCCCGGGATGTCACTGCGGCAAATATACGGAACTCGGCAATGACGTTTTCATGCAGTACGAGAAGCATCATGACGGTTCCCTCACACCGCTGAAGCAGAAGAATGTTGATACCGGATGGGGACTGGAACGGATTCTTGCATTCCTGAACGGAACAAAAGATGTCTACAGAACCGATGTTTTTGTCCCGGTCATCAGCGGAATCGAAAAGCTGTCCGGCCTGCACTATGAAGAGGACGAAGCGAAGACACGATCCATGAGAATCCTCGCGGATCACCTGCGCACAGCGGTTATGCTGATCGGTGATGAGGCGAAGCTTCTTCCCGACAACAGCGGAGCCGGCTATATTCTCCGGCGTCTGATCCGCCGTGCTGTCCGTCACGGAAAGACACTTGGTCTTACGACCGGACAGCTGGTGGACCTTGCTTCTTTATATATTGACAAGGTTTACGGCGAGAGCTATCCGCTGCTTGTGAAGAACCGCACTTATATTCTGACCGAACTCGGAAAGGAAATGGACCGGTTTGAGAGCACGCTCGAGAATGGCATGAAGGAATTCAGGAAAATCCTGGATGCCAGAAAAGAGCAGGGCGCATCCGTCCTGGACGGCAAGTCAGCATTCCATCTGTATGACACATTCGGATTCCCGCTGGAGCTGACCATTGAGATGGCGCAGGAAGAAGGAATCAGTGTTGATGAGGAAGGCTTTGCCGAGGCAATGAAACAGCAGAAAGAACTGGCGAGAAGCTCCCAGAATTTCTCTGCGAAGCTCAATCTCGGCGCTTCTGTTTTCGAGAAGCTGCCGGCTGAGATCACCAGCGAATTTATCGGCTACGATACACTTTGCTGTGAGGATGAGATCCTTGCCGCCGCGAATGCCGAAGCCCTCACCGGGACTCTGTCGGAAGGCGAAGAAGGAACTGTTATTGTCGGAAAGACACCTTTCTATGCAACGATGGGCGGCCAGAAGGGAGACATCGGGCGGATTATCACTGCAGACGGTGAATTTGCCGTTGAGGAGACTGTCAAACTCGCCGGCGGACGGATCGGACATGCCGGACATGTCGTGCGCGGCCTGATCCGCACGGGGGATAAAGCACAGCTGTGCGTGGATCAGACGGAGAGGAGCAAAACCTGCCGCAATCATTCCGCGACGCACCTTCTGCACAGTGCGCTGCGCGAGGTGCTCGGTGAACATGTTGAACAGGCCGGCTCCTATCAGGATCCTGAGCGCACACGTTTTGACTTCTCCCACGGTCAGGCGATGACACGGGACGAAATCAAGCGCGTTGAAGCGATTGTCAATGAGAAAATCGCGGAAAATCTGGCGGTCACCACGCAGGTGATGGGCATTGAAGAAGCGAAGAAGAGCGGTGCGATGGCTCTGTTCGGAGAGAAATACGGACAGAGTGTGCGAGTGGTCTCCATGGGAGATTTCTCTAAGGAACTCTGCGGCGGCACACATGTCAGCAATACCGGCGAAATCTTAAGCTTCAGAATTCTCTCCGAGAGCGGTATCGCTGCCGGAACCAGAAGAATCGAAGCGATTACCGGCACCAATGTGTATGCCTATGTCAACCGGATGGAGGAAGAGCTTGAGGAGGCAGCACGTCTTGTCAAAGCGACACCTGCTACGCTGCTCGAGCGTCTCGAAAAGCTGAACGCCGAGATGAAAGAACTGCGCAGCGAGAATGAATCCCTTAAGTCCAAAGCGGCAAAAGATGCACTCGGCGATGTCATGAATCAGGTTGTCGATGTCAGGGGCGTAAAGTTCATCGCGACATCCCTGAAGGACGTGGATATGAATGCACTGCGTGACCTGGGTGATCAGCTGAAGGCGCGTCTCGGGGAGGGTGTTGTACTCCTGGTCTCCGAGCAGAACGGCCGCGTATCGCTGATGGCAATGGCGACAGACGCCGCAATCGCGAAGGGCGCCCACGCCGGAAACCTTGTGAAAGCAGTCGCACCGATGGTCGGAGGAGGCGGCGGCGGCCGTCCGAACATGGCTCAGGCCGGCGGTAAAAATCCGGCAGGGATTGCTCAGGTACTGAGCAGTGCCGCGGAAGTTCTGGCGGAACAGATCAGATAAGTTTAGTGATTGACGAATGTCCAAAGTCTCGTTATAATGTTTGATGTGTCTGCAAATGACATAAATTAACCCAGTAGGTCTATATCTGATGGGACTGAAGGGAGGGTAGTGTGTATGTCCAGCGTGATTTTAAAGGAAAATGAATCTCTCGACAGTGCGCTTCGCCGCTTTAAGAGAAGCTGCGCGAAGGCCGGAATCCAGCAGGAAATCCGTAAAAGAGAGCATTATGAGAAGCCGAGCGTCAAGCGCAAGAAGAAATCAGAAGCCGCACGGAAGCGCAAGTACAACTGATTTGTGCGACTGCGCCCTGAGGGGTGCGGCAGCTGGCAGAACTGCCGGATGAGTCTGACACGAAAGACCCCTTGGTGAGCAATCATCAGGGGGCTTTTTTTAACTTTTTGGTGACCGCTTTTTGTATGAGAGCTTTTTTCAGTGACTTCTTAGAACGAATTATACAGATTGCGAGGGAACTTCCCGGGAATGCAAAACAGCTGTTCACAGCCTGGCTGGGCAGTCTGTCAGCACTGCAGCTGCTTCTCGGTGCAGTCATTCTTCTGTTTGTGGTGATTCTGATTCTGGATAATCACCGTTTTGTCGTGCGCAGATATCGTGTCCGTACAGACAAAATCAGAAAGAATATGACGATTGTTTTTCTCACGGACCAGCACGCGAAAGTGTACGGTGAAGACAACGAGAAGGTTATCCGCAGGATCCGTGAGGCCGCTCCCGATGCGATTCTGATCGGCGGCGACATGATTGTTTCCGCCCGGGCGACACAGGAAAACCGGGGCTGGAAAGAAGATATGGTCGGTCTGGTCCGGAAACTTGCGGCAGATTATCCCGTCTATTATGCGCCCGGCAATCATGAAGAACGGCTGAAAAAACTGAAGAAGATTCCCGGCTTTCAGGATGTCTATGATCACTATAACAAGGATCTTGTAAGAGCAGGTGCCAGACTTCTGAATAACGACACAGTTCCGCTGGATGCGGCAGAGATCTGCGGCCTGGAACTGCCGATGCCGTATTATAAAAAGATTATCCGGAAGAAGCTTAAGGCCGAAAAACTGGAGGAACTGTTTGGTACGACCAAAGCCAGCCAGTTTACGATTCTTCTGGCGCATAATCCGCGATTCTTTTCAGAGTATGCCGCGTGGGGAGCGGACCTGGTCCTGTCCGGCCATTACCACGGAGGAATGGTGCGCATTCCCGGAATCGGCGGAGTTGTGAGCCCCGATTTCAGACTTTTCCCTCATTATTCCGGCGGAAGATACCTTCTTACCCGGGATCAGATTTCCGCGGGGAAAAAAGGAAAAAGAACGCCGGCGGAGGGCAGAGAAGGCGAGAATGGTTCTGTGATGATCGTCAGCTGCGGCATGGGTACGCATTCCCTGCCGTTCCGATTCCTGAACCCCGGCGAACTCTCTGTAATTACAATAGAAGCGGAGAATCCTGTCAGCAAACTGGAAGCGGATGCAGCGCCGGAAAAGAAGAGTGCGGCTGAAGGTATTCCTGCACCGGCTGCAGTGAAGCCTGCGGCAGAAGCAGCCCCTGCGCCGGCCGAGGAGAAAACCTCGGAAGAAGCCGTTACCGCACCGACAGAGGAAAAGCCTGCGGAAGAAGCTGTTTCCGCACCCGCAGAGGAAAAGCCTGCGGAAGAAGCTGCTGCCGCACCGGCAGAGGAAAAGCCTGCGGAAGAAGCAGTTTCCGCACCTGCTGAGGAGAAGCCTGCGGAAGAAGCAGTTTCCGCACCGGCAGAGGAGAAACCTGCGGAAGAAGCTGTTCCCATACTGGCAGAGAAGAAACTTGCGGAACTGTCCGGGGAGGAAACGCCTGCTCCTAAAAAGAAGGAAAAGAAAGTGTTTGCTCCTTTCAGGCTGTTTGGCCGCAGAAAAGATACGGAAAACATCCCGGAAGAGGAATATGAAGATCCCGATGAGGCGATCTGGGACTGGGAGCCGCTTGAGAGCCACCCGATGGCCCGCCGTCCGATCCGGTTTGATTTTGACGAGGAAGAGGAATCGGAAACGCCGGTGGAAATGCCTGTTCCCGAAGAAAAAGATGAATCCGTAAAACCCGGAACCGAAGCGGATATACAGGAGAAAACAGGTCTCCGGGAACACAGAAGACGCGGCGAAATCAGGAAATCATTCCTGACCAGGGATCAGGAAGAAGAAATCCCTGATCCGGACAAACCGGATGCGGGAGACGAAACTGCGTCCGGACAGCCGCAGGGAGATAGAGAATAACTGTATGGCACTTGAAGTAAAACTGCAGGCTTATGAAGGCCCGCTGGATCTGCTGCTTCATCTGATCGATGTCAATAAAGTAGATATCTATGATATTCCGATCGCCGGAATTACGGATCAGTATCTGGAATACATCCGCGCCATGGAAAAGGAAAACATGGATGTAACGAGTGAATTCCTTGTCATGGCGGCCACACTCCTGGATATCAAGTGCAGGATGCTTCTTCCGAAGGAAGTCAACGAAGAAGGCGAAGAACTCGATCCCAGGCAGGAACTGGTCGAAAAGCTGCTCGAATACAAAATGTATAAATACATGTCCTTCGAGCTGAGGGAGAGAAGCGGCGCCGCTGCACGGGAAATGTACCGTGAGAGAAGGCTGCCGGATGAAGTCGCGGGTTATATGCCGCCGATTGATTATGACGAACTGATCGGAGACACGACACTTTCCGCGCTGAATGATCTGTTTCTGGAAATCTTAAGACGACAGAAATATCGCGTAGATCCCGTCCGTTCTTCTTTTGGCACTATTGAACGGGATGCGATTAATCTGAGCGCCAAGCAGACTTATATCCGGGCTTATCTGACAAACCACCGGCACACGAGCTTCCGCCAGCTTCTGGAGGAGGCGGGAAGCAGGCAGGAGGTCATCGTCACGTTTCTGGTGGTGCTGGAGCTGATGAAGAACGGCAGCGTGGAAGTGACACAGGAAGAGAATTTCGGGGAAATCATGATCGATACCAAAGAGGAAACCCTCTCCGGTGTCGGACTGGAGGAGAGCCTTTCCGAATATGAGTGAAGCGGAAAACAAGTATACAGAGGAAGAACAGGTATTACAGGAATCACAGGAACTGCAGGACGAAGCAGAACCGGTCTGCTTAAGTGACGAGGAGGCGGAAGCTGCTGTTGAGGCAATTCTTTTCACGATGGGAGATTCTGTGGAAATTCAGCGGCTTTCTGCCGCGATCGGCCGCAGTGCGGAAGACACGCGCCGGATCACGGACACACTGGCCGGGCGCTATCAGTCCGCCAATTGCGGGCTGATGGTGCGTTATTTTGAAAATGCCGTGCAGCTCTGCACCAAACCGGAGCAGTTTGAAAACCTGATCCGGATTGCGAAGGTACCGAAGAAACTGACACTCACGGAGACGCAGCTGGAGACACTGTCGATTATTGCATACCGGCAGCCGGTTACAAAGGCAGAGGTTGAGGAGATCCGCGGCGTTTCCTGTGATCACGCCATCAACCGGCTGATTCAGTATGATCTGATCTGCGAGCTCGGACGAAGAGACACACCGGGCCGCCCGATCCTGTTCGGTACGACTGAACAGTTCCTGCGATCCTTCGGTGTGCGGTCTCTGGATGACCTGCCTTCTCTGGACGCACTGCAGGTGGAAGAGTTCAAGGAAGAGGCCGAGGACGAGGTTAATACAAGGCTTGGAATCTGAGCATTTCAGAGCGCTCTGGGACACAAAAAAACATATTTGTATTTCATTTCTGCACTATTTCTGTTAATATTGGAATAGTGCAGTTTTTATGCGTTAATCATTATAATGGAGGTTCACAATATGAGCAGTTCTTCAAAAGCGGGCCAGCGGATTCTTTCTGTGCTCGATGAAAACAGTTTCGTTGAAATCGGTGCGCTCGTCACAGCGAGATCGACCGACTTCAATCAGAAACCGGAGAAAGCAGCGTCAGACGGCGTAATTACAGGATACGGGACGATTGACGGAAGTCTTGTGTTCATTTACAGCCAGGACAGCGCTGTGCTCGGCGGTTCTGTAGGAGAGATGCACGCGAAGAAGATCGCGAACATCTATGAGATGGCCATCCGGAACGGAGCTCCGATCATCGGACTTCTGGATTCGACAGGACTTCGTCTGCAGGAGGGCACTGATGCTCTGAATGCATTCGGACTTCTTTATGCGGAAGCGGCCAAGGCATCCGGCGTAATCCCGCAGATTACAGCAGTATTCGGAAACTGCGGCGGCGGTCTCTCTGTTCTCAATTCCATGTCGGATTTCTCCTACATGGCTGAGGATGCGAAGCTGTTTGTTTCCGCACCGAACACACTGGCCGGTAACACAGAGGAAAAGAACGATACGGCGAAGGCTGCTCTGAAGGCTGAACTCGGAAGCGTTGACGAAGTTCTTCCCGAAACGGAAGTTCTCGCGAAGATCCGCCTTCTGGCCGGATATCTTCCGTCCAACAACGAGGACGAAGCGCTCGTTGAGTGCATGGATGACCTGAACCGCGAGGTTCCTGTTTTCGCTTCCAATATTGCTGATCCCGCACAGGCACTGACTGATCTTGCGGACGACGGAATCGTCATCGAAACGAAGAAGGGCTATGCAAAGGAAATGGTTACTGCGTTCATCAAACTGAACGGAGCAACCGTCGGCGTCGTCGCCAACCGGAGCAAGGTCTATGATGAGAACGCGGAAGAAGTCGCTTCCTTTGATACCGTACTGACCAGAAACGGTGCCTATAAGGCAGTGAAGTTTATCGACTTCTGTGACTCCTTCGAAATCCCGGTTGTCACACTGACCAATGTCACGGGCTTTGATGCGACTCTGAGCGGTGAGAACGGACTGGACATTGCGGCAGCCAAGCTTGCTGCTGCTTTTGCGGATGCAACGGTTCCGAAGGTGAACGTCATTGTCGGAAGCGCTGTCGGAAGCGCTTATACAGTCATGAATTCAAAGGCACTCGGCGCAGATCTTACGATCGCTGTTCCGGAGGCGAAGATCGCTCTCATGGATGCGAAGATCGCTGCTCAGATCATCGGCGACGGCAAGAGTGCGGATGAAGTGGCTGAAATCAGAAAGAGCTATGAAGCGCTTCAGAACGGAATCGAGAGTGCGGCGGCACACGGTTATGTGGATCAGATTGCTCCCGCATCCGATCTGCGCAAGTATCTGATCGGCGCTCTTGAAATGCTGTATACCAAGAGAGAGGACCGCCCGGCCAAAAAGCACGGAACGGTTTGATAAAAGGAGACACAGAATATGAAAAAATGGATTACACTCCTGTGCGTCATCACCTGTGTCTTTGCTCTGACAGGCTGCGGCAGCACCACCGGCAGAATTGCGGGTGAACCCATGCCGCAGGAAGAAGAGATGGGCTATGTCGCATCAGGCGAGGCACTGGTGGAGAACATCCGCCAGGTGGTCGACCTGGGTATGCAGGATCAGGTAGTAGATGATCCCGTGTACGGACCGGCCATTCAGAGCTGGGAATCCGCGCTGAAAGACATCGGCGAAATTGAGGGTTACCAGAATGAATATGCAGTTTACTCGGACAAAAAGGAAGTTACCGTCAATATCGGAATCGATGGTACCGAACACGACGCGGATGTGGTCATTGTTGCCTCAACGGGGACACAGGGTGCAGAGCTGAAGTCAATTACCACAAACGTCGCATACTCCTTTGGTGAACTGATTGAGCAGGCCGCGCTGAACACCCTGCTCGGAATGGGCACTACTTTTGCAGTCCTGATTCTGCTTGCGGTTCTGATTAACTGCTTCAAGATTATTCCGAAGATTCAGGCTTCCTTTGAGAAGAAAAAGAGAGATAAAGCAGCACAGGCTGCTGCCGCGGCAGCACCTGCGGCAGCTCCTGCGGCACCGGCCGCAGCCGCACCGGCGGTACCGGACGTAAGCGCAGTGGATGACGGCGCACTCATTGCAGTCATCGCAGCGGCGATCGCGGCATCCGAGGGCAGAACTTCTGCAGACGGTTTTGTCGTACGTTCGATCCGCAAGGCAAGAAGGAAAGCACAGTAAGAAGCAATCTGATCTGATAATAAATCATACTGGAGGAAATAAAGATGAAAAACTATACAATTACTGTCAACGGTGTGGCATATGATGTTACGGTAGAAGAGAACGGCGCAGGCGCTCCCGCAGCTCCTGTCGCTCCTAGAGCAGCAGCTCCCGCAGCTCCGAAGCCCGCAGCAGCAGCTCCGGCTCCGGCACCCGCAGTATCCGCCGGTGCAGGCAGCATCCGTATTGAAGCAGGCGCAGCCGGCAAGGTCTTCAAGATCGAGAAGAAGGTCGGCGATGCCGTCAAGGCCGGTGACGCAGTTGTTATTATTGAAGCTATGAAGATGGAAATCCCGGTTGTCGCTCCTCAGGACGGAACAGTTGCAAGCATTGACTGTTCAGTAGGCGATCCCTGTGAGGCAGGCGCACTTCTGGCTACGCTGAACTGATAACCCGAGCTGTTTACTGCTCATGAACTGGGAGGTCTTTTGTAAATGGAATATATTGCCAATACTTTAAATAACCTGGTACATCAGACCGCGTTCCTGAATCTGACCTGGGGAAATTATCTCATGATTGCAGTTGCCTGCTTTTTCCTGTATCTGGCAATTGCGAAGGATTTTGAGCCGCTGCTGCTGGTGCCGATCGCATTCGGTATGCTGCTGGTCAACATTTATCCGGATATTATCAAACCATTTTCAGATTCTTCGAACGGCGGACTGCTGTATTACTTCTACGTACTTGATGAGTGGGCGATTCTGCCTTCTCTGATCTTCATGGGTGTCGGAGCGATGACGGACTTCGGACCGCTGATTGCGAATCCGAAGAGTTTCCTGCTCGGCGCCGCAGCGCAGTTCGGTATTTTCGCCGCCTATTTCGGCGCGATTGCACTGGGCTTCAACGGCAAAGCCGCTGCTGCGATTTCCATCATTGGCGGCGCTGACGGCCCGACTTCCATTTTCCTGTGTTCCAAGCTGGGACAGACAGCGATCATGGGACCGATCGCGGTTGCAGCGTATTCCTACATGTCCCTGGTTCCGATTATCCAGCCTCCGATCATGAAGCTGTTTACTTCGGAAGCAGACCGCAAGATCAAGATGGAGCAGCTTCGCCCCGTCTCCAAGCTGGAGAGAATCCTGTTCCCGATCATTGTTACGATCGTTGTCTGCATGATTCTTCCTACAACAGCTCCGCTGGTCGGTATGCTGATGCTCGGCAATCTGTTCAGAGAGTGCGGTGTTGTACGCCAGCTGACTGAGACAGCCAGCAATGCTCTGATGTACATTGTCGTTATCCTGCTGGGAACCTCTGTCGGTGCAACCACCAGCGCAGAAGCGTTCCTGAATGCTGCAACCCTGAAGATTGTTGCGCTGGGTCTGATCGCATTTGCTTTCGGAACGGCCGCAGGTGTCTGGTTCGGCCAGGCCATGAAGGTTGTTTCCAAGGGTAAGATCAACCCGCTGATCGGCTCCGCCGGCGTATCGGCTGTCCCGATGGCTGCCCGTGTTTCCCAGAAGGTCGGCGCGGAAGCAGATCCCACAAACTTCCTGCTGATGCACGCAATGGGTCCGAACGTCGCAGGCGTTATCGGTACGGCAGTTGTTGCCGGTGTGTTCATGGCAGTCTTTGGAATTGTTTAATAATTTACATAAGGAGAATTTGAAAATGGCTGAAGAACAGGTAAAAAGACCCGTTAAAATTTGCGAGACCGTTCTGCGTGACGCACATCAGTCCCTGATTGCGACCAGAATGCCTACCGATATTATGCTTCCGATCATTGACACCATGGATAAGGTCGGTTATCACTCTGTGGAGATGTGGGGCGGCGCAACCTTTGATGCCTGCCTCCGTTTCCTGAAGGAGGATCCGTGGGATCGTCTGCGCCTTCTGAGAAAGGGCTTTAAAAACACCAAGATGCAGATGCTTCTCCGCGGTCAGAACATCCTGGGATATGCTCACTATGCAGACGACGTAGTGGAGTATTTTGTCCAGAAGTCCATCGCGAACGGTATTGATATCATCCGTATTTTTGACTGCCTGAACGACCTGCGCAACCTGGAGACTTCCGTCCGCGCCACCAAGAAAGAGGGCGGACATGCTCAGATTGCACTGGCTTACACGATCGGCGATGCTTACACTGAAGAGTATTGGGAGAATATCGCACGTCAGATCGAGGAAATGGGTGCGGATTCCATCTGCATCAAGGATATGGCAGGCCTGCTGGTCCCGTACGCAGCTGACAAGCTGGTCCGCGCACTGAAGGCCGGCACGAATCTTCCGATCGACATTCACACACATTACACCTCCGGCTGCGCAAGCATGACTTATCTGAAGGCCATTGAAGCCGGTGCAGATATCGTTGACTGCGCAATCAGCCCGTTCGCAATGGGTACGTCCCAGCCGGCGACCGACGTCCTGGTCGGCGCGCTGAAGGGCACACCGTATGATACCGGCTATGACATGGCAATCCTGAAAGAGATCGCCGACTATTTCACACCTTACCGCGAGGAGTGCCTGGAGAACGGCCTCATGAGCACCAAGGTGCTGGGTGTTAACATTCGTACACTTCTGTATCAGGTTCCGGGCGGAATGCTCTCTAACATGGTGAGCCAGCTGAAGGAGCAGGGCCATTCGGATAAGCTGACTGAGGTTCTGGAAGAGGTTCCGAAGGTCAGAAAAGACCTGGGCGAGCCGCCGCTTGTTACTCCTTCTTCCCAGATTGTCGGTACACAGGCCGTTATGAACGTTCTGATGGGCGAGCGCTACAAAGTTGCTTCCGGTCAGACCAAGGATCTGTGCCTCGGCAAATACGGCCAGACCATCAAGCCGATGAATCCGGAAGTCGTCAAGAAGATCATCGGAGATCAGGAACCGATCACCTGCAGACCTGCAGATCTGATCCCGCCGCAGCTTCCTCAGTACGAGGAGGATATCAAGCAGTGGAAACAGCAGGACGAGGATGTGCTTTCCTATGCACTGTTCCCGCAGGTTGCCATTGATTTCTTCAAGTATCGCCAGGCACAGCAGGATAAAGTAGATGTGACCAAGGCCGATACGAAGAACGGAGCATATCCGGCATAATCAGCTGAATGCATTTCGGAAGGAGCCACGGTCTGCGTGGCTCCTTTATCAATTCTTAAGGAGCTTTTTTACAGCTTTATGAGATTAAACAATGCAGTTAAAAAATTAATCATCAACCAGAAGCTGGCTGCGTCTCCGGACGGGACAGAACAGGAAGGTTATGCGGACGGATTGAATGAGGACGCAGAAGAGCTTGATCTCTCTCAGGGACTCAGAGATTCCGAACAGCCCTATGTTCACAGCGGGAAAGCAATCAGTACGGTGTGGAAACCGACTGATGTGATTGCCGGTTTTGAGGTGCGGTGCGGTTTTCACACCGTGAATGGTGCGACGGCACTGCCGGGCGCGGTCAATTTTACGGTGTCCTCGGACGGAGCGGAATACTGTGAACTTCTTCTGTTTCACAGAAAAAAGACGGAACCTTTTGCAGTGCTGCCGCTGCCGGAGAAGTACCGCGTGGGAAAAGTCTGGGCCATTCTGGTTTTTGGCCTGAATATTGAGGAATTTGAATACAGCTACCGCATGGACGGCCCGTATGACCCGTCGAAAGGCCTTTTGTTTGACCGCCGCCGGCAGCTGCTGGATCCTTATGCCAAGGCCGTCGTCGGACAGCGTAAATGGGGCGAATCACAGAAGCGGGATGATGCCTATCATGCGAGAGTAGTGCGCAACACCTTTGACTGGCATGATCAGGGGTTCCTCAGAACGCCCATTGAAGATTCTGTCATCTATGAGCTGCATGTGCGCGGATTTACGAGACACGCATCTTCCGGTGTGGAGTATCCGGGTACTTTTGCCGGCATTGTTGAAAAAATCCCTTATCTGAAAGAACTCGGAATCACAGCAGTGGAGCTGATGCCGATTTTTGAATTTGATGAAGTGGCCAACGGACATGAAAACGCCGGAGAGAAGCTCTACGAATACTGGGGATATAATACCGTTGCGTTCTTTGCGCCGAACACGTCCTATGCCGCCTCTGCCGAGTATAACCGGGAAGGAAATGAGCTGCGCCAGCTGATCCGGCTTCTGAAGGAAAACGGGATCGAAGTGATTCTGGATGTGGTTTTCAATCACACTGCGGAAGGCAATGAAGATGGAGATGTTATTTCCTTTAAGGGAATGGACAACAACATCTTCTATATGCTTGCTCCCGATGGTTCCTATTACAATTTCAGCGGCTGCGGCAATACGGTTAACTGTAACCATCCGACTGTCCAGCAGTTTATTGTAGACTGCCTGGAGTATTGGGTCAGCGAGTATCATGTAGACGGATTCCGGTTTGATCTGGCCAGTATCCTGGGGCGGGATGAGAACGGTGCGCCGATGGAAAACCCGCCGCTGCTGCAGCGGCTTGCGGAAGATCCGCTGCTCAGAGACACCAAACTGATCGCAGAGGCCTGGGATGCAGGCGGCCTGTATCAGGTCGGAACTTTTCCCGCATATAACCGATGGGCAGAGTGGAACGGGAAATACAGAGATGAACTTCGTGATTTTCTGAAGGGCAATTTCTGGAACGCACCGGAGACAGCAGCCAGAATTACCGGTTCTACCGACATGTATTACGGTATGTACAAGGGCTACGCGTCCTCCATCAACTTCCTGACCTGCCATGACGGATTTACACTGTATGATCTTTACAGTTACAACGAGAAGCATAATGAGGCAAACGGCTGGAATAATTCAGACGGTGCGAGTGACAACCGAAGCTGGAACTGCGGAGAAGAGGGGGAGACCGATAACCCGAAGATCAAAGCACTCCGCTTTCAGATGATGCGCAATGCCATCACGACACTGATGTGCAGCCGCGGGACTCCGATGATCCTTGCCGGAGACGAATTCGGGAACACACAGTTCGGAAACAATAACAGCTATTGCCAGGACAATGAGATTTCATGGCTCAACTGGGAACTGCTGGACCGCAACAGGATCTTCTTTGAGTTTTATAAAAACGTGATTTCTTTCCGCAGAAAGCATCCGTCGATCCGCAAAAAACTGCCTGCTGCGAAGTGCGGTCTGACGGACTGTATGATCAGCGGCGTTGATCCGGATGATCACCTGATTACGCAGAATAACCGCACATTATGTGTTCTTTATGCCGGACACAATGAGAAAGAAGATGACGTTGTGTACTTTACCATCAATTCCTACTGGGAGCCGCAGATCATCCGGCTGCCCGCACTGCCGGCCGGATATGGATGGGGCGTTGCGATCGATACAGCCGACAGGGACGGCCATTATTACCACTCGGCGCCGCTGTTCCTCGGCACCCCTTATTATGAGCTGATGGGACGTTCTGTGGCGGCATTTACCATGGTTAAACTGCCGGGCAGATAATCAATCTGATCCGAAGGAGAAGAATATGCAGGGAATCAAAATTCTGGTTGCGGATGACGAAAGCAGAATGCGCAAGCTCATTCACGACTATCTGATGAAGGAAGGCTACGAAGTACTGGAAGCGGAAGACGGAGTTCAGGCACTTGACCTGTTTTACCAGGAGCGGGAGATCGCACTGGTAATTCTGGATGTCATGATGCCGGGAGCTGACGGGTGGACTGTTCTGCGGGAGATCCGGAAGGAATCCTCGGTCCCCGTGATCATGCTGACCGCAAAATCCGAAGAAGAGGATGAGCTGATGGGCTTTGACCTCGGAGCGGATGAATATGTCAAAAAGCCGTTTTCGATCAAAGCGCTCGGCGCCCGTGTGCGCGCCATAATTCAGAGAACCAACCCGACTGCCGCCATGGAGCGGCTGGAAGAGGGCGGTATCGTGCTGGACAAGTCAGCCCACGAAGTGCGGATAAACGGCAATCCGGTCGAATTGTCCTTCAAGGAATTTGAACTGCTGCAGTATTTTATGGAGAACGAGGGCATCGCACTCTCCAGAGAGAAGATTCTGAACAATGTCTGGAATTATGACTATTATGGTGATGCGCGGACGATTGATACGCATGTAAAGAAGCTTCGGGCAAAACTGGGAGAGGCCGGCGCATTGATTCAGACGGTGTGGGGATACGGCTATAAGTTTGACGCCTGACCGGAGTGTCTGCTGCAGGAACCGATCCTGTTCAGAGACAACACAGTGATTGAGACAGAAAAAACGGGAGACCTTGCGGCCTCCCGTTTTTCAGATGTTAGAAAGGATTTTTTCAGCTATTTCAGTAACTGTGTAAATCAGTTTCCGGAGAGCTGCTTCTGAACAGTATCGGAAAGGTTCTTGGCGGATTCCTGAAGAGAAATAATCGCGTCATTCAGGATGCTGTAGTCGATCTCGGAAACAGACTTCGCGGTGGTGTTTGCTGCCTGGCTCAGAGCATCTACAGTTCCGTTGATGTTGCCGACAACCTGTGTAACCTCAGTGGTAGCGGTCTGGAGCTCTGTGATGGTCTTGTTCAGGCCTTCAATGTCAAGAGCAGCAACCTGGTCCATGGTCTGGGTCAGGGACTTGGAAGTGTCATTCACAACACCGGAGACATCCTGTACAGTGCTGTCAACGGTGCGGATGGTGGAATCAGCAGTCAGGACTGCGGTATCAACATTCTTTACAACACCGTTTACATTATCAACAACACCGTTCACATTGCCGACAACACCGTTTACGTTGCTGACAACGGTTCCGACTTCACCCATGATGCTGTTCGCATTTGCGACGGTCTTCTCAGCTTCGCTGATAATTGCATCCAGATTGCCGGTCACCTGAGACAGGTTGGCAACAGTCTTGTTGATGGCATCATAGTCGATCTCGGAGAGCTGTGTCATGGTGTCGTTGATTGCCTTGGCGTTCTCGGCAACTACAAGATCAATGTTCTTGACAGCGCCGCTGGCGGTATTGACTGCTTCATTGGCAGTTCCGACAGCTTCGTTCACGGTTCCGATTGCGGTGTTGACACCGGCAACAGCTTCGGTTACGCCGTCAACGGCAGAGCCGATGCCCTCAACCTGTGTATTCACGGTACCGATCAGGCCCTGAACCTCGCTGAAGGTATCGTTGATGCCGGTTCCGACTTCGGATACGACACCATTGAGACCCTTGACAGTCTCATCAGCGCTTGCAACGACTCCGTTGACTTCCTGTACTGTTGCGGAAAGGCTTTCCACGGTTCCGTTCAGATTCTTGATGAATTTCAGAATGCTGGGTGTAATAACCAGGAAGAAGATGACAAAAACTGCCAGTAATGCAATGCTGCCGATTGCTGAAAGTTTCGCATTCTTGGAGGAGTCTTTCTCAGACGCCGCAATGTTGTCAAGAGCGCTGCTCATGCTGTCGAGGCGCTTGATAACCTCGTCGTTGCCGGGTGTGGGAACAGCTTTCACAGCCCTGTCAACTTCGGACTGGACGTAGCTCTTCACCTCATCCATTACTTCCTTTTTAACATCTTCTGTGTTCATTTCCATTTCCGTACACCCCCTTAAATTAAATTATTATTACCGCTGGGTAGAAAAATAATTCCTATGCTCTATAATATCAGCAATAAATGGTTTTTTCCATGCATTTTTTTTCGCAAAATGTTAACATTTCTTGAATAAGATATGTCCGAAAGAAAAAAATTGCATTCGCTTTCTGGGTTACCTTATACGTTTGAGAGGAGAGACGGGCGGATTGAAAGGAAAAAAGGCTGAAAAGCATTCTCTGCGGCGGGAGTTTCTTCTGATTTTCATATTTCTTATTGCGGGTACTTCACTGCTGTTCTGGCTGATGAATTCGTTCTTTCTGGAAAGATACTATCTCTCCAGAAAGGCCCGGGCGCTGACCGGTGTTTTCACGAGTCTGTCGGAAGCAGCCAGGGACGGAAGGCTGAAATCGGACGATTTTGACGCGGAGCTTGTCACCTTCGCCAGCAGAGATAATATAGAAGTCATTGTTCTGGACACAGAGTCAAGAACAGTGAAGGCTTATGCCTCCGACTCGGATGTAATGATCCGGCGCATGTGGGACAATCTGTTTTCTGCCCAGGATGACAGCAGCGAAACCGATTTCTTCGGCCATCCGCTGCAGGAAAGTGCGGAAGACGAAGTGAATACAGATACGGAATACACCATAACGAGGCGGCTAAAGTCCGCGCCGGAGCTGTCCACCCAGATTGTACGGCATAACACAACCGGACTTGAATACATGGAACAGTGGGGAATTCTGCCCGACGGAAGTCTGTGTCTTCTCCGTACTGCGCTCCTGTCAATCCGGAACAGCACGGCGATTGCCAACCGGTTTCTGGTCTATATTGCCCTCATCGCCATTGCGGTCGGCGCCGTTGTGGCAACGCTTCTTTCGGAGCGCATTGTTTCGCCGATCCGGGATCTCACCAGAATTTCCGAGAAGATGAGACAGCTGGATTTCAGCGAGCGATATGTGGGAGAGGACCGGACGGAGATTGCAGAACTCGGACAGAATATCAATGAGCTTGCCGACTCGCTTGAGAAAAATATCCTGGAGCTGAAAACGGCAAATATTGCACTTCAGCGCGATCTGGAGCAGCGTGAGAAACGGGGAGAGCTGCAGCGGGAATTTATTTCGGATGTCACCCATGAACTGAAGACACCGATCGCTCTGATTGAAGGATACGCGGAGGGCCTGCAGGAAGGCCTGGCGGATGATCCGGAAAGCCGGGATGAATACCTTTCCGTGATCCGGGATGAAGCCGATAAAATGAACCGGCTGGTACAGAAGCTGCTGACGCTCTCGCACCTTGAATTCGGGGATTCCGCTGTATCCATGGAACATTTTGACCTGGCTGAGGTGATCCGGAATTATCTGCGCTCGGCGGGAATTCTGGCGCAGCAGGAAGGGATTGTGCTGCGTACGAATATAGAAGAAGATACGCAGATACCGGTCTGGTCTGACCCTTATCTGACAGAAGAAGTGCTCCAGAATTACTACACGAATGCAGTGCACTACGCAAGGCCGGTGGGGGGCGAAAAAGTCATTGACATTCGGGCTGAATATAAGGAAAATTGTGTTCATGTCAGTGTTTTCAACACGGGCGACCCGATTCCGGAAGAGGCACTTCCGCGGATCTGGGACAAATTCTACAAGGTTGACAAGGCGAGAACGAGAGAGTACGGCGGCTCCGGCATCGGCCTTTCCATTGTAAAGGCCTGCATGGAGCAGCTCCATCAGCCATACGGTGTCATTAACTATGACAACGGTGTTTCGTTCTGGTTTGAGCTGGACTGTCAGGCCGGAACCGGCACAGAGCAGACGGCGGAGGAGAATCAGCTTGGTAGCGATCATTGATTATGGAGCCGGCAATATCAGAAGCGTTGAGAATGCGGTCAGGCTGTTGGGCCGCGAAGTGATCCTGACGAAGGATCCGGATGTAATCCGGACGGCGGATCATGTCATCCTGCCCGGCGTCGGCGCTTTCGGCGACGCCATGGAGAGAATCAGGTCCGGCGGGATGGAGCAGGTGATCTGTGACGCAGCCTCCGGCGGTGTTCCTTTTCTCGGGATCTGCCTGGGACTGCAGCTTCTGTTCGAGGAGAGTGAGGAAAGTCCCGGTGTGACGGGACTGGGCGTTCTCGGGGGGAAGATTCTCCGTTTTCCGGACCGGTCGCAGAAGGTTCCTCAGATCGGCTGGAACGATCTGTACTATCCTTCTGAATTCAGCGGGACCGCCGGTGAAGAGAAGGGCCGCCTGTTCCGGGGGATCCCGGAGCACAGCTATGTCTATTTTGTGCATTCTTTTTATCTGCAGGCCCGGGACAGAAAAATCGTCAGTGCCGGCGCTTTTTACGGAACAGATTTTGACGCATCGATAGAGAGCGGAAATCTGTTCGCGTGTCAGTTCCATCCTGAAAAAAGCGAAACCGTCGGCCTGAAGATTCTGCAGAACTTCCTGGAGGTGTCATCATGCTGACCAAAAGGATTATTCCCTGCCTGGATGTCAATAACGGACGCGTCGTCAAGGGTGTCAATTTTGTGAGTCTGCGCGACGCCGGTGACCCGGTGGAAGCCGGAGCGGCCTATTCCGCGGCAGGTGCGGATGAACTGGTATTTCTGGATATTACCGCGACCTCCGATGCGAGAGAGACCGTGACCGACATGGTCCGCCGTGTCGCCGAAAAAGTCTTTATTCCTTTTACCGTCGGCGGCGGAATCCGCACAGTGGAGGACATGAAAGCAATCCTGCGGGAAGGGGCGGACAAGGTGTCCGTCAATTCCGCGGCGGTCAGACGCCCTGAGCTGATTTCAGAAGGCGCGGAGCGTTTCGGCTCCCAGTGTATTGTGGTCGCCATTGACGCAAGACGCAGACAGAATCCGGATTACGGGAGCGGCATAACCGGCGTTTCGGGAGGATTTAATGTCTATGTGGCGGGCGGCCGGATCGATACCGGCATCGACGCGGCTGAGTGGGCGATCCGTGCACAGGAGCTCGGGGCGGGCGAAATCCTGCTGACCAGCATGGACGGAGACGGGACAAAAGCCGGCTATGACCTTGAACTGACGCGCGCCGTTGCGGATGCGGTCAGGATTCCGGTGATTGCGTCGGGCGGCGCCGGAAAACCGGAGCATTTTTATGAGGCGCTGACGGAAGGCGGGGCAGATGCCGCACTGGCCGCGTCTTTATTCCATTTTAAAGAACTTGAGATCCGGGAAGTGAAAGAGTACCTGGCCGGCAGGGGCGTTCCTGTGCGGCTGCCGGTACCGATGTAAGGATCACCGGGAAACAGAAGTTAATAAATCCACATTCAGGAGGTTTTGAGCAATGAGCGTTATGGGTTATTTCAGACAGATCTGCGCTATTCCGCACGGATCCTTTCACACAGAACAGATCAGCAGCTTTCTCGAACAGTTTGCACAGGACGAAAAACTGCGTTATGTGCGTGACGAGGCGGGAAATGTCATCATTTTCAAGCCGGCCTCGCCCGGATATGAGGATCATGAACCACTGATCCTGCAGGGACACGTCGATATGGTCCTGGAGAAAACCGCAGACTGTACGAAAGACCTTGAAAAGGAAGCAATCACACTCATCGAGGACGGGGAATGGCTGAAGGCGGACCGGACCACACTGGGCGCCGATGACGGAACAGCAGTCGCCATGATGATGGAGGCACTCTCGGACAACTCCCTTGCACACCCTCCGCTGGAATGCGTTTTTACCGTAAATGAAGAAGTAGGCATGCTGGGCGCCGAGGCTCTGGATACATCTGTTCTTTCCGGTACCCGCCTGCTGAATCTCGACTCGGAAGAGGAAGGTGTGCTGACCGCAGGCTGTGCGGGCGGAGCGGAGGAGACCTTCCGCGTGCCGTTCAAGACGGAAACAGAGGACGGAATTCTTGTGGAATTTCTTGTGGACGGTCTGCTGGGCGGTCACTCAGGCGACGCGATCAACCGGGGACGCGCAAATGCGGACTTTATCATGGCCAGACTTCTGTACCGCCTGATGAAAAAATACGAATTCAATCTGGTAAGCATCGAAGGCGGAAACAAAGATAATGCCATTCCGCGTGAGTGCCGGGCGAGCATTCTGTTTCCGAACGGCGCGGAGCAGTCTACTATCGAAAAGACCGTTCAGAAAATCGATGACCAGATCGTTGCCGAATACAGCAGGACCGACCCGGAACTGTCTGTCACCTGGAACTGGAAGGGAGATGAAAACCTTCGCCGGGATGTTCTGTGCATGACGGAAAAGGCAACCCGCAAAGCCCTGCGTCTTCTGATGGCGCTTCCGAACGGTGTGATCGAGTACAGCCCGGATTTCCCCGGACTTCCGCAGACCTCGCTTTCCATGGGCATTCTGAAGACAGAAATGCCGGAAGACGAAGACGGAGAAATTGTTCTGACCGGAACTTTTCTTGTCCGCAGCAGCATTAACTCCCAGAAGGGCTATGTGATTAACCGGCTGGAGGCGATCGTGAAAGAATTCGACGGCGAGCTCACCGAGTGCGGCGTCTATCCGGCGTGGGAATATCGTCCCGACTCTTCCTTCCGCAATATGATTGTCTCGGTCTTTGAGGCAAAATTCGGCAGAAAGCCCGAGGTTGTGATGATTCACGGTGGTCTGGAGTGCGGCCTGCTCTCAGGCAAAATCGCAGGCCTGGACTGCGTATCCATCGGCCCCGATACAGAAGATATTCACACGCCTGCGGAGCGGCTGAACATTCCGAGCTTCGAGCGGACCTGGGAGCTTGTGAAGGGGATCATGGAACAGGCCTGAAAACAGGCAGTTCCGCAGCGGAAAGAGGAACGTTAAAGTGGCTCAGATTGCGAACGACTGGCTTCCCGCGGTGAACGCGGAATTCAGGAAGCCGTATTACCGGGATCTCTATGCATTTGTGAAGCAGGAGTATGCGACGAAGGTGGTCTATCCGCCCGCGGAGGATCTGTTCAATGCACTGCATCTGACGCCGCTTTCCAAAGTAAAGGTTGTTATTTTGGGACAGGACCCGTATCATAATGTGGGTCAGGCTCACGGATTATCCTTTTCCGTTCCGCCGGGACAGGAGATTCCGCCTTCTCTGGTGAACATATACAGGGAGCTGCATGATGATATCGGCTGCAGAATGCCGGACAACGGCTATCTTGTCAAGTGGGCTGAGCAGGGCGTGCTGCTGCTGAACACAGTGCTGACAGTCCGCGCACACCAGGCGGGGTCCCATCAGGGGAAAGGCTGGGAGCAGTTCACGGGTGCCATTCTGCAGGCCGTGAATGAACAGGACAGACCGATCGTTTATATGCTGTGGGGATCACAGGCCCAGAGCAGGGCGCCGATGCTGACCAACCCGGATCATCTGATCCTGCGCGCGCCGCATCCGTCCCCGCTGTCCGCGTACCGGGGATTTTTCGGATGCAGACATTTCAGTCAGTGCAACGCATTTCTTGAAGAACACGGAGAGCAGCCGATCGACTGGCAGATCGAGGATATACATACTGCATCATTACAGAATTGAGGAGATACTATGAAAAAAATTCCGTTTGTGACCAGAGAACAGGTAGAAGAGATTGCCCGGAGCTATCCGACACCGTTCTATCTCTACGATGAAGCGGGCATACGCCGGAACGCGCAGGCTGTCCGCGATGCATTCGCATGGAATCCGGGATTCCGCGAGTATTTTGCCGTCAAAGCAACGCCCAACCCGTATCTCATGGACATTCTGAAGGAGTATGACTGCGGTTTTGACTGTTCCTCCGAAGCCGAGCTCAAGCTCTCTGAAGCAGTCGGTGCGGACGGTCCGCATATCATGTTTTCTTCCAATGAAACGCCCGCGCATGAGTATGAGGTTGCGCTGAAGCTGGGTGCCATCATCAATCTGGATGATATCACGCACATTCCCTTCCTCGAGAAGATTATTCTCGGCCTGCTGGAGCAGGGATACGGCTATGATGAGAGCGGTATGAAGCTGGTGCCGGGCGGCCGTGTGCCGGAGGAGGGGAAGGTCTTCCCGAAAAAGATGAGCTGCCGCTACAATCCGGGCGGTGTGTTCAGAATGAGCAACGGTATTATGGACAACCCGGGTGACTCCAAGTACGGCTTTACAAAGGAGCAGCTGTTTGAAGGCTTCCGGATTCTGAAAGAGCGGGGCGTGGAGGACTTCGGAATTCATGCTTTTCTTGCCAGCAACACCGTGACCAATGAATATTATCCGACGCTGGCTTCCCAGCTGTTCGCGCTGGCGGTGGAACTGCATCGGGATGTGGAGGTCCATATGGCCTTCGTCAATCTCTCGGGCGGTGTCGGCGTCGCATACAAGCCGGAAGCAAAACCGAATGATATCGCCGAAATCGGTGCGGGTGTCCACAGAGTTTATGAAGAGATCTTCGCACCTGAAGGGATGGATGACGTCGCTGTTTATACGGAAATGGGCCGTTTCATGATGGCTCCCTACGGCGCGCTGATCACAAAGGTGATTCATGAAAAGCACATTTACAAGGAGTACATCGGTGTGGATGCCTGCGCAGCCAACCTGATGCGTCCCGCCATGTACGGTGCTTACCACCACATTACTGTTCTGGGCAAGGAAAACGAACTGAGGGATCACAAGTATGACGTCGCAGGGTCTCTCTGTGAGAACAACGATAAATTTGCCATTGACCGGATTCTGCCGGAGGTGGAAAAGGGAGATTACCTGTTCATTCACGATGCCGGTGCGCACGGCTTTGCGATGGGATACAACTACAACGGAAGACTCTGGTCGGCGGAGCTTCTGCTGCGGGAGGACGGGAGCGTAAAGCTCATCCGCAGAGCGCAGACACTGCGCGATTATTTTGCAACCTTTGACGGTTCGCCGTATTTTGACAGGATTGATTTCGAGGGATGACCGCGGCCGGAAACGTTGATTTTCGGGAAAACCTGTTGTAATATATTTTTCCGGGCACGGCCCGGTTTGCTGGAGTGGCGAAATGGCAGACGCGACAGACTCAAAATCTGTTTTCCGCAAGGGAGTGTGGGTTCAAGTCCCATCTCCAGCACTCAGATTTCTCTGATTCATTCTGATCATTTGACCAGCTGTGTTTCTCTCATCAGCTGAATATGTTCATGGTTCAGTTCTCTGATCAGTGCCTCATCTTTATCCTGCATAGCCCGGACAATCTGCGTATGAAGCTCCCAGGAGAGGTCGATGGTGTCCTTCTGCCGGTGTGATCCGACCAGATTTTTCCGGACAATCAGCAGCATTGTCTCAATTTCCCGGACATATTTTTCAATCAGATGACTGTGCGTCAGACTGGCGGCGTGAATGTGGAAGGAGATGTCACGCCGGGAGTGCTGAAGAAGCTGTTCTTCCGCGGGAAGAGCCAGAAAGTCCGTTATGTCCTGCATGAGAGAGAGCAGTTCTTCGGAAGAGGCGCGTTTCATACATTCCACGTAGGTGTAGGCTTCCAGATTTTCACGCAGATCCAGGAGCGTGCGCTGTTCGCTTTCATCGAGCTGAACACAGTAGAGGCCTTTCCGCTTCACATAATTTATGAACCCGTTCTGGCTGAGCTGATTGACAGCTTCCCGTACAGGTGTCCGGCTCATGCCAAGCCGCCCGGCGATTACGTCTTCGCGGATGCGGTCGCCGGGTTTGATGCTGCCATTCAGAATCTGGTCAAGAATGTAATTATATGCGTTTTCCGTTAAAACAGAATTCAGTTCCATGAAAAACCGCCTGCTTCCTCTCGAAATAGTAGATCTGACTATCAGTTTACTCATTCTGATAAAATTCTTCAATCATTCATATTGAATGTTGCCGCGCAGATACAAAGAACGGCAAAATTTGTGAATATTACATAAATAAATTCCATATTTTAGAAAAATAGTGCAATTTATGCACCATCCTCCTCAAGTATAATTAGGTAAAGTGACGAAAACAGATATTATAAATTATAAAATATACAAAGATGGAGGTGGCCTCATGGAGTATTACGTTGGCGAAGGACTGGGAAGAGTTTTGATCATAGAACTTCAGAGAGGTGAGGAGCTTTTCTCCGGCGTGGAGGAGGTGCTGAAGAAAGAAGGCATCCGGAATGCCTATGTCGCCAGTGCCGTCGGCAGCACAGCCCATCTGGAATATCATCGCCCGAAGCATATGGGGGAAGTGACAGACGATGAGATGCTTTCCCTGGAAGGTCCGTTTGAATTCGGCGGCATTTCGGGCACTGTCATTAACGGTTCGGCACATTTTCATTTTTCAGCCGGCGGAACAAAGGGAAATCATATCGGTCATCTGGAGCGCGGAACGACAGTTCTTTATCTGCTGGAGCTGCTGGTAATCGAGCTGAAGGGATTCGATCTGGAGCGGAAAATGACGCCGGAAATGGTGAAACGACTGTTTCCGAAGGAGTGAGGCGCAGCGGGGACTTCTTTCAGAAAGGGGATACATCATGTATCGTGCATTATTTGACAGAAAGGAAACGAGCCTGAACGGAACCTGGAAATACCGGCTCGATCAGAATAATGTCGGACGACGCCAGAGCTGGTATCTGTGCGACGGGACGGAAGAGGTCTGGCGGGACATCGCCGTTCCGGGAAACTGGTACCTGAATGAAGAAATCGGCGATTATTTCGGCGCCATCTGGTATGAAACAGAAATTGATATGCCGCAGAATGCCGACGGAAACAGGTCCTTTCTGCGCTTCGAGGGTGTCGACTATATCGCTGAAGTGTGGCTGAACGGGGCTTATCTCGGTTTCCATGAAGGCATGTTTGATCCGTTTGAGTTCGAGGTGACCGGACTGTGGAAAAAAGACGGAAAGAACATACTGATTGTCAGAGATTACGCGCCGAAGGATCCGACTGAGTATATTGAAGCGGATTCAGACGAGACGCCGCTCTCTGCGCCGTATAAATTCCACCAGTCGAAGGGAATCAAACAGATCAAGGGCCACATGATTGAGGCCATGCACCGGAACGGCTGCTTTTCTTCCTTCCGCCAGGACGGCAATTCCGGCGGAATCTGGGGCAATGTGTCCGTCGTCGTCCGGCCGCAGACATTTATTGAGAGTGCACAGATCTACACGACCATCGGGCGGGATGCAGGCGGACAGGATTTCAGCGGCAGCGCTGTCTGCACTGTTAAGCTGCAGATCAGCCACGGCGGAGAAGACGGTGCGGAGTTCCCTCTGAAGCTGGAAATTGCTCCTTATAACTTTGAGCAGAAGGAGCAGGAGCCGGTCACACATACTGTGAAGCTTCAGCGCGGTGAAAATGCTGTGCGGATCACGGCGCTGATCCGCGACGTAAAGCTGTGGTGGACCTGGGATCACGGTGATCCGAATCTGTACACGGCGGCTCTGACACTGGGTGAGGACCGGGTGACGGAGCGCTTCGGTGTCAAGGAGATCCGCAAAGATGAAAAAGGGCGGTGGTATCTGAACAACGTCCGGATCTTCCTGCGCGGCATGCGTTACATTTCCAGTCTGTGGATGAGTGAAGCGGATGAGAAAATGTGGGACGCGGATTTTGAAAAGATGATCGATATGGACATCAACTCCATCCGCATCGGATCACATGTAGAGCGGGACGGTGTCTACCGGATCTGCGACGAAAAAGGACTTCTGATGTGGCAGGTCTTCTCGCTGCATTACTGCATTGATGACGGAGATGATGTCATCGGCCGAGCCAGCGACATGATCCGTGCCATGGGAATGATGCTGACCAACCACGCCTGCATGGGAATGTGGTCTGTTTACAAAGAACCGGAAATCTATGGACTGCAGGACAAGCCCAATACCTATTTCAAGCTGTGCCATGTGCTGTACGACACACTGGGACAGATCGATCCGGTCCGCTGGATCCACAAGGGCGATTACCGCGAAGAGGTTCAGAATATCATGATCGGCTCCTGTCAGGACGGCGATCTGGACGTGCATACCGCGGAGATCAAGCCGCATATCGTGGAATTCGGTGCGGATTCCGTTCCGGATCTTGTGAGCCTTGTGAAATATATTCCGAAGGACAAGCTGTGGCCGCTTGACTGGGATACGTGGCAGTACTGGGGGCTGTTCTACTATAACCAGTTCCGCCGCGCCAAGTCTGAGCTTGGCACCTCGCTGGAGGAGTTTATTGAGAATACCCAGGTGTACGAGGCACTCGTCGTAAAGGAGCAGATCGAGCTCCTGCGGCAGAAAAAATACGCTCCTGTCTGCGATATGTATCTGTATTACTGGAGTGACGCCTGTCCTCTGATGGGCTCAGGTCTGTTTGATTATTACCGGCAGCCCTACAAGGTCTATGAGTCGATGAAGGGTGTCTATACACAGGTCCTGATCAGTCTGGAATGGAACGAGGAGCCGCACCCCATCGGCCGTCCGCACAGATATGTGCGCGGCGAAGAATTTGTGGGCAAAATCTGGCTCACCAACGATCATCTGCATCCTGTAAAAAATGCCCGGATCAGCTGGCAGATCGTGCGTGCACAGGAGACAGAGCCGCAGATTGAGAGATCCTTTGTCACGGATCTGGAGGAAGACAGCTCGCAGGTGCGGGATGTGATCCGCTGGACAATTCCGGAAGATTATGTCGGAGACTATGAGGTCAGGATGCAGGTCGCGGATGAAGACGGAAAAATTCTGTCCCGGAACTGCACGTGTATTTCGGCGGCGCCTCAGTAAAAAAACTGGCAGGCGTTAATAATTCAGCCGATGTTCAGGGGAACGGAGGATAAGAAATGTTTGCATCTGACTGTCTGATCAAAGAAGTTAAGGTTTCAACCCGGATGATTTATAAAAAAGACTGGTGCGGAGACCAGCTGGATCATTATACCGATGCGGCACTGGTCAGCCTGGACGTACTGCTGGTCAACCGGGGAAAGGTTCCGGTGAAGAGCGATCTCCGGGCGGTCATCACATCCTGTGACGATCCGCAGGAGAAGACGGTGGGAACAAGGGAGATCATTCTTTCTCCGGGTGAACACCGGTATAAGCTGGCGGTCACGGTAAAGAATGTCCGGCTCTGGGGGACCTGGGATGCGGGAGTACCTGCCCTGTACTGCCTGAAGCTGGAATATGCCGATGCCGTCTGGCAGAGACGGACCGGCATGAAAGAGACGGCGTATGATTCCAAAACCGGTGTGTTCACGCTGAACAGAGAGCGGATTTTCCTGCGGGGCGTCGAGGCGCAGAAGCAGGGAACGGATCCTGCGGCATTAAAAGCGCTGGGTGTCAATGCTCTGTATGTATCAAAAGATGTCTGTTCGGAAGAACTGCTGGCACAGTGCGATGAACAGGGACTCCTGGTGATCGGTGCATGCCCTGTGACAGAAGCAGATCTGACACCGGAAAAAATCAATGAGCTGGCACAGGAGGCAGGTGCTTTTGCAGCTGCGGCTGCAGGACATGTCAGTCTCGGTGCACTGGCCCTTGATGCGGATCTGTCCGTTTATCAGAAAGCGGATCCGGAAAATGCCCGGATGGCCTATTGCAATGTCCTCTTTGAGACGCTCGCAGGAACTGATCCGGCAAGACCTGTTCTGTTCCCGGGACGCGGCGAGCGCCGGGCGGCAGCGGTCTTTTCCGGTGAGGAGCTGATTCGCCTGGATCCGAGAAGCCTGAAACTGCCGCCGGTTGTCACTCATATCGGCCTGCCGGAAACAGCGGCGGAAGGGTCGGATTTTGCCGGATGGGAGGCGGAATACCTGCGGATCCGGAAATATGATCCGGTTTCTGCCGTATTTCTGAGAGAAGAGGGACCTGCGCGGGATGGCGTATTTTCGCCGGTACTGGCGGCTTTTGAGCCCGGATATTTCCCGGGAGAGAACGGCAGGACAGTCAGTATAGAAGCCGGAAAGTCCTTCACGGCGCGGATCTGGGCGGTGAACGATCTGCATGAGCGGATTCCGGATGTGAAGCTCTCCTGGCGCATCACGGATACGGAAACCGGACAGGTCAGGGCAGGAAACAGTTTCCGGCTGAACCTGAATCCGGATTCGGCCGAGATTCCGGATCAGCCGATTCTGGTGACGCAGAAAGAGGACAGCGGCAGAAAGTTCTGTCTGTCAGTCTGTTTTGAGACAGATGAAGAAGTGTTATCAAAGAACGATCTCATAGTGAGCGTTCTGTAAATAAAGGAATAAGGAGGATGAATCATGAGGAAAAAGTTAATTGCAGCAATACTGGCTTCCGCAATGATGGCAGGTGTTCTTGCCGGCTGCGCAGCACCCGCGGGCGGGACTGCACCGGCTGCAGACGGCGGCGCGGAAGCAGCCCAGCCTGAGGCAGAGGCATCGTCCGGCGACAAGACGGTTCTGCGTGTAGCCTGGTGGGGAAATTCAACACGTGATCAGCTCTATTTTGCAATCAATGATCTGTTCATGGCAGAGCATCCCGATGTTCAGATTGAGACAGAGTCTCCCGGATGGGGCGATTACTGGACAGCACAGGCAACTGCTTATGCCAGCGGCAGCGCAGCTGATGTCGTGCAGTTCCAGTCCAACCAGATCGGTGAATACTGCTCCAAGGGCGTTCTGACACCGCTGGATGACTACGTTGCAGACAAGACCATTGACCTGGACAACTGGAATATGGATTTTGTCAGCACCGGCAATTACGGAGACAATCTGTACATGATCACACTGGGTCTGACGGCACAGGCGCTGTATGTCAACGAGACTTATCTGAATGAGCTCGGCATGGAGCTGTGGCCGGCTGATCAGGACATTACCTGGGATGAATTTGCGGATTATCTGAAGCAGGTTCAGGAAAAACTTCCGGATGATACCTATGCCTGCATGGATATCTACACCAACAATGATCTGGTCTGGGTATGGATCCGCGAGAATTCCGTAGACGGAACAGAATGGGTGGATGCCGACGGCAAGTTTGCACCGAGCGCTGAGACACTGGCAGGCTGGTATGCATATTCGAACGACATGAGAGAAGCCGGCACGACTGCGAGCGTTGAGTGGACACAGGAGTGGAATTCCAAGGCATGGGAGGAAGGCCCGCTGGTCAACCGCAAGGTCCTGTTCTATTTTGCAAACGCAAACCAGGCGAAGACCTACCAGAATTCGATGGATGATCACCTTGAGATGCGGAAAGTTCCGGTCGGAAACAACGGCCATCACGGCGATCTGCTGATTACTTCTTCTTTCGGCATTTCCGAGACCTCGGACAAGAAAGATCTCGCTGCGGAATATATCAACTTCTTCGTCAACAATCAGGAAGCTCAGAAGATCTTCAACATGGAACTGGGTGTTCCCGGATCTCTCACTGTTCAGGAAATGCTGGCTGAGAACGGCATGGATCCCAGTGATCAGGCTGCGACAGATTATCTGAACATGATTTCCAAGGAGGCTCCGCCGTTTATTGCCAAGGCACCGGGCGTCTGGGCGATCCAGAACGAAATCGCCAGCGCCGCCGAGCTGGTCGCGGGAGGCGATATGACTCCTGAGGATGCCGCGGAATATATCATCGGCATTGCGAATGATGTTATTGCAGAAAATGCAGAGTAATGGTTCTGCATTGAGGGGGATTTCCGGGGCGCCGCATTTTTGTGCGGCGCCCCTCACAATCGTCCGGGCTGCCCTGATCTGAAAGACGCAGCGAAAGGAGAGGGCTTTGTCATGAGAAGCTTGAAGAACAGAACGGCACCATATGTATTTCTGATTCCGTGGATCCTGGGCTTTGTCATTCTGACGGCGATTCCGCTGTTTATGTCTTTGTACTTTTCATTTACGAACTATAATCTGCTGACGGCGCCCAAGACTGTCGGGTTCTCCAACTATATCAAAATGTTTACTACCGACGTGCACTTTAAAAATGCACTGAAGGTCACTTTTTTATATGTCTTTGTATCTGTCCCGCTGCAGCTGCTGGTTTCCCTGATCCTGGCACTGGTGCTGAATAAGGGCGTACCGGGCCTGTCCATGTTCCGCGCGGCCTATTACGTTCCCTCGCTCCTGGGCGGCAGTGTGGCTATTTCGATCCTGTGGAGGCAGATCTTCGGGATGCAGGGCCTCCTGAATCTGATTCTCCAGCGAATGGGGATCAATTCGACGATCAGCTGGATCGCCAGTCCGAAGACAGCAGTCTGGACTCTGGTCATCCTACGAATGTGGCAGTTCGGATCGCCCATGATCATTTTCCTGGCGGCAATCAAACAGGTCCCCGCCGAACTGGTTGAAGCGGCGGAGATTGACGGAGCCACCAGACTGCAGCGTATCACGCGGATTGTGATCCCGATGATTTCTCCGATTATTCTGTTCAATCTGATTATGCAGATTATCAGCGCCTTCAAGGTCTTCACTGAGTCTTATATCATCAGCGGAGGCGGAGGAGGAAACGGCGGCCTCGGCGGTGTCCGGGACAGCCTGCTGTTTTATACCCTGCACATTTACAGTGAGGGATTCAACAAAATGAGGATGGGCTATGCCAGTGCGCTGGCCTGGTTCCTGGTGCTGATTATGGCAATAGTGACCGGCGTTATTTTCGCTGCTGCCAGGAAATTTGTCTATTACGAGTGAGGTGACCGGCATGAAAAAGAATGATCGCACCGTCATGATCATCAAACTGGTACTGCTGTCGGTCTTTGCAGTGGCTGTACTGTATCCGCTCGCATGGATGATCGGAAGCTCCTTCAAACCGGAAGCAACCATTTTCAAGGATCTCGGTGTTATTCCGAAGCAGTTTACCGTGGAAAACTATTTCATCGGCTGGAAGGCCAACGGAAGAACATCCTTTTCCGTGTTTTTCCGGAATTCTCTTTTTATCTCGATCCTCTGTGTCATCGGAAACCTGCTTTCCTGTGTGCTGACGGCGTATCCCTTTGCCAGACTGCGCTTCAGAGGGCAGAATATCATGTTTGCACTGATGATGATGACGCTGATGATTCCGCAGCACGCAACCATCGTCCCGCAGTATGTCTATTTCTATAAGCTGGGATGGATTGACACTTTTCTGCCGATGATTATCCCGAAATTTCTGGCGACGGACACTTTCTTCATCTATATGGTGATGCAGTTTATCCGGGGGATACCCAGAGAGCTGGATGAGGCAGCGATCGTGGACGGCTGCAGCGTCTATTCCGTCTTTACCAGAATTATTCTGCCGCTGACCAGGCCGGCACTGGTCACAACGACCATCTTTACCTTTATGTGGTCCTGGAATGACTTCTTTACACAGCTCATTTACCTGCGCTCGGCACCGAAGTACACGGTGACGCTGGGCCTGAGAATGTTTGTGGACTCGACGGCCAAGAGTGCCTTCGGCGCAATGTTTGCCATGTCGACACTGTCAATCGTCCCGATGCTGATTC
This sequence comes from Lachnospiraceae bacterium, assembly GCA_017432565.1. GTDB lineage: Bacteria > Bacillota > Clostridia > Lachnospirales > Lachnospiraceae > CAG-791. The sequence goes on from JAFRIW010000056.1 coordinate 209,314, forward strand.
TGTTTGTGCTGTTCCAGCGTCAGCTGGTGGAAGGCATCGCGACGAGCGGACTGAAAGGATGAAAACTGAAAATATGCTCAGACTGGCTGTGTCTTCATTGACTTATGAGGGCTTTGCAAATACAAAATGTGAAACGCTTTTCAGGGATGCATACCGGGACGGATACAGAAACGTCGAGTTCAACAGCTGGTATGCAGATGCGCTGACGCCTGAGCGGATCCGGATGCTCAGGACAGGCTGTGAGAACAGCGGACTGAGGCCGATTGCTTTGCATGTTGCAGCTTTCGGAGGCCGCACACAGGAGCAGATCGCCTGGAATACCGCCCATAAACTGCGCGCAATCGAGGCTGCTGTTGAACTGGGCTGCAGAAGAGTTGTAGCCTCCGGTACACCGGACACAGACAGTCTGGATGCGCTGATTGAAGAACTGGAGCAGATCGCGCCCTGTGCAGAGCAGGAAGGTGTACTCATCTGCCTGGAGAATCACTGTCAGAACATTCTGGCTGTCAGCGGAGATTATGAAAAAATATTTCAGGCGGTGACCAGCCCCGCTGTCGGGATCTGTCTGGACGGCGGCCATCTGGAAGCAGCCGGCGAACGCATCGATGATTTCATTGATCGCGTCGGATACCGGATCAATCATCTTCATCTGAAGGAGAACAGGGTCTTTGGTGAAAAGAGCTTCTGCCGTTTCGGCAGCGGCGGAACGGATCAGGCCCATATGATCGGGCGGATGAAGGAAATCGGATATTCAGGATATATGTCTGTTGAGCTTTCCCCGGAAATCGGAGAGACCGGGGAAAGTATTGCTTTTACGGATGAGGACAGAACGAAAGCCATCAGGCTGTACGGCTGTTATGAGGAAATGTGATGAAAGCACTGATGATCGGAGCCGGCGGCATAGCGCACCAGCATCTGAAAGCGCTGAAGACGCTCGGCACGGAGATTTACGGAATCTATGATCTGGATCCGGCTAAAGCCGCGGCACTGGCGGCACAGTACGGAACACAGGCTTTTTCAGAGATCGGGGATAAGCTGCAGAATGCGGATGTGATCTTTCTGCTCACACCGCCGTCCACGCGCCTTGCCTATCTGCGTCAGATCGCCGGAAAATGCAGGAACGTCTTTATGGAGAAACCGCTCGCGATCACGGTGGAAGATGCGCTGGAGATGGAAAAGCTGGAGCAGGAATACGATATGAACTGCATGGTAGGCTTTACACAGCGCTTCCGGGAGGGCTACCGCCTCCTGAAGGGTCTGCTGGACCGGGGAGAGCTGGGCGAGATCGTACAGACTGTTGTTGTGCGTATCGGGCCGGGGCCGGGATCGGACGGAAATCTTGCGAGCAGCTGGAGGACAGATCCGGATTATGTCTGCGGTATGAGTATCGAGTCACTGTCACATGATATTGATTTTGTGCAGTCGCTGGCGGGTGAGATCGTCAGCGTGCGGGGCAGGACGAAAGGAACCGTCGCACAGCTTGCGCAGTTTGACAACAACTCCGACGCCGTTCTGAGTTTTGCCTCCGGCGCCATCGGCAGTATCACCTGCAGCTGGAGCAGTGCACTTGCCTATACCATGAAAGGAATCATCGGGACCAGAGGGACAGCATTCCTGACCGGGGATGATATCTGGGACAACACCCGGCTGGTCTTCGCCGGTCTGGACGGAAGCAGGAAAACCATTGAACTGAGTGATATTTTTAATGAAGGAGAAGGCTATCTGAATGAAGACCGGTATTTCCTGACCTGTATAGAGAAAGGGCAGAAACCGGTGTGCGGGATCCGAACCGGAAGAAGAGTACTTGAAATTTCCCGGAAAATCTTGGAGACAGCTGCTGAAGATGCTATGATTTGATTATGCTGAAAACCATCAAGGGGAAAATTGTAGTCTACTTCACGGTTGCATTTGCGGTTGTGATCATAGCCTTCCTGAGTGTTTTCTACGTGACATCCTACCGTGCACAGCGTGAACAGGTCATCTCCGACAGCCGGGATACTCTGGAGTATCTTCAGGGTAATACGAACCGGATGCTGGAGCGCTGTGAGAATTTGTCCGACAGTATCTATTTCAACAGAAATATCGCCCGGGTTCTGCTCCGGGATTACAGTGTGCCGAACGGACCGAAGCTGGACCGGGATCTTTCTGTTGCGATCGAAGATCTTTCCACTTATCTTGAATATGACAGTATATCCAGGTATGCGTCCTGCATTATTGTGCACGGTCAGAACGGGCGCAACATCCGGTACGGGGCTGATGCGGATTATTTCAGCATCAGCAGTCTGGAAGAGCAGACCTGGTTTGCGGAAAACAAAGACAGCAGCACCGCTGTCTTTCTGCCTGTCATTGAAAGCAATTCCCCGAATACGACTTCGAAACAGTATATTCCGCTTCTGCGCAGAGAGATCTCTCTGGATTCGCACAAAACGATCGGATGGCAGCTGATCGGTATCACCACAGCCATCGTCAGCGATGCCATTTCCGACTATCCTTTCGGAAACGCGGATCTTCTGCTGGTTTATGACCGGAGCGGGCAGTGCATTTACTGCAGCCGTGATGTACTGAGCCGGGAAGAATGCAGTCAGATCCTTGAAGACGCTGTTCAGAGAGAGCTGACAGGGGTTGTCTCCTTGGACGGAAGCAGATGGCTTTCCGTCAGGGACACTTCTGCGTACACCGGACTGACTATGCTGCTTCTGATCGATTACGGATCCTTCCGCAGAGAGTCCGCTTCGCTTGTCAGGTCGGTGATCATGCTGCTGATTACTCTGATGGTCGGCGCAGTCCTGATGACGCTGGTTCTTTCCAGCTTTCTCACCCAGCCCATTCTGCGGATGATTCAGGCGACCGTCCGAATTTCCGGAGGTGATTTTTCCACAGACCCGGAACTGGAGAGTAATGACGAAATCGGTACGATGGGAAAGGCGATGAATCGTCTGGCAACCAATATGGGGGAGATGGTTGAACGGGTCCGCGAAGAAGAGCGGAATAAAAAGGAACTGGAGTACAGGATTCTGCAGAATCAGATCAATCCGCATTTTGTCTATAATGTGCTGAATTCGATCAAAGTCATGGCGCAGCTGCAGGGAGCGGACAACATCTGTAAACTGATTGACAGTTTCGGAGGCCTTCTGAAGGAGGTCAGCAAAGGAGTCAATGACCGTGTGACGGTGCGGGAGGAATTTGATCTGGCGGAAAAATTTGTGTTTATCCATAAGCTGCGCCGCAAAGGTCTGATCGAATCTTCATATGTCATTGAGCCGGGCTGCGAAGAGTGCCTGGTCATCAAGTTCTTACTGCAGCCCCTTCTGGAAAACGCTATCATTCACGGATTCGAGGGGAAGCGCGGTATGTGCGAACTGAGAGTGGAGGCGCACAGGGACGGGGATAATCTGGAGCTTTCGATTTTTGACAACGGCATCGGCATGACACAGGAGGAAATTGACGCCCTGATGGAGGGGCGTACAGGAAAAAGCGGCCGGTATAATTCTGTCGGTGTCCAGAATGTACAGGAACGGATCCGGATGATGTACGGAGAACAGTACGGAATCCGGTACAGCAGCGTGAAAGGGGAGTTTACGCGTGTGACCGTGCTCCTTCCGCTTGAATATGTACAGACAGCAGAGGTTGAAGAGAATGTATAAGGTACTGCTTGTTGATGATGAAATGCTGGTGAAGCTCGGTATCCGTTCTATTCTGGACTGGAGTGATGAAGGCTTCGAAATTGCCGGGGAGGCGTCAGGAGGAAAAGAAGGTGTTCAGATGGCACTTGCCCTGCAGCCGGATCTGATTATTTCCGATATCGCGATGCCGGAGATGGATGGCATCGAGATGCTGGAAGAGATCAAGAAAAACGGGCTGGATCCGGTTTTTGTCGCGCTCAGCAGCTATGATCAGTTTGAACTGGTCAAGCGGGCTATGAAGGCAGGTGCGAGAGATTACCTTCTGAAGCTGAAAATCAACGCGGATTCTCTGCATGAGCTGCTTCAGGGCATCCGGGAAGACCTCGACAGGAAAAACCTGCAGAACCGGCTCAGCGCCGGTGCGGTTTCCGCGCAGGAAGAGGAGGAGCTGGGGCGTCTGTATTATTACAATCTGATGCTCGGGGAGGACATCGCCCAGATGCCGTCTTCGTACTGGTTTCATACGGCCGGCGCCGCACGGGTCTGCTATATCGCGACGGATTCACTGCGGCTTCAGGCCCAGAAGACGGAAATGGAGCGGAAAATCTATGGCAGAACCATCCGGGCACTGATCACAGAGATCTGCCGTGAATTTCAGGATGCCTATTGTATCGACTGGGGAAACGGAATTTTTGTCGCCGTGATTGCGGATGACGGGAGAAACAGGACAGAGGAACTGGAGCAGATGGCTACAGCCATCATGAACTCGCTTGATAATTACGGAAACCTGCAGTCCGCCATCGGATTCAGTGCTCCCGCCCCGGAACCGGCCATGATGAAGCGGGCCTTTCAGATGGCCAGGCAGATCCGGGAGGAACTGCGTTATCAGGGGTACGGCAAAATCCGGTTTTACGAGGAACTGTCGGAAGAGCAGACAAGAATGGAAATGGAGCGGGAGCCTGCTGATCTGGTGGATCTGGATCATCTCACCCACCTGTGCGAGACGCTTTCGGGAGGCGAATTCTCCAATTATGTCAGCGGCTTCAATTACCGCATCCGAAGTGATCATCTGTCGCTGGAAAATGCGGCATTTCAGAGCGCCAAAATGATCTGTATCATGGAAGAGCATCTGAAGGTCAACTGGAGAGACCGCGCAATTCCGACCGATGCGGGTATCATTCTGCAGCGGATTTACCGCGCGGAGACTGTGGATGAAATTATCCGCTGCAACCGCGAATACAGCATTCAGGTGGAAATGTTCTTCGATGAATTCGGCGGAGGGGATGCAGGCCGTCTGGTCCGGGATGCAAAACAGTACATCAAGGATCACATCACGGAGCCGATCAGCTTAAAGGATGTGGCGGCGGCCATGAATGTGAGCCCCAGCTATCTCAGCACAGTCTTTTCCCGGACGGAGGAGACATCGCTGACCAATTACATCAATAAGAAAAAGATCCAGAAGGCACAGCACATGCTCGTCAAAGAGCGCCTGAAGATCTATGAAGTGTCAATGATGCTCGGATTTGAGAGCGCCGGTTATTTTGCAAAAGTATTTAAAAAATACGCGGGATGTACGCCGAGTCAGTATCTGGAAGGCCGTCAGGATCCGGGACGGGACAGCAGTTCCGATGCATCTGAATGAAAAACACAAAAAATTGCACAAAATAAAAAAATAGTGCATATTTTTATGCATAACGCACAAAGAAACTGAAGATACCACAAAAATGTTGGACAGAATCACAAAAGAGTCGCTTCATGCGGCTCTTTTGTCTTGTTAGAATGAGAGCATCAGAGGTCTGTATGAAAGGAGGTGTACAATGACCAAATTTGAAGGATTTGAACTCGGAAGAGTGATCATCCTGAACCTGAAGAGAGGAGATCTGCTGCTGGAGACCATTGAAGAAGAACTGGCCAAAAGCGGGATCAGAAACGCACTGCTCACCAGCGCGATCGGATCCATGCAGAAGGTCGTCCTTCACCGCGTCATCGGGAAAGGCAGAGAGCCGGAGGATGAGTATATTACTCTGGAGAATCCCATGGAGCTTGCTTCTCTGCAGGGCGTGGTGCTCGACGGAAAAGCTCATTTCCATATGGTGGTCTCGGATGTACATGAGGCATATACCGGCCATCTGGAGCCCGGCACGACAGTTCTGTATCTGTGCGAGATCTCGCTGGTCGAGCTGAAGGGTGTGTCCCTCTGCCGGAAATTAAACGAGGATAACATTGGTATGATTGTTGAGAAAGATTGATCCTTCTCAGCAATAAATATAGCAAAACACAAAAAGGGAGGTAAAAGGATGAAAAGAAAAATTTTGGCAGTGATCCTCACGGGTGTGATGGCAGCAACCGTGCTCGCTGGCTGCGCAGCTGCTCCCGCAGCACCGGCAGCACCGGCTGAGGCACCGGCGGCAGCTGAGGAGGAAGCTCCGGCTGAAGAAGCTCCTGCAGAGGAAGCTCCTGCTGAAGTGGAGGCGACCAGCGGTCCGATCACAATCAACCTGCTGAGCACCTGGACACAGGGCTCCGTGGTACAGCCGATCGCGGAAGAGCTGATCGCGGAGTTTGAAGCTGAGCATCCCGGCGTCACAATCGTACATGATGCGCAGGCAACGGCTGACCTTCGTACCAAGCTGACCGTTCAGGCGGCTTCCGGCGAGCTTCCGGATATTTCCTGGTGCGTACAGAGCTATTCCAGAGAGTTCATGAAAGACGGACTGATCATCGACTGGAAAGAGATTGCTGAGGCTGATCCGGAGTGGAAGGCACAGTTCAGCGATGCTGTCTGGGCAGGCCTGACAGAACCCACCGGCGAGATCACCCTGGCTCCGATGGAAGCAGCGATTGACTCGCTGTATTACAACGCGACCATGTTTGAGGAGCACGGATGGGAGCCTCCGACCACCTGGGATGAGTTCATTGCTCTGTGTGACACGATCAATGCGGAAGGAATCGCTCCGCTGGTCACCGGCGGTAAGGATAACCGCTTCGCGTGGATGGCTTCTGCATTCCTTGCAAGAGCTGCCGGTCTCGATAACTTCAAGGCTCTCTGCATCGGCGATGCAATGGACAAGTGGGATGATCCTCAGTACGGATTTGTTGAGGCAGTCAACAAGTTCCAGCAGATGGTCGATGCGGGCGCATTCCCGAACGGCGTGCTCGGCATGAGCGCAACCGAGGCAGACCAGATGTTCGCGAACGGCGAAGCTGCCATGTACTACGAAGGCGCATGGAAGGTCGGTAACTTCGAATCTGCCGGCGGCGAAGGCTGGACGACAGAGAATGTTCACCGTATTGACTGGCCGGCATTCACGGACTGCGCAGACGGCAATCCGGGAACGAGAGTCGGCGGCTGCTTCACCGGTCTGATCGTAAGAAGCGGCCTGGATCCGGAGAAAGAAGCACTATGCATCGAGTTCGCGAAGAAGGTCTGCTCGCCTGAGTTTGGTATTGCCTCCCAGGAAAAGGGCGGCCCGATCTATCCGGGTGTCGCAGAATATGATGAGAGCACAACCCTTCCGCTGACCAACGAGCTGATCAAGGCTTATCGTTCGGCTGACAGCTACATTCCTTCCATGGACTCCATTGCTCCTCCGCCGGTTGATCTTGCAATCAAGGGAACAGCATTCCCCGGCATCATCACAGGCGAGTTCACCGCTGAGCAGGCAGTTGCGGAAGTCCAGAAGGCTGCAGAGGACTATGTCGCAGGTCTGTCTGAGTAAGCAGACACGAAAGCAGACTTAATCAGTCTGGCATATTGATCGAAAGATCCGGTTTCAGCTGCCTTCGGGCAGCTGAAACTTTAAAAAAACTGAGTAAACACTAAGAAAAGACAGGAGGTGCGCATGAAAGCGAAACAGAAAGAAACGGTATCTACCTCCGGAAATATTATGGGAAGAGGTACCAGGATCTTCCTCTATGTTACCCTGACGATTGCCGCGCTGGCAGTCATCCTGCCGCTTCTGTGGCTTTTACTGGCGTCGCTGAAGACCCGGCAGGATCTGACACGTAATACCTGGGGACTTCCGCAGACCTGGGAGTTCAAAAACTATTATCTGGCGTGGACCGGTTCCAGAATCCCGAGATATATGATTAACAGTATCCGGGCAACATTTCTGTCCATTGTCCTGACTGTTGTTCTGTCCACACCGGTCAGCTTTGTCGTATCACGTTTTCGGTTTAAAGGGAACAACCTGCTGTATCTGTTTTTTATCGCCGGAATGATGATTCCGATTCATTCGACTGTTATCCCGATCTATACCATGGTCGGAGACCTGAATATGAAAAATAACCTGGAGGTGCTCAGTCTTATTTACGGAGCTTACCGTATCCCGGTTTCGATCTTTATTCTGGAGGGCTTCATGAGCGGGATTCCGCGGGAGCTGGAGGAGTGCGCCGTCATTGACGGGGCGACGGTCTGGGACATTTTCTTCAGAGTCATCGCGCCGCTCTCCCGCGACGGAATTGTAACGATAGCAATTCTGACGGTTCTGTCCTCCTGGAATGAGCTGCTGATCTCGATGCTGCTGATCAGCAACTCGCTGCTGAAAACGCTGCCGACCGGTCTGATGGGATTTATTACAGACTATAACTCGGAGTATACACAGCTGGCCGCCGGAATCATGATTGCGATCATTCCGCCGATCATTTTCTACATGTTTGCACAGGAAAAGATTGAAAAGGGCATGATCGCCGGTGCCGTAAAGGGCTGAGAACAGGAGGGGGCAAAATGAAAGTAACGAAAAATGCACGTCTTACGATCCTGCTGTTTGTCATCCCGGCCCTGGTCATTTACGTCTGGTGGGTGATCTATCCGATCATCTCGGCTATTTATATGAGCTTCTTCCAGACGGAGACCCTGCACTCAAGCCATTTTGCAGGGTTCAGCAATTATCTCCGCGTGTTCAAAGCCGCTCTGTTCTGGAAGTCCATGCGAGTCTCGCTGATTTTTATACTGTTCACGACCATCCTGCAGGTCTTTTTCGGCTTCCTGTTCGGATATCTCGTGTATCTTCAGCAGCCAGGCTATCGCTTTTATAAAGCGCTGCTGTTCATGCCGACCATCCTGCCGTCCGTTGCGACCGGTTTTATCTGGAGCTACATCTACAGCCCCAGTATGGGTGTGCTGAAACCGTTCATGAAAGCAATCGGTCTGGGAAAATATTACGCTTCACCGATCGCGGATCCGAAGCTTGCGCTGTATGCGGTCATCTTCGCGCAGCTATGGGCCGGCGTCGGCACGCAGATCATTCTGTTCAACTCGGGTTTCATGGGGATTCCGGCCGAAGTCATCGAGAGTGCGAAGATGGACGGCGCAACCGGCCTGAAGCTGGTACAGAGCATGATTATTCCGCTTTCCTGGGACGTCATCAAAATGGTTATCATTCTGCAGACCATCGGCGCGCTGCGTTCCTTCGATCTGGTCTACGTCATGACCAGCGGCGGACCGAATCACTCCACAGAGGTTATGCCGATGCACCTGTTTGTCAACGCGTTCCAGAACTTTAATCTGGGATACGGCAATGTGGTGGCAGTCATCCTGTTCCTGATGGCCATGATTCTGACAGTCACCATGCGCAGACTCATGCAGCGGGATTCACTTTATTGAGACGGAAATAACGATTGATAACAGATTCATAAAACAAACCAAGGAGGATCAGAAAAAATGGCAATTTCAAAGAAGACAATGGAGTACCTGAAGATGGCGCGCTGCGCGGATATCTGTGACGCGCTGGATTCCATGGGCCTGCAGGACACCTATGAGATGAGCAGGGGCATGCGCCCGCTGTTCCCCGGGATCCGGTTCTGCGGTATCGCCGCCACGCAGGAGTGGGAGAAGACGGACCGGAAGGTTCCGTATATGAGCTATGAGGATTTTGAAAAGTTGCAGTACGCTCCGGTTGAAGAGGGCGGATACGGCGCTTATTCCAAACCCGGTGTTCCGACTTATGTTCCTCAGGAGGGAGATGTGGTTGTCATCGCGGCAAACGGTCTGCGCGGAGGCATTCTCGGCAGTGAGAACACCATGAATATGATGAACCAGGGCGTTGTCGGGTTCGTGCTGGACGGCACGATGCGTGACACGCCGGAATCCATCAGCCAGGGTTCCGCGGTATTCTCTACGTCCATTTCCTATACACACCCGATGGGCAGAATCCACATCAAGAGCGTCGGCGAGCCGGTCGTCTGTGACGGCGTCAAGGTCTGCCCGGGTGACGCGGTGATCGCGGATCACGACGGTGTTGTGGTCGTACCGCAGAAGTATGCAGATGAGGTCGCATACCGCGCTTACAAGATTCAGCAGATCGACCGCCGCAACCGCCGTGCCAACTACGAAAAGGCCGGCAAGGCATTTGATGAGACGGTGGAGCTGATGCCCGATATCGAGCGCTGGTTCTGAGGAAGCGCATGAACGTTCCGGATTCCGGATGCCTGAAAGAAAGAGGAAAAAGATATGATCAGTTGTGAGCAGATCAGAAAGGTCGTATTGGCGGGTTCCGGCGTAATGGGCATTTCCTTTGCTCAGATTTTCGCCAGGAACGGCTATGAAGTGACGCTATATGACATTGCGGAGGAAGCGCTTGCCAGAGCGCAGGCGCAGCTGCGGCCGGGTCTGGAGACCCAGGCTGAGCAGGGCATGTTTGCAGCAAAAGAAATCGATGAAATCCTCGGACGGATTCAGACAACAACGGATAAAGGCTGCTTTGCGGATGCTGATTTTGTCCTGGAAGCCATTGTGGAACGGATGGATATCAAACACAGCTTCTGGTCGGAGGTTTCCGCGCTGGTGCGTCCGGATGCCATTCTTGCCACGAACACATCCGGTCTTTCCGTGACGGAAATTGCGCAGGCAGTGAAGGATCCTTCCCGGTTTGCAGGCATGCACTGGGTCAATCCGCCTCATCTTGTACCGCTGGTTGAGGTCATTGCCGGAGAAAAGAGCGATGAACAGACAGTCAACGAGATTTTTGCGCTGGCTGAGAAAATTCATCAGAAGCCTGTCCGTGTCTTTAAGGATCCGACTGGTTTTATTTTAAATCGTCTGCAGTATGCGGTCATCCGCGAAGCCTGCCACTGTGTGCAGGAGGGTTATGCATCCGTTGAGGACGTGGACAATGTCATGAAATACGGACTCGGCATGCGTTATGCCTGCATCGGTCCTTTCGAGACGATGGATCTCGGGAATCTCGGAACGTTCTATCATGTTTCGAGTTATATGATGGACAGTCTGTGCAATGACGGCGGCGTGCCTGCACTGATTCAGCAGATGCACGACGAAGGAAAACTCGGTGTGGTAAACGGAGCCGGATTCTATGATTACAGCGGCGATAAGGCGGCGGAAGCCGTCAAGCGCCGGGATACGCTGTTCCTGCAGCTGGCTAAAATTCTTTTTGCCGATAAAAAGGAGCAGTAAGACCGGAGCATACGCTGCGGAATAAAAAAGGAGGCCGGATATGGCATTTACTCCGAACAGAAATATGGTGAAGTGCCCGGAGAACTGCAATCACCGGGCACTCTATAAGGGCGTCGGCCTGTCTGATCAGGATCTGGAACGCCCGATGATCGGCATCGCCAATTCCTGGAATGAAATCGTTCCGGGACACTACAATCTGCGGCAGGTCAGCGAGTATGTCAGGCGCGGTATTTACCGGGCCGGCGGGACAGCCGTCGAATTCGGAACCATCGCTGCCTGCGACGGAATCGCACAGGGCGACGGCATGTTTGCAATTCTGCCGACGCGTGACCTGATTGCCTCGAGTATCGAGATGATGGTGATGGCACACAGTCTGGACGCAATTGTCCTGCTCGGATCCTGTGACAAAATCATTCCGGGCATGCTGATGGCGGCAGCCCGGCTCGATATCCCGGCCATTCTGGTTCCGGGCGGTCCGATGATGGGCGGTGACGTCCTGGACGGCAGATGCTCCGACTCGACTTCCATGTCCGAGGCAGTCGGCCTGCTGAAAAAAGGCAAAATAACGGAGAGCGAACTTTACCGCATGGAGGAGGCCTGTGTGCCCACCTGCGGCAGCTGCTCATTCTTCGGATCGGCCAATACCATGTGTGCACTCAGTGAGGTCATGGGCCTGACACCGTCGGGAGGAGCTTCTATTCCGGCATTCTACAACGACCGTCTGCGGATGGCGGAGTACGCCGGAGAGAGAATCGTGAAGCTCGTGGAGGACGGTATCACCGCCCGCGATATTCTGAATGAAAAATCCATTGAAAATGCCGTGATTCTGACCAATGCGGCCGGCGGATCGACCAATACCATCATTCATCTGACCGCGCTGGCTTATGAGCTGGGACTGCGGCCGGAAATGGTGACGGAACTCTTCGAAAAGCACGGCAGTGATGTGCCGCAGGTCATGAAAATCAATCCTTCCGCGATTGCCAATACCGATGATCTTTACAAGTCGGGCGGAATCCGGCAGGTCATCCGGGAACTGATGCCGATTCTGAACAGTGATTGTATGACCGTGGACGGCATGACCCTGGCCGAAATTGCCGCGGCGGGAGAGGATGCGCCGCATATCGACCGGAATGTCATCAGGCCTCTTTCGGATCCGTTTTCCGTTGGCAACGGCCTCGCCGTTCTGCGCGGGAATCTGGCACCGGAGGGCTGTATCACCAAACCCGCCGCGATTCTGCCGGAAATGCGCGATTTTACCGGGAAAGCCAAAGTGTTTGACTCCGAAGAGGATGCGATCCGCGCAATTCTCGGCGACGAAATCAAAGAGGGTGATGTGCTGGTGATCCGCTACGAAGGACCGAAAGGCGGTCCGGGCATGCGGGAAATGTGCAATGCCATGAAGTATCTGCACGGCCTTGGACTGGGGGCCTCGACGGCCATTGTCACGGACGGAAGATTCTCCGGAACCAACAACGGCTGTTTCGTGGGGCATATTTCGCCGGAAGCGGCGGAGGGCGGACCGATTGCCGCCGTCCGGGACGGTGATGTGATCCGGATCAATATACCCGGCAGAGAGATCACGGTCTTTGTGGAGGAGGAAATCCTGAAGGAACGCATGAAAGAAGTGAAGACGCCTCCGCCGCGCTTTACCTCCGGATACCTGAAATTCTACGGGGAGCACGCGACAGGCGCCGCCCGCGGAGCGGTCCTGATGTGACTGCGGGCGTATATATCAAAAGAAGGAGCAGAGCATGGGAAAAACGTTAATTGTGGACGGAAATGAGGCCGCCGCTTATATATCCTACGCCTTTACCGAGGTGGCCGGAATTTTTCCGATTACGCCGTCGTCTCCGATGGCGGAGCATATAGACAGCTGGGCGACACAGGGCCGGAAGAATCTGTTCGGCCAGGAAGTCCGGGTAGTGCAGATGCAGTCCGAGGGCGGTGCTGCAGGTACCGTGCACGGATCTCTGCAGGCCGGCGCCCTGACGACGACCTACACGGCCTCACAGGGACTGCTTCTGATGATGCCGAATATGTTCAAGATCGCCGGCGAGATGCTGCCGGGCGTTTTTCATGTTTCCGCCCGGACCGTCTCCGCGCACGCGCTCTCGATTTTCGGTGACCACTCCGATGTCATGAGCGTGCGGAGCACCGGCTTTGCAATGCTGGCGTCCTCATCCGTACAGGAGGTCATGGACCTGGGGGCTGCGGCCCACCTGTCCGCGATCCACTGCAGGATCCCGTTCCTGCATTTCTTTGACGGTTTCAGGACGTCTCATGAAATTCAGAAGATCGAAGCGCCGGACTACGAGGAGCTGGAGCCGCTGATGGACCGGGAGGCGATCGCCGCTTTCCGGAAGAACTCCCTGAATCCGGAGCATCCCGCGACCCGCGGCACGACGGTCAATCCGGATATTTTCTTCCAGTGCAAGGAAGCGTCCAACCTGAACGTACAGGCCGTACCGGGCGCTGTTGAGTCCATACTCGACGAATTGTACCGGGTGATCGGAAGACGCTATCATCTGTTTGATTATTACGGCTGTCCGGACGCCGAGCAGGTCGTGATCCTCATGGGATCCGCAGCCGATACGGCGCGGCTGACCGTTGATGCGCTGAATGCGGCCGGAAAGAAGACCGGACTCATTAACGTCCACCTGTACCGCCCGTTCTCCGCGGAGCATTTTCTTTCGGCACTGCCGGCGACCGTGCAGCGCATCGCCGTTCTGGACCGCGTCAAGGAAGCCGGCGCAGCCGGTGAGCCGCTCTATGCGGATGTCTGCACGGTTATCCAGGAGAGCGGACGCAGCATCCGGGTTGTCGGAGGCCGGTATGGACTGAGTTCCAAGGACACGACGCCGGAACAGATCGAGGCCGTATTCACCAATCTGGAGCAGGAGACACCGAAGAACCACTTCACGGTCGGCATCGAAGACGATGTCACCTTCACATCCCTGCCGGTCAGTGAGCAGAAGATCCCTGCCGGGGATGACGGCTTCGGCGGCATTTTCTGGGGCGTCGGTTCCGACGGAACGGTCGGCGCCAACAAGAACTCGGTCAAAATCATCGGCGACGCGACAGACCTGCACTGCCAGGCATATTTTGTCTACGATTCCAAGAAATCCGGCGGCCTCACGCAGTCGCATCTTCGTTTTTCGAAAGAAGAGATCCATGCGCCGTATCTTGTGTCGGAGGCAGATTTTGTCGCGTGCCACGTGACGTCCTATCTGACAAAATATGACATTCTGGCCAATATCCGCGACGGGGGCACCTTCCTTCTGAACTGTCCGTGGACTGCGGAGGAGATGGAAGAGAAGCTTCCGAATTCCGTCAAGCGGGCTCTGGCCCTGCGCCATGTAAAGTTCTATGCCATCGACGCCAGTGCGCTGGCGCTTCAGGCAGGACTGCGCGGCCGGACCAACACGATTCTGCAGGCGGCGTTCTTTAAGCTTTCCGACGTCATCCCGATGGAGCTGGCCGAAGAAAAGATGAAGGAAGCGATCTACAAGACCTACTTCCTCTCCAAGGGGCAGGAGGTTGTGGACAGGAACCAGGCGGCGATTGCCTACGGAATTTCCGGACTGAAGGAGATTCCCGTGAAGGAGAGCTGGGCACAGCTGGAGCCGGAGTGCATCGTTTCCGACGCGCCTGATTTCATCCGTGAGGTGGTGGAGCCGATGAACCGCCAGGAGGGAGATCGCCTGCCGGTCTCCGTCTTCCGCAAATATCATCTGGAGGACGGCACCTGGCCTGCGGGCACCACACAGTTTGAGAAGCGCGGCATGGCGCCGGCGGTCCCTGCGTGGGATCCGGCAAAATGTGTCGGCTGCAATCTGTGCTCCTTCGTCTGTCCGCACGCGGCAATCAGGCCGGTTCTGGTGACAGAAGAAGAACGCGCGGCGGCGCCGGAAGGCTTCGAGGTCAAGCGTCCCGCCGGAGCAGCGGCAGAGAAATATATGGTCCGTCTGCAGGTTTCACCGTACGACTGCACCGGCTGCGAAAGCTGTGTCAATGTCTGTCCTGCTCCCGAAAAAGCGCTCGCGATGAAGCCGTTTGAAGAAATGACGGCGCAGAAGCCGCTCTGGGACTTTGCGGTGAACGAGGTGGAACTCAAGAAGGACGCCTTCAGCAGCAAGACCGTGCGCGACAGTCAGTACGCGAAGCCATATTTTGAATTCTCCGGCGCCTGTGCGGGCTGCGGAGAGACCCCTTATATCAAGCTCGTCACACAGCTGTTCGGTGACAGAATGTATATTGCGAACGCCTCCGGCTGTTCATCCGCGTACGGCGGCTCGACGCCTTCGACTCCGTACACGACCGACAGACGGGGATTCGGACCGGCCTGGGCCATGTCACTGTTTGAGGACAACGCGGAATATGCCTACGGCTTCCTGCTCGGGCAGGACGCAGTCCGGGAAGAACTGAAGAAGAACATCCTCGGTCTGAAGGAACAGGGCACGGCCGAAGCAGCCTGCGAGGCCTGGCTCGGGAGCATGGATGATCCGGAACGCTCGGAACAGGTCAGCGCGGAGCTTCTTGCGGCGCTCGAAGGGACGGAGGATGAGAAGGCAGCCTTTGTCCGGCAGAACAGAGAATTCCTCACGAAGAAGAGCATCTGGGCCTTCGGCGGAGACGGCTGGGCTTATGATATCGACTTCGGCGGACTGGATCACGTTCTGGCGTCCGGCCGGAATATCAACCTGCTGGTACTGGATACGGAAGTCTATTCCAACACGGGCGGCCAGTCCTCCAAGGCGACCGGTGCCGGGGCAGTGGCAAAATTTGCCGCAGGCGGAAAGCGCACCAAGAAGAAGGATCTGGGCATGATGGCCATGAGCTACGGCTATGTCTATGTCGCCCAGGTCGCGATGGGTGCGAATCCGCAGCAGACGCTGAGGGCGATCCGGGAGGCGGAAGCCTATGACGGACCTTCGATCGTGATCTGCTACTGTCCGTGTATCGAGCATCATATGAAACGGCCGATGGGACTTTCCCAGGACGAGGAAAAACGGGCCGTGAAGGCCGGCTATTGGCATCTGTACCGCTATGATCCCCAGCGGAAGGCGGAAGGAAAGAATCCGTTCCAGCTGGACAGCGGCGAGCCGGACATGAGCTTCCGGGAATTCCTGATGGGAGAAAACAGGTACGCTTCGCTGGTCCACGTATCGAAAGATGCGGCCGAAGAGCTCCTCGAGAAGGCGGAGCGGGATGCAGGCGATCGTCTCACGGCATACAGGGAGATGGCTGATAATGGAGAGAACGATACATAAAGTTGTTTCAACGCTGGCCTATGACGGCTGGCATCTGGAGAAGCTCCGCGGGATTTTTGCTCCCGCGGAGCTGGTCTGTCTGAAGACAGGAGATACACAGGAACTGCAGAAGGAGCTGCCCGACGCGGATGTCGTCGTCTGGGGCGGGGACTTTCCGGAGGAATATCTGGAGACCGCAAAGAACCTGAAGTGGATCCACTGTGAGCACTCGGGCATCAACCGGTCTGCCCGTCCGGAAATCTTCCGGCGCGGTATTATTCTGACCGGCGGCGCGGGGCGCTCGGGCCCGGTCCTGGCGGAGCATACCTTCTTCCTGATCCTTTCGCTGATCTACCGCGCAAACCTGCTGCATGCAAATAAAGAGAAACACGTCTGGGACGGCGGGATGTATGTGGATGCGCGGGGACTTTACGGGAAGACCATCGCTATTGTCGGCGCGGGCCACACCGGGTGCGACACGGCCCGTCTGGCGCTGGCCTGCGGAATGCGGGTGCTTGCCTATCAGCGCACATCCGAGGTCCCGCCTGTCTGTGCAGATGCGGATGAGACATTCTATGCAGACCGGGAGGGAGACCTTTACCGCCTGCTCGGCGAGAGCGATATTGTTGTACTGTCGGTCCGCCTGTCCGATGCAACCTATCATCTGATCGACGCCGCAGCCATCGGGCAGATGAAGAAGAGCGCACTGCTGATCAATATCTGCCGGGGCGCCGTCATCGATGAGGCAGCCCTTATCAAGGCACTGGAAAACCGGGAGATTGCCGGTTTTGCCTCGGATACTTTTGAGACAGAGCCGCTGCCGGCGGACAGTCCGCTCTGGGATATGGACCAGGTCGTCATCACGCCGCACTGCACACCGGAGATGCCGGATATCCGGGCGAGATCGCTGGAGATCATCGAGGAGAATGCGGCCAGATTCAGACGGGGAGAGGACCTGATCAACCGCGTCTATCCAAGGGACGTCTACACCAGGTAAGAAAAAGACAGAGGGGAGCAGGATGGAGAGCGATCATATTCGTTTTGTGACACCTTCGGACTGGAAGGTGGAATGGTGCGACCGGGGACTTCCGCAGGGGGTTCTGCCGGCGGAGTCGGAGGATCCTGTCCCGGCTTCTGTCCCCGGGGCTGTGCAGTATGACCTGATTGCTGCCGGGCGCCTGAAAAATCCTTACGCCTGTACGCAGAATGCACTGGATGCGGCCTGGGTCGCAAAAAACGACTGGATCTGCCGCGCCGTGCTGGACCTGTCCGGATTCCCGCAGAAAGAACTGGTCACGACAGAGCCGGAGCTGTGCTTTGAGGGAGTGGATACCTTCTCGGAGATCTGGGTCAACGGCGTCCTGATCGGAAAGACAGAGAACGCGTACCGGGTTTATCGTTTTCCTGTTCCGGAGGGAGTGCTGATCCGCGGACGGAATGTGCTGTGTGTGCGCCTGTTCAATCATGATGGCGCCATTGCGGACAAGCGGGCAGCGGCGGAGCGGCTGCACCGCGACGGTCTGACCGAGGGGCTGCTGGGAAAAGCGTTGATCAGGAGATATCAGCGCAGCTTCTATGCGAGCTCCAGTCTTCTGAACCTCGGCACAGGCGTGCTGGGAATCGGGATCAACCGGCCGGTATACCTGAAGCTTTACCGGGATGCGGCGATTGAAGAAATTGTCTTCAGGACGACCGATCTGACGGAAAACGGTGCCTGTGCGGAGCTCCTGGCCACTGTGAGAGGAAATGCGGAAGGCTGCAGGTTCAGCGCAGAGCTGCGGGACCGCAGCGGCCGCACCGTCTTCCGGAAAGCGTGGCCTGCACAGAGAGAGGAAGGCTGTGCGGTAATCGTGCCCAAAGCCCGGCTCTGGTGGCCGAACGGCTACGGCGAGCCCTACCTGTATGAGCTGCGGGTGAAGCTGCTTGCCGGAGACGGAACGGTACTGGATGAGCGGAAGACGCAGGCCGGCTTCCGGACGGTGGAGCTGATCCGCCGCGGCGCGCGGGGTGAGAAGACCTTTTTCTTCAGAGTCAACGGCAAAGAGATTTTCGTCCGCGGCGAGAACTATGTCCCGATGGACTATATCAAGGTCTACGCGGATCCGGATAAATACAGGCGGCTTTTCATCCTCCTGAAGGATCAGGGCATCAACCTGCTCCGGATGTGGGGCGGCGGCGCGGTAGAGAGCGATGAGTTCTATCAGTTTCTCGACCGGAACGGGATCCTGCTCTGGCAGGACTTCTTCCTGCACAGCAACGTCTATCCGGACTATGATGAGGCGTTCTGCGACAATTTCCGGAAAGAGTGTGAAGGAATTCTGCGCCGGGTGCGGCAGCACACCTGCCTTGCGCTGATCTGCGGCGGAAACGAGCTGCTGGAAGGCTGGGATGAGTGGGGCTGGAAACAGGAAATGGACCGGCCTTACGGCATCCGGCTGTCGGAGTCCATGCTGCCCGCACTCGCACAGCAGCTCTGCCCGGATATTCCCTATATCGTGAATTCGCCGCATGGCGGAAAATGGCCGCAGTCCCCGGTGGAGGGAGAGTGCCACAGCTGGGGAAATTATTACAACGCACTGAAGGATCCGCTGTTTGTGACAGAGACCTGCTGGACCACCGAGAGCTATTCCAGACCGCAGACACTTCAGAAGGTGATGGATCTGCCGGTCGATGAGTATGCGGGAACCGGCTGGCCGGACCGGTGGAAGAAGACGACATCCCTCCCGCTGTATTTAAAGCTTCCTTTCAGCAGCTGGTTTGAATACGGAAGCCTGCGGGAATATCTGCACGCACTTGAAGTCGAACAGGCCCGCGCCGATTATTCGGCTCTCGGAAGTTTCCGCTTCCACAGTCCGTCGAACCGCGGCATTATCTACTGGAGCATGAACAAGGGCGGGCCGCTTTTTCAGTTTGGCTGTGTCGATTACGATCTGCTGCCGCTGAAGAGCTATTACGTGGTCAAGCGACTCTTCAGGGATGTGGCAGTTCAGACATACAGAGATATGAACACCTTCCGCACGGCTGTCTCCGTACACGGGAAGGGAAGCGGATCGGCTCTGATCCGGGCGGTGATCATGGATACCGACGGCCGCATCTATGAAGAAGCTTCGAAACGCATAAGAATTAACGCCGGACAGACCAGGCAGCTGGATCTGCTGAAAACGGATTATTCGGATATCACGGACAGGACTGCGCAGTTTGTCTGCTGCAGTGTCACTGTCGGGAAAAAGGTCGAGACGGAGGACGTGCTGCTGCTGTGCCCGATCTCGGAACTGCAGGTCAGGGAGCCTGATTTTGCCGTTTCCGCTCAGAAGATCGGAACACAACCCGGCAGATGGCAGCTGCATCTGACCGCTTCCGCCTTCGCGGCGATGCTGGAGATCGAGAGCCCCGGCCCGGTCGTGTGCAGCGACAATGCTTGCCTTGTGATGCCGGGACAGGAATATGTATTTGAAATCACGCAGATGGATGACCGTGACAGCCTGGATCTGGAAATCGGATCCCTGGGATGCCGGCGGCACAGATACCATTTTGAGGAACAGTAAAAAGGGATAAGGAAGTAAGGAGGAACAGATATGGCACTGATGACTGCGAAGGAATATGTGGACAGCCTGAGAAAGCTGAATACCAGGGTATATATGTTCGGCAAGCGGGTGGAGAATTTTGTGGATCACCCGATCATCCGTCCGTCCATCAATTCCATTGCGATGACTTACGCGCTGGCACAGCAGGATGAGTACAGGGATATCATGACCGCTTACTCGGAGCTGACCGGGACCCGCGTGAACCGTTTCTGCCATCTTCATCAGAGCACGGAAGATCTGATGAATAAGGTTAAGATGCAGCGCCTGCTCGGACAGAAGACCGGCGCATGCTTCCAGCGGTGTGTCGGCATGGACGCCATCAATGCGGTCTGGTCGACGACCTATGAGGTGGATCAGAAATACGGGACACCGTATCATGAGAGATTCCGGCAGTACCTGAAGTACGTTCAGGAGAACGATCTGACCGTCGACGGTGCCATGACCGATCCGAAGGGTGACCGCGGTCTGCCGCCTTCAAAGCAGGCGGATCCGGACATGTTTCTGCACATTGTCGAAAAGAACGAGAAGGGCATCATTGTCAACGGAGCCAAAGCCCACCAGACCGGCGCCGTCAATTCCCATGAGCATCTGATCATGCCCACCCAGGCGATGAAGGAAGAAGATAAAGCTTATGCCGTCTCCTTCGCCGTCCCGGCGGATGCCGAGGGCATTACGATGATTTACGGCCGTCAGTCCTGCGACACCAGAAAGCTGGAAGGAAGCGGATGCATGGACTGCGGCAACTGCAAGTTCGGCGGACAGGAAGCGCTGGTCGTTTTCGACCATGTCTTTGTCCCGTGGGACCGGGTCTTCCTCTGCGAGGAATATGAGTTTGCCGGTATGCTGGTCGAGCGCTTTGCCGGATATCACAGGCAGAGTTACGGCGGATGCAAGGTCGGCGTGGGCGATGTCCTGATCGGTGCGGCAGCCCTTGCGGCGGAGGCAAACGGAGCCGCGAAGGCCTCGCACATCAAGGACAAGCTGATCGAGATGACGCACCTGAATGAAACGCTGTATTCCTGCGGCATCGCCTGTTCCGCGCTCGGTCACGAGACGGCGGCCGGCAATTATGAGATCGACAACCTGCTCGCAAATGTCTGTAAGCAGAATGTGACACGGTTCCCGTACGAGATCGCCCGGCTGGCGGAGGACATCGCAGGCGGTCTGATGGTGACGATGCCGTCGCAGGCAGATTTTGACTCGGAGGAGACCGGAGAATACTGCAGGAAATACTTCCGCGGACAGGCAGGAATGGACACGATGGACCGCATGAAGGTCCTGCGGCTGATCGAGAATCTGACGCTTGGAACGGCGGCGGTCGGCTACCGCACCGAATCCATGCACGGCGCGGGCAGTCCGCAGGCCCAGAGGATCATGATCTCCAGGCAGTGGGATATCGAGGAAAAGAAGAATTACGCAAGGCGCCTTGCGGGAATCGGAACAGCCGGGGATGCCGGAGAAGAGCTTTAAGGAAGATTCTGCGGGACAGGGAGGTGCGGTATGATATCGATCGGACAGAAAGCATCTTTTTCCAAAACCATCAGCGAGAGTGACGTCTATCTCTTTGCCGGGATCACCGGCGACCTGAATCCGCTGCACGTCAATGAGGCGGCAGCCCGGAAAATGATGTTCGGGAAGCGGATTGCCCACGGCATGCTGACGAGTTCGTTTATTTCGACCGTGATCGCTTCTTCGCTGCCGGGGCCGGGGACGATCTATATGGAGCAGAACAGCCGGTTTCTCGCACCGGTCTATCTGGGCGACACCATCACGGCCTGTGTCGAGGTCGAGGAGCTGCTGCCGCGCGGAAAAGCAAGACTGCGTACACAGGTCTTCAATCAGGACGGCAAACTGGTGGTGGACGGAACCGCGCTGGTGAAGCTGCCGAAGGAAGAGCAGGCTGCGGAGGATCAGTCATGAAGATCGGATGTTCGGTTTTTGACAACAATGAGATCCGGATGGCGAAGGAAGCGGGATATGAGTACATCGAGCTGAAGGGAAAGCTTCTCTATGCCATGTCCGGCGATGAGGCACAGGAGACGGCGCGCACCCTCGTGGAGACCGGTCTCGAGGCCTACGGCATCAACGCCTACTGCGGTCCGGAGCTTCAGATGATCGGGCCGGGGTACGATCCGGCGGCAGCAAGACGCTACGCGGAGAAGCTCGCCGACCGCACGGCACCGCTCGGGACGAAAATGATCGGGATCGGTTCGCCCGCGTCCCGCCGTCTGCCGCAGGGAGCGTCAAAAGAGGCGCGGGCTGATGCTTCCGGACAGCTGCGGGAGTTCCTGCAGATCACGGCGGAGGTGTTTGCGCCTTTCGGAATTACGGTCTGTCTGGAGCCGCTGGCGCCGGTGTTCTGCAATTTCGTCAACACCGCCTCGGAGGCGGCGCAGATCATCGGACAGGCCGGCTGTGACAATCTCGGGATCGTCATCGATTATTACAGTATGGAGCTTGCCGGCGAGAAAGAAGAGGAATGGATGCCGTATTTTGACCTGATCCGGCATGCACACACCTCCGACGACGACAGGGATCCGTACCGGCGCACGTACCTGTTCCCGGAAAAGGAAACAGTCCATCAGGAGAGGATCCGGCGGCTTCTGGCGGCGGGGTATCAGGGAAATCTGACACTCGAGATGGATCTGCCGGCTGATGCGGCGAAGGCGGCGCAGAGTTTCCGGATTCTGAGCGGCTTCTGAAAACAGAAGCGGATTTCATTGATTTTATTCAAATCATTGTGCAAAAAGGGATATAATAGGACTGCAATATTGCAGTCCTTCTTTTTGGGCAGAAAATACGGCGGATGATGACAGTATGATCTGTCACGCGGATCAGACCATGAAACAGAACGGGAAGACAATTGCATATACGGCAATTCTGTCGTTTCTTCTCCCGACGGTGATCCTGTCGGCTGTCTTCGCTTATCTGAAAATCACGCCCTTCGGAAACCGCACACTCCTGGTGAAGGATATGGCATGGCAGTATCTGGCGGTTTACGGGTATTACCGGCGCGTCTTTCACGGCAGCGAGGATTTCTTTTATTCCCTGAGCATGGGGCCGGGCGGGGGCACCATCGGCCTTTTCGCCTACCTGCTGACGAGTCCGCTTCTGATTCCGCTGATCTTTGTAAAGCCGACCTCCTTCGCGACTGCGATCTCTCTCATGTGTCTTCTGAAGGCGGGACTTTGCGGTCTTTCCTTCAGCCTGTTCGGGCTGTTTCACAAGGCAGACAGCGGTGACTGTGAGGCGTGTGCCGCGCCGTCTGCGGTGCGTATTCTCTCCGCAGCGGTCCTTTCCTGCTGTTATGCGCTGTGCGCCTACGCCCTTGCCAATATTTACAACACGTTCTGGATCGATGTGGTGGCGATCTTTCCGCTGCTCGCGCTGTGCCACGAGCGGATGATGGAGAAGGAAGCACGCTTTTCGGGAAAATGGACAATCCTGTATGTGCTGTGTACGGCCGGCACCCTGTATCTGAACTATTATATTGCCTTTATGGCACTTCTGTTTATCGCGATCCGCACACTGATGATCAGCACGGGTCTGAGGAGTATGGTCCGGTGCCTTCTGTCAACACTGCTGGGGGCAGGGCTGGTGATGGCGCTCATGCTGCCGACGGGACTCTCCGTGTTCGGCAGTGCCAAGGACACCTCGATCATGGAAGATCCGACCCAGGGCGCTTATGTCGCCCCCTGGCGGATTCTGGTGAAGCTCCTTCCCGGGCAATACAATATACACGATCTTTTTTCGGGACTTCCGAATATTTACTGCGGTCTGATCCCTGTGGCGCTCACGGCAGTCTATCTGTTTTCAAAACGGATCGGACTGCGCAGAAAGCTGATGAATCTCCTGATGCTCGGGATTCTGCTTCTGTCCTGCTCAGTGGACGGACTGAACCTGATCTGGCATGTCGGGATGCAGCCGTCCGGCTATCTGTATCGCTATTCTTTCCTGATCAGCTTTATGATTCTGCTGTGCGCGCAGGAAGTGCAGTCCGCATTCTTTCAAAGGCACAATGAGACGCCAGCCGCCCGGCCGTCCGGGCTTCGTGCGGCGGCTGTCGGGGCGCTTTGTGCCCTGCAGCTGACGGGACTTGTTCTGAACACAAACCATTATCTTTCCGTGCTGGAGGAGACGGAAGTACCCTCGATGGAGACGATCACCATGCAGATCAATGCCAGGTCTCAGCTCTGGGAGTCTCTCAGGAACCTGGATCCCGGCTTCTATCGCGCGGAGGCTGTCGTGCCGTTTTCGGAAAATGACCCTCTGATGTACGGATACTGCGGAATCCGGCATTACAGCTCCATTCAGCAGACGGACGTGCGGAATTTCCTGATCCGGCTCGGATTCAACGACACCGGCCTCTATACAACTTATAC
Source organism: Lachnospiraceae bacterium (assembly GCA_017432565.1). Taxonomy (GTDB): domain Bacteria; phylum Bacillota; class Clostridia; order Lachnospirales; family Lachnospiraceae; genus CAG-791. The sequence continues at coordinate 233,563 of JAFRIW010000056.1, forward strand.
ACCTCAGAATACATACACCGCAGATGTGCTTCTTGGACTGAAATACTGTGCCCATCCGGATCACATGGAGAAGAATGAGGGAGTTCTTCCGCTGGCCTATGTGACAGACTTAAAGAGCGCTGCGAATCAGAAGGATGTGGAGCAGGCGGAAGAGAGAAGGAAAGAATTGCTGGAGGGACGGCTCGGCTCGGACGGCGATCCCTTCCTGACGGCACAGTCCCTTCTGTCGGAAGCGGCCGGAATAACCGGAGAAGCCGCAGCTCCCCAGGTCTTTTACCGGCCTGAGGTTCTGTCTTCCGGGGACAATACTTACAGACTGAAAATGACCCGGACCGGGGCGCTTTATCTGTTTATTGAGGGCACGAACGAGAACCCGCAGAACATCCTTGTGCACGTGGACGGGACGGAGAAGGGCGTCTTCGGAAACAACGTCTGCAGGGAAGTGATCCGGCTCGGAGAGTATCGGGAAGGAGATACGGTTGAAATAGAACTGTCCAACCTGTCTGAGCCCTGGCCGGAAGAAAAAGTTCTGTTTGTTTCGGAGGACACGGAAGAGGTGGACCGGGCGACACAGTCCGCCCGGGAGCACGAAGCCGCGATACAGATGCACACATCGTCGCATCTGACCATCACGGCGAACGCGGAAGATATGCAGATTCCGGAGCTCGCGGTTCTGCTTCCGTATGATACAAACTGGCAGTGCCGCGTAAACGGTAAGCGGCAGGAGACGGAGCGGTTTCTGGGAGAATTCATGAAGATCCGGCTCCCGGCTTCCAGGGAAAAGGTCACGGTTGATCTGAAATACCGGCCCGCCGGACTGTATGCAGGCTGTGCTGTCTCGCTCCTGTGCTTTGCGGTTCTTGCGGTCCTGCTTCTTGGCGGAGCCGGCCTGATCAGACTGCCGGACAGAGAATACGGGAATAAAAGAAGAGAGAGGATGAAATCATGAACAGTGATCCGAAATATACACTTGGCTTTATCGGACTTGCCATCACGGCGATCCTGGCGGTTCTGAAGCTGACCGGCGTTCTGCAGATCAGCTGGTTCGTCGTTTTTCTTCCGATCATCGCCGCCTTGGTGATTGTCTTAATGCTGTTCGCATTTCTGCTGGCCGCATTGTTCTATAAAGACGACAATAAAGACGACAAGTCCTGAAAGAACGCGGGATAACTGATCCTGACACATGCCTCGTCGTCCAGCGTGCATTCTCCTTCTGCGACAAGGGCAGCCACGGCAAAGCTCATGGCGATCCGGTGATCCAGGCCGGTGCGGATGAGCGCGCCGTGCAGCGCCGCACCTTCACCCCGGCTTTTTCCCGCAAGAATCATACCGTCCTCTGTCGGCACTGCCTCGGCGCCCATCGCGCGGAGGTTTTCTGTGACGTAGGCGATCCGGTCAGATTCCTTGACCTTCAGCTCCGCCGCATCCCGGATCACTGTCTCGCCCTCTGCACAGGCGGCGAGAACAGCGAGAATCGGGATTTCGTCGATCAGCGTCGGGATCAGTGCACCTTCAATCACAATGCCGCTCAGCTGTGATGAGCGCACCAGAAGATCGCAGGCGGGTTCACCGGGCACACAGCGAAGAGCCTCCTGTGCTTCCTGAAGAGATCTGCCCAGGAGTACCCCCGGCTCATCCGGATTTTGCCCGGAGGCATAATAAGTCAGGTCTGCCCCCATCTGTTCCACAGCTGTAAGAAAGCCCGCCCGCGTCGGATTGATGCCCACGCCGCGGACCAGCACTTCGGAGCCGGGAACCAGCAGAGCCGCCGCAATAAAATAAGCGGCAGAGGAGATATCGCCGGGAACGGAAATATCCTGTGCATATAATTCTTCTGCGGGCCTGATCAGCGCCGTATACGCGCCGGAAGAATTTCCCTGTTCGAAGCCGCAGGACAGCTCCGCTCCGAATAAGGAGAGCATTTTCTCCGTGTGGTCGCGGGATCGCGCGGGTTCCGTCACGCAGGTTTCTCCTTCCGCATACAGGCCGGCGCAGAGAATGGCCGATTTGACCTGTGCGGAGGCGACGGGCGAAGTGTAGGAGATGCCGTGCAGCGCCGTACCGCGGATTCGTAGAGGAGCGCAGCCGTTCCCGTTCACAGATTCGATGTCCGCCCCCATGCGGGAGAGCGGTTCGATGACACGTTTCATCGGCCGGCGGTTGATGGACTCATCTCCGGAGAGAATACAGGTAAATGGCTGCGGCGCCAGAATGCCGGAGAGTATCCGGGTGGTTGTGCCGCTGTTGCCGGTCTCCAGAAGGGGATCTGCCGGTGCAGACAGGCCCCGGAGACCTTTCCCGTGAACCAGGACCTGTGTTTCTCCGGCCGGATCCGTGTGCAGCTCGATCGGAATCTGAAGACGGCGGAAGCAGTCAATTGTGGACAGACAGTCCGCTCCGGAGAGAAAATGCCGGATTCTTGTGGTTCCCTGTGCAATGGAGCCGAACATGACGGCGCGGTGGGAGATCGACTTATCCCCCGGGATCTGAATACTTCCGGAGAGAGGGCCGGCGGTCTTTATCAGTTTCATCATGAATGACGCTCCTTTCCGGTTTCCTCAGACCGGTGCTGCCGCACAAGGTCGGAAATTCCTTCCGCGATGGAAGATGTGTGACCTGCCGCCGGATGAACGGTGTAACCGCCGTCCTGCAGAGTACGGACGGCAAGGTCAGCGGAAGCGGCATCCGGCAGTTCCACCCGCAGGACACCTTCCTGGTATTCCCGGTTATGCGTAATTCCGAGGTTCTTGATGTTGACGCCGTGCTGCGCCAGAATCGTGGCGACGTCCGCGATGACGCCCGGCCGGTCGGCGATGTCGACGTATAATGAATAGACCTTCCGGATCGGACCGGACGGACCGGTAATGAAGCTGTCCCTGTACATCCTTGCATTTGCAAAAAAGTCATAGAGCTCCGCCGCGTCGCCTCCGGATATCTTTCCGGCAAAATCAGTCAGAACCCCGATATACTGCTCAAGGAGAGAGAGGATGTTGTCCCGGTTGGTGAGACAGATCTGCTGCCACATGACCGGAGAAGAGGAAGAAATCCGGGTCAGATCCCGGAAGCCGCCGGCTGCAATCAGCTTCAGCAGCCCGTCTTCGCCGTCGGAAGCGCGCACCAGATTGACCAGAGATGCCGAGATGACATGAGGCAGGTGGGAGATGGCAGCGACTGCATAGTCGTGCCGGGAGCAGTCCAGCACCAGCGGAATTGCCTTAAGAGACGCGATCAGCGTGCGGAATTCCTCTGTTTTCTCCGCCGGCACTTCCTCCTCGGGGGTCAGGATATAATAGGCATTTTCAAGCAGGGAAGCGCGGGAATTGCGGTATCTGGTCCGCTCGGAGCCGGTCATCGGATGTCCGCCGATAAACTGCGGCGCGAGCCGCCCTCCCTCAAAGGAGCGGATGTGGTCGTGAATATCCTGCTTGGTGGAACCGATATCCGTGAGAATGGCATCCGGGGAAAGATTAGGCGCGACTGCCGCGATGTTGGCGGCATTGTCGGCCACGGGTGCGCACAGAAAGACATAGCCGCAATCCCGGAATTCCGGGCCGATCTTCTGAAAGCCCCGGTTGATGACGCCTTCCTCCGCGGCCAGCTCCAGCGTGTCCTGCGACGGATTAAAAGCGTAAATCGTGCATTCCGGATAAGTGTTTCTGAGTGCCTTTGCGATGGAGCCGCCGATCAGGCCCAGTCCGATCATTCCGAAACATGCATGTTCAAAATCCGACTTGCCGCTCATTCTTTTGTCTCCTTATCAGTTTTTCCGGCAGCCGCGGGGACATGCAGACGCCCCTGCGGGTATCTTCCCGTTTATAATGCAGATATTATACAATATCGGGGCCTGAAAAGCGCGGTGATAATTGACAAAAAAAACAGCAGAAGACTAAAATAGACTAATTGTACAACTCAGTCAGGCGGGAATCCGCCTGATCATTACTTTTCAGAGGAGTCATGTTATGAATTACGATTTTAAGGCGATTGAACCGAAGTGGCAGAAAGCGTGGGAAGAAGCCGGACTGTTCAAGGCTGAGGACTTTTCCGACAAGCCGAAATTTTACGGCCTGGTGGAATTTCCCTATCCCTCCGGTGCGGGTATGCATGTCGGCCATATCAAGGCTTATTCCAGCATCGAGGTGATCTCCAGAAAGCGCAGGATGCAGGGATACAATGTCCTGTTCCCGATCGGCTTTGACGCGTTCGGCCTGCCGACCGAGAACTATGCGGTCAAGACCAATACGCATCCCCGGATTATTACGGACCGCAACATCGAGAAGTTCTCCATGCAGCTGCGCAAGGTCGGCTTTTCCTTTGACTGGGACCGCACGGTCGACACCACGGACGAAGACTATTACCACTGGACACAGTGGATCTTCCTGAAGCTCTTTGAGCACGGCCTGGTTTTCCGCAATAAGGCGCTCGTGAATTACTGCCCGCACTGCAAAGTCGTCCTTTCCAACGAAGACTCCCAGGGCGGAAAATGCGATATCTGCCACAGCGATGTCATCCAGCTGTCCAAGGATGTCTGGTATCTGCGTATTACCGATTACGCGGAAAAGCTTCTGCAGGGTCTGGAAACGGTTGACTATCCCGAGAATATCAAGCAGCAGGAGATCAACTGGATCGGAAAATCCACCGGCGCGTTTGTCAACTTCCGGGTTGCCGGAAAAGACGATAATATCGAGATTTATACCACCCGTCCGGATACCCTGTTCGGCGTAACCTTTATGGTCATGGCACCCGAACACCCGCTGATCGACCGCTATGCGGACGAAATCACCAATATGGACGCCATCCGGGCATACCGCGAAGAGTGCGCGAAAAAGACGGAGTTCGAGCGCACGCAGCTTGTCAAGGACAAGACCGGTCTGAAGATTGAAGGCATTACAGCCGTCAATCCGGTCAACGGCGAAGAGGTCCCGATTTTTGTGGCGGATTATGTCATGATGGGTTACGGAACCGGCGCGATCATGGCGGTTCCCGCTCACGATCAGAGAGACTGGGATTTCGCACATGCCTTTGATATTCCGATTATTCAGGTCATCGAAGGCGGCGATATCGAAAAGGAAGCCTACACCGGCGACGGTCAGATGATCAACTCGGACTTCCTGAACGGTTATGACAACAAGAAGGATTCCATCGCGCGCATGATCGAAGTCCTCGAGGAGCGCGGCATCGGTCATAAGGGCATTCAGTACAAGATGAAGGACTGGGCTTTCAACCGCCAGCGCTACTGGGGTGAGCCGATCCCGCTGATCCACTGCCCGAACTGCGGTGTTGTGGCGGTTCCTTATGAAGAGCTGCCGCTGCGGCTTCCGGAAGTGGAAGATTTTGAGCCCGGAACAGACGGAAAGAGCCCGCTGGCCCGGATCGACAGCTTTGTCAACTGCACATGCCCGAAATGTAAAGGACCCGCGAAGCGGGAGACCGATACCATGCCGCAGTGGGCAGGTTCTTCCTGGTATTTCCTCCGCTATTGCGATGCGCACAACGATCAGGCTTTTGCCGATCCGAAGAAGCTCGCCTACTGGATGCCGGTGGACTGGTACAACGGCGGTATGGAGCACGTGACCAGACATCTTCTGTATTCCAGATTCTGGCATCAGTTCCTTTATGATATCGGCGAAGTGCCCTGCCCGGAGCCGTATGCAAAGCGCTCCGCACAGGGAATGATCCTCGGCGCGGACGGAGAGAAGATGTCAAAATCCAGAGGCAATGTCGTGGATCCGCTGGATATCGTCGAGACCTACGGCGCCGACACACTCCGCACCTATGTCATGTTCATGGGTGACTACGGCAGTGCGGCCCCCTGGAATGATGCCTCTGTGCGCGGCGTCAAGCGCTTCCTGGACCGCGTGGCGGGCCTGACGGATCTGATCACGGAGGAGCCGGTGCAGTCGCTGGAGAGCGGTATTCACAAGGCGATCAAGAAGGTCAGCTCCGACATCGAGGATCAGAAATTCAACACAGCCATCGCCTGCCTGATGACCCTGATCAACGATATTTATAAAAAAGGAAAGATCGGCCGGGACCAGCTGATCAGCTTCCTGAAGCTGCTTTCCCCGTTTGCGCCGCATATCACCGAAGAGATTTACCATGAGATCGGCGGAACGGATTACCTGACGGTGTCAGCATGGCCCGAATATGATGAGGAAAAGACCGTCGATGCCATGATCGAGATCGGCGTTCAGGTGAACGGAAAGGTGCGCGGCACCGTGCTGATTCCGAAGGATGCTGAAAAGGAAGAGGCACTCTCACTCGGCAGAGCAAATGAAAAAGTTGCGGCTGCCATGGCGGGAAAGACGATCGTTAAGGAGATCTACGTTCCTGGCAAGATTCTGAATTATGTGGTAAAATAATCACACAATTCAACTGAATTGAATATAGCTTTCTGACAAAATGCGCGGACAGGTATTTTACATCGGAGGTGTTCTATGGCAAGAAAGAAACTCGTCATTCTGCATTCCAACGATCTTCACGGAGATTTTCTGCCGAAGCATGAAAACCGCCCCGTTCCGGTCAGGACGGAAGGCGGAGAGAACATTCCGCAGCTTCCGGACGGCACTGAGGAACAGGAAGATCCCGGTTTGGAAACCGGCGGAATTGTCCGGCTCTCCGGCTATGTAAAAAAGACGCGCAGTGAAGAAAAAAATGTTCTGTATCTCAACGCGGGCGATCTGTTCCGCGGATCGGTGATTGACTCGGAGTATATGGGTCTTTCGACGATCGATCTGATGAATCTGCTCAGACCCGACGTGACCACCGTCGGAAATCATGAAGTGGATTACGGCGTGGCGCACCTTCTCTTTCTGGAGAAGTGCGCCCGCTTTCCCATCATCAACGCCAATCTGTTTATCTCCATCAACAACGCAAGACTCTTCGAGCCGTACCGCGAGGTGACGCTGGACGGTATGCGGATTCTGGTCATCGGCCTTCTGACGGAAGAGGTTCTGTCTTCCACGAAAGGAGAGAAGGTCATCGGGACCTTTATCGATGTCGAGGAAGCGGCGAAGGAAGTCGGTGTCATCTGCGACAATTACCGCACGAAGAGCACCGATCTGGTAATCCTGCTGACCCATATCGGCATTGAGGAAGACCGGAAGCTGGCAGAGCTTCTGCATCCGGACTGGGGCGTAAACCTGATTATCGGCGGACATTCCCACACACTGATGGAGAAGCCGGAGGTGATCAACGGCATTCCGATTGTTCAGGTCGGAAAAGGCTCCGGACAGATCGGCCGGTTTGATATCGAATATGACACGTTCTGGAACAGGATTGTCGCGCTGAAGTGGCAGTGCGTTCCGATCAATGAAGAGACAGCCCCGAAGGATCCGATCATGGAGCAGCTGCTCGAGCGCTATCGCGGTGAGACCGACGCAAAATATCAGCGGATCGTGACGACTTTCGCGAGAGAGCTTACACACCCGAGCCGGATTCAGGAGACGGAGCTCGGAAATCTCTATGCGGATCTGCTTCAGACGGACAGCAGCTTCGATATTATGATGATGGGCTCCGGTGCGATCCGGAAGGAAAAACTCGGACCGATCGTGGCTTATCAGGATATGCTGGAGAACACACCTTTCGATGATCTTCTGTGGATGCTGAAGGTCACGGGAGAGCAGTTCAGAAGGATGATTCAGTACATCTTCCGGGATGATGCCTGGGAGGGCCACACCGAGTTTTACCAGTACTCACAGGGCGTGCGGATCGTCTACAGAAAGAGCACGCACACGCTGGAGGAGCTTTCCTTCCGCGGAGAGGAAATCCGGGACGATCAGGAGTTCCTGATCGCCATGCAGAGTTATCATTACAACAATTTCGACGAGTTTTTCAATGTTCCCATCGCGGAAGTCAGAAAAAATATGAAGCCCCGTGTCGTCGCCACCTCCGTCAACAACATTGTGGAGGAATACTTCACAACCCATCAGGGACTGGATTCACAGGTCGAAGGAAGAATCGTGATTCTGGACTGAAGATCCTTCTTGTATAACCCCGCTCTTTTTAGTAAAATAGTCTAAGGGCTTTGCAAAAGAGCGGGTCTCTTTATGCAAAATTCCATGAAAAAAGCGGAGGGCATGACATGAAGGTTTACACAACTGACAAGATCAGAAACGTAGTGTTGCTTGGACATGGCAGCGCCGGTAAGACATCACTTGCAGAGGCAATGTGCTATCTCGGCGGGATCACATCCCGGCTGGGAAGAGTTGAGGACGGCTCCACTGTCAGCGATTTCACCAAGGAAGAGCAGAAGCGCGGAATTTCGATCCGGACATCGCTGATTCCGATCGAGTGGAATGACTACAAGATTAATATCCTGGATACACCCGGATATTTTGACTTCATCGGTGAAGTGGAAGAAGCAATTTCCGTAGCGGACGCGGCAATCATCGTCGTATCCGGAAAGTCCGGCATCGAGGCCGGCACGGAGAGAGCATGGGATCTGTGCGAGAAGTATAATCTTCCCCGCATGTTCTTTGTGACGGATATGGACATTGACAATGTGTCCTATCACAATACCGTCGAGAACCTGATCGCGGAATACGGAAAAAAGATTGCTCCGTTCAATTTCCCGATCCGTGAAAACGAGCAGTATGTGGGTTATGTGAACGTCATTCAGGAGAAGGGCTTCCGCTGGAACGGCAAGGATGCCGTTGAAGCGGATGTGCCGGATTACTGCGCGGATCATCTCGAGGAGTATCGCGAAGAGCTCATGGAAGCTGTCGCAGAGACTTCCGAAGAGTTCATGGAGCGCTATTTCGGCGGTGACACCTTCTCGGAGGCGGAGATCCGCGCGGCTGTGCGCACCAGCATCCAGGACGGCACGATCGTTCCGGTAGAGTGCGGCGCCAGCATCGCCTGCCGCGGCGTTTACACGCTGATGGATGATATTGTGAAGTATCTTCCTTCCGCCGAGAGCCGCAAGGTGAACGGCATCAACCTCAAGACCAATGAGATCTTCGAGGCGAACTTCGATTTCTCCAAGCCGAAGTCCGCATTCATCTTCAAGACCATCGTCGATCCGTTCATCGGCCGTTATTCCCTGATCAAGGTCCGTTCCGGCGTGTTCAAGACCGATGATGTCGTCTATGACAGCTCGCTTGAGACCGAGATGAAGCTCGGCAAGATCTATATCATGCAGGGCAACAAGACCGTTGAGGTTCCGGAACTCCACGCGGGAGACCTCGGTGCGGTTGCGAAGCTCGGCGAAGCAAGAACCGGTGATACACTGTCCACCAAAGCGACACCGATCCAGTATCCTAAGATGGATATTTCCACACCGTACACTTATCTGCGCTACAATGCGAAGAATAAGAACGACATTGACAAGATTGCACAGGCAATGGCGAAGATCGCTTCCGAGGATCCGACCTTCAGAGCCGTCAATGACGCTGAGAACAGACAGTCCCTGATCTACGGCATGGGCGACCTGCATCTGGATGTCGTGAAATCCATGCTGCAGAACGAGTATAAGGTCGAGATCGAGACCATGGCACCGAAGGTGGCATTCCGCGAGACGATCCGCAAGACTTCGGACGTGGAATACAAGTACAAGAAGCAGTCCGGCGGACACGGTCAGTACGGCCATGTCAAAATCCGGTTCTCGCCTTCGGATGATCTCTCTGTTCCGTACACCTTCAGCGAGGAAGTTGTCGGCGGTTCCGTTCCGAAGAACTTCTTCCCGGCAGTTGAAAAGGGTATCGCGGAATCCGTTCAGCGCGGACCGCTGGCCGCTTATCCGGTTGTCGGCGTAAACGCTGTTCTGTACGATGGCTCCTATCATCCGGTAGACTCCTCCGAAATGGCCTTCAAGACCGCTGCCATCCAGGCATTCAAGAAGGGCTTTATGGAGGCGGGACCGATCCTGCTTGAGCCGATTGTCTCTCTGAAGGTTACCGTTCCGGACACCTACACCGGTGATGTCATGGGCGACCTGAACAAGCGCCGCGGCCGTGTTCTCGGCATGAACCCGATTCCGGGCGGCAAGCAGCTGATCGAGGCGGAAGTGCCGCAGATGGAACTGTTCAGCTACTGCACAGACCTGCGCTCCATGACAGGCGGACGCGGCGTCTACGAGTACGAGTTCATTCGCTATGAGCAGACACCTGCCGACATCCAGAGCAAGGAAGTTGCAGCGCGTGCGGAAGCAGTTGCGGAAGGATATGCAGAAGCTTAATCCCAGGGGACGGGAAAGGTATTCTGAAAACAATATTCATTGGGGGAAGAGCCGGACAGTTTTGTCCGGCTCTTTAATTGACTTTATTCCGGGGATTGTATACAATCATACATGACTGCGGATTGTTTCTGCGGCACTTAATTTTCACAGAATAAAGGGGCGGTATTCCATGGGCGAGTTTGATGTCAGACGGGAAGTCAGTGATAAGTATTCACTTCGGGGAAGAGTTTTTCATCGGATCCGGGATGATATTCTGAGCGGCAAATACCAGGAGCATGAAGAACTTAAGGAGGTCGCGATCGGAGAGGAAATGGGCGTTTCCAGAACGCCGGTCCGCGAAGCGCTTCGACAGCTGGAGCTGGAGGGTCTGGTTCAGATCATCCCGAACAGAGGTGCTTTTGTCACCGGCATTCAGGCAAAGGATGTCCGCGATATCTACATGATCCGCGCGCTGCTGGAAGGCCTGTGCGCGCGCTGGGCCTGTGAGAACATCACCAAGGAACAGATCGAGGCGATGGAGGAAAACGTCTACCTGGCCGAGTTTCACGCCGGCAAGGGACATATGGAGCAGATGGCGGAGCTGGACAATCAGTTCCATCACATTCTGTACGATGCCTGCAATTCCAAAATCCTGGAGCACTCGCTGATCGATTATCACGATTATGTCCTGCGGATCCGGCGCAAAACGCTCTCCACAATTGAGCGCAGCACGCAGTCCAACAAGGAGCACCGCGGCATCATGGAGGCGATCAAGGCCGGCAATGCGGATCTGGCGGAGCGTCTGGCGGATGAGCATATGAAGAGTGCTTACGACAATATGGTCCGGAACGGCCTGTACGATATCTATAAGGAGCAGTGATGGATAAAATTCAGATGAAGACGCCCCTGGTCGAGATGGACGGGGACGAGATGACCAGAATTCTCTGGAAAATGATCCGGGAGGAGCTGATCGCTCCCTTCGTGGATCTGAAGACGGAGTACTACGATCTCGGCCTGACGCACCGGGATGAGACCGATGACGCAGTGACGATGGATGCGGCCATGGCGGCGAAGAAATACGGCGTTGCGGTCAAATGTGCCACTATTACGCCGAACAGGGCGCGAATGGATGAATATCATCTGAAGAAAATGTATAAGAGCCCGAACGGAACGATCCGCGCGGCTCTGGACGGAACCGTCTTCCGCGCGCCGATTGTCGTGTCCGGCATCGAGCCTTACGTACGCACATGGAAGAAACCCATTGTCATGGCAAGACACGCGTACGGAGATGTCTATAAGGGATCCGAACTGCACATCGGTCCGGAGCTGTATGAAGAGAACACCGTCTCTTATCCGGTCAGAACCTTTCTGCTTGCCGAAGACGCGGAAGGGAGAAGAGTGCGCCAGGAGGTGCACACCTTCAGCGGCCCCGGTATCCTGCAGGGCATGCATAACACGGAGAAATCCATCGAAAGCTTTGCGAGAAGCTGTTTCTCCTATGCGCTGGATCAGAAGCTGGATCTGTGGTTCTCCGCAAAGGACACGATCTCCAAGATTTATGACGGCGAATTCCGGGAGATTTTTGACCGGATCTATGAAGAAGAGTATAAAGAAAAGTTTGCGCAGGCCGGCCTGACCTATTTCTATACCCTGATTGACGACGCGGTCGCGCGCGCGATCCGCTCCGAGGGCGGTTTTGTCTGGGCACTGAAGAATTATGACGGCGATGTCATGAGCGATATGATGGCAACAGCTTTCGGTTCCCTCGCCATGATGACTTCCGTTCTGGTCTCCCCGGACGGCTGCTATGAATATGAGGCGGCGCACGGAACCGTGCAGCGTCACTACTATAAATATCAGCGCGGAGAGAAGACCTCCACCAATTCCGTGGCGACCATTTTCGCCTGGAGCGGTGCGCTGAAAAAGCGCGCGGAGCTGGATGAACTTCCGGAGCTTTATGCGTTCGGAGAAAAGCTGGAGAAAGCGGCGCTGCAGACGATTGCCGACGGAAAGATGACCGGAGACCTGGCAGCGATCACGACCCTGCCGAAAGAATCCGTCAGGGTACTGGAGAGTAAGGAATTTATTCTGGCGATCCGGGATGAGCTGATCTCCCTGCTCTGAGTGAGCTCCTCTGATTCAGCTCTGAAGCAGTTCCCACTGTTCATAGAGACCTTCGAGCTCCTGCTCCAGGGTCTCTTTTTCTGTGACCAGACTGCCGAGCTTTGCGAGATCCATGCAGTTTTCGGGAAGCGCCATCTCTTCATCCAGCCGGAGAATAGCTTCCTCCAGTTCTGAGATCCGGGCTTCACATTTTGCCAGATCCGCCGCCTTCTTGCGCGCCCGGGCCTGTTCTTCCTTCTGCTGCTTCCAGGCGTCCCCGCCGGCGGCGGCAGAGGTGCCCGCCGCGGTCTGAGCGGAAGAGGTAATCTGTGTCCCGGCTGCCTGACCTGCGGCCAGCGAGACCAGATTGCTGCCGACCTCGGCGGATTTTGACAGATAGTAGTCGTAGTTTCCCAGATACCGTTCCGGAACCGATTCGGAGTCGTTTCCGGAGTAACTGATCAGAACGCGGCTTGTCAGTTCCAGGATCCGGCTGGCCGTGTGGTTGATGAAATAGCGGTCATGAGAGACGTACAGGATGGTTCCCTCATAGGAATTCAGGGCGTTCTCAAGAACCTCCTTGGACACAAGGTCCAGGTGGTTGGTCGGCTCGTCCAGAATCAGGAAATTGGCCTCGGAGAGCATGAGTTTGGCAAGCGAAACCCGTCCTTTCTCGCCGCCGGACAGATCCGCGATCTTTTTAAAAACCGAATCCCCGGTAAACAGGAAAGAGGCGAGCAGGTTGCGGATCTCCGTGTTGGTCATATCCGGATGTGCGTCGCTGATTTCCTCAAAGACGGTATTTTCGTCATTCAGGACATGGTGCTCCTGATCGTAGTAGCCCACGTGGACGTTGGTGCCGAAGCGCAGATATCCGTCATCCGGCTCCACCAGCTGATTCAGAATACGAAGAATCGTGGTTTTGCCTGTCCCGTTGTCACCGATCAGTGCCACATGTTCACCGCGGCGGATGTCGAAGGAGACGCCGGAGAAGAGGAGCCTGTCATCGAAGCTTTTGGAAAGATCCTCGACGTGCAGAACATCCCGGCCGCTGCGGATACAGGGTGTGAGCACCAGATGCATATCGTCCCGGAGCGTGACGGGGCGGTTTACCTGCTGCATCTTATCCAGCATTTTCTCGCGGCTCTCGGCGCGCTTGATGGACTTCTCCCGGTTGAACTGGCGGAGCTTGGCGATGACCTCCTCCTGATGTTTGCGCTGCGCCTGATTATTCAGGAAGGCTTTCCATTCTTCCTCCCGCAGCGCTTTGCGCCGCTCGGCATAGGCAGAGTAGTTGCCGGAAAAGACCCGGGCATGTGTGTTCTCGATTTCGATGACGGAGGACACTGTGCGATCCAGGAAATAGCGGTCGTGGGACACAATCAGAACCGTCCCGCGATAGTTCATCAGATAGTTCTCGAGCCAGCGGATGCTGCCGATATCGAGATGGTTGGTCGGCTCGTCGAGAATGATCAGATCGGGTTTCAACAACAGAAGTTTTCCGAGCGCCACGCGGGTTTTCTGGCCGCCGGAGAGAATGCCGATCTTCCTGCTCCGGTCCTCGTCCGTGAAGCCGAGGCCGCGCAGAATACCGGTGATTTCACCCCGGAAGGCATAGCCGTTTTCCTCGGCGAAGCGCCGCTGAAGCTCTGTATATTCTTCAATGACAGAGGAAGCATCATCGGACTGCATTTTCTGCTCAAGAAGAGCCAGCCTGGCCTCCATCGAAACGAGATCACGGCGGACCTCCAGAAGTTCTTCTTCGATGGTGTTTCCGGATGAAATATCCTGATTCTGGGCCAGATACCCGACGGAAATGTCTTTTGCATAAGTCACCGTGCCCTCGTCAGGCTCCATTTCGCCGATCATAATACGCAGCAGCGTCGTCTTTCCGGCGCCGTTATTGCCTACAATGGCGGCTTTATCACCTTTTTCCAGATGGAAGGTGATATCGTCCAGAACAGTATGTTCCGGAAAAGCTTTTGAGATATGGTGACATGCAGCAATCATAATGAATAATATTACAGCCCGCCGCGGGAGTGTGTCAAATTGACAATATTTTAACAGGAATTTATACTGAAAAAGGTCTTTTGCACCTGAAGAAGCCGGCGCGGACCGGCCGCAGAAAAAGGGATGAACATGCTGGAAGAAAAAGAAATTTCGCAGGCGGTGATCAGCAGGCTGCCTCGTTATTACAGATATCTGCAGGATCTGATTGACGAAGGAACAGAGAGGATTTCGTCAAAGGAGCTGAGTGAGCGGATGCATGTCACCGCGTCTCAGATCCGGCAGGATTTCAACAACTTCGGCGGATTCGGCCAGCAGGGATACGGATATAATGTCCGCTATCTCCACGACGAAATCGGTCAGATTCTCGGACTGGACCAGGAACACAGCATGGTTCTGATCGGGGCGGGAAATCTGGGACAGGCGCTGGTCGGCTATATGAACTTCAAACGCCGCGGATTTGTCTTTAAGGCGGCTTTTGACTGCAAACCGGAGCTGTACGGGAAGAAGGTCGGGCAGGTTGTCATCCGGCCCATGAATGAGCTCACCGGTCTGATAGAGCAGGAGAAAATTGAAATCGCCGTCCTGACGGTCCCGAAGACGGCGGCCATGGATATTGCAAAAGTTCTGTCCGGAACCTGTATCCGGGCAATCTGGAATTTTGCCCATGTGGATCTTCCGGTGCCGGAGCGGATCCAGGTGGAGAACGTTCATCTTTCGGACAGCCTGATGAAGCTGTCTTATCAGATCCGCAGCATTGATCAGGCGGATCAGGAAAAAGCGGATTAAAACGGAGGAGTTTGTGATGGCTGAAACGGAATGGTCGGATTATACATCCAGGATCTGTGCCGAGATTGATCTGGACGCAGTCCGCTTCAATATGGAATCGATGCACCGGAATCTGCAGGAGAATGTGCAGATGACGGCGGTTGTCAAGGCGGACGGATACGGCCACGGCGCGGTGCAGATCGCCCGTGAAATCGAGGATCTGCCGTATCTGTGGGGCTTCGCTGTTGCAACTTTTGAGGAGGCTGCGGAGCTTCGGGAGAGCGGCATCGTCAAGCCGGTTCTGATTCTGGGCTATGTCTTTCCTTATTGCTATGAGGATGTTGCGCGGCTGGAGCTGCGGCCCACTGTGTTCCGGAGAGATATGATCCGGCAGCTCGCCGCGGCGGCGCAGAAGGTGGGAAAGAAGATTCATGTGCACGTTGCGGTTGATACCGGCATGAGCCGGATCGGTGTGACGCCGGACGCGGAAGGGGCGGATTTTGTCCGGGAAGTACTGAGTAACCCCATGCTGGATGCGGAAGGAACCTTTACACATTTTGCCAGAGCCGATGAAACGGATCTTTCCACGGCACTTGCTCAGTTTGCAAAATACAGGAATTTCGTGAATACAGTGAAAGAGCGGACGGGCTACGAGTTCCCGCTCCGGCACTGCTCCAACAGCGCGGGGATTATTGCGCTGAGGGACTGCAATCTGGACATGGTCCGGGCCGGCATTACGCTGTACGGACTGTGGCCTTCGGAGGAAGTTCCGAAGACGCCGGTGCCCATAAAGCCTGTGATGTCTCTGCACTCGCATGTGGTCTATGTGAAAGATCTTCCCGCCGGTGTACCTGTCAGCTACGGCGGCACTTATGTGACAGATCATGTAACGCGCGTCGCCACCATTCCCGTCGGTTATGCAGACGGTTATCCGCGCGGGCTCTCGGGAAAGGGATGCGTACTGATCCGAGGCAAGCGCGCTCCGATTCTGGGAAGAGTCTGCATGGACCAGATGATGGTCTGCGTCGATTCGATCCCGGGGGTGCGGGAAGGCGATCCGGTGACGCTGATCGGTACCGACGGCGCGGAAACGATCTCGATGGAAGAAGCAGGAAAGCTCTCCGGGCGGTTCAATTATGAATTTGCCTGTAATATTTCGCCGCGGGTGCCACGGGTCTATATCCGGAACGGGAAAAGGAGCAGCTGAGAGAAATGGTGATTTTTCTGATGATTCTGTGCGCGGTGCTTCTGATCGCACTGATCTGTGTCCTGATCCGGTACCGCAGGCTGGCTGCCGCATCCTCCGGAACACAGGAGGAGCTGAAAAAGGCGCTCTCCGAGGGCCATGAACAGGGTGTCATTGACCAGACGGAAGCGGAGATGATCACGAACATCTTTGAATTTTCCGAGAAAGAGGCGCAGGATATTATGACCCACCGCGGCGATATCATTGCGCTGGACCGGGAGATGAAGCTGGATGATGCGGTGCGCTTCATGCTGGAGGCACACAACAGCCGCTTCCCGGTTTATGAGGATAATATCGATCATATTATCGGCATCGTGCATCTGAAGGACGCGGTGCGCTGCAGAGAACAGAAGAAGGAAAACGGGAGCAGGACACTCCGAGAGCTCAGTGAAGATGCTTCCGGCAGAACGGAGAACGGGAGCCTTCTGCGGCTGCCGCTGGTGATCCCGGAGACCAAGAATGTGGATGCGCTGTTCAGACAGATGCAGAGCAGCAAGGCCCAGATGGCCGTCGTCATCGATGAATACGGCCAGACAGCCGGTCTTCTCACAATGGAAGATATTCTGGAGGAGATCGTCGGCAATATCATGGATGAATATGATGAGGACGAGACGCATATTCACGCGACCTCCAGCCGGGGGGAGTATATTCTGGACGGCAGGACCCCGCTCTCGGAGATTGAAGAGCGCTTCGGCATCACTTTTGAAAACGAGCGGGCTGAGACACTGAACGGCTTTCTGATCGGCAAAATGGACCGGATCCCGGAGGATGATGAGCATTTTGTCATCGATTATCAGGGATACCGTTTCCGTGTACTTTCTGTTGCAAGACAGCAGGTTCAGAGAGTATCATTAAAACAGCTTTAAGAGCGAGGAACACTAAGAAAGAGGGTAAGAGAACATGTCAGGACATTCGAAATTTGCGAACATCAAGCATAAGAAGGAAAAAAATGATGCGGCAAAAGGAAAGATCTTTACAATGATCGGCCGCGAGATCGCCGTCGCCGTCAAAGAGGGCGGACCCGATCCTGCCAATAACTTCAAGCTTTCGCAGATTATCGCCAAGGCCAAGGCCAACAACATGCCGAACGATACGATCGAGCGCGGAATCAAAAAAGCCGCGGGCGACGTCGGCAACGTGACCTATCAGAACAATTCCTACGAGGGCTACGGACCGGCCGGCATCGCCATTATCGTCGACACACTGACGGACAACGCCAACCGCACGGCAGCCAATGTCCGCGCAGCCTTTTCGAAGGGCAGCGGAAATGTCGGAACGCCCGGCTGTGTCTCTTATATGTTTGACGAGAAGGGCCAGATTATTATCGACCGCGAAGAGTGCGATCTGACAGCCGACGATCTGATGATGGTCGTGCTTGACGCCGGTGCGGAAGATGTGAAAGAGGAAGAGGACAGCTTTGAAATCCTGACGGCGCCGGAAGACTTTGAAGCGGTGAACAAGGCCGTGCAGGAAGCCGGCATCGTGGTCGCCTCCGCGGAAGTGACGAAGATTCCCCAGAATTATGTCACGCTGACCAATGAAGAAGATATCAAGCGGATCCGCCGGATCCTGGATCTTCTCGATGAGGATGATGACGTGCAGGCTGTGTATCACAACTGGGATGAGCCGGACGAGGAGTAATCTTCCGGTCTGTCTTGTTTATTCTGAAGGTTCAGCGGGGCCAGCCACCAAGGTGTCTGGCCCCTGTTTTGAGAAAAGCATGAGCCCGCTCATGCGCGGAGGCAGTTCAATGGCCGACAAGATTCATAATCCGCTTCCGGTTCCCGAGAAGCGGCCGCATGAAGAAATGGATTATGACTTTCCGCTCCGGGAGGATCCGGAGAAAGAAGACGATTTTGACATCGAGATCGACGAAAACGACGATTTTGATCTCTGAATTGTGATATGATATCTGATTATACGAGCCTGCCGCGGCTCTGATCTTTTTATGTGTGAGAGGTAATTGAATGGCAGCAAAAACATCCGGTTCTTCGAAACGGCCGGCCGGCAGCCGGTCTTCCGGTACATCAGGCAGAAAAACAGGAACAAACCGCACTTCTTCCGGAAGCGGCTCTTCACGCAGAAGTTCTTCAGCGAAAAAACAGAACAGCTCCGGTGCATTGAATCAGGATTTGTCCCTGATTGCACTGATTGCCGGAATGGTTTTCCTTTTTCTTTCGAATTTCCGGATTCTGGGCCCGGTAGGTGCCTTTTTCAGCAAAATTCAGTTCGGACTGTTCGGTACGATGGCGTATTTTTTCCCGGTCTTTGTATTCGGGCTGGTCGTCTACTGGATGATTCATGTCTATGACTACAATATTGTCCGCCGCACGGTCTGTGCGGTGGTACTGTATCTGGTCGTCAGTATTATCTTTGATCTGATCGCGCATTATCCGCAGGAGATGGTCCGGTACAGCATAAAGGAAATTTACAGGCACTGTGCGGAGGGGCGCAACGGCGGCGGAGTCTTTGCCGGATCGCTGGCCTATATGCTTTACTCCCTTCTGAAGATGTTCGGCACGATTCTTGTTCTGTTCATCGCAGGACTGGTCTGTGTCCTTCTTCTCTCGGAGCGCACACTTCGGGAACTTCTGTCTGACGGACAGGAGCGCACCCGGGAGCTGGCCATGGAGCGGGCGGAAAGAAGAAATGAAATCCGCGAGCGCAGAGAAGAACAGCTGCAGCGCCGCAGAGAGGAACAGCGCCGCTATGAGGAAGAAAAGTATGCGCGGGAGGCGGCGGAGCGCAGCCGGATGCAGGACGAATATGAGGAAGATCCTTATTCCTATGATTATGAGCCGGAGGATGCGGACGGATACCCGGAGGATACCGGACGGCCCGACCGCGCCGACATGCAGGCAATGAATATGCGGGATAAGGCACACCGTTCTTCCGGCGGGTTCATGGAAGACTATTTCCGCAGGAGCCGGGAGAAGAAAGAAGAGAAAGAGCAGCGCAGAAGGCAGCTTGAAATGGAGGCGCAGCTGCGCCGCGAAGAAGAAGAAAACGACCGGATTCTGTATCCGGACGGCATTGTGGTGCCCCGAGGAGAGGATGCGGAAGAGTATTATGATGACTTCCGGGAGCCGGAAGGGGTTTACCACAACAATATGCATGAAATCAATCCGGATGACGCCTGGGAAGAGGAACAGCCAGACGGAGGCGATTCTTATCCTTATGCTTCCGGGCAGGAGATGCAGGGACATATGATCGAGTTCGGGCCGGAGGAGGAAGAAGCGACGCAGAACCTTCCTGCCGCCGACCTGACGCCGGCAGGGAAGCTGCCCGCATCTCCGGTTCCGACACCGCCGCCGGTTCCGGATATTGTCATTCCGGAAGAAACTTTCGAGGCTGCCGTGCCGGAAGAGCCTTATAACGAAGGCGGTCCGGAGGAGCCTTACGAAGAGCCTTACGAAGATTCTTACGACGAAGGCGATTCAGAGGAGCCTTACGGAGATTCTTACGACGAAGAAATTCCGGAGGAGCCTGAACAGGAGGCGGTTCCGACTGAGAATAAAGAGCCGGAACGTTCTGCCGAACCCGTCCGGACACCCGAGCCGGACACCCAAGAGCTGAACGCCATCGCGGTTCACCGCGAAGATACGCAGAACGGCACAGCGGAGAGCCGGATCGGCATGCAGAGTGATGCGGTCCAGGCAGGGGCAGCCGCTCCGGAGCGATCCGCAGCAGGTGCTGCGGCACCTGCACCGGTCAGCGCGCCCGCACCCAGAAGAGTGCCCAGACGTTATATATTCCCGTCCATCAGTCTGCTCAAGCCGGGTGAGACCGAACACAATCAGGAATCCGAGCGGGAACTGCAGGAGACGGCGTTCCGTCTGCAGGAGACACTGAGGACTTTTGACGTCAATGTCAAAATCACGGATATCAGCCAGGGTCCTTCGGTCACGCGCTATGAACTGCAGCCGGAGGTCGGCGTAAAGGTCAGCAAGATTGTCGGCCTGCAGGATGATATTATGCTTGCGCTGGCTGCCGCGGGCATCCGTATTGAGGCACCGATTCCGGGAAAATCCGCCATCGGTATTGAAGTCCCCAACAAGACAACTTCTGTCGTCATGCTGCGTGACATTCTGGATACTGCGGAGTTCCGCGGCTTCAAGAGCAAAGTCGGTTTTGCGGTAGGCAAGGATCTCGGCGGATCCACCATCGTCGGCGATATTGCCAAGATGCCGCATATGCTGATTGCGGGTGCGACCGGATCCGGAAAATCCGTCTGCATCAACTGCATTATCATGAGTATTCTCTATAAGGCGACGCCGGAAGAGGTCAAACTGGTCATGATCGACCCCAAGATCGTCGAGCTGTCCGTCTACAACGGCATCCCGCACCTTCTGATTCCGGTCGTGACGGAAGCCAAGAAAGCATCTGCCGCCCTGAACTGGGCAGTCGCCGAGATGGAGCACCGCTACCGGCTGTTTGAAGAGCAGGCCGTCCGGGATATCCGGGGCTATAATGCCAAGGTCCAGCAGCTGAAAGAGGCGGGAACACTGCCCGAGAACATGAAATATATGCCTCAGATGGTCATTATCGTCGACGAGCTGGCTGATCTGATGATGGTGGCGAAGAGTGAGGTGGAGACATCCATCTGCCGTCTGGCACAGCTGGCCAGAGCCGCAGGCATGCATCTGATTATCGCGACTCAGCGGCCTTCCGTCGATGTCATCACCGGCCTGATCAAAGCCAACATGCCCAGCCGGATCGCCTTTGCCGTTTCACAGGGCGTGGATTCAAGGACGATTCTGGACATGTACGGCGCCGAGAAGCTGCTCGGCAAGGGCGATATGCTGTTCTTCCCGCAGGGTTATCCGAAGCCGGCCCGGATCCAGGGCGCATTTGTCTCGGATGAAGAGGTGACGAGCGTCGTTAATTTCATCAAGAGCCAGAACCCGCAGGATCCCTATGAGAAACAGGAGCAGGAAGCACTGGAAAAGAAGATTTCCGGTCAGGGACAGGCGGCGGCCGGCGGAGCGGAAGAACCGGCGGGCGAGGAAGCGCCGGTTCCCGGCGGAGACGAATTCTTTGTGGACGCAGGACGGTTTGTCATCGAGAAGAACAACGCAACCATCGGTCTGCTGCAGCGTAAATTCCGCATCGGATTCAACCGGGCGGCCAGAATCATGGATGAACTGTGTGAACACGGCGTTGTCAGTGAATCGGAGGGCACGAAACCCAGAAGAGTCCTGATGACGATGGCGGAATTCGAGAACTATGTCAGCAATGAGCTGATGTGACGCCGGATTGTCCCATAAAGATACAGGAGAACAGAGAAAATGGCGAAGCTGATTAACGGAAAAGAAATAGCGGAGCAGGTAAAACTGGAAACCAGAGACCGCGCACAGGCGCTGCGGGAAAAGGGCATTGAAGTCACGCTGGCCGTCGTACAGGTCGGACAGGATCCTGCCAGCTGCGTCTATGTACGGAACAAGAAAAAAGCGTGTGAGGTCTGCGGCATTCTCTCGAAGTCGATCGAGCTGCCGGAAGAGACGACGATGGACGAGCTGATGCAGGTTGTCCGGGATCTGAACGAGGATCCTTCCGTCAACGGTATTCTGGTCCAGCTCCCGCTGCCCGCACATCTGGATGAATCTGCGGTCATCCGCGCCATTGATCCGAAAAAGGACGTGGACGGATTCCATCCGGAAAGCGTCGGGAAGCTCTCGCTGGGGCTGCCCGGATTTGAGAGCTGCACGCCGGCCGGTGTCATTCAGCTTCTGAAGCGCTCCGGAGTTGTGTGTGAGGGAAAGGAATGCGTGATTGTGGGCAGAAGCAATATTGTCGGCAAGCCCATGGGCATGATGATGCTGCGCGAAAACGCCACGGTGACAATCGCCCATTCCAGGACACAGAACCTGAAGGAAGTCTGCCGCCGCGCGGATATTCTGATCATTGCAATCGGAAAAGCGCGCTTTATTACGGCAGATTATATCAAGCCCGGCGCGGTTGTCATCGACTGCGGAATCAACCGGGATGAAAACGGGAAACTGTGCGGAGATACGGATTTTGACCAGGTATCCGCCGTGGCAGACGCCATCACACCGGTGCCCGGCGGCGTCGGCCCGATGACAGTGGCCATGCTGATGAAAAACTGTGTGGACAGTGCAGAATTATGATTTGTCCGAACTGCGGAAATACAATTGAAGAGGGAAGCCTGTTCTGCGAGAACTGTTCGCATGAAATCAAAATCGTTCCGGATTATGATTCTCAGATCGAGCAGAAAATCAATGAGACCATGAGCACCATCACGGATGAGCTCTCCCGGGAAGCCAGGAAGCAGCGTGAACTGGAGCGCAGGGAACAGATTCTGGAGGAAAAGCAGCGCAGAGAGGAGCAGGAGCAGCAGCGGCGGGCCGCAAAAAGAAAGCGCACGCTGATCATTGCGGCTGCGCTTCTTCTGTGTACGGCGGGCGCAGCTTCCTTTTACCAGTACAACCGGCTTCACTCCGCCGCTTATTATGTCGGACGCGCATATGACAGCGCTGCCGCCGGAGATTACGAGGAAGCCGCGGAACTGATTGACCAGGCCGCGGAGCTGGAAGGAGCGGATGAAGTGCGGCTCGCTCTGCTGAAGGCGGACTATCTTGTGGAAGCGAGAAATTACACAGAAGCGGACGAGATGCTCTGCAGTTTTCTGGAAAGAGAGGATCTGGACAGAGATGACCGCAAAGAGATCTACGATGCCATGATCCATGTCCTGTCCGCAGCCGGTGAGTACGAAGTGATCGCTGAGCGCCTCGCCGTCTGTGAGGATCCGTCAGTCCTGCTGCGTTATGCGGATTATACCGCTCCCGCACCGGAAATTGATATGGACTCCGGCGAATATGAAGATCAGCTGACCGTCAGTATTCAGGCACCGGCCGGCACCAGTATTTTCTATACGCTGGACGGAACGGAACCATCAACCCGCAGTCTGCTTTACCGTAAGCCTGTTGAGCTGAAGCCCGGTTCCTATGAGCTCCGCGCCGTGACGGTGAACCGTTACGGGGCAGGCAGTCCGTCAGTGAGCCGTTCCTATGTTATTTCGACGACGGTCCCCGAAGCGCCGAAGGTGCTGACGGCAGAAGGGGATTATGAACGGGCCACACTGATTACGGTGGTGGTTCCCGAAGGAGAGACCGTCTATTACACAACTGACGGCAGTGATCCGACTGAGGAAAGCACGCAATATGTCCGGCCCATCCAGATGCCGATCGGAACAACGACCTTCCGGTTTATCGCCTATGGTCATCTGGGCATCTCCGGAGAGATCACGGAGGTGACATACCGGCTGAAGCCAAAGGCCAATCTGTCCGTTGAGGACGGGATCAATCACATTCTGATTGCGATGATCAACCGGCAGGAGATCATTGACGTAAACGGTACGGTCCCGGGCGGTACAGCCATGGTCAGCTACCGCTACACAAAGACAGAGCAGCTCAGCGGCTACGGAACCTATTACATCTATGAGGAATATATCACGGATCTGTACGGAAATGTGACCGCCACGACGCGCCGTTTCGCCGTCAATATTGCGAACGGCACCGTCAATTATATGGATGTCAGCGGAATTCTGGTCCCGATCGGATAAAGCGATGCCCCGGAAAAAGTTGAAAAGAAGGGGCTGAGAGAGTATTCTATTATGAAAAAACAGTAGGAAGTAAGGCAGGAGGAGGTAACGATTATGTTTGAAATTGTTAAAAAAGAGCTTCTTGCGCCGAACATCTACCTGATGGATGTGAAAGCGCCCCGGATCGCCGAAAGCGCGCTGCCGGGTCAGTTCCTGATCGTCCGTGTCGACGCGGACGGTGAGCGGATTCCCCTGACAATCTGCGATTATGACAAGGATGCGGGAACCGTTACGATCGTTCTGCAGACTGTCGGTGCTGAGACGTCCAGGATGGCAGACCTGAATGTGGGCGACTGCTTTGCGGATTTTGTCGGACCGCTCGGAAATCCCTCCGATCTGACTCTGCTTCCGAACGAAGAACTCAGAAACAAGAAGATCCTTTTCATCGCGGGCGGCGTCGGAACCGCACCTGTCTATGCGCAGCTCAAGTGGCTGAAGGAGCAGGGATGCCTGGCAGACTGTATTCAGGGTGCGCGCTCTGAAAACATTCTGATTCTGCTCGACGAAATGGCAGCGGTCTCCGATCACCTTTACATTGCGACCGACGACGGCTCCAGAGGCATTCACGGAAATGTCTGTGTCGCTCTGCAGCAGCTCTGGGACGAAGGAAAGCGCTACGATCTGGTGGTCGTAATCGGACCGATGATCATGATGAAATTTGCCTGCCAGCTGACTGAAAAGCTCGGCATCCCCACCGTGGTTTCCATGAATACCATTATGGTGGACGGAACCGGCATGTGCGGCGCCTGCCGTCTGATGGTGGGCGGCGAAGTGAAATTCGCCTGCGTGGACGGACCGGAATTCGACGGCCACAAGGTTGATTTTGACCAGGCGATGCAGCGCACGCGCCTTTACAAGACGGAAGAGGGAAGAATGCTCCTTGCTTATCAGGAAGGAAAAACGCACCACGGCGGCTGCGGAAACTGCGGCTGAAGCCCGCTTTCTGATATACAGCATTCCGGTTTCGTAGATTTGAATAAAAGTGAGGTAGGAAAATGCCAGTCGATATGATGAAGAAGGTACCGGTGCGCGAGCAGGATCCGAAGGTCCGCGCGACGAATTTCGAAGAAGTCTGTCTCGGTTACAATAAAGAAGAAGCGGAAGCAGAGGCTTCCAGATGCCTGAACTGCAAAAATCCGATGTGTGTACAGGGCTGCCCTGTCAGCATCAATATCCCCGGATTCATCGCGAAGGTGAAGGAATCCGATGTTCCGGGCGCTTATGCCGTGATCAGTGAGTCCAGTTCCCTTCCCGCTGTCTGCGGCCGTGTCTGCCCGCAGGAATCCCAGTGCGAGGGCAAATGTATCCGCGGCATCAAAGGTGAGGCGATTTCCATCGGCAAGCTGGAGCGCTATGTCGCCGACACCGCGCGCGAGATGGGAATCCGTCCGGAAGGTGCGAAAGAAAAGAACGGAAAGCGTGTCGCCGTCATCGGGGCAGGTCCTGCGGGACTGACCTGTGCGGGCGATCTGGCAAAGCTCGGCTATGAGGTGAAGATTTTCGAAGCTCTCCATAAAGCCGGCGGCGTACTTGCCTACGGCATTCCGGAATTCCGTCTGCCCAAGCAGAAGGTTGTGGAAAAGGAAATCGAGAACGTCCGGAATCTGGGCGTTGAGATTGAGACAGACGTCGTCATCGGCAGAACGTGCAAGGTTGACGATCTGCTCACCAAAGAAGGCTTTGATGCTGTGTTTGTCGGAACCGGCGCCGGCCTTCCCAGATTCATGCATATTCCCGGAGAGCAGTCCCTGGGTGTTTTCTCCGCCAATGAATATCTGACGAGAAGCAATCTGATGGGCGCGTTCCGCGAAGATGCGCGCACACCGATCATGCGGGCGAAGAAGGCGATCATCGTCGGCGGCGGAAACGTTGCCATGGATGCGGCCAGAACCGCGCTGCGCCTGGGTGCGGAAGTACATGTTGTCTACCGCAGAGGTGAAGAGGAGCTTCCTGCCAGAAAGGAAGAAGTTCATCACGCGAAAGAGGAAGGCATCATCTTCGATCTGCTGACCAATCCCGTTGAGATTACGGCTGATGAGAATGGCTGGGTCAACGGCATTGATCTGGTAAAGATGGAGCTGGGCGAGCCCGATGCTTCCGGCAGACGTTCCCCCGTGGAGGTGGAAGGCAGCCGCTATCATGTGGAATGCGACTGTGTCATCATGTCTCTCGGAACCAGCCCGAATCCGCTGATCAAGTCCACAACCGAAGGCCTCGAGGTCACGCGCAGAGGCGGTATTGTCTCTCTGGATGATTTCGGTAAGACGACCAAAGAAGGCGTTTACGCCGGCGGAGATGCCGTGACCGGCGCTGCAACGGTTATTCTGGCCATGGGAGCCGGCAAGGCCGCAGCAAAGGGAATTGACGATTATTTATCCGGCAGAGAGTAAATATGACAATTCAACTGGATTACAGTGCCGATGTGCAGCGGGCAATATTCGGAGAATATGACGCGCACATCGGCAAAATCGAACGGGACCTGAACGTGACGATCGTCGACCGGGACGGCGCCGTCCGTGTTTCCGGGGCGGAACAGGATGTGCGGGAAGCGGTCAAAGTCATGAACCAGCTCGCATCGCTGGCCGCGCGCGGCGGAGAGATCTATGAGCAGAATGTGGACTACGCGCTGGATATGCGGCGGGAGAGTTCCGATGATCTGCTTACACAGATCGATTCAGACCTGATCTGCCACACTGTGAACGGAAAACCGGTCAAACCCAAGACGCTCGGCCAGGAACGCTATGTCCAGGCAATCCGCAATAATGAGATTGTCTTCGCGAACGGCCCCGCCGGAACCGGCAAGACGTTTCTTGCCATGGCGATGGCGATCACCGCGTTTCAGAACAAGGAAGTCGAACGGATTATCCTGACCCGTCCCGCGATCGAAGCGGGTGAAAAGCTCGGATTCCTGCCCGGCGATCTGCAGAGCAAGGTCGATCCGTATCTGCGGCCGCTCTATGACGCGCTGTTCCAGATCATGGGAGCAGAGCGCACGCAGCAGAACATGGAGAAGGGTCTGATTGAAGTGGCGCCCCTGGCTTATATGAGAGGCCGGACGCTGAACAACGCTTATATTATTCTGGACGAGGCGCAGAACACGACGCCGGAGCAGATGAAAATGTTCCTGACACGTTTCGGCTTCGGTTCGCACGCGGTCATCACGGGAGATGCGACACAGAAGGATCTCTCACCGGGCTCTGCTTCAGGTCTGGATGTCGCCACGCGGATTCTTTCCAGAAAAAAGATTGAAGGCCTGGCCTTTATCACACTGGATGCGCGGGACGTTGTCCGGCATCCGCTTGTACAGAAAATTGTCAAAGCCTACGAAGAATATGAACAGGTAAGCCGCGCCAGAAAAAACGAAAAGAGCGGCAGAAAACATATCTGAAGGAAGAAGATGGGAAAGGTTCATATCATTACAGTCAGAAATGTGCCCTGGGACGGAGAGTTTTCCCTGACCGTGACCGCAAGGCAGGTCGTGCGGGAGGTTCTCCGGCTGGAGGCGTGTCCGTATGATGTGCAGGTCGGGCTGACCCTGACGGATGATGATGAGATCCGGGAGCTGAACCGCACCTACAGAGAGATTGACCGGGCGACGGACGTCCTGTCCTTTCCGAACCTGTCCCTTCCTCAGCCATCCTGCTTTACTGCGGCGCAGGAGGATCCTGCCGGCGCCTTTGATCCGGAGACCGGTGAACTGATGCTGGGTGACATTGTGATCAGCAAACCGCACATGGAACAGCAGGCAGCCGATTACGGACACAGCCTGAAGCGTGAATTCGCTTTTCTTGTAGCACACTCGACGCTGCATCTGTGCGGATATGATCACATGACGGAAGAGGAAGCACGGGTCATGGAGCAGAAGCAGGAGACGGCTCTTCAGAATTTGGGTATAAGGAGAGAATAAATGGCCGGAAGGTCCAGAATCAGGATCGATCGCTCCTATGCAGCGATTCTGATCCTGGCGGCGGTACTTTCTTTTTTTCGGATTCCGCTGACGAATATGATCCAGACAGAGGGAGCGGGGTATCTGTGCGCCGCTGCCGAGCTGTATCTTATATGTTTCATGATCTTCTTTGAGGGACATGCCCGCGCCGTTCGTATGGTGATGGCGCCCCGGATGCGTCAGGGGCGGACCGCGGATGCCATGCGCTTTTTTGAGGTTGCCTTTCTTTTCTCCCTGCTGACCGGTGTTGTACTTGCCGCCGCCTTTTTTCTCGGCTCCAGACTGCTTGCCGTCTTCGCCGCCGGGGAGGCAGACGTCTATCTTGTGATAGCCGCAATGGCGCCCGCAATCCTGTTTTCTTCTGTTTCCGGCGTGCTGCGCGGATATCTGTACGCGTTGGAAATGGACCGGGCTGCCGAAGCTGTCTGTTATGTCTACAGTGCACTCACTGTCATCGCAGGTTTTCTCTTTACTTCCAGATACAGCGCATACGGTGAAAAAGTCAGTGCGCTGCTTCGCGTTCCCCGATACAGCGCGATCTACGGGGCGGCGGGAGCAATGCTGTCCCAGTCCGCGGTTTCGCTGACGATTCTTCTGATTCTGACCGTTTTATGCCTGATCGGCCGCAGAGCCATGACCAGGAAGTACGGCAGGCCTAATTTCTTCGGCTATGAAGAGGAGCGAAGCGGTGTCCGCCGGCTCTTTATTTCGTGTTCCGGGCCGTACTGGCTCTTTGCGCTGCTGTATTCGCTCTGGGTGGTGACGGATGTCCGGCTTGCACTCCTTTCGAATCCGGATTTTGAAGCCGCCGGCAGCTTTTACGGCCGCGGCCTCGCGCTGATTTATACGATCCGTTTTCTGATACTGATTCCGTTCATCCGGATGACCAGAGATGCCGCAGCCGCAAATGTGCGGGATGAGCACAGTGCTTTCCGGAACCGCGGAAGAGTCCTGATCAGGCTTTATCGCTATGAAGCCGCGGCGGTCTCCATGTTTGTCTCCGCGGCGGCCGCGCCGATCGCGGGCATGCTCGCGCCGGATCCTTCCCCGGAACTGATTTCGGGACTGCAGTGGGGCGGCGCCTGCATCTATTTCGGCGGCTTTCTGTTCCTTTTCATGTTTGTCCTGCTTGAATCCGGCAGAGAGAGGGATATTTACATCGGACTCGGCGCCGGACTGGTCCTTCAGACCGGCCTGTGCGTCCTGCTGACCTTTAAGGCACAGATGGGGGTGGGAGCCGTTTTTCCCTGTCTATTGACAGGAATTGCGGCGGCCCTGACCGCTTTTGCCGTCATGAGCCGTCAGACTGTCCGGCTTTTATATCTCGGCGAACCGATCCGTCGTCTGATCGGCAATATTCTGTGCTGCGCGGCATCAGGACTGGTTGTCTATCTGCTGTCTGAACTGATGACGGGCAAAATCTCGCCGTTCCCGGTCTTTCTGATCTGCCTGATCGTATACCTGATTCTGTACTTTGTGATGTCGGTCCTTCTGAAGGTGGCGGATTTCCGCAATCTGGACCGGATCCCGGGCGGCGCGCTGCTCAGGGACCTGGCGGAGGTGCTTCATCTATGAGCAGAACAATCGCAGTTGTCGGAGCGGGTGCAGCCGGCTGCATGGCGGCACTGTCTGCGGCAATGAACCGACCCGCCGCGGATACCCGCATACTGCTCCTGGAGTCTTCTTCCCGCATCGGCGCAAAAATCCGCGTAACCGGAAACGGCCGATGCAATCTGTCCAACCTTGAAATTCTTCCGGAGCATTATTTCAGCGTCGGATCGTCAGATCCGATGCCGGTTTTCGGGAAATTTTCCCCGCAGGAGCTTCGTGCCTTTTTCGAGGAGCGCGGCGTCTTCCTGCACAGCAGAGGAAACCTGATATATCCTCTCACGGACCGTGCGGAGACCATCGCCGGACTGTTTGAGCGCGAACTGGAAAAAGAAAAGGTACAGATTCTGACAGACACAAGAATCCGCGGAATCCGCACCGAAGGAACAGGTTATGTTGTGAGGGCGGAGGACGGAAGAGAATTCCGGGCGGAGCGCGTGATCCTTTCCTGCGGCGGACTGGCCGGCAGGAATCTGGGCTGCGAAGGGGACGGCTATGAGCTGGCCGGACAGATGGGCCTTACGGTGACCGCATGTTTTCCGGCTCTGACTTATCTGAAGACAGACTGTGCAGGACTGAACGCGGCGGACGGCGTCCGCTGCACAGCCGCCGTCTCGCTGTATGACGGAACGGAAAAAGTCCGTGAGGAGGCGGGTGAACTTCAGCTGACCCGAAAGGGGCTTTCCGGGATTGTGATTTTTCAGCTTTCTCATCCCGCCGCCGCACTGATCCGTAAGGGCCGGGAAACTTTTGTCGTGATCGATTTTGCCCCGGAGGTGAGTCATGAGCAGCTTTTGCGGCAGATCCGGGAAAGAATGAAGCGTGTTCCTGAGGAAAATCCCATGCTCTCGGAACTGTTTTTCGGAATGATTCATCCCGGCGCCGCCTCGATGATCATCCGCAGTGCCGGTCAGGTGGAAGAGCGCAGGGCAAGAAAACTGCACCCGCAGGAGATTGAAGATCTGCTGATGCAGATCAAATCCTTCCGGGTCCGGATTACCGGAACCGGCGGTTATGAGGACGCACAGGTGACCGCCGGCGGTGTCAGTATGAGCGGCCTTACCGAAAATCTGGAGGCTGTCTCCCGCAAAGGCCTGTACCTGTGCGGAGAACTGCTGGATGTGGACGGGCTCTGCGGAGGCTATAATCTGACCTTTGCCATGTGCAGCGGGGCGGTCTGCGGCAGGGCGGCAGCACAGGCACAA
Source organism: Lachnospiraceae bacterium (assembly GCA_017432565.1). Lineage (GTDB taxonomy): Bacteria > Bacillota > Clostridia > Lachnospirales > Lachnospiraceae > CAG-791. The sequence continues at coordinate 264,220 of JAFRIW010000056.1, forward strand.
GACGAAAGGAGCGCGCTTTGATCAGAATTTCACAGATCAATCTGCCCTGCGGCTCAGATCAGACCGCACTCAGGCGCAAAGCAGAGCGTATGCTTCCGAAGGGGCTGCCGCTTCTGGAGATGATGATCGTCCGGCATTCCGTGGACGCACGGAAAAAGCCGCAGCTTCTGGATGTCTATACAGTGGATATTGTCACCGGGAAAGACCCGGAGACGGAAAGAAAGGCACTTCAGCGCAGTAAAGACCGGCGCGCCGTCATCGCATCGCCGCGGATTTACAGCTTCCCTGCGTCCGGCACCGGGATTCTTCCGGAACGCCCGGTCGTGATCGGCGCGGGACCGGCGGGCCTGTTCTGTGCGCTGTATCTGGCCGAACACGGCTACCGGCCGGTTCTTCTCGAGCGGGGGAAACCTGTGGAAGAGCGGACACAGGATGTCGGGCAGTTCTGGAAAACGGGCGTACTCGACCCGGCCTCCAACTGCCAGTTCGGAGAAGGCGGGGCAGGCACTTTTTCCGACGGAAAGCTGACGACGCTGGTAAATGATCCGGACGGGCGCTCGGAAGAGATTTTACGGCGCTTCGTCGAATTCGGCGCGCCGGAGGAGATTCTGTATGAGGGCAGGCCTCATATCGGGACAGACCGACTCAGGACCGTGATCATCCGCCTTCGCAGGGCAATTCTGGAAGCAGGCGGAGACATCCGGTATCAGGCGGAGGTGACAGGCCTTGAGATGAGCGGCGGAGCGGTCCGGGGCGTCCGGATCAATGACAGGGAGATCCTGCCGGCGTCTGTCGTTGTACTGGCGCCCGGTCACAGCGCGCGGGACACCATCCGGCAGCTTTATGCGGACAGGATTCCGATGGAGCAGAAAGCCTTTGCGGTCGGTTTCCGGGTCATCCACCCGCAGAGCCTGATCGATTTTGCCCAATACGGCGTCAGCGCGCCGCAGGAAATGCAGCGGCTTCACCTGGAAGCTTCCAGCTATAAGCTGACGGCGAAAGCCGCCTCCGGGCGGGGCGTATACAGCTTCTGCATGTGTCCCGGCGGATATGTCGTCAATGCCTCCTCCGAGCCCGGCCGCCTGTGTGTCAACGGCATGAGCGACTACGCGCGGGACTCGGGCTATGCCAACAGCGCGATCGTCATGACAGTCGGCGGCGCGGACTTCGGCTCTGATCATCCGCTCTCGGGCATGGCATTTCAGGAAAAGCTCGAAGAGGAGTGTTACCGGCTTGGCAGAGGTGCCATTCCGATCGAGTCCTATCCGGATTTTGAAAAAGGAATTTCTGAACAGGGCGGCGCGGAGAACGAGGCAAAATCAGAAGAGACCCGGCTTCCTCAGATCAGGGGAGCCTGTCGGATCGCGCCGGTGCACAAGCTGCTTCCGGATGCGCTGAACTGGGATTTCTGCGAGGGAATGCGGGCTTTTGACCGGCACATTCCGGGGTACGCGGAGAACGCACTGGTCGCAGGACTGGAGAGCAGGACATCCTGTCCGGTCCGGATTGTGCGGAACGAAGACTGTGAGAGCACGGGGCTGCGAGGTCTGTATCCCTGCGGAGAAGGGGCCGGATATGCGGGCGGAATCATGTCGGCGGCCATGGACGGAATCCGGATTGCGGAGAAAATTGCGGTGCGGTACGCACCTGTAAGTGACTGAAGAAAAGGCGGGCAGCGCCCGGCCTGAAGCTGAAAGGAAACGAATATCGACATGGAAACAGCAGAACAGAAACAGAATCTCAGAGAAGAAGCGGCGGCAATTCTGCGTCAGATCCCCGAGAAGGACCGCAGTGCACAGAGCAGAACGCTGATGAAGATGCTGACGGACTCGGACCTGTATGTCAACAGCCGTTCCATTCTCGTCTATGTCAGTACGCCGGAAGAGCCGGACACGCGGGAGCTGATCAAAAAAGCGCTGCGGGACCAGAAAAAGGTGTATGTTCCGAAAATTCTCGGAGAGCGGATGGAGTTCTTCCGCCTGCAGGAGCTGTCGGAATTAAAGAGCGGCGCCATGGGCATTCAGGAGCCGGAGGGCAATCCGGCCGCCGTTTTCCCTTACAGCCTTCATGACTCGCTGGAGAGCGCGCAGCAGTGCCTGGTTATCGTACCGGGACTGGCCTTTGACCACAGTCTCGGACGGCTCGGAAGAGGGAAAGGATACTATGACCGTTTCCTTTCCGGCTTCCATAAATGTATGAAAATCGGTTATGCTTTTACCGGGCAGATTCTTCCCGAAATTCCCTGCACGGAACAGGATGTGAAGATGGATCTGATCCTGACGGCCGAGGAAGTGATTCACTGATGCTCCGCCGATGGGGCGGAGAAGATTCCGGATGATTCAGAAAGGCAGGTGCAATATGCAGGAATCGGAAATGAGAGCATATGTGGAACAGCTGTGCCGTGAGGCAGCCGGCGTAAAATATGCGGTCCAGGCACTTACCACAGAAGAAAAGAACCGTGCGCTGATGCGGGCTGCGGCCCTTTTAAAGGAGCGGTCCGACGAGATCCTGAAAGCAAATGAACAGGACATCGCGGCAGCTCTTCAGAGCGGCATGCGGGAAGTGATGGTCGACCGGCTGAAGCTCACATCGGAGCGGATTGACCAGATCGCACTCGGACTTGAACAGGTCGCAGAGCTTCCGGATCCGCTGGGCGAAGTGCTGGACAGTTTTGAGCGCCCGAACGGCATGAAGATCCGCAAGGTGAGAGTTCCCATCGGCGTCATCGGAATCATCTATGAATCCAGGCCCAATGTGACCGCGGATGCTTTTGCCCTGTGCTTTAAATCCGGGAATGTGTCCGTTCTGAAGGGCGGCAGTGATGCAATTGAGTCAAACCGGGCCATCACAAAAGTGCTGAAAACGGCGCTTGCGGAATGCGGAATTCCTGAGCAGGCCGTACAGCTCATTGATATTCCGAGCCGCCAGGCGGCTGCCGAATTCATGCAGATGCGTGAATACGTCGATATCATGATCCCGCGCGGCAGTGCGGGACTGATCCGCACGGTGGTGGAAAACAGCCGGATCCCCGTCATAGAGACCGGCGCAGGAAACTGCATGATCTATGTCGATAAGGACGCCGATCTTCAGAAGGCTATTCCGATCATTCTGAATGCCAAGACACAGCGCGTCAGTGTCTGCAACGCGGCGGAGTCTCTTGTGGTTCACGAACAGATCCTGGATGCTTTCCTGCCGCTTCTGTCCGAGGCGGTGAAGAACCGTGTGGAGCTGCGGGCGGACGAGAAGTCGATTGCATATCTGCCGGATGCTGTCCCGGCGGCGGAAGAGGATTTCGGAAAAGAATATCTGGACTATATCCTTTCCGTGAAAACCGTCTCCTCCGTGCAGGAGGCGATCGACCACATCAACCGGTATCACACCGGTCACTCGGACTGCATTATCACGGAAAACCGGGAAGCTGCCGAAGCTTTTCTGAAACAGATCGATTCCGCCTGTGTCTATGTCAATGTATCGACACGGTTTACGGACGGCTTTGAGTTCGGCTTTGGCGCCGAAATCGGCATCAGCACACAGAAACTCCACGCCAGAGGCCCGATGGGACTCGCCGAGCTGACCTCCTACAAGTATCTGATTGAAGGAGAGGGACAGGTACGGGGATGATCATGAATGAGGACATTTTAAACAAATATGCAGTCCTGAAGCAGATTCTGACGGATGCGGGACGCGTGGCAGTCGCTTTCTCGGGCGGCGTGGATTCCGTCCTGCTCTTAAAGACGGCACACGATGTTCTCGGAGACGAGGCGCTGGCCTTTACGGCTGTGTCTCCGGCTTTTCCCAGGTGGGAACGGGAAGAAGCGGTCGAGTTCTGCAGAAGCGAAGGCATCCGGCAGATTCTGATCGAGTCGCATGAAATGGATGCGGAAGGCTACCGGGAGAATCCGAAGAACCGCTGCTATCTGTGCAAGCATGCGCTGTTTTCCTCTCTGAAGGAGGCGGCGGCTGAGCACGGCTGTGCTTATCTTGCGGACGGCACCAATGCGGACGACTCGGGAGATTACCGGCCCGGCATGAAGGCACTCGCCGAGATGGGCATCCGCTCTCCGCTGAAGGAAGCGGGCCTGACGAAACAGGAGATCCGGCAGCTTCACAGAATGCTCGGGCTCCCCTTTGCCGAAAAACCTTCCTATGCGTGCCTCGCGACCCGTTTCTGCTACGGTCAGACCATCACCGCTGAAAAGCTTTCCATGGTGGAACAGGCGGAAGATGTCCTGCGCGGTCTCGGGATCGAGCAGGAGCGCGTCCGGATTCATCAGGAGGAAGCGGGGGATCTGGCGAGAATTGAGGTCCTGCCGCAGGATTTTGCCCGGATTCTGGAAAACCGGGAATTGATTGCACAGCGTTTTAAGGAGATCGGGTTTATCTACACTTCACTGGACGTGACCGGCTATCGCACCGGTTCCATGAACGAAGGACTGACCCGGGCAGAACGGGAGAGCTGGCGATGAATGCAAAAGAGGTTCTTCAGAAAGTAAAAGACGGAAGCATGACCATCGAAGAGGCGGAGCATTTCTTTGTCCGCGCGCCCTTCGAGGATCTTGATTTTGCCAAGCTGGACCTGCACCGGCAGGTCCGGACGGGATTTCCGGAGGTGGTTTTCTGCGAGCGCAAGCCCCTGGATATGCTGAAAGCAATCTTTCTGCGGCTTTATGAAGAAAACGGAGAAGTATTCGGGACGCGCGCAAACGCTGAGCAGGCGGAAGCAGTCTGCGAAGTGATTCCGGGCGTGACCTACAACCCGGTCAGCCGGATTCTGAAGTGTGTGCCGGAGCGCGAGGGAATCGGATGCATCGCGGTTGCCAGCGCCGGGACCGCGGATCTGCCTGCGGCGGAAGAGGCGGCTGAGACGGCGGAGTATTTCGGTGCGAAGGTCATCCGGATTTATGATATCGGTGTCAGCGGGATCCACCGCGTTCTTTCAAGGCTCGATGATCTGCGGTCCGCCAACTGTGTCGTGGCGGCGGCCGGCATGGAGGGTGCACTGATCAGTGTGCTCGGCGGACTCGTGAACGTGCCGCTCATCGCGCTGCCCACCTCGGTCGGCTACGGCGCCTCCTTCGGCGGCGTCTCCGCGCTGCTGACCATGATCAACTCCTGCGCCAACGGGATCAGTGTCGTCAACATCGACAACGGGTACGGCGCGGGATATAATGCAGCGCTGATCAACCGGCTCGCAGTCAGGGGAGCCGGAAACCGGGATTAACTAAAAGGATTGTCTTGTTATGGAAAAGAATCAGTATGTTGCCTATGTGTCGTCCTATACAATGCAGCAGAAGGACCACTACGGAATCCGGGTCTACGATGTTGATCTCGAGGAGGGGCGCCTTTCCGAAAAAGAGAAGGTGGTCATCTCCAATTCTTCCTATGTGACCATCTCGCATAACCGCCGGTTTCTTTATTCCATTACGGATTTCGGCGTCGAGAGCTACCGGATCGGAAAGGGCGGCAATCTGGTCACGATGAACCGCGCTTCGATCAACGGCATGCGCGGATCTTATCTGTCCACGGATTACACGGACCGGTTTCTTTTTGTCTCCGGCTATCACGACGGAAAAATAACGGTCTTAAGGCTCCTGGAGGACGGTTCCATCGGGGAGATCACCGACGAAATTTTCCATCGGGGTCTCGGAAGCGTTGCGGAACGCAACTTCCGCCCGCATGTGCAGTGTGTCAAAATGACGCGCGACAATCATTATCTGTGCGCCGCGGATCTGGGACTGGATCACATCTGTGTCTACCGGCTGAATCCCGTAAACGGAAAACTCCGGCAGATCGATATTGTCCACGGCGAGCTGGAGTCGGCACCGCGCCACATCAAGTTCTCCGAGGACGGACGGTTCATGTATGTGGTCTACGAACAGAAGAATATGATCGAGGTATTCTCATACAGGGACGAGGACGGCGAACCGGAATTTGAAAAAATTCAGCAGATCTCCACGCTGAATGATTATCACGCCAATGTGTCCGCCGCCAGTGCACTGAATCTTTCTGAAGATTTCCGCTATCTTGTCAGCTCGAATGCAGGCGACAACTCCGTGATTGTCTACCGGATTGATCAGGAGAGCGGACTGCTGACCAAAGTGCTGTGCCTTCCGATCAGCGGCGAATATCCGAAGGATGCGGCCCTGTTCCCGGACAACCGTCACCTGGTTTCCTTAAACCATGAATCAAGCACCATGACCTTTTTCAGTACGGATCTCGACAAAGGTCTGCTGATCATGCACGGAAAGGAAATAAAAATTGATCAGCCCAACTGTATCATTTTCCACCGGCTTACGGATGATCAGCTGGAAGACTAAGTATTCTGAAGGAGCAAAATATGGCAGGATCTTCATATGGAACCGCAATCCGGGTCACCACCTTCGGGGAGTCGCACGGCGAGGCCGTCGGCGCCATTCTCGACGGCTTCCCGGCAGGCATGGAATTGTCGGAAGGGGACATTCAGCCTTATCTGGACCGCAGAAAGCCCGGCCGTTCCCACATCACGACAGCGCGCAGTGAAGCGGACCGCGTGCGGATTCTCTCCGGTGTCTTCGAAGGAAGGACCACCGGGACCCCGATTATGCTGCTGATGGAGAATACCTCGCAGCGATCATCCGACTACAGCAATGTGGCGCACACCTATCGCCCCGGCCACGCCGATTACACTTACGATCAGAAATACGGCTTCAGGGATTACCGGGGCGGCGGCCGCTCCTCCGGCAGAGAGACAGCCGGAAGAGTCGCGGCAGGCGCCGTCTGTCTGAAACTTCTCTCTGAGATGGGAATTACCGTAACCGCTTACACCCGTTCCATCGGACCGGTTGAAATCAGCCCCGCGTGCCTGACGCCGGAGGGACTGAATCCGGAGCTGCGGCTCCGGACCATGACCGGCATGCCGGATGAGGAAGCGGACAGAAAGACCGTTGCCTTTCTGGAGGGCTGCAAGGAGCAGAAGACCTCCGCGGGCGGCGTGATCGAATGCAGAATAAGCGGTGTGCCCGCCGGAATCGGCGAGCCGGTTTTTGACAAGCTGGACGCGGAACTCGCGAAGGCCGTCATGTCTATCGGCGCCGTCAAGGCCGTCGAAATCGGGGACGGCTGTGCCTGTGCGGCAAAATGCGGCCATGAATTCAACGATGCCTTCAGAATGGGTGAGGACGGATCGGTCCGGAAGACGAGCAACCACGCGGGCGGTATTCTCGGCGGCATCTCGGACGGATCGGATATTCTGGTCAGAGCTTCCTTCAAGCCGACCCCTTCCATTTTCCGGCCGCAGGAGACCGTGACGGACGAAGGGCAGGACACGGAACTGACACTGGCCGGACGCCACGATCCGGTCATCGTACCCAGAGCAGTCGTCGTCGTGGAAGCCATGTGTGCCCTGGTGCTGGCAGACGCCCTGATCCGCGGTGTCGGCGCGCGGGCTGACAGACTGATTGATTTTTACCGGAGCTGAATTGCTGATGAAATATGAACTGCTGAAACAGGAAGGACTGGCCAAGCGGGCCAGAATGACAACCGTACACGGCGTGATCGAGACGCCGGTTTTCATGAATGTGGCCACGGCGGGCGCCATCAAGGGCGGCCTGTCCGCAGGCGATCTGAGATCCATCGGCACGCAGGTCATGCTGTGCAACACCTATCATCTGCACGTGCGGACCGGAGATCAGAAAATCCATCAGATGGGCGGACTCCACAACTTCACCAGATGGGACCGGCCGATTCTCACCGATTCCGGCGGATTTCAGGTCTTCTCCCTGTCCGACCTGCGGAAGATCAAAGAGGAGGGTGTCACCTTCCGCTCACACATCGACGGAGCCCGCATTTTCATGGGCCCGGAACAGAGCATGCAGATTCAGTCCAATCTGGGTTCCACCATCGCCATGGCCTTCGATGAATGCCCGCCGGCGCTCGCAGAGCGCTCCTACGTGGAGCAGTCGGTAGCGCGCACCACGAGGTGGCTCGCCCGCTGCCAGGCGGAGATGAAGCGCCTGAATGCACTGGAGGACACCGTCAACCGGGAACAGCTGCTGTTCGGAATCAATCAGGGCGCCGTATATCAGGACATCCGGACCGATCACGCCAGAGCCATTTCGGAGATGGAACTGGACGGCTATGCCATCGGCGGTCTGGCGGTCGGAGAGACACACGAGCAGATGTATTCGGTCATTGAAAACACTGTGCCGGACCTGCCGAAGGACAAACCCACGTATCTGATGGGCGTCGGCACCCCCGCCAATATTATCGAAGCCGTTTACCGGGGAATTGACTTTTTCGACTGTGTCTATCCCAGCCGCAACGGCCGGCACGGCAATCTGTACACGGATCACGGAACGGTCCGGATCCGCAATGCGCGCTACGAGACGGACTTAAAGCCGATCGACGAAGGCTGCGGATGCCCCGTGTGCCGGGCCGGATACTCAAGGGCATACCTGCGCCACCTGATGAAGGCGGATGAGGCACTGGGACTGCGCTTCTGCGTCATGCACAATCTTTATTTCTACAATCACCTGATGCAGGAAATCCGCGATGCCCTGGATGCCGGATGCTTTGAAGCATACCGGAAGAGAAAGCTTTCGGAGCTTTCGGAAGAGCAATAAGAGCGCGGACGGATTCGCGGTTAAAACAACTTGTAAGCAATATGGTTTTTGTTGTATGATAGGTGCGTTCTAACTATTTGAATACGGAGGTTTATCGGAATGAATTTTGTACTGACACAGGGTGGTGCAATGGGCGCAGGCGTCATGGTACTGTACATTGTTGCGCTGATTGCTTTCTTTTATTTCTTCATGATCCGTCCGCAGCGCAAGGAACAGCGCGAAAAAGCGAACATGCTCTCGACGCTCGCGATCGGAGACAGCATTCTGACCTCATCCGGTTTTTACGGTATTGTCATCGACCAGACGGACGATACCGTGATTGTTGAGTTCGGCAATAACAAGAACTGCCGCATACCGATGCAGAAATCAGCAATCGTTCAGATCGAAAAGCCGGAAGACGCAGTCGCAGACAGTGATAAATAAAACGGATCCGGACGACAACGAATTCATGACATAAGCGATCGCAATCGGGCAGGCAGACACACCTGCTCGATTGTTGTACATAAAGAAAGACTGACTATTAAAAGTCAAGGTCGAAATTCACAATTGTAATCATTTCCTGCCTTGCAGGATTGATAGAGTTCAGGACATTGAAAACTGCATGACAAACAGAGCATCCGGCAGGGTGCTCTGAGGAACAGGATATA